>NZ_SHNO01000001.1:2400000-3048006 GCF_026262645.1 Candidatus Marimicrobium litorale
TGGGACCGCTAGCTTTCCTCGTGGGAAGCCTCGTCGATACCGGGTTCGTCAATACCTCCTATCTCACTACTAGCAAGGAGCTCGCGCTTCTGCTTGGCACCGGCACCCTGCTGTTTCTGGGCTGGATTTACTTGCTTTTCCGGCGCTCTGCACGCTCTACTATGGTATTTTTACTCGTCACGAGCTGGGCACTCCTCGGTGTATCCTTTTGCATCGTCATTGTGTTCACACACACTACCTGAGCACCCCCTGTCTCCACACCGGTGATACGACTGAAACAAGGATGCCTTCATGCTGATTAGACGCTACCAACACGTCGATCGCCGGCCCCTGATTGACCTGTGGGCCCAGGTGTTTAACGACCAACAACCCCACAACTCGTCCGCACGGATGATTGATGCCAAACTGGCCGTTGACGATCTCATCTTTTTGGCACTACTAGACAAGCAGGTCGTCGGTGGATGCATGGCAGGCTAAGATGGACACAGGGGCTGGCTTTATGCTGTCGCCGCACTGCCACAACACCGGCGCAATGGCGCCGGGGCCGCACTGGTAAAAGACACTATCGCGGCTCTCAAATCGCTAGGTTGTATCAAGATCAATTTACAGATACGTTCGCATAACAGGCAGGTAGCCGACTTCTATCAGGCTCTGGGTTTTAACATTGAGGATCGTCTGAGCATGGGCACCCTTATCACATGACTAGGCTCGCAGCCTCTCCCGAACGAGCATGAAGCACTTCATCCTGTGGGACAACGACGGCGTTCTGGTCGATACTGAACACTGGTATTTCACCGCTACACAGCGCGCACTAGCTGAAATCAACGTCACCCTCGAGAAAAAAACGTATCTGGAGCGCATGGTTCACGGCGCCTCCAGCTGGGACTTGGCCATTGAGCAGGGAATCGACGAGGGACTGACCCGAGCACAACGCAGACGACGCGATACCTACTACCAAGAATATCTCGCACGGGAGAATATCCAAATCCCGGGCGTAGAAGCAGTGCTCGCAACGCTGGTAAAAACACACCAGATGGCGATCGTCACCACCTCAAGGCGGACGGATTTCAACCTTATACACCAGCGCCGCAACATAACGCACTACATGGATTTTGTGTTGGCCAGAGAAGACTACAAAAAGTCCAAGCCAGACCCTGAGCCCTATCTTGCCGGGCTTAAACGATTCGATGCGCGCCCGGAAGAGTGTCTGGTTGTTGAAGATTCCCAGCGAGGTTTACAGGCGGCCATCGCCGCCGGTATTGATTGCGCGATCGTGCACAACGCATTTACCGCCAGCCAAGATTTCAGTGGCGCAAGGTACCAAATTACATCGCTTGCTGAGCTACCCGGGATTCTATCGACCTAATCAGAACCGCCTTCCAGCAGGTTGCCATGGCACTGCAGATCCCTATCAATTGCGAGCCAGGGCAAGCCAAGTCCCTCTAGCCATTCGAGACCCTGTGACGCGGGTTTTAACATGGCAACGGTGGCTGCACTACCCGCCACCAGACATTGCTCAGCCAAAACACTCACCGCGACCAGGCCACCCACCGGCCACCCCGTGATGGGATTGAGGATATGACCATAGCGCACACCGTCAATCTCCATGCAGCGCTCGTAGTCGCCACTACTGGCTAATCCGCCCTGCGGCAAAATAACAGTGGCGGCGGCGCTGTCTCGTGCCCTTGGGTGCCGGATGCCTATCGGCCAGCCGGGTCCGTGCCGAGGTGGTCCTGCCGCCGCCATATCACCGGCGAGATCCACCAGCGCGCACTGGACACCGTGGCGCTGCAGCTGCGCTGCAGCGCTATCTGCAGCGTACTCTTTGACACAA
This sequence comes from Candidatus Marimicrobium litorale, assembly GCF_026262645.1. Lineage (NCBI taxonomy): Bacteria > Pseudomonadati > Pseudomonadota > Gammaproteobacteria > Cellvibrionales > Halieaceae > Marimicrobium > Candidatus Marimicrobium litorale. Next base: position 2,401,835 of record NZ_SHNO01000001.1, read on the forward strand.
CCTCCGAAATCCAACTCCATGTCTTTTAACGGCAAACTGACGCCCTGTTCGTCCCACGTCACCTTGTCCCAGCCAACCAGCGGCAAGATGGCGTCAATCTCTGACTGTTCGGGCAGTCGCCCGGAGCGAAAGTCCCATGCACGACGAAGTACGCCGGAGGTAAGATCAAAGAGTCCGCCACTCTCGCGCCACACCGTGGTGGCGTAATGGAGTAAGCCCGCCGTCTCTGCGTCAACAGGAACCACCTCACCCGTGCCGGCGGCGAGGTTGATGCGGTTTGTCAGAGAGTCATCGAGGTACCGACTATACTTGCGCTCAAGACGTTCTACTTCAGCGACCGCCGCCGTGACCGCAGCGTCTGCAAGCCCGACGTCGTCAACCTCCATGCGAAAACGGACAGGGCCGCCCATCGCCTTAAAGCTGTGATCGACTCGCTGCACGACAGCGCGCTTACTTGAAGATGTAGTTCAGGCCTATGCCATAGCGCCAAAAATCCACCAGCCCAGGAGACTCTTCGCCACTGAACACGCCCCAACTCTCGTCTGTCTGGTAGCGCTCCGCGTCCACGGACACCTCCCAGTTCTGGATTTTGCGGCTTGCGCGCAGGCCATAAGAAAATGCACCAAAGGCAGAGAGGCGGTAATCATCGGCAAAATAACGCTGATCTCGTTGTGCCAGATTATTGAAAAATTCTGCTTCATGCTGCGTGTAATACCGAATAAACGGGGTGTACGTCACCGCGGACGAATAATCCCAGACCCAGGCCACGTCCAGCGTGTGGGATTGCACATCCCAGTCATCGTTAAAGTAGCGATAATCGACATGCAAGGCAGAGTTTTGCTCTTCAAAATAGCGTCTGTAGCCCCCACTCGCGACCCACTCCTTGCGCTCGTCCGGGCGGGAATCACGAAATTTATAAGGGTCGGTAAGAAAACCGTCGCGATAGGTATAACTCAGACCAAAGCGCACGATCGCGCGCTTACTGACAATGCGCGTAACGCCCGCCCATGCTGAGTAAATATCTTTGCTTGCGCTGGTGGTATTCGTAGGCACGGTGCCCTGTGTAGGATCTATATGGTCATCCGAATAACTGATTGCACCACTGTATGTGGTCATGCCATCAGCACTGTTGAAGGCCCCGTCAAAAGCGGCGGCCTTGGATTCGTAGTCATCCTCATCGGAATAGGTGAGGCTGAGGCCGCTATTGCCACGATCAAAATAGTAACGCGTAGTGACGCTCACCTCCGTACGGTTGTCCTCGATGCTGGCGCCACTCATGATGACCTTGGGATCACCGCTGGCACTCTCGCCAACAAACCAGGGCGACGCGCCGCTCATATCTTCCCAGGCGACATCCACAGCCACTGACCAGTCATCCAGCACAGGGGCCAACAAGTGAAACTGTGCAACATCAATATCGAAGCGTTGCCTGCTTGAGTCAGTAAAGCCGAAGGCCTTGTTCGCAGTAATGTCATCCTCTTTGTACTTGGAATACTGCATACCCGCTTCGGCGAATTCGGGTGGAGCATCTGCCTGCGCGCCTTGATACGCAGGCAGCAGCAGCGCGCTGGACGTCAGCGCCATTAGCGCCGGGTTGCGGTCGTTCTTATTAGTAGCCATCAGTTACACCCGCAACCGCCACCAGCGGCTCCTGCGCCGCCAGAGGAGGCCTCTTTGCTGGCGTAGATCTGGCTGCGCAGCCGCGCGTCCATGATGTTGGGTGTCCATTGCATTCCCTCTTTGGCGAGCAGACCCCGCTCCCACGGTTGTACGGTTTCACAACCGCACAGCAGCACAAGCACAAGACCAGCTACCGCAGTTTTGACAGTCATTTTTCTTCCCCCAACAGCGTCACTATCTTTGCGCGCAGTTTCTCTCCATCGCTTTTACGGTAACCCTGATGTACATCGCGCACCACGCCGTCCCTGTCAATGAGGTACCCCGTGGGCATACCAAGCACGCCATAAGCTGCAGGGGTTACGCCCTTCCCATCATGGACCACCGGGTAAGTGACGGGCACCTCCTCAAGAAAGGCTCTGGCGTCAGCTACCTGCTCATCGACACTGATCGCCAGGACCTCGAAGCCTCTTTCGCCCAGATCATCGCGCAATTGCTGAAGCTGGGGAAACGACACTCGGCAGGGGCCACACCAGGCTGCCCAGAAATCGACGTAAACCACCTTTCCCCGCAGGGAAGACAGGCTGATAGTCTCCTCGCCAACAACCGCAGGCAGGCTCAATTCTGGCGCCATCTCCCCGACAACAGCGGCAGCCTGCAACTGCAACGGCAGAAAAAGGCAAACCGCTATTAGCACGTGTTTCATCATCGCAATCATTCCTCAATCAAAAAAGACAGGCACTTCCTGGCGGTGCCGCCGTGATGCTGTAGAAGCCCTGATCCACAATTTTTTCCAGGCCGGCTGATATCGGCATCCGCCAACACGGTACCCGACCAGAACAAACAGTTGGGGCTGCACACACGTCAGAATTCGGGGACAGGGCACCATAAAGAGGCATCTATCAGACATTTCTCAATTTTTGTCTTATTGCTGAGCAAACTATCACATTCTTACGTTAGCGTCAGCCTGCCGCTGAACGTCAAAAATCACTCCTACGTACCTATCGATTCATTGCGGGCAGGCACCGCGCGACGAAAATACGTCTCGGCCATCAGAGCCACGTCACAGGTTCCCGGGAGTTTCGGGACCTTTTCCTGCATTTCGCCTATGGCCGGTAAGCATACGGCGTTAATCGACCATATCAAGAGTGAGGAGCAAACGACCCTCCCCGGTCAGAACCGCAGGCGACCGGTGAACGAGGCCGGCATTTTCATTACCCTCCCAGTGCTCTCCCTTGAGCAGCGCGACATGGCCGACGCCCAACTGCTGTATATCACTGGAATTTTCATAAAGGCCTGACTCAGCATCAGGCTTGCCCTGATTGCCCGCGCCAAGAACGGACCGATTTACGCACGTATGAGGTAACCATTGCGTTGCTGGACCCTGGTAAGTCGTCACCAATCGACAGGGGACATTATCAACATGAAATCTTGGACACATCGCACGATCGAGGACAGTCAAACGTAAGCCGGCTGTCTTTCGACCGAACAAGCAACAAAACATATCGACCAGTTCAGCCACATCGAGGCAGAATTCCTCTGTATCTGAAATATGCAAAGACTTTGCTATACAGGTCGCCGCGCGCTTTGGTGCTAGCGTTCTGGCGATTTGCAGCGCACGCCCGGAGCGTAATATCGATTCCACTTTAGACTCCAAGGTCTCGCTGAGTCTGCGCTGCCAAATGGCAATATTTATCTGTTCTCGATAAATGCCAGCAAGAGCAGACGCATTGTGGCTGCGGAACGCCGCGTCATACTCGTCTTTGCCAGGTGAACAGCGATGGGTGCTTCGGGGCTGAACCGCTGATGCGGGCCTCACTGGCTCAACTCCCATACGGGGAATGGGTCCTCCAACGCATACCAGTAGTCCTTGCCACGGAGCAGTTCATCCTCAGTCAACAAACAGCCGTCGAGCGCCGCGGTGATCTCGTCCTCATCGAGACCCTGGCCAATGAACACCAATTCCTGGCGCATATCACCGAAGGGTTCCACCCACTTTTCCTTAATCGACGATAAATAGTCGTCATCGCTCGGCCATTGGCTCTCTGGAACCGCCTTCCAAAACATCCCACCAAAACCATAGTGCGCGATACCACCGGCCTGACTCCACTGACCGGCGTATTCCGGACGCGACGCCAACCAAAAGTATCCCTTGGAGCGAAGTAGCTTACCGTAGTCCTCTAGACTGTGAAGAAATGCATAAAACTTGGAAGGATAAAAGGGACGGCGAGCGACATAACTGAAACTACTAATACCGTATTCTTCCGTTTCCGGTACGTGCTCACCACGCATTTCCTTGAGCCAACCTGCCGCCTGTTGTGCCCGCTCGAACTCAAATAGGCCGGTATTGAGGATGTCGTCAATATCGACTTGGCCATCAATGATCGGAATAATGCGGGCCTCTGTGTTCAGCGTCGCCAGAATTGCAGTCAACTTGTTGATATCATCGTTTTTCACTAGATCAGTCTTACTAATGAGAATGACGTCAGAAAATTCCACCTGATCAACAAGCAAGTCGGCAACATTGCGTTGATCATCATCGTCAAGGAATTCGCCAGATTCCTGCAAGGACTGAGCTTCCCGATAATTTTGAAGAAAGTTGACTGCGTCCACGACCGTGACCATCGTATCTAGCGTGGCGACGTCAGAGAGTGAGACGCCATCTTCATCGGCAAAGGTAAACGTTTCAGCGATCGGCAGAGGTTCAGAGATGCCCGTTGATTCAATAAGCAAATAATCAAAACGGCCGTCCTGCGCTAATTCTGTAACTTCCTGCAATAGATCTTCACGTAGCGTGCAGCATATGCAGCCATTGCTCATCTCCACAAGTTTCTCTTCGCTACGATTCAGAGAAACCTCGCTTTGGATAATCTCTGAGTCGATATTGATATCACTCATATCATTGACAATCACTGCGACTCGCTTGCCCTCGCGGTTATTAAGAACATGACTCAATACGGTCGTTTTCCCGGCGCCTAGAAAGCCTGATAGAACCGTTACAGGCAGCGTTCGTTGCGATGAGTTCTGCATAATTAGATCACTCCAAATTGTCTGGCAAATATTGCAATACGAATGATTTTCTATCGCGCGCCGCCGGCCGTCATTGTCACTCTGAACATGGCTAGTTGCGGGTTAAACCCGCGGCCTCAGCAAAGTCGAGTTCCAACGCCGATACCACCATATTGAAATACTCCACCTCGGCTGTCGCCACATGGCCGTCGGCTTTCAACACCTCGATCAACGCGCTGACAAGGCGACAACGCTCGTACTTGGAGAATCTCAGGCCTACGCGAGAAATGTATCTCCCCAATGGGGCCGTCTCATATAACTTCGAATGGGCGGCGATACGGACGTCGCTGCTTTTGACTCGCTCCCCCAAATGCTCCTCCAGCACTCTCTGTACCACCTCGACCTCGGCGGGATGCGTATAAGCGTCGACATCGGTCGCACGCGCAAGCACCATAAGCATAAACTCCCGATAGACCTCAGCGTCAGCCTTCACTTCTGTGCCTACTCCGAAAATCTTCTTGACCTGAATCAAATCACCCAAAGCCATGGCTCATTCCTTTATTGAGTGGGTACAGAATGCAAACGGGATACATTAATCAGGGTTCACGCTTGCGAAATTGACAAATCAGCAATCGATGCTGAACAGCACACGTATTCTTCCCGAGTCTGCAATCGGCGGCGAGCGATGCACCTGGCCAGAGCTAATATTTTTTGGATCGCCTCTTAGGATACCAACCCAGAAGGTCTCGAATCGAGATGCCTCCCCGAAACGCATGACCTCGCTGTTAGGGCGACATCTCACCAGTGCCTCTCGATCAACCTGCGCATCGGTCAACCACTCTGTCCCCGGCCCCTGATAGGTGCATAGCAAGCGCAAATACACGCGATCAAGATGAAAACGGCGGCAATCGTCACTGTCTGTTGTCAGGAGACGAAATTGTAACTCTCGACCTTCACTGACTGTCGAGAATATAGAGATCAGACGGAGCATATCGGCACGCAGACTTTGGAACGCCATAGGATCAAGACCTTGCTCCCGCAATAGCCCGCTCACGTCGGTATCAAATGAAAAGCGCGATGTCGCTTGGCGTATATTTTGAAGGTCTGAGGCAGACAAATTTTGAATTTCTTGAACAATCGATGCCTCTACTGGGCGACGCCAGAGACTCAGGTCCGTACCAGGCTCCGTAACCTTTTGCAGCACCCCAGCATCATCGCCGATTTGCTGACATGAAGGCGGGTCAATAAGTCCCTGCTGGCTAGCAGTTTGTTGCATAAGGTAATAGCTCCTGAGTTGACGTATTTTGTGCTCATAAGGCCATATTGCTCCAGCAGCGCGGTGAACCCAGCCGGAGGCTATTTGCTCCCAGCCGACTCGCCACTAAAATCTTGTCGATCTCGCCTCGAGGCAGCGGGAGCAACCACGGCAGCAATGCCTGCTTTGGATAAGACCTGATGTTTGCGAAACAGCGAGACGAGTCAGCCTTATATAACCAAACAGGTGGTGCTCGTTGCATACAACTCCGGCGTGGGATGTGATGCGCTGACCCGGCGAAACATCATCACTCTGCAGGGCCTCTTTTCGCAGATTAGCATAATGATATGTTACATCATATCTATTATATAGAATAACCCGAAAACGTCATACTGACAGGTCGCGAATCACCCGGTTACTGCCCGAATAGGCGCCGGTATATCAAGAGTTTTAAAGTCATTTGACCCAGGGCGACCAGCGCACCTCCCTCTCAGAAAGTGCTGTGTTCAAATTCGGGCGCGGCCGCGCGCGCTTGGCTTGCAGTAACTCCTGATCCATAACCGCGGCCCCGGATCGATACGCCCGACAGGGTGGGCGGCTCAGCGATAGCGCTAGGCGCATTGATTATCAGCCCTTATAATGCCGTCATGTCCCCAGCCCGGCCACATAGATACCGCGTATTAACCGCGTTTGCCTCCCTGGCTTTGCTACTGCGGATAGTGATTCCGGTTGGCTTTATGCCGTCCGGCATCAGCGGGGGCTGGTATCTGGAGCTCTGTCCGGACGGCATGCCAGAACACGTTATGGTCGCGCTCTATGGCGAGCACCATGCCCACCATGGGGCAGCCAGTGACAACCTGTTCTTCGAGTGTGACTACGGTAATGGCGCCACTGGCGCATTCGCGCTCGATTGTCAGCATAACGATCCGGGCATTGTGCCGCTGCCCAGTCCACTTTTATCGTTCGATTCGATACAACACCCCACTGCGCGTTTGTCCGGATTCCAGTCACGCGCCCCGCCCGCCGTTGTTCGTTATCCAGCCAACCTGACATAACGTCCACACAACGGAGTTACTGTATGAAACATCGCTTCACCGCTTGCGCGGTAATGCTTGTCGCCTGCGCGACGGCAAATGCCGACCTAAGGCCGGACACCCATGCACCCATTACCGTCATGGGTGACCACATACACCAGAAAGGGGAATTAATGTTCTCCTATCGCTACATGCACATGTCGATGAAAGACAACCGCGACAGCACATCCCGGATGTCACCAGAAGAAATCGTAACAACGGTGCCGAATCGTTTCGCCAACCCACCGATGATGCCGCCGACACTGCGGGTCGTGCCCACCAAGATGACGATGGACATGCACATGCTGGGAGTCATGTACGCCCCCACCGACCGCCTCACCCTCATGGGTATGGCCAACTACCAAACGAAGGACATGACACACATTACGTTCGCAGGGCCCATGGGCACTGAGCGTTTGGGAAAATTTAAAACCAGCACAGAGGGTTTTGGAGACACCTCGGTCTCCGCACTGTATGGCCTGTCTCCTGCCGGCGCCGGACATCAGTGGCACGCCACTTTCGGTGTATCGCTTCCAACCGGCAGCCAAGATGAGGAGGGGCGTGTACTCACCCCTAAAAATACTCAGCCAAAGATTCGATTGCCCTATCCGATGCAACTTGGCAGCGGCACCTACGACCTGATTACGGGCCTCACCTATGCATCGACAGCCGCGGCCTGGGGCTGGGGATCACAACTGGGCGCCATAACAAGGCTAGGCGATAATGACGAGGGATACACCCTGGGTAACGAATACCACCTCAAAAGCTGGCTCAGTTATCTGGCATCCAACTCCATCAGTATCTCTGGTCGCATCGGCATGTACGACCGAGGCAATATCGATGGCATTGACGCGCGCATCATGGCGCCCGTGCAAACTGCAGATCCAAGTCTGCAGGGTGGCCAGCGTATCGATCTGGGACTGGGAATGAATATGCTGCTACCCGCCAAAGGGCACCGGCTCGCATTTGAGGCCAGCCTCCCCGTCTATCAAAATCTGAACGGCCCACAGCTTGAGGTCGACTGGACCCTAACTATCGGCTGGCAATATTCGCCCTAGCGGGTTCCGCATTAACACCGGTGGCGCGCACAAGAGGAGCCACCGGTGTTCTTTCTAGCTGCCTAACCCTACACTTTCGCCGTCTCGTACTGGATAATCGAGGCATGGATAAGCGCACCGCAGCAGAACTCAACCGGCGCATGCTGGAGAACGTGAGGGCGAACCGCACGGACCTCGCATCGCAGGAGATTACAATTCCTGCTGAGTCATTCCAATCTCCGGAACGTCTCGCGCAGGAGCGCGCATCGCTATTTATTCACACCCCACAACCGGTAGCCTTCGCTGGTGAACTACCGGCACCCAACAGTTACCTCACACTGGATGTCCTGGACACACCCGTGCTGCTGACGCGCGATGAGGGCGGCGTGCTTCACGCCTTTATTAATGCCTGCGCTCACCGAGGGGCACCCGTTGCCAGTGGCAGCGGCGATGCGCGTGCACTGGTATGCCCTTTCCACGGCTGGTCCTTTACCACAGCAGGCAAGCTACGCGGCAGACCGGCGGACGCCTGCTTCAACGCCCCTACATCCGACACTGCCCTGCAGCCCCTGACGGTATGCGAACGTTCCGGTATCGTAATGGTCGGGGTGGATCCGGCTGTAACACAGGCACAGGTGGACAACAGTTTGTTCGAGATCGCCGACGAACTCGATGCACTGGGGCTGGCACACTTCAGGGCTCTCGACCGCCGCGAATACCGCGTGGCGGCAAACTGGAAGCTGGTCAACGATCTCAGCCTCGAGAGCTATCACTTCGCTACCCTGCATCGGGACAGCGTGGCGCAAATGTTGTCTCCTAGCGCGGTGTTCGATACGTTCGAGCGCCACAGCCGATGGGCCTTTCCGCTGAAATCGATAGAAGACCTGGCGGAGATGCCTGAAGAAAAGTGGCCCGAGTCTCTGCAGGGCTCCTGCACCTACACGTTGTATCCTGGCGTAATGTTACTGATCAACGCACTCGGCGCCCAGATGATCCGCGCCGAGCCGGGGGCTCACCCTGGTGAATCAGTCGTGAGTTACATCGGCATGCATGATCCGCACAGCGATCCGCAAGCGGCGCGACAGGCCTACGAATTTGGCGGCGACGTATTTGCACGGGAGGATTTGCCCATGGCCGAGGCCTGCCAGCGCGGTATTAATGCGAGTCATCGAGACCTTCCGCTGGGCAAGAACGAACCCCTCCTGCAGTTCTGGCATCAACTGTGGGACAAGGCGAACAACTAGACTCAGCCCAGTTGGCGTCGAAAGGGTGGCAGGGAATCGAGAATAGCGCGGCCATAGCGTCGGGTCAGGATACGTCGATCCATCAACGTAATTCTGCCGCTGTCTTCCTCGGTGCGGAGCAGGCGTCCGCTGGCCTGCACCAGCCGCAGAGCGGCATCCGGCACACTGATTTCCATAAAGGGGTTGCGCCCCTGATCTTCTACCCATTCCGCAAGAGCCGCCTCCAGGGGACTGTCCGGGACCGCAAAGGGAATTTTGGCAATAACGACGTGCCGACAGTAGTCGCCGGGCAAGTCGACGCCTTCGGCAAAACTGGCCAGACCAAAAATGACACTGCCCCTGCCCGCATCGACGGCTGCGCGATGCCGGCGCAGCAGTTCCTGTTTGCTGTAATCCCCCTGCATTAACACGCGGCCATCCAACTCACTACCCAGCCCCTCATAGACCTCGTGCATCTGACGACGCGAGGAGAAAAGCACAAGACTGCCCTCTTCTTCCTCCAGAATCTCCGGCAGCTGCTCGATGAGCGCCCTGGTATGAGCCGCAGCATCTCCCGGATCACAGTCCATAGCTGGCACCGCAAAAACTGCCTGATCGTAATTGAATGGGCTGCTCACAACCTTATAGATCGCATCCGGCGGCGCACCCGAGTGAAGCATGAAGCGGTCAAAGGAATTCAGCGCCGTCATAGTCGCGGAAGTCACCACCACGCCACCGGCCCTGGACCACAAGTACTCCTGCAAAATATCAGATGCCAACACCGGACTGCAGCGCATCTCAAAGCCCCCTTGCCCAGTGCCGGTCAGCAGAGTAATCCAGCGTGCCCTCGGTGGATTCTCATCTTCACCGCTCACGGCATAATCCTGCCATAACGCCAACGCGCCCTCCGCACGGCTTAGCATGCCTCCGATGTTGATATGCCATGTCTCAATATCCGCCTTGTCGAGACCGGCATGATCATCATCAATCGCTTCTTCCAGCACAGATTCCAGACGCGAAAGACCACTTTCCAGTTTCCGCAAGTGTCCCGCCACCGCTAATGCCACGATGACAAGGTCTTCCGGCACACGGCCTCGCTCGAGACGCACTTGCTGCTCCTCTGAGCCACTCTCCGGGGCCGCCTCGTCGAACAGGACGGTCAGTGTCTGCTCAGCCACCTCCAACGCCGCACTGGTATCTGACATTTCAGCGGGGAGGGTCTTTAATAGGGCTTTCACGCCAATCAGGCCTGACAGGGCTGGAGCCGCATTGAGCAGTGACTTGCTGCTGTCTTCCAACCAGGCAATTGTCGAGTGCAGTCGGCAGAAGCTGGCGAAGTGCGAAAGCGCTTTGTCAGGCAGGTGGTGTCCCTCATCAAAAATATAGATGCTCTCCTCAGGCGGCGGCAGAATCGCGCCGCCGCCCAGAGCCAGATCTGACAGCACCAGATCATGATTCGTAACAATAATGTCAGCGTTCTGCAATGCGTCCCGCGCCCGAAAAAAACTGCACTGGTTAATATGAGAGCAGCGTCTGCCGCTGCACTGGCTATGATCCGTGGTCACGCCGTACCAGACCGGCTCTGCAATACTCTCCGGCCAGTTATCACGATCTCCATCCCACTGACCGCGACCCAGCGCATCAAGCATGCCTTCATAGACGGGCAGGGCTTCGGCAGTAGCCGGGGCACCGACTTCATCCGGGTACAACGGAATGACCGAAGAAGCACCCTGGCCCTCGGCGATATGCCGGTCGAGTTTGGAGAGGCAGACGTAGCGTCTGCGACCTTTTGCCAACGCATAAGTGAAATTCATGCCACTGCTGCTCAGGATGTCAGGGAGGTCTTTGTTAACAAACTGTTCCTGCAGTGCCACCGTGGCAGTAGCCACGACCAGTCGCTTGTCCCGCGCCTGCGCGACAGGAATGGCGGAGACAGAATAGGCTATGGTTTTTCCGGTGCCAGTGCCGGCCTCAATCACGCAAACAGGCGGCAGGTCACTGCCCACCGCGCCGGGCCCAGGAATACGGCCCAGCGCGTTGGCAATTTCTGCGATCATCTGACGCTGCCCCCAGCGCGGCGTCAACGACCTGCTTTCCACAATGGCACTGTAGGCCTCGCGAATGCTGTCCTTGATCGCGTCGCTCAACAAGGGAAATTAATTACCGGTCAGGGCCAGTTTACTGGCCACCGCGTTGGCATAAATCCCAAGAGCATAGGATTGATGAGCGCGCGGAAGAGCGTCAATTCGCGCCTGAAACTGGTCTTCGCTGCAATCACCACCCTCGAGGTTCAGGTTATCGGGCACCGGCGCATCAGTGCCGTGCAACCGCCGGTGGGCGAAGAGGTTTGTTGGGTGCAGACAGTACTCACTGATGATTTGCCGATCCAGTTCTGTGGCCACCGCCTCCGGCGAATCGAGGCCCGCTCCGAGGGGCTTACCAAAGGACACGTGCACGCGCCCCTTATCACCGGCGATGCCGCGAGCGATGGAGGCGACATCCTCCTGCTCACCTTTATGGTAGATACCGTGCGTCGCTACCTCATAGAGCTCGCTAGCTTTCGAGGCATCACAGGGATCCAGTTCATAAGAGATCGCAACGGGCACAATACGCAGACTTTGGATGTGTTGGGCGAAACTCTGTGTCCGTTTGTTGCGGCTCATGGACAGCATTTTAATAATTACGGGCTCCGTGCGATCTACTCCGTCTTTGGCGCGACCCTCTCGCTGCGCAATCCACACCGGCGCTTGCTCCTCGGTGATCGAGTGCTGTATGTAACGCGACAGGTTCTTAGAGGCCGCCAGTAATTCCCGGGGCCCGCTCACCGAGCGTTTGACAATAAAACTCTTATTGAGGCGCATGAGATCCGACACCCACGGCGTAGTGAGCAAATTGTCACCGATCGCAATACGGACGGTCTCGCGCCCCCGGCTGTGCAGCACGTAATTAGTAAACGCCGGATCCATGGCGATATCCCGGTGGTTGCTGATAAAGAGATGGGCCTCGCCCGACTCAAGCGACTCCAGCCCGGACACCGTAAAGCCCCCGGTAGTGCTCTCGATCATGCGGGCCATATAGCCCCCAATGACGGTCTGCATGCCGCGCACATCTGACACAAAACGGAGTTCGCGCCCCAATGCGAAACGAACCAAGGGGCGCACCAGGGCGGGACAGGCCTTCGCCCAACCCCCCAGTCGATAAGCGCCCAGAGTATCGAGGAATTCCGGGTCACCGAGCAGGCGCGTGAGCACTGTCGCCACTTCGTCATCCTTATAGGGGCGAATATCTGCAAACGAGTCGGTCAAACCGGCAATCTCATTGGTAGGGGGCGCCCACCTTAGCGAAAATAACGCCACTAGTCATCCAGCAGATAAGACCGGCCGGGCGGACAGTCAACGCCATTAGTCGCCCTCGGTCGATGTGCCACTCTTGTTACCTATCAGCACATTAAATATCGTTAACACTCGTGTTAATAAACGCACCGATACCATAATTTTATTATTAAAAACAGCAGCTTAAAATACACTCCGGTGCACTCTCGTCCTGCAATGTTACTTTATTACCCAAAAATTACGAATTAGTAACCCCAATATCCCGCACAGCCCCTTATACTGTGGCCAACAGCACCCCGGATCGCCCGAGGGCGCACACAATCCGAGACCTACCGAGGTAACACCATGAAATTCTTGAAACTTGCCGCTGCCCTAGCACTCATCGCCGCATCCGCCACTGCGCTGGCGGCACGCCCTACCAGCATCGTTTTTAACGCCAATGCCGCTGACAGCGAAGGCAACGCCTACGCCAAGTACACCGTGAAGTGCTCCAACGGCAAAAAGGCCGAGTTGACTGCATGGAATAACCGCAAGAAGTGGTGCGTCGGCGACGCGTCGAGCGACATCTGCGAAAAGAAACAGATCAAAGCTGCCAAAGGCGCATGCAAGGCGCGCTAGCACCGCACCATTCCGAGGCGCGGCGGCGCCTCGGCCACTCCACCCCGCTACCCCATATCGCCTTTGCCGGTCCTTCACCCGGACCGATAGACCGTTTGATCCGGCGCGCTTCGCCCTCTCCCCTCAATCCAGATAGCGCGCTCTCAACCGCTCGATATCCTCCCAACCCACGCCCAGGGCATCTTCCAGGTATGCCTCAACATTGGGATAGTTGCGCTCGATAACCTCTAGTGCGCGGGAGAGATAGTCCTCGTGGACCTCTAGCATAGGCAGCACCGATGCGGCATCCATCTGTTCCATCTGATACTTCTGACGCAGTCGATCCACCTCTTTCTGAGGGTGAAAATAACGCCGGGTGAGCATGTAGTCCTGCATCACTTGCTCCTGTGACACCCCCAATGCCAGCAAAATAATGGCCGCCGCAAACCCGGTGCGGTCTTTCCCTGCAGCGCAATGCACGAGAATGCGCGCATCCTCGATGTCGAGAAGCTCGCGAAACATGCGCCCATAGGTCTCAGTCTGCTGTTCGGCAAAATCGCGGTTGATCTCCACCATAAAATCAAACATGGCCCGAGGATCACCCGTGCCAGTGTAATCTGCCTCCTCGAAAAACCGCGCGTTGCTGCCCGGGATAATGGGCAGGCTGGCGATTCTTGGCGGATTCTGCGGCGGGAGGCGACTGGGATCACCCGCCTGCTCCTCCACCCTGCGGAAATCGCAGACAAGGTCTATTTCGAGATTGGCCAGCAAGGCGAGGTCCTGGTCACTGAGACTGGACAACTGCCCGGAGCGGAACAAGTAGCCCCATTTTACCCGCCGTCCGTCGGCAGCGGCATAGCCACCGAAATCGCGAAAGTTTGGCGTGCCCTGCATGCCCAGTTTGCGCTCGGAGGCCAGTACCTGATTACCGTACTCATCCGACACTCGGAAATAGTGCCTGGAAGAGGGGTCCAGACCAGAAAATGATACCCGACATGCACTATAATGGTAGTTGGCACTTACTTCGGTAGAGGGCTCCAGCAATTCGACCACAACCCGGGTATCCGGATCACTGGCCTGCCACTCGACGTGGTGCTGACCATCGGCTTCACGCCATATATGCACGGCATTGGTATTCAACATGGGCTCAGGTTACCGCAGAGTTTAAAGTAGCGACAGGTTTACCCGCCAGACGGGGGGGCGCTGAGGGCAATGTCCCCCTTGTATTCGAACACTGCTCGCAGCAGCGTTTTGATCAGGTTCAACTGGTTATCCAGCGCCTCATCACTAAAGGGATCCTGTCCTAGCAAATCCCGGTACATGGGCGCCATAGTCACATAAGACATCACCAGATTGTTGAACGCCATTACCGCCCAAGGCTGCAGTCCCGAGCTTTCGATGAGCGTATTCTCCGCCCCCTCTATTTGAGTCGCCGGGCGGAACATCGGGCTGAACAACTGGTCAATCAATGCGTTGGTGTGGGGGCCACCCGACAGCGCTGCATGCTGCAACAGGCGCGCCAGATTTGGGTTGGCGTGGTGCTGCCTCACAATCGTCTCCAGCCAGTGGAATACCCGTTCACGAGTCACCGGGCCACTGTCCAGCTCGGACAACGGTACGGAAAATTCTGTCAGCAAACGCTCCAGGACCGCCTCGTACAGGGCTTCCTTGTTTTTGAAGTGGTTATAAAGGCTTGGGGACCGGATACCTACCCGATCGGCCACATCGCCCAGCGAGGTAGCGCTGTAACCCTTCTCCGCAAAGAGATCTTCCGCCGCATCGAGTATGCGCTGCGCTGTGCTCGGCGCCGGAGTGGCCGCTGCCGCCTGATTATCCATAAAAATACGTTACCTTCAAAAAACGGCCGTAATTGACTAACAATCGTTAGTATAACGCAGCACGCGGCAGAGGAGCCAGCAACGGGGCAGTTGACAAGTATCAGGTCAATGTGAATAATCGCGCCTCCTGACTTTTCGACCCTGTAGAGGTAGTGTTCCGTGGCAAATTCACCCCAAGCGAGAAAACGCGCCAGACAATCAGAAAAACGCCGCGCGCACAACGCCAGCCTGCGCTCCGTCGTTCGCACTGTGATCAAAAAAGTACAGACCGCCGTGCAGAGCGGTGACACGGAAGCCGCCAAGGGGGCTTACTCCGAGGCTGTTCCCGTCATCGACCGCATGGCAGACAAGGGCATCATTCACAAAAACAAGGCCGCAAGGCACAAGAGTCGCCTTAACGCGCAAGTGAAAGCACTGTCCGCCTGACACCAACTGCCAGACACAAAAAAGCCGGCAAATGCCGGCTTTTTTTTGTGCTTCAGGGCCGTATTCAACGGCAACCTGATTGGCGAGCGCGCAGTCTAAGCCGCACTACTCGTCTTGGCCGCCTCGGCCTCCTCGTGCTTGCGGGCAAACTCTTCCAACATGCTCTGCTCATGAGACTGTGCCTCAGCCGTATCCAGGGGCCGCTCAAGGGAAGACCAGTCGATGTCACCGTCGGTCGAGAGGTTTTCGTATTCCAGTATGCCCAGCTCTTCAAACTTTGGACGTATGCCGTCGGTTAATAATCCGATACGGTTCAGGTTAGGTATCACACGCTGGAATAACAAATTGCGGAAAGTGGACATGACAAAGCCGTCCAGCACTTTCTTGCGTGCCTCTTCCACATCCCAGCCGAAATGCCGGAATACGTCGGTGGCGATCAGCCGCTCGCGACTGATGGCGCACGCCTCATAGGCGAACTGAGCACGCTCCTCGCGCTCTTCATCCGTCAGGGTGGTCAAAAACTCTTCGAGATAATTAACGCCAAACGTGACGTGGCGTGCCTCATCCCGTGTCACGAGGTAGACGATATCCTTGAGAATCGGGTCGGTTGTGGTTTCACGGGCGGTCGCAAAGGCCGACAGCGCCAACCCTTCGATCACGATTTGCATGCCGATAAACTTCATGTCCCAGCGCTCATCGGTCAATATTTTGTCGATAATGCTTTTTAGGTGCGTGTTGATCGGGTACATCAGCCCTATGCGCTTTTGCAGATACTTATTGAACACTTCGACGTGGCGAGCCTCGTCAAAAGTCTGCGAGGCCGCGTAAAGCTTGGCGTTGAAAGTGGGTGCGCAGGAGCATAGCTGTGACGCTACCAACAGGGCGCCCTGCTCACCGTGCAGGAATTGGGACAGGCTCCAGGCGTTCATGTGCAACCAGAATTCCTTTCGCGTGGCCTCGTCCATTGCGAGATACGGTTCGTAGTCGCTGAGGTTCATCAGCTCCGCGCCATCTTCCTCATTTGGCCAGGGGCGGTTCCAATCGATGTCCATCTCCGGGTCCCAGTTGAGCTGCTTGCCCAGATCGTAGAGTTTCTTGATGCGATCATCCTGAAGGGTGTAATCCCAATTATAGGAGCCGGTCAGGGGGGTCTTAAAAATCTCCGCTACGTGGTCCACATCGGCCGCTGTCAGCACTTCTTCCAGATCCGGGTTATCACGCGGGTAATCCGCGCCGGCAAACGTTTGGATCATACGTGGGGTCTTGTCGGTCCAGTCAATCTGCATGGTGTCACTCCGTTAAGTGGTCTATTGACCCACTATGCGCGATGCAGACTCAAACGGGCAGGGTAAAGTCTTGTCAACTTACAGTCATTTGTGGCCAAATAGGGCCATGTCCAATACCAGCACACCGGCCCAGTACGCGCTCATCCTGATCGACATGCTTGAGGGAGAAGGCTGCTCCCGTGACAACCTCCTGGCTGGCACATCCCTCGCACTGGCCGGCATCGACAGCATGGGCGCCAGAGTTGATGACCAGGACTTCTGGACCTTGGTCACCAACGCACGCACGCTCACCGGCGACCCGACCCTGGGGCTCAAACTGGGCCTGCGATTGCACCTGAGCGCGCACGCAGTGCTGGGGCAGGCCTTCATGACTTGCCGCGACCTCGGACAAGTCATGGGGCTATTGCTCAAGTACTATCACCTACTGGCCTCCAATCTCGAAATGGAATTTAGTGAGGAGGGAGACACATGCATACTCAGCATTCTCACCACCCCGGGCGAGACCGAGTCAGACTTCACATTTGGTTTTGAACTACTCTACGGCGCCTTTATCAATACACTGCGGGGCATGCTCAATGATCCAGAACTGGCAGTTCGGATGGAACTGCCCTACCCGGCACCTGCGCACTCTGCGCGTTATCACGAAGTCCTCGGCGATGACATACACTTCGACGCGCTGCAGGGGCGGATCCTGTTCCATCGAGACTGGCTGGATACTCCGCTACCCTTGTCAAATCCTCCGCTACGCCAACTCTATGAGGCGGAGTGCGCGCGCCTGCTGGCAGATCTGGAGGGGGAAGATTCCGTCGCGGAGCAGACTCTTCGGCTATTGCGCAAGCTGGAGGGTCAGTATCCGCAAATGCCGCAAATAGCGGGTATGCTGAATGTCAGTCCACGCACTTACCGTCGCCGGTTGGATGAGGAGGAGCAATCATTCCAGAAACTGCTGGATCAGGTTCGCGCAGAGCATGCGACGCACTACCTGCAAAATACGCGACTCCCATTGGCCAATGTCGCTTACCTGGTAGGGTTTAGTGATTCCTCCAACTTCCGCAGGGCGTACCGCAAGTGGACCGGCAAGGCGCCCCGTGAAGTGCGCCAGGGCTGAGCGGCACTAATGGCTTCAGTCGACAAGGCCCTGCGGATTTATCTGGGTCGCAAAGCGGCAGCGCTAATCGATGAGCGGGGCTGGTCGCCTGACCTGTTCAACCTGCTATTGGGCGCGTCTGGCGGCGCCAAGTGGCTGATTCTGAGCCAGCTGGACCGGGTCCTGTTCGGCGATTTCCTGCAGGGCGGCACCGGCTCCCTCAGCACCCTCGGCTCTTCTATTGGCGCATGGCGACACACTTGCCTGGCCATGCCCGACCCGGTCGCCGCCATTGAACGAATGGAAGAAGCGTACCTCGATCAACGCTACAGTGCGAAACCGGATACGCGAGAAGTCAGCAAGGTCAGCCTGGGTATTCTGGAACATACCTTGGGCAGGGATGGAGCAGAGCACCTGCTGCAGCACCCCCGTGTTCAAACCCACATTGTCACCGCACGGGGACGCGGAGCTGCCGGGTCATCGTCCCATACACTGCTGGCCACAGCCATGGGCAGCGCGGCACTGAGTAATGCCGTCAGCCGTCGCTTGCTCAAACTGCATTTCCAGCGCGTGATGTTTCACACAGGCGCGGCGCCCGCTGCACAAATGCGATTACAGGATTTCGATACGCGATGTGTACGCCTAGAGGAGCAGAACCTGCGCCGAGCGATTCATGCCAGCGGGTCTATTCCATTCGTACTGAATGGTGAACGCGATATTCCCGGGGGGCCGGCCGGGCAGTACTGGGATGGAGGCATCATCGACTACCATTTCAATCCGGAGCAACTTGATACAGATGGGCTGGTGCTTTACCCGCACTTTAGCGAGCAACTCTTTCCGGGCTGGTTTGACAAGTTTCTGCCTTGGCGCCAGGCGGCGAATCACCGCTACGAGCAACTGGTATTGCTGTGTCCAAGCGCCGCATTTATCGACGCCCTTCCGCACGGCAAAATTCCCGACCGCTCGGACTTCAAAAACTTCGGCTTTCCGGAACGCCTGGCCTACTGGAAGGAATGCATTGCACGCGGTGAACAACTGGCCCAGGAATTCGCGGAGCTGATTTCTGGAAACGATCCTCTTGCGGGGGCCGTGGTATTCAAATAATCAGGCAAAGAGCTGTCCCTTGGACAAGCGATAACTGCTACCACAGCACTCCCGAGACATCATGTCCGTGATGATTGATGCGTCCTCACTGAAGCACACCGTGCGCCGGCCGTCGGGAAGATCAAACACCGCAACAGCGCGCCACGGCTCCATCCCCTGATAAAGCACAGTGTAGCCCGCGACAGTTGCGCTCCCCTCGAAGTCCGACACCAGTTCCCGCAGGGGTGTCACCGCATGCACCTCGTCAGTGACATCCGCGAAGGCCCAACCGGCTATCGGGGGCTGCATCGACCACAGCGCACAGGCTTGCTTCGTAAGCAACCCGCTGACGGTCGTCACGAGGCCTGTCTCGCCCGGGTTATCGCGCAGCAACTGCGCGATTTTTGCGGTGGCCTGGAAGACGAAATTATTGAGCGGGCCACCACCGAAGGTCATACCGCCGGTCACACTGTCGTCGCCCCTGTCATGCAGGCTCATCTCCTCACGCTGCACACGCACGGCAAACGGGAAACAGGAATAAAGTTCTCGCAGACGCACATCATTAAAATCCACACCCGCCAGCTGCATGGCTTTTCTGCCCGCGATCCGAAAACCCTCACTGCCTCCCAGGTCGCCACGCGTGGCAATGACCGACATGAAGTTGGACTCTGTCGACACCACAGGGAACACCCACTGACTCCGCGCTATACCCAGTTCGTCGGCCACCGCTGCGGAGCACAGGATTAAACCCGCCGCCTGGTCCACTGTCCACTGACTGTTGTGCAGCTTCGTGTAAGGAAACGCAAGCATTCGATTTTTCGGGGAGTGCGCCCGAATAAACTCTGCAGAAAACGGCTCACCTACCCAACCCTCGGGATTGGCTGCAGCGATTTCACTGAAGCGCGCGTACTGGGCTGCCATACGGTCACGGTGTTCATCCACACTCAAACCCTGCTTGAAGCGCAGGGCACTGTCCATAATTGCGTAATATCCAACCGGCATGCCAAGGCCAGCGTTGGACTCCACTTCGGACATCAACTCCGCACCCGGACGCAGGGTAATATCGGGCTCGACATCATCGTCCTCCTGCACCATGCCCACTTCATCACCCGCACGCGCGGCACACTGCTCGCGATAACGCGCCTCGCCGCCGGCAACCAGCATGACCTGAGCTTCTCCTGCCAAAATGCGCTGGCAGGCACGGTTGATCAGGCCCTGCTGCAAGATACCGAAATCTGCTAACAACGTTGTCGCCGATTGCGCACCGAGCCGATCCGCGAGAATTCGGGCTGGATCCCGGTACCCCCACAAACTGTTGGGCACAAGAATTTCATCGGCTCTCGCCAACAACGCATCCGCACCCGCGTCCGCAGCAGCATCACGTAAGGCCTGCTCCATGAGTGCCACCGGCTCCCGGGCCTCACGATAATCTTCCAGCTTTTGTTGCACAGCACCGACACCCACCAGCACCGGCGTGTTAGGGGCGCAATCAGCCACGGATAAACTCGCCTGCATACCAATTCAGCATGGCAATTTTTTCATCCAGTGGTTTGTCTTCCTCGAACTCATAGACATTGCGAAAGCCAATAATGACATCTGTTACGCCGATGCTTTCGAGTTGCGCAATACCCTCTTTCGAAAACGCATTCGCGCCCGTAGTGAATACGCGGAAAGGTCGATCGAGCGTACCGTATTCCTCCCGCAACTGGCTGATGCGGGCAATATACGCGTGCAGTTGATCAAGATCAGCCCCTGCGCACATCCAGCCATCGCCCACCCGAGCCGCACGCTTCAATGCCGGCTCCGCGTGCCCACCGATCAATAACGGTGTAGGCTTTGTCGGCACCGGATTCATCTTGTTAGCGGGCATCTCATGTATTTCGCCGGAGTAGCCAAAGTACTCCCCAGTTTCCAGCCCGCGCAGGATATCTATCTGCTCATCCAGGCGCTTGCCCCGTTTCTCCCAGGCCACGTCGCAGACTGCAAAATCCTCCTCCCAGGGACTGATACCGATACCGAAGTCAAAGCGATTACCGAACAATGACTGGATACCCTGCACCTGTTTTGCCACCACGGGTGCCTGGCGGACCGCCAGTTTGTAGACAAAGGTCGCGAAACGGATCTCCCTGGTCACTGCCGCCATCGCTGTGACCGCGATCAGGCTTTCGACAAAGGGAACACTTTCCAGAAACTCGCGACTACCGTCTTTGTTGTAGGGATATTTGGAGCTGGCTTCCTCGGGATAACAAATACTATCGGGTATGGTGATTCCATCGAACCCTGCCTCCTCGGCCGCAATCGCCAGGGGCAGGTAGTGGTTGGGCTCGCACATCCCGACTTGGTAACTGAATTTCATGTTGACGGTTCTCCGATAGGAAGATCGCTGAGGATCGAACCGCACTGTAACGACAATCTAGCGCGATATCGCTGAAAATCGAAATTTTCCCGCCACTGGCTTCAAATAATGAACTGCGGGAATCGCGCCGTCAGGGCAACCACAGGTCGAGATGGGGTGGCTGCCGGATTTTTCGTACGCGACCCTCGCTCTTCAAGCCGTCTCTGCGAGACCGCCGGGTGACGCCCCCGGATCGGTGGATAGCGTCGGGTTGCCAATTTTCACCCGCGCCAGCCGGTACCCGCGCAGCCAACTCCTCACGATGAAAAATCCAGTCTGTTAAGCGCCGCGTTTCCAGCATTTTTCACTGCCTCGTTGATCCAGCTAGACCTGTGTGCGATTCACCCTGCAACAGACGAATCCACAAATGATGATACGCCACCCCACCGAATTCGGTTCATGGACCCCTCCCGCAGCGCCCGCCCCAACCCCGCCCGGCTGACACGATCACGGTAAAACAAAGCGCTGTAACTGCCGCGCCGTTAGTCTAAACTGGCCCGTGAGCTCGCCACGGGCACGGCCAGGCGCTGCCGGTGAACTCGATCCTGACAGGGGAAACGACTACCTTGCAGCGGCTGTAGGCCCCGCAAGCACATAATTAGGCAGACTTCCTCAAACACACGTTCCGATGGTTTGTTCAGCCTGTTAACAAACGGGGGGGCCAGCATCAGGGCGCTCGTGTCGCCCTTGCACGGGCAGGCATAATTTGCGATGCAGCCTCTGTGTGCCGCAAGCGGCGACTGGCGCGGCTTGCCGCTTGAGGCACCTCCCGCCCACCCTAATCACCTGTATTTTTGACGGTAACAGCCATGACAGACATCCTTCGCGACTATTCCCAGCGATTCCTCTTCGAGGAAGCCGATATCCGCGGCGAAAAAGTGCTGCTGGATAAAGCCTACTGGGACACACTCGCCATCCACCAGTACGCGCCGGGCGTTGCCCGGCTAATGGGGGAGTTTCTCGCCGCAGCTGTGCTGTTGAGCAACAACCTTAAATTCGAGGGGCGCCTGACCTTGCAGGCTCGCTCTGACGGACAACTGCCCCTGCTGATGGCCGAGAGCAACCACCAGCTGCATGTCCGCGGCATCGCCCGCGGCTCGGAGCAGGCCACCGCCAACAGCAACGAGGAACTGCTCAGTAACGGGCAACTGGCCATTACCGTCGAACCGCTGAAAGGACAGCGTTATCAGGGAATTGTGGCGCTACAAGAAGGCTCAGTGGCGCACAATCTCGACGCCTATTTTCGCCAGTCAGAACAACTGGGAAGTCGCATCTGGCTCGCTGCGGACGGGGAACGGGCCGGCGGCATGCTCCTGCAGCAATTACCGGCTCAGCTCGTCCCCGAACCCGGCCAACGACTGGATCAATGGGAGCATGTCTTGACACTTACCGACACCCTGCGGGATGAGGAGATACTGACATTGGACTCAGCCACACTGCTCGGGCTCCTCTATCCGGAGGAGCCGGTGCGTCTATTCGATGCAGACGAGGTGCGATTCCAGTGCTCCTGCAGCCGCAAACGCACCCACGGTGCCCTCTCGACCCTGCATCCAGCGGAACTCAATGAGATGTTGCAGGAGATGGGCCGCATCACGATGGATTGCGAATTCTGCAATACCCAATATCACTTCGAGCGCACGGATCTGGCTGAGGTTTTGGGGGTAGATGAGGCCAAAACATTGCATTGAGGGGGTAGGGCGCGGGGTATTCGCCGGTTTTATGCCCGATATATTTTTCTTGGCGGGGCGATTCTGACATAATTACGCCCCCTTGAGACTCAGGCACGTCGTCGCGCAAAAGGCCCCGCGGGCTGGCGCACTATTATCACAGGAAAATCCATGACCGCAGATATTCAGTCCACCCAGGAATACGTCGATCAGGCGCCCTCGAAACTGATCGAAGAATCTCTAAACCGTGGCGAAGGCGTGTTATCCGATACCGGCGCGCTGCTGGTGACCACCGGCCAACGCACCGGGCGCTCTCCCGCCGACCGCTTTGTGGTCAAGGAGCCCAGCACCGAAGACAGCATCGACTGGGGCGGCGTGAACAGACCCTTCGACGCCGACACGTTCGACGCCATCTGGGACAGGGTGGAATCTTATCTTGGCGCACGAGACCGTTTCGTATCTCATCTTCACGTCGGGGAACACATCGACCATTACTTGCCGGTCAAGGTAACCACCGAGACCGCCTGGCAGGGGTTGTTCGGTCGCAACATGTTTATCCGCCCTGAAACCTACAATAGCGCCCGCAAGCCGGAGTGGAATATTCTCAATGTTGCCAGCTTCGAGTGCGACCCGGACAGGGACGCCACTAATTCAGATGGCGTAGTTATTATCAATTTCGCACAGCGCAAGGTTCTGCTTGCAGGGATGCGCTACGCGGGCGAAATGAAGAAAGCCATGTTCTCCGTGCAGAACTTCCTGCTGCCGGAGAAGGATGTTATGCCCATGCACTGCAGTGCCAACGTGGGTGAAGCCGGCGACACCACTCTTTTCTTCGGCCTCTCCGGCACGGGTAAAACGACCCTCTCTGCCGACCAGTCTCGCTACCTGATCGGTGACGACGAGCACGGTTGGGCCAAGGGCTCCGTATTCAATCTCGAGGGCGGCTGCTATGCCAAAACGATTGATCTGAGCCAGAAAAATGAGCCGGTTATCTGGGACGCCATCCGCTTCGGCGCGATCATCGAGAATGTGGTCGTCGACGAGGCCCGCCACGCTGACTACTGTGACACCAGCCTTACCGAGAACGGCCGTTGCTGCTATCCACTGGAGCACGTGGAAAAGCGCACCGAAAGTAACTCCGGTGGCGAGCCTAAATGCGTCATATTCCTGACTTGTGATGTCTCAGGTGTTCTGCCTCCGGTGTCCATACTGTCCAAGGAAGCCGCCGCATTCCACTTCCTCAGCGGCTACACTGCGCGCGTTGGCTCTACAGAACTGGGCGCGGAGGCCGGCATACATCCGACTTTCTCCACCTGCTTCGGAGCGCCGTTTATGCCGCGCCCGGCGGGTGACTATGCAGAACTATTGATGAAGCGCATCGAGGATTTTGACAGTCAGGTCTACCTCGTGAACACCGGTTGGACAGGTGGCTCCGGCGCTCCAGGGGGGGGCGGCTCACGCTTCCCCATCCCCGTGACCCGTGCCGTGGTCAATGCCTGCCAGAGTGGCGAGCTATTGAACGCCGATACCGAGCATCTGGAGGTGCTCAACCTGAACTTCCCGCAAGCGATTCCCGGGGTGGACGCCCAGTACGTAGATCCACGATCAGGGTGGGGCTCAGCCGAAGCCTACGACGAGCAGGCTCGCAAACTCGCTGCCCTTTTTGAGCAGAACATCACCAAGTTTGAGGTTTCTGACGACATCGTCGCGGCCGGCCCAAAATCCGTCTGATCGTAATGACGCGACACGAGCCCGCGTCAGGCGGGCTTTTTTTTGCCCACGCAATACAGCCGGGGCCCAGCGGCCATCTCTAGGCGCTGTCGGGCTCCTCCGATAAAGACGCCTTGCCATGCACGATGCGCCGCGACACCTGCTCACCCAACAGGTAGAGGCACGGCACGAGTAGCAAGGTAACCCCGGTCGCAAACAGCACACCGAAGGCGAGGGAGATCACCATGGGAATCAGGAACTGGGCCTGCACGCTGGTTTCAGACATGATGGGCATAAGACCGACGAA
Source organism: Candidatus Marimicrobium litorale (assembly GCF_026262645.1). NCBI lineage: Bacteria > Pseudomonadati > Pseudomonadota > Gammaproteobacteria > Cellvibrionales > Halieaceae > Marimicrobium > Candidatus Marimicrobium litorale. The sequence continues at coordinate 2,426,777 of NZ_SHNO01000001.1, forward strand.
GGTTGTCAAAGACGTGAGAACAATGGGGCGGAAGCGGTCCTGCCCCCCCTGCAACAGCGCTTCAGCCAACTCGAACCCCTTGTCGCGCAGCTGGTTAATCCGGTCGATCAGCACCAGGTTGTCGTTTACCACTACACCCGCAGCGGCGATAACCCCCAGCAGGGAAAACATACTGACCTGCCAGTTAAAAATAGCGTGTCCAAATATTGCCCCCATGATGCCGAACGGCACGGCCGTCAGCACCAGAAAAGGCTGGAAATACGAGCGGAAAGGGATGGCCATCAAGGCATACACAATGAGCATGGACAACCCCATGTAGGTGAGTAGGGCAGACAGGAACTCCGACTCTTCCTGCAGTTCGCCATCCAGATCCATACTCAAGCCCGGGAAGCGCTCCTGCAGGACAGGCAAATGGTTGGCCACAATATCGTTCACGACAACACGAGGATCTGACGTACCGGGGGTGATATCTGCCGTCAACCGGAGCGTACGCTTGCGGTTCCTGCGATCAATGGTCAGATAGCCCGGCTGGTAACTGACCTCCGCCACGGTATCAAAGGGCACCTCCTCGCCCGACGGCGTTCGCACCCGCATCTCGCTGAGATTATCCACGGAGACGCGCTCTTTCTCCGGATAGCGCACCATGACCTTTACATCCTCCTTGGTACGGGGAATCCGTTGGGCTTCAGCGCCATAGAATGCCTGTCGTACCTGCCTCGCCAAGTCTGACAGCGTGATCGAAAGATTCTCCGCGGCGGGCTTCATGCCCAACTCTATCTCGTCGCGGGGTGACTGTGTTGAGTCATTGATATTGTAAACGCCGGTATGCGACTCCAACACCTCGTGCAAGTAATCAGAGACCTCGCGCAAGTCTTCCAGAGAGGGTGAAGCCATCACCAGTGTGATCGGCTTGCCGCGCTGGTTAATGGTGTAGTCCATGTGGAAGTCTTCCACAGCACCCGGGTCGCCAATTAACTCGCGCCACCGATCGGTGACTTCTTTCACGTCTACGGCATCCGAGGGGACATAAATCGCCACCTCCACCTCATTCGCGCTGCCGCGCGCAGCAATATGACCGATCACTTCCTCGCCAGGCCAGCGAGGATCACCGTTAAACTCTGACTTGACCTGCTCGGCCGCTGCTTCAACGACCTCCAGAACGCGCAACGTCTCCCGGAACGCCCCGCCCTCCTGGAGCGTGAGTTCGGCAAAGGTGAAATCCGAGGTGATCGCCGGGAAGAAACCCTTTTTCATCCAGCCACCGCCCCATAGGGCGATGCTTATCATCAAAGCCACGAGAAAAACGGCAACCACCAGCAGGTTCGCCTCGAGGCAACGCTGCAGAAAAGGGCGATACCGGGTGCGCGCGAACCGCACCATCCCGTCTGCGAATTTCAGCCGTATGGCCTCCAGTCGCCGCAGCAGGGCGAAACGGCTGGGGCGCAGGGGCCGCATGTGGGCCAGGTGTGCGGGCAATATCCACATGCACTCGACCAGTGAAAATGTCAGCGCCAATATCATCACTACCGGTATAGGCACACCCGCGCTCGCCATGTTGCCCGGTAATATCATCATGGGCGCCACAAAAATCATCGTCGATATCACTGCATACATCACCGGTTTCAATACAGACCGGGTCCCGAGGATCGCGCCCTCCTGACCGGGCTCACCCGCACTTTGATGAGCATAAACCGACTCGCCGACAATGATCGCATCGTCCACTACAATCCCGAGAATCAGCAGGAAGGCCAGCAGCGAAATCATATTCAGGCTGACACCGGTGTAGGGCAGTGCAAAGAAGGTGCCCATGAATGCGACCGCAATACCAACGCAGACCCACATTGCCAACAGCGGCCGCAGGAAAAGCATGAGCAAAAGAAACACAAGTGCCAGACCGCCAATCCCATTTTTGACCAAGGTATCGGCGCGCCCTTTGAACAATTCAGCTGTATCCTGCCAAAGCACCAGCTCAACACCCGGGGGAAGCTGCGGGGTCGTCTCCTCGATCCAACTGCGGGTCATTTCACTGGTAGCGAGGGTATTGGGATCTGATGTCACATAAATATACAGGTCGTAGGAGGGCTTGTCGTTGAAGCGCTTGCGCACATCCACATCTTCAAAACCATCTCTTATCTCTGCTACATCACCCAGCACTAATTGCGTGCCTTCCCGAGTACTCAACAACGGAATATTCTCGAAATCCTGGCGATTGTAGGCCTGGCCACGTGTCTGCAACTGTATGTCGCCGTCATTGGCCTTAATGACGCCCGCCGGCAGGTTCAGGGACGAATTCCTGATCGCGTCCACCACCTGCGCAAAGGTGAGTCCGTAACGACGCAGGGTGAATTCCGATACCTCAACCGATAACTCGTAGGGGCGAGGCTGCTTTAATTCCACTACAGAAATATGTGGACGGGACGACAGGTCATCGCGCAGCTGCTCACCGAGCTCTTTCAGTTCACGCTCGCTGAGATCCCCTGCCAACGTTACGACCGCCATCTGGTGACGATGCGCCAATTCGGTCACTACCGGGCGCTCCGCCTCCGCCGGAAACGTGGTGATCGCATCCACCCGACTCCGCACCTCAGCGCTGAGTCGCTGTATGTCATACCCACCCTCCGCCTCGACCAGCACGGTTCCCACACCCTGCCTTGCAGTGGAACGAATCTCCTCGACGCCATTGAGGTCATGAATCGCCTCTTCAATGCGCATACAAATCTGCTGCTCCACTTCGCTGGGCCCAGCACCGGGGTAAGGCAGGCTCACACTGACGGTATTCAACTCAAACCCGGGGAAGAACTGTTTGTCCAATGAGGGAATCGCCAGCGCCCCGCCGATGAGCAAAAACACCATTAGCAGGTTGGCGGCAATCGGATTGTTGACAAACCAGCGAATCGGACCAGGCATCACAGCGCACCACTGGCCAGCTCGGCGATTTTCACCGTGACCTTGGTGCCCGCCAGAATATTCCGCGGCTCACTGACCATGACCCTGTCACCACTGGACAGCCCCTGTACCCAAGCGTGCTCGGTATCACTTTGCAGAGCCACCACCTCTCTCGTCCGAGCAACCTGTTGATCATCGACCACCATCACCCAAGCCCCGGAGCGCAGAGCGTTGCGCGGCAGTTGGGTGACATTCGCCAGCGGTCGCCCACTGATTGTTGCGTGCACAAACATGCCCGGTGACAGCGGCGGTCGCTGACTGCCCTGCGTTCGCGCGAACGGCTTGTCTACCTCCGCCACTGCGTACACCACCCGGCTGTCGACATCGATACTGGCATCGGTGCGCACAACACGCCCCTGCCACTCCCAGTCCTGACCCGCAAAGCGGCTGCGCAACACCACGGCCGCCTGGCTCATCTCACCAACAGTCTGGTTATCGTAACTCAGGGGTAGGTCGAGTAGCGCAACCTGACGGTCGGTCAAGGGAAGGCGAACCTGCACAACATCGGTGTCATACACCATAGCAATCGCGGTACCGGGAGAGACAAATTGACCGATATCGACATATTTTTCCGAGATGCGCCCGTTAAATGGCGCCGATATGGCGGTGCGGGACAGGTCGAGTCGCGCTGCCTCGAGGTCCGCCTCCGAGGCTTTCAACAGTGCTTCCGCGGCGGCCACCTGAGGTTTGCGCAGGAATAATGAATTGCCCTGCTCACTGCCGAGGTCACGCCACTCCCTCCCGGCCTGCAAGGCGCGCCCTTTCTCCTCGGCAACACGCTGTTGCGCCTCTGCTACCTGAGACTCCGCTCGGGCGATGACAAACTGGTAGTCGATGTCCTCCACCTTGACCAGGGCTTCACCTGCGGCAAAAAAACCGCCTTCGGCGAACCGGGGCGAGACCTGCTCAACCCTGCCCCCTACCTGGCTCACCAGGTTAATCTCCCGCAGGGGCCGCACTGTGCCCTGTGTCTCCACGGACAACGCATGCACTTTCGGGTTAACCACCATCACACTCACCATGGGGGACGCTGTATCTTTTGGCACGCTGGGCTCGGGCTGCGATTTACCCACCAGCAATCCGTAAGACACACCAGCGCCCACCACCATAACCAGTGCCGCTGCAGCCCCCCTACCCGACGTTTTTAAAGCCATTTGCCCACCATTTAACCCTATCCCTTGACCATCATCGCCAGTCTACACCAGCGAGTAGAAACCGATTTCTAATGTACGCAGCGCCACCCCGGGCAGACCGCTCACGTTTTCAATGCGCCTTCAGGCCGCGGCGAGGCACCATTTTGCGCGGATCAGCCAAGTTCGTCCATCTAGTATGTTTATTCTAATTTTTTACCGTACTGTACGCCTCAATCAGCGAAAACACCTGCCAACACAGGCACGACAAGGAGATTCATCATGGCTCAGACAAGAACCACTGGCACCGCCAGCAAGACCACCAAGAAGCGCAAGCCCGCGGCCAAGCGCAAGCCAGCTGCTCGTCGCGCTGCGCCCACCAAGGCCAGCAAGACCTTCGCCGACAACGCTCAGGAGACCGGCCGCGATGTCTTCCTGGCAGGCCTCGGTTTTTATGGGAAAGCGTACGATCGCGTACAAGAACGCCTGGACGGCCTTCAAAAGCGTGTCGAAACCCGCCGAAAAAATGCTGACAAGGCCTACAAGGAACTGGTCAAGCGTGGCAAGAAGGTAGAGAAAGAAGCCAAGGTTGCGCTGGACGATCTAGATATCCCAAAGCTCGACAACCTGACCGACCGCAAGAAGCTTGAGCAGCAACTGAACAAGGCACGCGCCCGATTCGGCGAACTCAAAGAATCTGTCGGCCTGAAATCGGCTGCCTGATCTGTATCCATCCAGGAGAACGCATCCCTGCCCTGCAGGGGTTTTTGTGGGTCACCTCGTGTGGCCCTTTTTTTGTCCAGGATTTAACGCCTGCCGATGCGGCATTAAGTCTACGCCGAGGCAGCACTACTCATGGCGTGGCATCAGGACTGCTTACCCCTGCCTGTCACTTAACTCTCGCATGTTCATACAACGGATAATGATCCCCGCTTTTTTTACCAAACTTTTCTGTTTTAATGGGTGAAAGAGAATAACCTGAACAACTGACATATTGGGCGGGACGGCCAAGCATATGAGTGATGACAAAAATAAGGCAGGCGATATCGCCAAACATATCTGGCTGGCCGGGGTGGGCGCCTATGGTAAAGCGGTGGAAGAGGCACAGGGACGAATAGAAAAAGCAATGGAACCCCCCAAAATGTTCCGCGACCTGGTGAAGGCGGGTGCTGCGCTTGAAGAGGAAGCGAGGGAAAGCACCGTAGCTGCCAGGCAATCAGTGGAAGAGCGTATCGGCCGGGTACGGGATAATTTCCACAACCAGCGACCAGTGCGCATGGAAGAAATCGAGCAACTACAAAAAAAAGTCGACCAACTCACGCGTAAAGTAAACCAACTTACCCGGGCATTAACAGACGAGGGTGTTCTTGCGACCAAAGCCACCAAGACAGTTCGCAAAAAGGCAATAAAGAAAAAAGCGGCATCAACACGCATGACACCCGCCCCGAAAAAAACGCCCGCAAAGAAAAAAACGCCTGCGAAGAAAGCGCCCGCTAGCCGCAGCAGAGTGCGGGCCAAGAAGTCAGCGAAATCCAGTAAATCCTGATACGCCAACTCTGTGAAAACACGGGACAGAATCCTTCATACCAGCCTTGCTCTGTTCAATGAGGAGGGCGAGGCCAACACCACCACAATCGATATAGCCAACGAAATGGATATCAGTCCAGGCAACCTCTACTATCACTTCAAAGGCAAAGACCAACTCATCTCCGAGCTGTTCCAGCAATATGAAAGGGCATTGAGCGATACCTTGAGCGCACCCATCCAATCCCCTCTTAGCACCAAAGCAGGCAGCGTAGAAGACAACTGGTATTATCTTTATGTTGTTTTGGAGGAGATGTATCAGTACCGCTTCCTCTATCACAACCTGGATAACATACTGGAACGCTACCCGGATATCCGCCGGCGATTCAAGCGCCTTATACAACTGAAGCGTGCTGCACTGTACGCTATTTGCCACACACTCCTCGATCAGGAAGTCATCAATGCCAAAGACCAGCAGCTACTCGGACTGGCTGATAACATGACACTCAATCTGACCTTCTGGCTGAACTACGATGCACTGCTCAACGACACTCGCGCGCCACAAGTCACCATCCATCAGGGAGTCCTGCAGCTACTGACGATGATCGCACCCTATCTCGGTGATGATGAGCTGCGCTTCTATCACGACTGCGAGAACATCTTCCTCAATATGCTGGCAGATGGAGAAAGCGTCGACTCATAAGAAGAAGGGAGCAACGCAACAAGAATTGGTGTCAGTCCCATTGAGTATGAGTTCCGCACAGACCGACTGTCAGCGCTGCAACATAATTACATCGGCACCCAGTCTTTCCAGGCGCACACCGAACTCCTGCGCCCACCAAACCCAAGTGTCCTCACTAAAAAAACACACGTGTGTCGGGTCTCTCTTGTAGTGCCAGCTGACAAACGCATCGTGACTTTTCACAAGCTTCGTCATCACTCCCATCCAACCCTCTGGCTCCAGCATCGACCACAAGCGCTGCAGCTCTCGACCGGGCTGATGCAAGTGCTCCACCACCTCTGTTGCGCAAATGAAATCATAGCGAGCGTCGAGCACACTTTCCTCCGGTGCATAAAACGTGTCATAGAGCGCCACGTGGCAGCCCGCTTGGCGCAGCATATCGGCGAGTGCAGGCGCATTGCCACAGCCAAAATCCAATCCTCTTGCCGCATCTGGCAAGCGCTGTAGCAGCGGGGTAGCCAGCCGTGAGAGAAACTGCCGGTATCCCGCATCATTTATGGAATTTTGGTGCAGATCGTACTCTGCTTGCTCAGCCCTCCTGTCCAGGTAAAACGCAGGGGGAACAAAAACGAGCGCACAATTGCAACAACGTAAATAATCGCGTCGCGCATCCTCATGGTAGCGAGCGACATCGTGGCATTCACAGAGTGGGCAGTGTTTTTCACCTGACATCTGCTATTATCCCTTCTCACTTTACGTTAAGCCAAAGTTAAGGAGCGCAGCATGGCCATAAAAGCTGGCGACAAGATACCCGATTGCACACTCAAGACCATGGGCGACAAAGGTCCCTTGGATATTGCGACCCAGGATATTTTTTCGGGCAAGAAAGTGCTGCTGTTTGCAGTGCCTGGTGCCTTTACTCCTGGCTGTAGTCTGACACACCTGCCCGGCTACGTGGTAAACGCTGACAAAATCAAGGCTCAGGGCGTCGACACTATCGCCTGCATGTCGGTGAATGATGCCTTCGTCATGGGTGCATGGGGCAACGATCAGAACGCCAGCGAAATCCTGATGCTGGCCGATGGCAACGCTGACTTCACTGCTGCGCTGGGCTTGGAACTGGACGGTAGCGGTTTCGGCATGGGAACCCGCAGCCAACGCTTCGCCATGATTGTCGAGGACGGTACTGTGAGCCACCTGAACGTAGAGGATGGTCCGGGTGTCGACGCGAGTTCCGCCGAAACCATGATGACCTTACTGTCGTAAACGGCGGAAGCGGGGGCGAGTTGTCAGGTCAGCAAGATGTAACACACACTGCTTATCACCACCGCCCCCATCAAGTTGATCAATGCGCCCTCCCGCGCCATTTGCGCAGTCGATACAGCGCCACTACTGAACACCACAGTATTAGGCCCAGTCGCCACCGGCAGCATAAACGCACAACTGGCACTCATGGCGGCCGGCACCATAATGAGTTCCGGCGGCACGTTAGCGGCCAGAGCAGCGGCCGCAAGAATCGGCATGAGAAGCGCAGTGCTGGCTGTGTTCGAAGTAGTTTCAGTCATCAGCGTCACCGCAATACAAATCGTCACCATCAGCAGATAAACGGGCATACTGATCATAGCCGCCAGCCCCTGACCCATCACATCACTGATCCCGGAACTGACAAACCCCTTGGCCAGGCAGATACCTCCGGAAAATAACAGCAATACGCCCCAGGGTATGGTGGTCGCCCGCTCCCAGGTCAGCAGGCGGTTCCCTCGGCCATCGGGCACTAAAAACAGCAGGATCACAGCTAACAGGGCGACAGAGGCATCGTTGGCCGAGGGTAAGTTCAACCACGCTTGCCAGCCGCCAAACGGCTCTCCACGGGTGACCCAGGCCAGTGCTGTAAGCCCAAAAATTATCATGACCCGTCGCTCCTGCGGCTGCCACGGCCCCACTTTGGGCAGCTTCAAGGCCAGCGACCCCTGTAGGTTACGCGTGAGCACCAGGGCCATGGCGGGCACCAGCACCACCACCACAGGCAAGGCCCAACGCATCCACTGGGTGAAGCTGATCGATTGGCCGGTTGTTTCCTTGTAAACTTGCATAAAAATCAAATTGGGGGGCGTACCGATAGGCGTTCCCAGGCCACCGATACTGGCTGCATAGGCTATCCCCAGCAACAGTGGCGGCGCGAGTTTCGCGCGATTTTCGGCGCCGTCGAGCAGAGCCAGCGCTACCGGAAGAAGCATCAATGAGGTGGCAGTATTGGATATCCACATACTCAGCACAGCTGCAGCAGCCATGAAACCCATAACGAGACGCCGTCCGCTGGACGCACCAAACAGGTTGACCATTCCCAGCGCAATCCGCCGATGAGCCCCGGAGTGCTCCATCGCTTTGGACAGCAGAAACCCCCCCAACAACAACAGAATCAGCGGGGAGCCATAGGCCTGCGCCACCTCAGCGGGGGTCAGCACGCCAAACAGGGGGAATATGGACAGAGGTAACAGCGAGGTGACCGGGATCGGCACCGGCTCAAACACCCACCAGATGACGCAGACCACAGCGACGAACGCTACCGTTGCCGCGTCACCGCCATAGCCTGCTCCAAGGCAGGCCGTCGCTGCACCCGCCCCCACCAGCGGCCCCATCCAGAGGGCCATGTCATTCATCCTCGACACGTCGACTACTCCAGCGATCAGTGTGAGTCGCATCCTGTCCCACCAGCCGATCGCTGTAAAGCCCGCTGGAGGTGTCAAACGCGAAAGGCTACACTTCCGACCATGAAGGATGAATTACCTCAAACATTGACAGATCGATTCGGGCGCCAGGTAGACTACCTCCGCCTCTCTGTTACTGACCGGTGCGATTTTCGCTGTGTCTACTGTATGGCGGAAGATATGACCTTCGCGCCCAAGCAGCAGGTATTGACCCTGGAGGAACTGCAGGAGGTAGCCGGGGCCTTCGTCGAACTCGGTGTACGCAAGATACGCCTGACCGGCGGCGAACCTCTGGTTCGTAATAATATTTTGTCGCTGGTCGAACCTTTGGGCAAGCTCAAGGGTCTCGAGCAACTCGCACTTACCACTAACGGATCACAACTGCACCGCCTGGCAGAGCCCCTTTTTTCAATGGGCGTAAGCAGAATCAATGTCAGCCTGGACAGCCTCGAACCACGAAAGTTTCGGCAACTGACGCGGCACGGCAATCTCGACCAGGTTATTGCGGGCATCGATTCGGCTATCGATGCGGGTTTTAGCCGTATCAGGCTGAATGCGGTGATTCTGAAGGGACGCAACGAGGACGAAGTACTGGACCTTGTAAACTTCGCGCTGCAACGAGATATTGATATCGCCTTCATCGAGGAAATGCCCCTGGGCAAAATCGACGAGCACGACAGAGCGCTGAGCTTCCTGAGCAGCGAGGCCTTGCGCCAGATCATCACCCGCCAACTCACTCTGGAGGCCGCACCCGAGCAGCGGGATGCTGGCGGCCCGGCGCGCTACTACAAAACGGGGGGTAGCCCGAGCCGCATCGGCTTTATATCACCCCACAGTCACAACTTCTGCCACCTTTGTAACCGGGTCAGGGTGACCGCAGAGGGTCGGCTGCTGCTTTGCCTGGGCAATGAACACTCCGTCGACTTGCGAGCGGTACTGCGTTCAGGTGACTACTCGAGACAGCTGCTCAAGAGAACTATCGTTGAGTCGCTCCATATCAAGCCGGAAAAGCATCACTTCAGCCTCAGCGAACCGCCACAGATCATTCGCTTTATGAACGCCACGGGCGGTTAGACGACGTCCACGCCGCAGTTACTTTTCATCTAATCGTCATTGAGGTATCGCTTTGCACAATCAGGATTTTCCCCAGCTTGAATCAGTCGAACGCATAGAGCAGGGATTCGAAGCCCACGGTTACGTCTGCAGCAGAAAAATCGCAACGGCCGTGTTCCTTGCATTCCAGCTGCGTAAACCAGTGCTGGTAGAAGGCCCGCCCGGAGTGGGCAAGACTGAACTCGCAAAAACTATCGCCGTTTTGCTGGATACGCCGCTCATACGCCTGCAGTGCTACGAAGGGCTGGACGAGGCCAAGGCACTGTACGAGTGGAAGTATGGCAAACAGCTCTTGTATACCCAAGTGCTTAAGGAAAAGCTCGGCGACCTCCTCAAGGGCGCCGATGGCCTCGCAGAATCTGTGGAGAGACTGCATCTGTTCGGCGATATTTTTTACTCGGAGGAGTTTCTGGAACCACGCCCCCTGCTAAAGGCAATGCAGCAGGAGAAAGGCGCCATCCTGCTGATCGACGAAGTAGATAAATCCGACTACGAGTTCGAGTCATTGCTGCTGGAAATTCTTTCTGAATACCAGGTTTCGATACCGGAGATTGGCACGGTGAAAGCGACCACCTCTCCTATGGTATTCCTCACGAGCAACAACACGCGGGATATTTCTGATGCGCTCAAAAGACGCTGCCTGCATCTCTACATCCCTTTCCCTTCGGTCGAATTGGAAGAGCGCATTATCCAGACCCGCGTGCCCAATGTGCAGGAACAACTGCGCCACCAGCTGGTGGCATTCGTGCACTCCCTGCGCCAACTCGACCTGAAGAAGGCGCCGGCTATTTCAGAAACTATCGACTGGGCTCGCAGTCTCCTGCTGCTCCATGCTGACGAACTGGATGAAGAAATAGTCCGCAGCACACTCAATGTACTGCTCAAGTATGAGGACGACATCGAAGCAACTGATTCCGCACTGCGCAGCCTGCTCGTTGGCGAGGACACGAGCCAGCCTGGTCACTAACGGATAGGTACGATGCACTCGAATCTCGTCAGTTTTATCCAGATGCTACGCAGCCATGAGGTGAGGGTCTCACCAGCAGAGACGCTGGATGCAGTCGAGGTGGCCGCTGCACTTGGTTATGCAGATCGCGAACTCCTGCGCGACGGGCTGGCTATGACACTGGCCAAAACCGCGGAGGAAGAACTCATTTTTTTGCAGTGTTTCGAGCGATTTTTTAAGCAGAACCTGGCTGACTTCACAGCTCCCGAGCAGGCCGATAGCGAGCAGGCCGATGCAACGCTTTCCGACGAGAACACCGAAACGTCCGACGATAATTTCGACGGCTCACCAGAAAATGCCCTCGAACAAGCCGCGGAAGACTCACCCGCTTTGCGTTCACTCATGCAGGGCCCGTTAATGCAGAACCTGCTCAACAACGAGCGCAACGAACTCACTTTGGCAATGAACCAGGCTGCACAGCAAGTGGATTTGCAGCAGATACAGATGTTCACACAAAAGGGGCAGTTCACGCGGCGCATACTGGATGCCATGGGAGAGGAGCAGATCCGCAGGGCCATTATCGAACTGGAACAGGCAGGCAATCCCATCCTGCCGTTACTCCAGCGCTACCGCGACATGCTGCGAGAACAAGTGCGCGACTACGTTGAGCGCGAATATTTGCTCCACGCTGAGGGCAAGACACAGCAATTCATGGATGAGATTCTCAGTAAAACGCGCCTCAACAATATTGAACATGTTTACGTAGGTAAGGTACAAAATCTAATTCGAAAAATGGCCAAAAAATTAGCGAGTCAATACTCCCGAAAGCGCAAGCAAGTGAAACGCGGGCAATTGGATATGCCAAAGACCCTGCGCAAGGGTATTCCCAACGACGGGGTCATGTTCAATACCTATTGGCGTCAAGTTAAAAAAGATAAACCCCAGGTACTCGCGGTCTGCGATGTAAGCGGGTCGGTGGCTGCTTATGCGAAGTTCCTGCTGCTGTTTTTATACAGCTTGCAGGATGTGTTGCCGAGGGTGCGCAGTTTTGCTTTTTCCAGTCACCTTGGAGAAGTTAGCCAATATTTCGATGACTATCCCGTTGAGAAAGCGGTCGAGCTGGTTAACTGGAAGTACGGTGGCGCTACTGACTACGGCAACAGCCTGTTGGATTTCGCTAATCTTGCACTGGCGGATATAAGCAGCAATACCACGGTCATTATTTTGGGGGATGCACGCAATAATCACGGTGACCCGCGTCTGGATATTCTTCAGAGTATCTATCAGCGATCCCAGCGTGTGATCTGGCTGAATCCGGAATCAAGAAGATCCTGGGGGACCGGAGACTCTGAGATGCTGCGCTACCAAAGCGCCTGTCATTTTAGCGCTGAATGCAATAACCTTGTCCACTTGGAGCGAATTGTAGAACAACTGCTCAAGAGCACTCGCTGATCCCGTAAGGCTTACTCTGCAAGGAATGCAGCTACCGCAGCGTCGTTTGTGGTCGACACTGCGAATGCCTGGCGTATAGGTCTCCCACTATTGCCACGCGCTGCCTGGCAACCGCCGAGAGACCACCGCGCCAAGTGGCGCTCCTGTTGATCTACGTATTTCTGAATATTTATTTGCGAGGAAGCTGTTCTTCTGAAACTCGGGGCTGAACAAATACCTTTTCCCTGCTCACTGCGCGAATTGGTGATGGACCGCTATGCCGAACCTCCGGGCGCGGGCGCTGATGCGCATCCGATGGATACTGCCGAGCTGGTCGACTATTTGAAGAGCGTAGAAGACTTTAATATTCCTCCCTGGATAGCCGTCATGGAAAAAGTCGACGCCATGGGTGACCCGGCCACCCCCTCGCGTGAACAGACCGCTATTTTGCGCTGGCTCGGCAAGGGCCTGGAGTTATGGGAAAAACAGTATCCTCTGGAGGGGCGTCTCGGGTCCCGGGTGCGACACCTGAAACCACTGGCCGCAGCACTCGCCGTGACTGACCCTGGCTTCCTGCAACCGGGCGCTCACCCACTGCACCAAATGCTTGACAGTATTCACGAACGCGCCGTGGGATGGCAGTCTCGCCTCGACCGGGTTGGCGCAGCATTAGAGCAGCAGGTTACACAAACCATAGAAAATGCCCGCGGGTGGTTTGACGATCACTCGACTGACTTGGCACTCGTCGCGCAAACATTTTCTTCCGCAGCAGAAAAGGATCAGGCCCGAGCCCGACGCATGGTCCAACGCGTTGTCGAGACAGAAGCAGGCAAGTTGAGAACCGCAGAGGCCAAGAGTGAAGCCGCACACATGATCAACGCAGAACTGGCGCATTATGATACTCCGGAAGAAATCGGCGAATTCCTCACAGGACCCTGGTTCACCAGTGCCCAGCTGCTGTTCTTGAAGTTCGGCGCGGAGTCCGAGGAATGGCAACTGATGACCACCACGACTCACGATCTGCTTGACTCATTGCAAGCACTGGGCGACGCCGACGATGAGCGACGCCAGTATATTTTTGAAGCGGTCACCGAGCTGCCTAAAAGAATGCGCCGCTGGCTACTCAGCCTGCATCACGATACAGAAGCGGTCAACGAATCGATGGGACTCGTGGAGCGCGCCCATCTGCGTATCTTGCGAGAACAGCCTATAGAACTGACTCGCATTGCACCCATTGTCGTCATAGAAGCCAACGGGGGCCAGGCAGCGGTCCCACAATCCAACGCGGTTCTGAATACACTAAAACAGTGTTCCGAGGGACAGTGGTTTATCATCAAAAACGACGACAGCGTTCTTCGAGCGCAACTGGTGCTGAAAATCGAACAGTCGCAGCAAATGGTGTTCGCTAACATGGCAGGGGTAAAAGCCCTGCAGCTTAGTTACGAAAACTTCGATCAGCTGCTGACCGACCACAAGATTACCCCTATTCACAGCGGTGCCAGCTTCAGCTTGTGTCTCGCACAGGCTGCGGGCGTGGATACCATCGAAATACTCAATGCGCTAGCGGGCGCCATGCAAGGCATGGAGCCCGCCGCTGCACCCGCCGCCACCCTCAACACTGGCGCCCTCGCAGACAGCGATCTCGTTGAAATCCTACCCGATGAACTCGACTCCGTGCTCGGCGCACCGGAGGATGATATCGAAGCAGAGCTGGAACCTCCGTCGCTGGAGGAGTTAGAGCGCCATGCGACAGCGGAACCCTCCTTTGCGGGCTATCTCAGCAAGGCCAAGCCCGAACGACCTCCACCAACGCCCCAAACCCAGCAGACCAGCAGCGGCGATAAATCTGCGGGCTCCCTCGCGGAACAGGCACAGGCTATTAAGCCAAGAGCAGCGGTATCGCCACCTCCGCCCACGAATAACGACGAAAAGCCGGCGTTTCCCAGCGGAGCGGGGCTGGATATCGAGGAGACCAGTCGCTTTCTCTCAACCGATGACAGAGCAAATGCCGGGTTACTAAACGCGAATCAAGAGACATCCAGCTACCTCGGCACCATCGAAGAGGACGCTCAAGCCGGGCAACTGCAGGTCGACAGCTCCGGACTGCTCGAGGGTGAAGCGCCTCCTGATGCAAACCGACAGGTTGACCTGCCTATGGGTGTCTGGATTGGCTTTCATGATGGCGAAGCCCCCACTATGGCCAGGCTCGCCGTGTTCGATCCCAACGAGGACTGCTTTATTTTTGTCAATCGTCAAGGCGTCAAGATTCGCATCGTCTCCCGGCAAGAAATGCTGTCTCTGATCGATCATGACATGGTAGATATTCTGCAAATCACCTCCAATTTTCGAGAAGTGGTTACCGCAGCCAGAAAGAATCTGGAATCCTAGTGGCGCTCACTCATACCCATGAATGAAAAAAGACAATACCTCCGTATGCCGGTAGAAAGCGCGACGTTCGTCGAGCTGGAAGCACCGGGTATCGATAAAGATGAGGCAGGGCGAGTGGCAGCCTGTCACTCCCTTGACGTATCAAGAGGCGGTTTACAGGTGGTTCTTGAAGAAGAGCCTATTCTTGGCGCCATTCTCCAGATTGGTGTTGCCATACCCGGGTCGCAGGACACGATCTACCTCGTGGGAGACGTGCGCTGGTGCCTTCCAGATCGAGACGCACCGGGCGCATGGTTATGCGGATTCCGGCTAATGAACGCCAACGACTCAGACATAAAAAGCTGGATTGAACTTATCACTAATCTGGAATAACAGGCGCAACTCGCTGCCGGCCATGATGGATTCAGTTATCAAGAGAATCGTTGTTCGCCCTCTCCTGAATCCTTTTCTTCTTCTATCTCCTCGAGACTGAACCCTGCCGTGTGTCCTTTCTCCGGTGCAGCCTCGCCGCCTTCATTGGCTAGTTTTATCTTGAGCCTGACATTGTTTTGCGAGTCGGCATTGCGCAGCGCCTCTTCTTCATCGATGAGACCTTCCTGCTGAAGCTCGAATACCGCCGAGTCGAAGGTTTTCATGCCACTGCTTTCCGACTTTCTCATCACTTCTTTGATACCGTCAAACTCGCCGCGCTGGATCAACTCACCCACCCTGGGGGTACCCAACAATACCTCAACCGCCGCACACCGTTTCTTATCCACCGTAGGGACGAGGCGCTGTGAAACGACACACTGCAGGTTCATCGATAAATCCATCAGCAACTGGGGGCGCCGTTCTTCAGGGAAAAAATTCACAATGCGATCCAGTGCCTGATTTGCGTTGTTGGCATGCAGGGTAGATATACACAGGTGCCCGGTTTCGGCAAACGATATCGCATGCTCCATAGTTTCCCTGTCACGGATTTCGCCAATCAATATGACATCGGGCGCCTGACGTAGCGTATTCTTAAGCGCGTTATGCCAACTGCGCGTATCTACGCCGACTTCACGCTGGTTGACGATAGACTTTTTATGATTATGGACGTACTCCACTGGGTCTTCGATAGTAACGATGTGCCCACTGCTGTTTGCATTGCGGTAATCGATCAGAGCCGCAAGCGAGGTAGATTTACCCGACCCCGTTGCTCCGACAAAAAGCATTAGACCACGCTTACGCATGATCACTTCGGTAAGCACCTGTGGTAAGCGCAAATCCTGCCAACGGGGAATATCGGCGACAATGTTTCGTGCGACGATACCCACCTCATTGCGCTGCACAAAAATATTAATGCGAAATCGGCCATATCCAGAAACGGATATTGCGAGGTTCATCTCGAGATCTGCCTCAAACGTTTCGCGCTGAACCGTATCCATGATCTCGTTAGCGATATCCTTGATTTCACCGGGCTGCAAAATATCACCCGAAATGGGCTTGAGCGCGCCTTGAAACTTTGCGCACGGCGGAGCGCCGGTACTGAGGTACAGGTCGGACCCACCTTCAGCGGACAGAATTTTAAGCCACTCCACAATTCTCACGTCACCATCCTCCTGTTGCATGCGTCCGGATCAAGCGAGGCGACCGACCTCGGCGAAGGCATGGGCGCACTTTGGCAAGGTGCATCGGGAAGGTCAAGGCTGAGCGGGCCTACAACCCGCAAAGCGACAGTAAATGACTCGAAAGGGTTATAGCAGACACCCGGCGGGCTATTTTCTGTTAACTGGTCTGACAGATTGGCATCACGCTGCGTGCCCTGCGCTAGCCAGCACCGATACGTCCCAGTATCCTCCATCACTGCGACCCGCACTCTACAGAGGAGTCCAACAGTGGACAGTACGCGCCCCACCCCCCTCATCGATGATCTTCAAGGTACGCGTGTGAAGCTGGAATCCTGGATTTCAGATCATCGCGGCCACACCGTCAGAATTCCAGAGCTGAACATCCCGGAATCGACCGGGATGTCCAATGTCACGCTGCTATTTGACATCGAGTGGAGCGAAGCAGGCAAAACCCACTCGGAAGCGGTTGTCGCGAGACTACAACCTGAGATTGAGCGGCCAGTATTTCCCGATTACGACCTCAGCTTGCAGTACGAAGTGATGGATGCTGTAGGCAAACACAGTGACATACCGGTCCCCGTCCTGCGCGGCCTGGAAACAGACCCTGCCCTGCTGGGTGTCCAGTTTTATCTGATGAAACGCACGGATGGTCGTATCCCGACCGATATGCCGCCTTACAATATGGATGGCTGGATGATGCATGAGACCGATATCGCGCAGCGGGCCAACCTGTGGAGTTCAGCCGTCGACACAATGGCGCGCTTTCATCGCCTGGATTACCGGGAGCTCGGCCTGCAGCGGCTTGAGACCTCGGGGAAAACGCCGCTGCAACAGCAGCTGGACTATTGGCAGCGCTACCACGACTGGGCACTGGAGGGCGTCACACATTCGATTTGCCAACCCGCTCTAGACTGGTTGCAGGCCAATCAACCTGAGGATGAGCCTACCGCGCTTTGCTGGGGTGACGCACGAATGGCGAACATTATCTTCAAGCCATCCTTCGACGGAGTCGCGGCCATTCTCGACTGGGAAATGGCCGCGCTGGGCAACCCGCTGCAGGATCTTGCCTGGTTCAATCACATGGACGCCACCTTCTCCGAGGGGCTGGGCGCGCCGCGACTGGAAGGCCTGCCCAACTACGAGCAGACCAAGTCCCAGTGGGAGAGTGTTTCAGGGTTTGCCACGCGGGACTACGACTATTACCTCATATTTGCTGGAATGCGCTTTGGCCTGCTGTTGTCTCGCATCATGCTGGCAACAGACCAGAACAGTGAAGTACAAGATAACTTCGCCTGTCAGTTGCTGCAGAAATATATGGATCGACTGGGCTGAGAGACCGACCCACCCGGCGACCGCGAAATTAGCATTCGAGAGCGGGTAGTCCTTCACATTGCGCCACAAAGGCTGCATGCGGCGCCGCCTGTACTCTGCTAAGATTCGCCACTACACTTGGCGTCGCGTCAATTTCAGATCGGCATATTGGCACCCGGCTTCAGTCCTGGTGCAGCCCCACGCCCCGTTTGACCGAGGAGTCTCCATTGTCTTCCCAATTGCAAAAGGAACTGCAGGCGCTGGCACAACCCGGCGCCCTCGCTACGCTAACCGGCATCAATCGCGGCATTGAAAAAGAAAGCTTGCGCATCACTCCTGCGGGCAAACTGGCTCAAACCCCTCACCCTGAGGCGCTAGGCTCTGCGCTGACACACTCTTCGATCACAACCGACTACTCCGAGGCGCTTCTGGAATTCATCACCCCGGTCAATGACAGTATCGACAGCAGCCTGACGAAACTCGAAGACATCCACAGCTTTACCTATCGCCACCTCGACGAAGAGATACTGTGGGCTGCCAGCATGCCCTGCATTGTCGCCGGTGACGAAGGTATCCCCGTCGCGCAGTATGGCCGCTCTAATGTGGCCCGCATGAAAACGGTCTACCGGTATGGCCTCGGGCACCGCTACGGAAGACTGATGCAAGCGATCGCGGGCATTCACTACAATTTCTCCATGCCAGACGAATTCTGGGAGCAAGCCTGGCATGCGAGCGGCAAGACAACGTCGAAAGCAGACTACATTACAGGCCGCTATCTCGGCCTAATCCGCAACTTTCGTCGCTACTCGTGGTTACTGATTTACCTCTTCGGTGCGTCGCCCGCGGTGTGCGCGAGCTTTTTGCGTGGCAGCGAAAATCATGGGCTGGAACCCTTCGATGGCAATGGCAAGAGTTTTCATCTGCCCTACGGCACGGCACTGCGCATGGGTGGCCTGGGGTACAACAGCACCGCTCAGCAACATCTCAACGTCTGCTACAACAGTCTGGAGCAATACGTGGCGACACTGTCATCGGCGATAGGTCAGTCCCACTCTGCCTACAGCGCTATACCGACCGGCGAGAACGACGACTACCAGCAGCTTAATGACAGCCTGCTACAGATCGAGAACGAGTTCTACAGTCCGATCAGACCCAAGCGTGTAGCACAGTCCGGTGAAGCCCCACTAAAGGCACTAATGCGCGGCGGAATCGAATATATCGAGGTGCGTTGTGTTGATATCAGCCCGTTCTGCCCTGTAGGTATCGATGCACAGCAGGTTCGGTTTCTCGACACGTTCCTACTTTACTGCCTGCTGGAAGACAGCCCTCCCTGTAATGACGAAGAGCAGGCGACGCAGGCGTCAAACCTTGAGGCTGTGGTAAACCGCGGTCGTAAGCCCGGCTTGCAGCTCGATGAGGGTAACGGGGCGGTCACACTGTGCGATTGGGCCGATACGTTGCTCGAATCCATGCGCCCAGTGGCCAAATTACTTGACACTGCGCACGGCTCGACAAGCTATGAGGCCAGCCTTGCAGAGCAGAGCGCGAAGGTCGTCGATCCGGCGCTCACACCCAGTGCAAAAATCCTGCAGGAGATGCAGGAAAAAGGACTGCCCTTTTTCAGGGTCGCCATGGCCTACAGCGAGCAATGGGCCGACTATTTTCACAAGCGCCCGCTGTCCGACGAAACGCTGGCGGACTTTGAAAAAGAAACCCAGCGCTCCCTGCAGGCTCACGCCGACTTAGAGCAAACCGGTTCGCTCTCATTCAGCGAGTATCTTGAACACTTTTTCGCTCAATACGAGAACCTGCGGGACCTGCATTGAACTTTCTGGCCCATTTTCACCTGGCGTGGCCTGATCAAGCATTGATCGCCGGAGGTCTCGAAGGCGACTATTTCAAGGGGCCACTGCCGGGCACTCTGCCCCCCCAACTCGCGCAGGGCGTTCGACTGCACCGACAAATCGATGCCTATACGGACAGCCACCCCATTGTAAAAAGCCTACGCGAAGCGCTTCCCGAGTCCCTGAGACGCTATGCGGGCATACTGATCGATTTGTGCTTTGATCACTTCCTGACCCTGCACTGGGCGCGCTTCTCCTCGGTACCATTGCGGCAGTTCAGCGACCGGATCTATGAGGCACTCAAGGCCCACGACCATCAGCTCAGCGAGGGGGCGCGCGCCATGGCAGCGCGACTGGCAAGGCACGATGTATTGGTGCTGTTCGAACACTGGGACACTGTGATTACGTCCGCCGAGCGCACCGGGGAGCGGTTTAAGCGGGAGAATCCTTTTCGCAACATAGATCAGCATCTTTCACCTGCGAAGGAGAAATTGGAGCATGCATTTTTGAACTTTTACCCTGATTTACAATCCTTTAGTCTGGGGCGAGGCCACAGCTGAATTTGCGCGCCCTACTAAAAGCCCCTAATGTTGGCATGGCTGTGCTAACGAGATAACCGCAGCGAGAGGATAGCAACCCCATGATGCTGAATACACTTTCCCCCCGCCTGGTGTTCTGCGGACTCGTCCTGCTGGCCATCGCTGCAATGCTATTTGCCCGCGTTTACCTGCAGGGCTATCTGGGCCTGGAGGCTTGCCCGTTGTGCATGACGCAACGTGTTTTTGTTGTCCTGTGGGGCATGATTGCGCTGGTTGCCGCACTGCATAATCCGCGCAGTCTGGGCCGGCGTGTATACGGGGCCCTGTGCGCTCTGGCGGCGACAATGGGCGCCGCGGTAGCGGGTCGCCACGTTTGGCTGCAACACCTGCCGGAAGACCAGGTACCCGCATGCGGCCCAAGCCTCGAGTATATGCTGGAGAATTTTCCTTTTGCGGAGGCACTGCGTCTGGTGATGATGGGTGATGGCAACTGTGCCGATACGGTATGGACGCTCTTCGGACTCAGTATCCCGGAGCAAACACTGTTGGTCTTCTGCGTGGTAATCGCCATTTCTTTGTGGCAAGCCTTGCGCGAGGACCCACGCGAACATTAGGCCGTTCCGGCACATATCCACCCGCGGGCGCTTGCCTGACCCGCTGGGCAGTCATATAGTGGCCCGACGCTCAATCCGACCCGACATAACACGATCGCAGGACATGCAGTATGCCCACACAGACTACTAATCCAAAGCTACAGTTCGAGGCAGTGGAAAGTCTGCTGACCCGCTGGCTACAAGAGCGACGGGCCCTGCTCGGTAAATACACAGAAATCGTCGTCACCCTGGACGGATCCGCGACCGATGAAGCTTTCATGTCGCGACAGTCCAAGCTGTGCGAACTATTAGTCGATTATATCTCCGCGGGGCACTTCGAGGTGTTCCACGAACTGATCAATGAAGCAGAGCAGTTTGGCGATGGCAGCTGCGCCATCGCCGAAAAGATCATGCCGGCCATCGGTGACACCACAGAGGTCATACTCGCTTATGAGGAGAAGTATGCGAATGACGGGGAACAGCGGGAGAAGCTCAGACGTGACCTCGCCGCACTGGGAGAAATGCTTGAATCACGGTTTCAACTGGAAGACCAGCTTATAGCCGGCCTTCACAATCGTCATCGACGCCTGGTACAGGACCAGGCGTCACTGTCTGGCTAGTCTTCCGCAGCAGCCTCGCTGGGGATCGAAACCAGTTCAACCTCGAAAACCAGCGCCGCGTTTGGCCCGATGACCTGACCAGCACCACCGGCGCCGTAAGCCAGTTCGGATGGGATAGCCACTTTCCACTTGGAGCCCACCGGCATGAGTTGCAGCGCTTCAGTCCAGCCTGGAATAACCTGGCCGACACCAAAGGACACTGTCTCGCCCCGGCTGTAAGACGAATCAAACTCTGTACCGTCCACAAGCGTACCTTTATAGTGGACCTCGACGGTGTCTTCCGCGGTGGGCTTGGGACCTTCACCGGCAGTCAGGATTTCATATTGCAGGCCGGACTCTGTCGTCACGACACCTTCCCGTGCACCGTTCTCTACCAGAAAGGCCGCACCAAGTGCTGCATTCGTCTCGGCCATCTCTGCCTGGGCAGCCTGTTGCTCTGCCATAGCGACTTCCTGGTACGCCTGCATTTCGGCGGAAATCTCTTCCTCGGTCATCTGTGGGTCAGCGCCGGTCAGGCCATCTGTCAGGCCGGCGGTAAACGCGTCGGTATCGAGATCGGGAAGGTTGTCATTCGTCTTGAAGTTCATACCCATGCTGTACGCCAGACCATAGCTCAATCGCTGCTGCGAGGAATCCAGTGAAGGCCCAGCGGTTGCCGCAGGCGCCGCGGCTGTTGTTGTTGGTGCTGCATCTTGCGCAGCCGGTGCAGATTGCTGGTTACAGGCTTGCAGGCCCAGTGCGCTGAGCAGACCCAGCGCGAGAAGAGACTTTTTCATAGTGAGTTCCATTTTCATCCAGGGGTTTGAATAATCAGAGCTAGCTGTCACACAGAATATTAGAGGCTTACAACGTCTTCTCAGCGAACAGCCTTGCGCTGGCGAAACATCTTACTACCCGGAATCCACGGGCGCTACCCCTGCAATCAGCAGGCCAGCGCCAGCGCGAGACCCCCCAGAGAATCTGGCAGCGCGGCCGCTCGAGGATTGCTGTAGCGGAAAACCATACGGAGGTTTTCGCGCAGGCAATCCTGCCCCGCGGGCAATGCAACGAGCGCCCGGTAGCACGCGTACATGGTATCCTGTTGCTGCTGCTCGGCACTCAGCTCCTGTGCCTTGAGCGCCTCCCAGAGCAGCTCGGCCCCCGCTATTGTGTGTAGATGTCGGCGCAGGTCCCGCAGTGGTTTGACAACCTGTTCCCGCCAGTCGGCCACCGCCGCTGCCACCTGCTCGAGATGATAAGAATCGAGCCGCTGCCCCTTACCCGCCAGCCAGCCAGCATAGAGCAGCAGGTTGACATCCACGCCCGCGTCATCTTGCAAGGCAAGACAACACTGCGCCACCTCTTTCCGACGATAAACTGAGAGCGAATAGGTCCAGAAGACATTTTCACCCACGCTATCCTGTTCATGCATTTGCCAAAGACCTCGCCGGGTATACTATCACGCGCTGGTCCACGCACCGCCTTACAGGTAGAATTCTCGGCCTCATGATCATACTGCGTGATATCGAACTACGCCGCGGCAAAAAGTTACTGCTGCACCACGCCAATGTCACTATTCAGCCCGGGCAAAAGCTCGCACTGATCGGTGCCAATGGCTGCGGCAAGTCGAGCCTGCTATTCCTGCTTTTGGGTGAGCTAGGCGCGGATGCCGGGGACATCGAGGGGCTGCAAACGCAGCGCCTCGCACATATGGCTCAGGAAATACATGCCACCTCGCTTCCCGCCGCCGAATACGTGTGGCGTGGCGATGAGCAACTGGCAGCATTGCACGACCGCATCGCCGACCTCGAGGCCAGCGGCGAGTTTGAACAGGCTGCAAAAGTGCACAGCCAGCTGGAAGATATCGATGGATACAGTGCAGAGCGCCGCGCTCTCCGTCTGTTGCAAGGACTCGGGTTCGCTGAGGATGCCGGACAACGATTGGTCAGCGAGTTCTCCGGTGGATGGCGTATTCGCCTCAATCTCGCGCGGGCGCTGATGACGCCATCCGATATCCTGTTGCTGGACGAGCCCACCAACCACCTCGACCTTGACGCAACTCTCTGGTTACAGCAGTGGCTGCAGCAATACCCCGGTACCCTGCTGATGATCTCTCATGACAGGGATTTTATTGACGCCAGCTGCGAACGCATACTGCATATCGAGCAACAGCAGCTTCACCCCTATAAAGGCAATTACTCTGATTTCGAACGCATGCGAGCAGAGCGCATGGCAAATCAGCAAGCCAGCTTCGAAAAACAGCAACGGCGCATTGCGCATATCGACGAATTTGTAAGCCGCTTTCGCTACAAGGCAACCAAGGCCAAACAAGCTCAAAGCAGGCTGAAAGAGTTGCAGCGCATGCAGAAACTCGAGCCTGCGCACGTGGACTCACCCTTCGATTTCACGTTCCCCCCACCGGAGAAAAGCAGTGACCCCTTGTTAAAGCTGGACAAGGCGTCACTGGGCTATGGCGACAAGGCCATCCTCTCAGGCGTTGACCTGTGTCTGCGGCCGGGCAGTCGCTATGGCCTGCTCGGGCGTAACGGCGCTGGAAAATCCACTCTGCTGAAAACCCTTATCGGCGAACTGCCGCTGCTACAAGGGGAACTGACTTGCGGACAGTACCTGACCATCGGCTACTTCGACCAGCAGCAACTGGAAGCGTTGGACCTTGATGCGAGCGCATTTCTTCACCTACAGCGGCTGAGTCCTGACGCACGGGATCAGGATATTCTCGACTTTCTTGGCAGTTTTAACTTTCGCGGCGACACCGCCACCGCCGCGATTAGCCCTTTTTCCGGCGGCGAAAAGGCGCGGCTGGCATTAGCACTGGTGGTGTGGCAAAAGCCCAACCTGTTGGTGCTGGACGAACCCACTAACCACCTGGATCTCGACATGCGCCACGCCATGGAGATCGCTTTGCATGCCTACGAGGGCGCGCTCATTCTGGTTACGCATGACCGCCACCTGCTGCGCAATACCGCAGAAGAACTGCTGCTTGTTCACGACGGAGGCGTCGAGGAATACGCAGAAGACCTCGAGGGTTACGAGCGCTGGATACTGACCAGCTACCGATCCCCCGACAGGCAACAGGCCGCTTCCAGCGACTCTTCGCGCCGCGAGAAGCGTCAGCAGTCCGCCAGTCTGAGAGATAAGCTGCGTCCTCTTCGTCGACAACTCGCCAGCACTGAGAGGGAAATGGAAAAAGTGGATGCCAACCTGCGCGAGCTGCAGGAGCAACTGGGCGACGAGGCGCTTTATTCCAGCGCAGAAAAAGATGCACTGGCAGATCTGCTGAGGCGGGAGGGCAGACTGAAAGCACGTTGCACAGAACTGGAAGATGTATGGCTGCAACAACAGCAGCAGCTGGATGAATTATCTGACTAACTGACTCCGTGATGTCAGGCCGGGCCGCAACGGGGTCAATCTTGCCCACCTGCGAGGCGGAGTTTCTCGCCTCGACTCAATTTTTTGATCGCCGCCTCTCGGCGCAGCGCAGTACCCTGGTCAGGGGCCAGATCAGACCACAGCAATCTGACAGGCCTGCGGCCACTGGTGTAACGGGCCCCGCCTGCCACTTCGCCATTATGTTGCTTCAAACGCCGCTGCACATCTCTGGCAATTCCGGTATAGAGCGTGCTGTCCGCACACTGCAGAAGATAAACATACCAGATGTCACTCACGGATTTATCCGCGCACCCAACGGTGATAACGCTCCACCCAGCGCAACACGCCTTCGGGCTTGCGGGCCTTGCGCCACTCCCCAGCGACAAATTTATTGCCCTCCGACAGGGTCGGATAGATATGGATAGTACCCAATATTTTACCCAACCCCAGCCCGTGCTTCATGGCCAGAACGAATTCGTTGATCAGCTCGGCGGCATGATAGCCGACAATCGTAACCCCCAGAATGCGGTCCCGACCGGGTTCAGTGAGGACTTTAATAAATCCCTCTGCCTCACCCTCTGCAATGGCACGATCAAGGTCAGCCAGATCATACCGAGTGACCTCATAGGCGATCTCCCGCTCGCCTGCCTCCCGTTCGTTCAGCCCCACACGCGCGACCTCCGGATCGGTAAAGGTGGCCCAAGGCACAATGGAATAATCCACTTTGAAGCGGCGGAAGCGACCAAACAAAGCATTTACCGCGCTATACCAGGCCTGATGGCTGGCCATATGCGTGAACAAATAGGGCCCGGCGACATCGCCACAGGCAGATATAGTCGGTACCGCCGTACACAGGTAATCGTCGACGTCTACGGTGCCCTGCGGCGCCAGCGAAATGCCCAGTGGCTCCAGCCCCAACCCTTCCACGTTGGGGCTGCGACCCACGGCCAGTAATACCCGGTCGAAGCCTACCCGTTTCTGTCCCCGCGGTGTCTTGAAAACGCCCTGCTGTCCATCCTCGGTCAGATTAAAAGTCAGAGGTTCATAACTGGTGCAAACACGGATTTTCTGCCGCCGGAAAGTCGCGCGCAGCAACTCGCTCACCTCCTCGTCCTCCCGTGGCAAAATACGCTCGGCGTGCGTCGCCAGAGTGACCTCACTGCCCAACCGGGAAAAGGCCTGGGCCAGTTCACACCCAATGGGTCCCGCACCCAGCACCAGCAATCGAGGCGGCAACTCAGCAAGCTCCCAAACGGTATCAGACGTCAGGTAGTCCAGCTCCAAGAGGCCGGGAATGTCTGGCACCCGAGGCCTGGCTCCGCTGGCGATAATGATGTTACGGGCAGACAGCCTCTTGCCGTTTACCTCGACTTCCCAAGGGGAAACAATCCGGGCATCACCCTGCACACAGTCCACCCCAAGAGAGGTGTAGCGCTCTACGGAATCATGCGGTTCGATCGTCTTAACCACCGCCTGCACGCGCTCCATGACATTGGGGAAGTTCGCTTTCACGACCATGGGCGCCAGACCGAATTCCTCGGCGCGCCTCGCCATTTGTGCGACCTGCGCCGAGCGCAGCAGGGCTTTTGAGGGTACACAGCCTGTATTGAGACAATCACCTCCCATGCGGTGGCGCTCAATGAGGGTCACCTTCGCCTTTACCGTCGCCGCAATAAGTGACGCAACCAGTCCGGCTGAGCCCGCACCGATGACGATCAGGTTATTGTCGAAGTGGGCGGGGCGAGTGAAGCGCGACAGCACTCTCTTGCGCTGCACGTAAGCGAGCAACTGCCGGGCGATGAGTGGGAAGATCGCCAGCAACAGGAAAGAACCCAACAACGGGGCGGAAAGAATACCCGAGGCTGAGTCCAACTGGCCGAGCTGGGTACCCGCGTTTACGAAGACCGCTGTGCCGGGCAGCATACCCAATTGCGACACCCAGTAGAACGTGCGAGGGCGGATGGGTAGCAAGCCCATGACCAAGTTAATAAGGAAGAACGGGAACAGAGGGACCAGCCTGAGAGAGAACAGATAAAATGCACCATCTTTGCAAAAACCCCCGTTGACGGTGTGCAAGTGGCGCCCAAACCGTTGCTGTACCCAGTCACGCAAGAGAATTCGCGACACCAGAAACGCGAGCGTGGCACCAATGCTGCTGGCAAAAGAAACCAGCAAAAGGGCGGTCCAAAAACCGAATAAAGCGCCACCCGCCAGTGTCAGGACAGCCGCGCCGGGCAAGGATACTGCCGTCATCACGATGTATGCGGAAAAATAGATCAAGCCCGCCAAGCGAGGGTTTTCCGCATACCATTGGCGTAAATCGCCAATGTGCGTCTTCAGGGCCTCAAATTCGAGATAGGCGCCCAGATCAAAAATAAACCACGCTGTCACCGCGAGTGTGACGGCTACTAATACCAGAATTTGTCTAACGCGCACTGTGATCTTCCGAGTTCTCAAGGGTTGATTTATCGCCTGGGGAAAGACTATACCGTATGTGAGCTTCATGCCATGCCGCACTCAGCGCCCTGGGCCACAGTAATAGCTAAGCGAAATATCAGCATGCGAAAAAACTCTATGCGCCCCGTTGTGCGGCCCCCCTCCAATGGTATTATTGGCACCCTTATTAGCTATCTGCAGCCTTCAATCATGCTGCGCATCAGGAGTACAGACCGTATGAGCGACCAGATCGTACACGTCACCGAGGCCACATTCGACGCAGAGGTTTTGAATTCAGACCTCCCCGTATTGGTAGATTTTTGGGCTGAGTGGTGCGGCCCATGCAAAATGATTGCTCCGATACTCAATGAAATCGCCGCAGACTACGGGGACAAGCTGAAGATCTGCAAAGTGGACATTGACGCCAACCCTGATATCCCCGGAAAGTTTGGCATTCGCGGCATTCCAACGCTGATTGTTTTCAAGGGCGGCAACGCAGAAGCCACCAAGGTGGGAGCCCTGTCCAAGACCCAGCTGACAGATTTTATTCAGGAAGTGATCTGACGCCCTTGATCCAGTCAGCCTGTGGGGCGTTCCGCCCCGCAGGCCTCTCCGAATATTTAACCGTAAAAAGCGGTAGACGCCCCCCTCGGGCCGTGCTACCTTTCAAACCGTTGCACATTCCTGTGCCATAAGAACAAGCCTGAAACTCATTAACATTAGCGACTTGTCGGCCACGCCGACCGGCATCCGATTACACCTCTCCCCTACTTACGCATAGTCTTTTATTCCTGATATGAATCTAACTGACCTCAAAGCAAAACCGACACACGACCTTATCGATATCGCCAAGGAAATGGGCCTGGACAACATGGCCCGCTCCCGGAAACAGGACATCATCTTCGCAGTGCTCAAACGACACGCGAAGAGTGGCGAGGACATTTACGGCGATGGCGTGCTGGAAATCCTGCAGGACGGCTTCGGATTTTTGCGCTCTGCCGACAGTTCCTACCTGGCCGGCCCAGATGATATTTACGTTTCTCCGAGTCAGATACGTCGTTTCAACCTGCGCACAGGGGATACCATTTCTGGCAAGATCCGCCCCCCCAAGGACAGCGAACGCTACTTCGCGCTACTCAAGGTTGACGAGGTCAACCTGGACAAACCCGAAAACTCCAAGCACAAGATTCTGTTCGAGAACCTCACGCCTCTCTTCCCGGATCAGCGCCTGACCCTGGAACAGGGCAATGGCAGCACTGAGGATCTCACCGGACGCATCATCGACCTGGTTTCACCGATCGGCAAAGGCCAGCGCGGTCTGCTCGTAGCCCCGCCAAAAGCTGGCAAGACCATCATGATGCAAAATATTGCCCAGGCAATCATCACCAATAACCCCGAGTGTTACATCATCGTTCTGCTGATCGATGAACGGCCAGAAGAAGTGACGGAAATGCAGCGCTCCGTCGGTATCCGAGGGGCTGAGGTTGTCGCCTCCACCTTCGATGAACCGCCCTCGCGTCACGTTCAAGTTGCAGATATGGTGATCGAGAAAGCGAAGCGCCTGGTCGAACACAAAAAAGATGTGGTTATTTTGTTGGACTCTATCACCCGTTTGGCACGTGCCTACAATACTGTCATTCCCAGCTCCGGCAAGGTGCTGACCGGCGGTGTCGACGCCCACGCCCTGGAACGCCCGAAGCGTTTCTTTGGTGCAGCAAGAAATATCGAGGAAGGGGGTAGCCTCTCCATCATAGCCACAGCCCTCATTGATACCGGGTCCAAAATGGACGAGGTAATCTACGAGGAGTTCAAGGGTACCGGCAACCTGGAACTGCACCTGGATCGCAAGATCGCAGAGAAGCGCGTCTACCCGGCAATAAACATCCGTCGTTCCGGCACCCGCCGCGAGGAACTGCTCACCGCTGACGACGAACTGCAGCGCATGTGGATTTTGCGCAAACTGCTGCACGGCATGGAAGACCTTCCCGCTATCGAATTCCTCTCTGACAAGCTCAAAGAAACTAAAACCAACGAGGAATTTTTCAAGTCGATGAAGCGGAAGTAAACCGTCCAACAAGGATTCTTTGCCGGCGCGACTTATCGCGACACACCGCGCGACTGCGAATGCCGAACTCGATAACTCTCATCGCCTGATCGAACGCAAAACCGTTCTTGCGGTCACTGCCTGTCGCGGATACCTGCGGGACACAGTCGGTGTCGCCAGACCGGTTAAGCGCGTTTACGACACGACCACACAAGGTATACTGTCTCGAGCAACCGCAGACAGGACTGGCACCCAGTGAAGTACACCGATCTGAGAGATTTTATCAATGCGCTGGAACAGCGTGGCGAACTGGTGCGGATCAGTACCGAGGTCGACCCCCACCTGGAAATGACCGAGATCGCCGACCGCACCTTACGTGGCGGCGGGCCTGCGTTGCTATTTGAAAACCCCAAAGGATATTCGGTGCCGGTACTGGCGAACCTGTTCGGGACTGAAAAACGGGTAGTGCTGGGCATGGGCGGTGAAGACCTCGACGCCCTGCGCGAGATCGGTGAGCTGCTTGCCTATCTGCGCCAACCAGAGCCACCCAAGGGAATGCGCGACCTGTTGGACAAGGCGCCCGTACTGAAAAAAGTATTGCACATGGCGCCCAAAGTCGTGCGCAATCCACCGTGCCAGTACCACGCGTTGGAGGGCGATGAGGTAGACCTGCATAAACTACCGATACAAACCTGTTGGCCGGAGGATGCAGCACCGCTGATCACATGGCCATTGGTGATTACTCGGGGTCCCGACAAGGAACGACAAAATCTGGGTATTTACCGCATGCAGTTGCTGGGCCGCAACAAATTGATTATGCGCTGGCTGTCTCACCGAGGCGGCGCCCTGGACTTCAAGGAATGGCAACAAGCGCACCCGGGTAAACCTTATCCGGTAGCGGTAGCACTGGGTGCCGATCCCGCCACCACCCTCGGTGCCGTTACACCGGTGCCCGACAGCCTATCGGAATATGGCTTCGCTGGACTGCTACGGGGCAGTAAGACCGAGGTCGGTGAGTGCTTTACCCCCCTGTGTCGGGACCACGGGCTGCAGATACCGGCCTCGGCGGAGTACATCCTGGAAGGCTATATAGCTCCCGGGGAAGAGGCGGACGAGGGCCCCTTCGGCGATCACACAGGCTATTACAACGAGGTAGAGCGCTTCCCGGTTTTTACAGTAACAGCGGTAACACATCGGGAAAACCCTATTTACCACAGCACCTATACCGGCCGACCGCCGGACGAACCCGCCATCCTTGGCCTGGCGCTGAACGAGGTATTCGTACCCATCCTGCAAAAGCAATTCCCGGAGATTGTGGATTTTTATTTGCCCCCTGAGGGCTGCTCCTATCGCATGGCGGTCGTTACGATTCGCAAGGAATACCCGGGGCATGCCAAACGCGTCATGTTGGGTGTCTGGTCATTCCTGCGACAATTTATGTACACCAAGTTCGTCATTGTCACTGATGAGGACGTAAATGCCCGCGACTGGAAGGACGTCATCTGGGCTCTGACCACGCGCATGGATCCGAAGCGGGACTGCGTATTCGTGGAGAATACGCCGATCGACTATCTGGATTTCGCCTCGCCGGTCTCCGGACTGGGGTCGAAGATTGGTCTCGACGCAACCAACAAGTGGCCCGGCGAGACAACGCGTGAGTGGGGACGCCCCATTCGTATGGAAAGCGAGGTCAAGGAACGTATTGATGCGATCTGGGACGAACTGGGTATCAAGCTGTAGAAACGGATGCCTGTTTGTCGGGCAAAGGTAACGCGGGCAACGTCGGTTCCCGCGCGAGCAAGCCCTCACGGAAATAAGCAGCCGCAATTTTGGGCTCGTCCATCGCGGTCAGTAACCGCCCCAACTCCGCACAGACCTCAGCGCTCCGATCCAGTCGATAACTGCTCTCGAAATACTCGCGCGCCTTTCCCCACAACTTATCCCGGGCAGATAACCGTCCCAGAGACAGCAGCAAAAGCGCATCCTGCGGATGGGTGGTAAGCCAGCTCTCTGCCCTTGAAAGCTGCCGTGAAGAATCTTTGCTTTCGATGAAACCATAGAGCCGCACCAGGTCTGAGTTCCACGCGTGCTTGATTGAGCGCTGCACCAACTTATCTGCCAAATCGTGTTCACCCGCCCCGATCAAGCGCGTGACATACAGCTCTATCATGGCTGCATCCCGCTGCAGGTGACGGGGCGTGCGCTGCCACATGGCTTTCAACTGCGCGCCGTCCATCGAAGTCTTTTTCAGGCGACTGTGGAACACCTCCCTCTCCAACTTCTGAAACTCCGCGGTACTGGGCAGCTTGTGCTTTTGCAATTGCGGCAGTAATTCCTCGAGGCGATCCCAGTCCTCAAGGCCCTGATAGGCCTCGCTTAACAGTGTCAAAACGTGGGGGTGCTTGCTGACATTGCGAGTAGCCTGGTCCAGTGCGGCGACCGCCTCCTGGTGCTCTCCCGCCTGCAGTTTCATCTCTGCAAGCGCCACCTCAAGAGCGACTGTCGCTGCCGGCTCTGCATCACCCGCCGCGCGCAGATACTCCCGGACCTTGTCGTCATCTTCCAACTGCGCGCTGGAGCGCGCAGCCAGCAGGTAATTCGCCAGCGGTGCGTCGCTGTGCTCGGCGCCCCGCAATAGTTCGCGTCGGGCGGCCGCCCAGTTGCCCTCGGTATAATTGATCAGGCCAAGGGTACTGTGACGCACGGATTTCTTCGCCTTGCGTGAACCCAGCCAGCTCGACAGGGAACGCTGCCCCCCGACCAGGCGATAAAA
Organism: Candidatus Marimicrobium litorale; assembly: GCF_026262645.1. Classification (NCBI taxonomy): domain Bacteria; kingdom Pseudomonadati; phylum Pseudomonadota; class Gammaproteobacteria; order Cellvibrionales; family Halieaceae; genus Marimicrobium; species Candidatus Marimicrobium litorale. Next base: position 2,458,766 of record NZ_SHNO01000001.1, read on the forward strand.
TAGACGCAGCAGCACAGAGAGGGCGAAGACCACAAAAATCAGCAGTAACAGGCCCACCCATAGACTCGTCTCAAACGTGTAATTGCCGTAGGCCAGCAGGACATAGCCAGGATCGGTTTCTATTACAGCCACCAGGCCAACGCCCAACAGCAGAGCGAGCAGTATAAAAACGAATAATCGACGCATGGGCTATTGCCCGCCCTGAGACTGCGCGCGCTGATTCATTGCCGCTTCCATGGCCCGCAGGGAACGGGAGACCTCGGGCAGTGTCTGCACCACAGTTTGGCCCGCCATTCGCGTCAACTCCGCTGACAAGGCGGTCGCTGCGGCCTCATCTGACTGCAGAAACTGGCCGACCCAGTGCTGAGCCCGCTCAAGGCTCGCCGCATAAAGCGCCTGATTACCCGACAACAATGCGACCTGCGCCTGCTCCAGTAACATGCGCAGGTTCTGTCTTACCAGACCCTCCCACTGCGGATCCATCAGCGCTTGCACCGGCACGTCACGACGGCGAATCACCAGGTATTCTGACAAGCGAGCCAGCGCCGCCTCGTAGCCCTGGCGCAAACGCCCGCGCCACTCCTCCGCGGGTGCCGGCTTTGCCCGGTCGGGCTGACGTGGCATGTCGAAGATCACCAGTTGCCCGGCCTGCTCAATAAGAGCAGACAGGCGCAGGTAGAGTCCCTCCACGTCAATTTTTGCTACCGCTCGCAAGGCAGCCATGTCGGCAGCTATCGCCGCCCGCACGGCATGCAGAGTCGGATCGTCAATTTCCTGCAACACATGATCGGCCCCTTGCAACAGTGCCAGCGAAGCAGCCGGGTCGCGCGCCATCACCAGGCGCTGGTTGGCGAGGCGCAGCAAGTGGTCGGTCTCAGACAGCAACCAACTGTTGCGGTCACTGGCGCTGAAGCGGCCCAGTTCATCCTGTAATTGGCTGACGGCCGCCTCGCGCGCTTCGATACGGCGAGTCAGGGCATCGGTTTCAGCGCGTGTTGTAGATGCTAATTTCTCGAGGGCCGAGCGCCATTCGTCACGGGCGCGTGCCTCCATCTGCTGCAGGTCGGACTGTTCGCGTCCTACGGTCGAGTCCAGAGTTGAGAGCCGCTTGGTGAGGACCTGTTGGCGATCATAGCCCTCACGCGCCAACCAGGCGCCAGACAGTCCGAGCACAATCACCAATAGCAGCGCCAGCCATGCGAGACCCCTGCCAGAAGCTTTGGCCGGGCGCTCTGCCACGTTGGGTTCACCTGGTCGGGTGTCCGCTGCGGGCGGTTGTTCTTTGGCATCCTGATCCGTCACTCGCTACTCTCCAGTACTGTGCAGCCAGTCCTCCAGAGCCCGCAGCATTGCCGCATCCGATGCGTTGTCTGCAACGAGCACCTCGCGACAACCTGCTTCAAGGGCCATGCGCGCAACGCGCTGTGAAGGCACTATCACGGTTAACTTAGTGGTTTCCGCCCGGGTAAGCAATAGCCGCAGGTTGGACAACCCCTCTCCGCTACTGACCAGAATAATATCTATGTCCCAGTCACTCAGCTGACGCAGCAATACCTCCCCGGACACTTCCGGTGGGCCACGCCGATAACAGGCCAACTCATCGACTCTCGAGCCACGTGAGGTGAGTTCACTGCGCAGAGTATCGCGACCGCCCTCCCCTTTTATTATCAGTACACGCTGACCATCAACTGCCTGCAGTGCAGGCATGGCCAGCAGTCCTTCGCTGCTCATCTCCCGGTCGGGCGTAAGCGCCTCGATACCAAAGCCTGCAAGACAACGGGCAGTGGCCTCGCCCACTGCGTAGCACCGCATGCCTGTGGGCAGCTGGGGCCAATACATCTCAACCTGCTCCATACCAAACCTGACGGCATTGGTGCTGACAAAGATGACATGCTGGTACTCGTCGAGCCGTTGCAAAAAACCACGCTGCTTCGGCGGGATGTCCGTCAGCGCGCGCAAGGTCAGCAGAGGCTGACTGTAAGCCTGATAGCCCTCCGACTTGAGCGCTTCACACAATGTATCCGCAGCAGCGCCTGCGGGTCGCGTCACCAGTACACAGGGCACGTCATCCGCCATAAACGTCGGCCAGAATAGCAGCCGCACCCTGTGCGAGAAGATCATCAGCGACACTGATTCCCAGGCCCTCGGCATCCTGCGGCGAGGCATTGCCCTGCGCACGCAGCACCAGCGATCCGTCCGGTCGCCCCACCAATCCCTGCAGCAGGAGGTGCTCTTCGCCGCTGGGGAAGTCCGCATAGGCCGCAATCGGCACCTGACAACCACCTTCCAGCCGGCGATTCATGGCACGCTCGGCCGTCACACGCCAGGCCGTAGGCTGATGATGCAAAGGGGCGAGCAATTCAGTAATCGTTTCGTCTGCCTCCCGGCATTCAATACCCACCGCACCCTGCCCGCCCGCCGGAAGTGATTCATCCAGGGCAATACGTTCGGCAATGCGATGCTCAAAACCAAGGCGAATTAGACCGGCGCTGGCCAGAATAATGGCGTCGTACTCGTTTTCGTCCAACTTGCGCAACCGCGTATTCACATTGCCGCGGAGAAAGCGGATATCGAGATCGGGGCGGCGCTGTCGCAGCTGGCACTCGCGGCGCAGACTGGAAGTACCCACCACACTGCCCTGCGGCAACTCGGTCAACGCGGCATAGCGATGACTCACAAACGCATCGGACGGATCCTCACGCTCGCAAATTACACCGAGGCGAAGGCCGGCCGGGAAGGCCATAGGCACGTCTTTCATGGAGTGCACCGCTATATCCGCACGTCCGTCGAGCAGCGCTTCCTCCAGCTCCTTGACAAACAACCCCTTGCCGCCGATCTTCGCCAGCGGCGATTCCAGCAGCTGGTCGCCCCGAGACGTCATGCCCAGCAATTGCACATGGAGCCCAGCGTGCGCCTCTTGCAGCGCAACGCGGACAAATTCTGCCTGCCACAATGCCAGAGGGCTCTCCCGGGTAGCGATTGTGAGCGTGCGCGGCATGCGGCGTTTCCTTCAGTGCGGGTTGCCAATGATAGCAGTGACCCACACCGACAGCGACCGGCGCGAGAAACGGGTTCTCGCTGTCATGCGAGAAGTCGCGCCATGGGACACCCGCGCCCACCGTCGCGGGAGCAGCGCGGCGTGCAGCCCCCACCCCACACCGTGAAATTGGGGGAGGGAGTACCCCGTGAACCTGATATAATAAGCTCACTTCAATTGGGCAGGTCAGCGCCAGACACAGGTGGAAATACCGGAAACCGGGCCATGAGCAACGATAAAGATACCAGCAAACTGTGGGGTGGACGCTTCAGCGAAGCCACCGACGCCTTCGTTCAGCGCTTTACGGCCTCCGTGGGGTACGACCAGCGTATGGCCGCTGAGGATATCGTGGGCTCCCTCGCTCACGCCCGCATGCTGACCAGTATCGGCGTACTCAGCGAGCAGGAGCTGGTGAGTATAGAAGGGGGCCTCGAACAGGTAAGCAAAGAAATCGAGAACGGCACATTCCAGTGGTCTATCGAACTGGAAGATGTGCATATGAATATCGAGGCACGACTCACCGAACTGATCGGCGCCGCCGGCAAGAAACTGCACACGGGGCGTTCACGTAACGACCAGGTGGCCACGGACATACGTCTTTACCTGCGCTCTGCGATAGACGCTATCGCCGGCGAGTTAACACGCCTGCAGCGGGGCACGATTACGCTAGCGGCGGCCAACACCGAGACGATCATGCCCGGGTTTACCCATTTGCAAACGGCACAGCCTGTTGTCTTCGGGCACCATCTGCTGGCCTGGAACGAGATGCTGGAGCGGGACTACGGACGTCTCATGGATTGCCGTGCGCGCCTCAACCAATCACCGCTGGGTGCCGCGGCACTGGCCGGCACCAGCTACCCCATCAAGCGGGAGCAAACAGCGGCCGCACTGGGCTTTGACAAGCCGACGGAGAATTCTCTCGATTCCGTATCGGATAGAGATTTTGCCATCGAATTCTGTGCTTTTGCAGCCCTCTTGATGACCCATCTGTCGCGCATGTCCGAGGAAATGATCCTGTGGGCCTCGGTCCAGTTTGGCTTTATCGACCTGCCCGACCGATTCTGTACCGGATCGTCAATCATGCCACAGAAGAAAAATCCCGATGTGCCAGAAGTCGTGCGGGGCAAAACAGGCCGCGTCAACGGGCACCTGGTATCCCTGCTGACGCTGATGAAGAGCCAGCCGCTGGCGTACAACAAGGACAACCAGGAAGACAAGGAGCCCCTCTTCGATACAGTGGACACGGTGTTGGACGCCCTGCGCGCCTTCGCCGACCTGGTGCCTGCCATGCGTCCTAATGAAGAGACCATGCGAGAGGCGGCGCGCGCAGGGTTTTCTACCGCAACAGACCTCGCAGACTATCTGGTGCGGCGGGGGCTGCCCTTCCGGGACGCCCACGAGGTGGTCGGTGCGGCCGTGGCGCACTGCATTGAAACAGGCCTGGACCTCCCCGAGCTTGATATCGCAACGCTGAAAGGCTTCTGTCCAAACGTAGCGGAAGACGTATTCGACGTCCTGACGCTGGAGGGCTCGGTCGCCGCGCGCAACCACCTCGGCGGCACCGCACCCGAGCAGGTCAAGGCGGCGGCAAAACGGGCGACGAAGCGGTTGGACTCGCGCTGAGACGCGCGATCAGTGCCTAGTCCCGGCTGGGGCGATAGCGCAGACCGGCCTGAAAGGTGACATCCGGAGCAGTTTCCACCCGGATATCCTCGATAACGCTGATCTCTGCAGACCAGTGCGGAGTGAACTGCCAACGCGTACCCACGGTCAACATGACCGCGTCATCGCCCACACCGGTAATCTCGCTATCCAGCGGGGCACGGTTCGCGTCCAGCTGGACCAGCACTGACCAACGCGTGGCAACTCGCCAGTCCATGGTAAGACCGGCAAACCAGAGGTCACGGTGCTGCAAATCCTCTACGACGTCACTCTCTCCCGCTCTCAGGTAACCAACCTGAGCGTGCCAGGCGAGGGGAAGCTGCGACAGGTGGTCGCCGGAAAAGCGCAGTGCAACGAACGCATCATCCGCGCCGCTGCCAGTAAATTCGTCGTCATCACCTGTACCGAACTTATACCCCAACACCAGACTGGCCGCGGCTTTTTCATCGCTGTGAAACGCCCAATTGGCAGACAGGCTGACATCGCCAATCCCGGATGCACTGTCCTGCAGACTGAAGCCACCCTGTGGTGAAAGATAGCGGTAATCCAGCTGATCGCGCGGTACATCAGAGCGGCCGCCGTCTGACATACCCCACAAGTCGTGCCAGTCATCAATCAGTCGATCCAGATCACCGCCGCTCTGATCCACCCAGGGAACCTCTAACTGCACATCCCAACTGTCTGCCAGGCCGTAGCGTATCTCCAGTGCAAACCGCTGGGTCTCGCCGTCCAGATTGAGAAACTCATCGCCCTTGCCGTCGTTGACATAATGACTGGCTACACTGGCGTGCAACGCGCCGGCAAAAGCACCTCGCGGTGTGGCGCGGGCATCACGCTGGGAGGGCAGACCAAACAACCCTGTTACCGGGCTCAGGTTCTTAGCGTAAAGTGGTTCGCTGGCCACTGCCGGCCAGGACACTCCCAGCGCTAGCAGGCCGCAGCTCAGGGCACGCGATAATGAGGAATAATCGTTACTGCCACGCAAAATATACCCCTCCCTGTGCACGCATCTGCTCCACCACAAAAGGTCGAAACAACTGGCCATCGCGGGTATTACGCCAGTCGTCGACCGCCTCGTCAAAACAGAAATGAAAGCCCCCGGAGCGGGCCGCAAGCCAGAGCTGGCGCGTCGGGGGCTGTCGGCTGAATACCAGTTGCGTCCCGTTCTCGAAGGTGACCGTGAGCACCCCTCCCCCAGCCACATAGTCGAGATCCTCTTCAACCTCGTCGAGCGCCAGTTCCAACGCCTCAAATACACTGTCCACTGCCTCATTAAATTCAGATTCTTCCACGTCATTCCGCCAAAGTGTGCACTATTCAATGATAAGCGGTGTTAGCGCCCCTTACTAGCGGGCGGTATAATTTGCAGCATATGACACCGGACTAATGCCATGCGCCTTACAATCACAGCCCCCCTTATCGCTGTCGTAATCTACTTCCTCACCGGATGTGGGCAGACCGGGCCGCTTTATATGCCAAAAGAGGAAACACCCAAGCCTCCCGGGGCTGCGGCGGTCGAAAGCCCCAACCCGTTGACCAAGACGTCTTGAACGGGGAGCGACACAATGAGCTACTTCACCTTTCGCGGGGAAACCCTGCACGCTGAAGACGTGGCAGTCAGCGATATCGCTGCCGAGCATGGCACACCCTGCTACATCTACTCTCGAGCCGCGCTGGAAGCGTCTTTCCTTGCCTATGGCGATGCGCTTGCGGGCACCGATCACCTGGTCTGTTATGCGGTCAAGGCGAATTCAAGCCTGGCAGTGCTCGATGTGCTGGCCCGCCTGGGGGCCGGCTTCGATATCGTATCTGGCGGGGAACTGGAGCGCGTACTCGCCGCCGGCGGGGATCCGGCCAAGGTCGTTTTTTCCGGTGTCAGCAAAACCGCTGATGAAATGGCGCGTGCACTGGACCTCGGTATTCACTGTTTCAATCTGGAGTCAGAGGGGGAGCTGGAGGCACTTAACTGCGTCGCAGCCGAAAAAGCATGTGTGGCGCCCGTCTCTATCAGGGTGAACCCCGACGTGGATGCCAAAACCCACCCCTACATTTCAACCGGGCTAAAAGAGAACAAGTTCGGCCTGGCCATCGACGAAGCGCTGGCCGTTTATCAGCGTGCCGCGCAAATGAATCATGTGGAGGTTGTCGGGCTTGATTGCCATATTGGCTCTCAGCTAACCGACATAACACCATTTATCGACACCCTGCATCGCCTGCTCGAACTGGTAGACAGGCTGGCCGATATAGGCATCACGATAAAGCATCTGGACCTGGGCGGCGGGTTAGGTGTCACATACCGGGATGAACAACCTCCCTCCGTCGCTGATTACATGGACGAAGTTCGCCGGGTGCTGGGAGATCGCCCGTTGAAGCTGCTGTTTGAACCGGGCCGCTCCATCGCCGCCAATGCAGGCATCCTGGTAATGCGCACAGAGTACCTCAAGTCCACCGCTGACCATCATTTCGCCATTGTCGACGCGGCGATGAACGACATGCTGCGCCCGGCTCTCTACCAAGCCTGGATGGACATCCAACCGGTGCAGCGACGCTCTGGCGGGCACCTCACCACATGGGACATCGTGGGCCCTGTCTGCGAAACGGGCGACTTTCTGGGCAAGGGGCGGGAGCTGAGTCTCAGCCAGGGAGACTTGCTGGCCATGTTCGGTGCGGGAGCCTACGGCTTCGTAATGAGTTCCAATTACAACAGCAGGCCCCGTGCAGCAGAGGTCATGGTGGACGGCACAGCAGTTCACCTGGTGCGGCGGCGCGAAACTCTGGAGGATCTTCTCCGGGGGGAAACTACCCTGACGGAGAGCTGAACGAGACATCGCCATGCGCCTATATTTCACTAAAATGCACGGCATCGGTAATGACTTTGTTGTTATCGACCTTGTCACCCAGAGTTGTTCACTGCGCGCCCGTGATATCCGCAAGCTGGCGGACCGACATTGTGGCGTTGGCTGTGACCAGGTTTTGGTCGTGGAGCCACCTCAAAACGCTAATGCGGACTTTCGTTACCGCATCTATAACGCCGATGGCGAAGAGGTCGAGCAATGCGGCAACGGCGCGCGCTGCTTCGCACGCTTTGTGCGTGAAAAGAAGCTGACTGGCAAGCGGGTCATTAGTGTTGAGACGGCCAGCGGTATCATCGAGCTACGCGTACTTGCCAACCACGAGGTGGAAGTCCAGATGGCTGTACCGGAGTTCGAACCCGGCAAGATTCCCTTTAACGCACCCGCCCGCGCCGACAGCTATTGGTTGCAACTAGCCGGCCACGCGCGCGAGATTGGAGCGGTATCAATGGGTAATCCGCACGCGCTGCTGCGGGTAGACAGCACCGCCGATGCCGATGTGGCAGGGCTGGGGCCTACCATTGAGTCCCATCCGGATTTCCCCCGGCGTGTCAACGCTGGTTTTATGGAAGTGGTGTCTAGAGAGTTCATTCGACTGCGTGTCTACGAGCGCGGCGCAGGAGAGACACTCGCCTGTGGCAGCGGTGCCTGTGCGGCCGTAGCCTATGGGATATCAAGGGACTGGCTCAGCGAATCCGTGACAGTTGAGCTGCCGGGGGGTAAGCTTTCCCTATCGTGGGGAGGAGAGGGCCAGCCCGTGATCATGACGGGGCCCACCGCGGTGGTGTTCGAGGGAAGCATAAACATCTGAAGCTTCCATGGGGAGCGACACAATAATAGGGGAACCACTCACATGTCCGCCAAAAAAAAGGCCGTTGTCGAGCAACAGGGTGAACTCGAACTCAACGATGAAGCCGTAAGAGAGTACCTCAAGAATCACGACGACTTCCTGCAGCGTCACCCGGATATGCTGGACTATCTGCATATATCCCACGGGTCTGGCGGCGCTGTGTCACTGGTAGAGAAACAGGCCAGCGTCTTGCGCGAACGCAATACGGCATTGCGGCAGCAACTGAAAACTCTGACCGGCAACGCGCGTCACAACGATGTCCTGTTCGACCGGACCCGGATCCTGTTGCTGCAGCTACTCGACGCAGACTCGCGGGAAAACCTTTACAGCACATTTATGCAGGCAATACCGCGGGATTTCGAAATCGAACACGCGAGTATGATTCTCTACAGCGATGATGCTGCCGCAAAAGGCTGGCGCAGTGAAACCCGGGAGACCGTCAACGAACAGATCGGCGGACTGTTCCCCGGCCACAAACCCGTTTGCGGCACGGTGCGGGAAAAAGAGCTGATGTTCCTGTTTCCCGATGGCGACAGCGTGGGCTCGGCTGCTCTGGCACCTCTGGTGCAAGACGAGGAACAGCTGGGCCTGATTGCAGTAGGCAGCGCAGATGCGAATCGCTATAACAGCAAGGTCGATACCCTTTTCCTGACGCACATCGCCGATGTTATGGTGAAGTTGATGTCGCGCCTGCCCGGGGCGGAAGCCTGAGGTCGCGTGGCCAACGCCCTATCACCTGTTCGGCCTGAGGACGGAGCGACCGCTCGTTTTATCCGTTACCTGCGAGATGTGCGCCGCTTATCCCCTCACACACTCAGTAATTATCGGCGCGACCTCGACTCGCTTGCGCATTTCGCCGCGCAACGGGACACGCCAATAGAGAACTTGATAGAGGCGGACATTCGGGCATGGACCAGCCAATTACACCGGCGCGGCCTGGCACCCGCCAGCATCCAGCGCCAGCTCTCTGCAGCACGCTCTTTCTACAACTACCTGGCGCGGGAAAACGGCCATCAACGCAATCCAGCTGGCAGCGTCCAGGCACCGCGAAAACCACGCAAACTGCCCCGAACAATGGACGCAGACCAAGTCAATCAGTTTCTCTCGCAACCGGCCCGCACCGTCATAGAACGACGTGACAAGGCCATGGCGGAGCTGTTCTATTCGTCTGGCTTGCGACTCGCCGAGCTGGCCGCCATCAACATTGACGATATCGACGCCACGCTGCTGACCGTTATCGGCAAAGGCAACAAAGCCCGCACGATACCGATAGGGTCTGTCGCTCGCGAGGCCATCAAGGTGTGGTTGCAGGTTCGTCCGACCATCGGGGCAGACCACCCCGATCGAGACGCCCTGTTTACCAGTAAGCGTGGCCGCCGCATCAGCCCGCGCAGTATTCAGGCGCGCCTGAAGCTGCTGGCCCGAAAAGCAGGGGTACACCAGGATGTGCATCCCCACATGTTGCGACATTCCTTTGCCAGCCACTTACTGGAATCCAGCGGCGACCTGCGAGCGGTGCAAGAGCTGCTGGGACACGAGAATATCTCCACCACCCAGATCTACACCCATCTGGACTTCCAGCATCTGGCAAAAGTCTATGACGACGCGCATCCTAGGGCGAAACGTCGCAAGGAGGACTGAGCTGACTATCTCGGTGATCACGTTCGACCTCGACAACACCCTGTGGGATGTCGAACCGGCGCTATTACGGGCGGAGGAGGCGCAACGGCAGTGGCTTATCACCCACCGACCCGGCGCCATCGAGGTATTCGACCATGATGCCCTGTTTGAATTCAAAAAAGCGGTGTGGAAACGCCATCCTCAGTTGGTGCATAACGTCACCCAAATGCGCCTACAAACACTGTACGAACTCCTGCTGATAGCCGACTATTCCGAGACGGAGGCGAGCAGTGGCGCCAGTGAGGCCTTCGCCGTATTCCTGGCGGAGCGACACAAGGTGGTGCTTTACGAGGAAGCTCTGTCCATTCTGGAAACACTGGCCCGGAGCTATACGCTGGGCGCTCTGACCAATGGCAACGCAGATATCTACAAGACCGACGCCGCCGAATACTTCGACTTTGCTTTTTTGGCAGAGGACATCGGCCGCGCCAAACCCCACCCGGACATGTTCCAGGCCGCGCTTGACAAGACCGGTGTCAAAGCCGACCAAATCATTCATGTCGGCGACGATCCAGATCACGATGTGCAAGGCGCCAATGCTATCGGGATGCGCAGCGTCTGGGTGAACCTACGCGGCAAGCTCTGGCCAGGCGGTACTCGCGCCGATGAAGAGATCGAAAAACTGCAGGCGTTACCCGCCGCGATTGCGCGCATTGCTGCCATGCCCTGAACACCCGTGCTGCCGAGCCGGGTCGTCGCTGCGCCCTCGCAAGGCGCGGCCAACCTTATCTGTCGCTATTCTCCGCAGGGCTATGACCCGGTGAGTACCCGGATGTGGCTTTATTCGACAGCATAAAAAAAGGGGGCCATAAGGCCCCCCAAAACACGCATCGTTAAATGCGCCCGCAAAGTGTGTTACGAACGGCCACTGCCGCTGGCGCCGACGAACTCGGGGTAGGCCTCCATACCGCATTCCGCCATATCGACGCCCTCATATTCCTCCTGCTCGCTGACGCGAATACCCATGACCGCTTTGAGAATGCCCCACACGATGAGGCTGGAGAAAAACACCCAGCCAAAGATCGTAGCAGCACCGATCAGCTGACCGCTGAACGATGAGTTCTCACCGTTGGTGACCGGCACCAGCAGCAAACCCAGCAGCCCGACCACACCGTGGACCGAGATGGCACCGACGGGATCGTCAATCTTCAACTTGTCCAGCATCACGATAGAAAACACGACCAGTACACCGCCCGCCGCGCCAAACAGAGTCGCCTGCACAGCAGTGGGCGTAGACGGCTCGGCGGTGATCGCCACCAGACCGGCCAAGGCGCCGTTCAGCGCCATGGTGAGGTCAGCCTTGCCGAACATGAGTCGCGCCAAAATCAACGCGGCGATCAGACCACCCGCAGCAGCAGCGTTGGTGTTCATAAACACGACCGCCACCGCATTCGCGCTCTCGACGCTGGCCGTTGCCAGCACAGAGCCACCGTTGAAACCGAACCACCCCATCCAAAGGATGAAGGTGCCCAGCGTTGCGAGAGGAAGGTTGGCGCCTGGAATAGGACGTACCGACCCGTCCGCACCGTATTTCCCTTTGCGCGCGCCAAGCAGCAGCACACCGGCCAGTGCCGCGGCCGCGCCGGCCATGTGCACAATGCCAGAGCCAGCAAAGTCAGAAAAACCTAGATCACCCAGCGTGTAGAGGCCGAATACCGGCATCCCGCCCCAAGTCCAGGAACCTTCCATCGGATAAATGAAACCGGTCATGACCACTGCGAAGGCAAGAAACGCCCAAAGCTTCATGCGCTCTGCCACCGCGCCCGAAACGATAGACATTGCCGTGGCGACAAATACCACCTGGAAGAAGAAATCGGCTGACGGTGCATAGGTCGCCGGTTCTTCTGCCCCGGCGACACCATCGCCGACGATACCGCTCAAGAACGTGGTGATTTCACCCCCGCCGTACATAATCGAATAGCCGCAGACCATGTACATGGTGCAGGCCACCGCATACAGGCTGATGTTTTTCAGCAGGATTTCAGTCGTGTTTTTAGAGCGGACCAGGCCGGCTTCGAGCATTGCGAAACCTGCCGCCATCCACATCACCAGCGCGCCACAGACCAAGAAATAAAAGGTATCCAGGGCGTACTGTAGTTCAAAAATTGAGTTTTCCATGGGCATAGCTCTCTCGTTACGGCTGATTTTTAAGCGTCAGCCGTGGTTTAGTGGATCGTTTTCAGGGTGTTGCTATTGGGTGTTACATTTCAGTCTTTAGATAGCGTCTTCGCCGGTCTCACCGGTACGAATCCGGATCACTTGCTCCAAAGCGGAGACAAACACTTTGCCGTCACCGATCTTGCCGGTATTGGCTGCCGTCGTAATGGCTTCGATAGTCTGGTCGACTACGCCGTCAGCGACAGCCACTTCAATTTTGACCTTGGGCAGAAAGTCGACGACATATTCAGCCCCACGGTACAACTCGGTATGGCCTTTCTGTCGGCCAAAGCCCTTGACTTCGGTTACGGTGATGCCCTGGACGCCTATCTCAGAGAGCGCTTCGCGCACATCGTCCAGTTTGAAAGGTTTAACAATGGCCGTAATCAGTTTCATAAAAATCTCCAGTCTGAGAGTCGGCCAGAGATCTGGCCGACTCGGTGCAGAATGCTGCTATTAAAAGCTCTTGGCGATGCTGAATACTGCGGTGTCGTCGCAGGCATCTGCATCGTTAAAGCAGTCATCGGTATCGAGGTCGGTACCAACCCACGCCACCGAAAGATCCACACCCTTGAAGGTGTAAGTCAGCGTCACTGAGTAATCAGTGTAGGAATCTTCTCCCGTTGGAAAGAAATCCTTCTCATCGAAGTCGTTATAGCCGGCATGCAAACCCAGTGAAAAGTCTTCCGCGAAGGTAAGGCTATAGTCTCCGGAGTAGTACCAGAACTTTCCAGTCTCGGCGTAATAGTCATTCGAGTAGGTAACACCGATGGTCAGATCACGCCAGGACGGCTTGATGTAGAACTCCTGATAATCGCCCTTGGGGTCAACCGTGTCACCCGGGTACTGATAATAGGTGTACCCTACGTCAATACCGAAGTCAGTATCACCAATCGGGCCAGACCAGCCCGCGTAGTAGTCAATCTCCATCGTGCCGAAGCTACCGGTGTCGTTGTCGCTGCCGAAGTCGACGGAAGACGCCCAGGTGCCCAGATAAAAGCCCGGTTCCCAGCTGGCATCGAATCCACCCTGGACGGCCGCATCTGTGCCTGTTTGCGAGATGCCGCGGAAGCGGTAATCGCTCACCAATGCGACATTCGCACTCACGTCAAACGCTTGTGCGGCAGTCGCCCCTATCCCAGACAACAACGCCGTGGATACGGCTGCGGTAATCAGTTTCTTGTTTAACATGTTTCTTCTCCCTTAGGATTAAAGTCATAAAACAGACTCTCTAACGTGTCAGGTAATCGCTGCGGGCACTGTGTGTGCGCGTTGCCGGTCTGTCACAGAGAACAAAGCAGAGTCTGTGCCAATTAGTATATTCTTTAGGAATATCAATAAGATATTAACTAGTGCCGAAATAGTGTACGCCGCGAAGCGCCCGCAAAACGCACTCATACGGTGCGTTGCACAATAAGCGTGCGGATTTTCGCACTGTGCCGACTCGCTGATTTGCTCTACACTTCGGGCTCTCATGCGGTCTCGCGCAAAGGCTCACTTACATGGCACCAAAACCCCCTCCTCCCCCCTGGGATCTACTGCAACAGGCGAGCGCCCGGATGGGCGGCGAACTGGACAAGGGCGCGCGCGCCCTTGCGCAGTCAGCGCTATCTAAGCTGGACGTGGTCAGCCGGGAGGAATTTGATGCACAAAGCGCGCTGCTCAAGCGCACGCAAGAGCGTGTCATTGAGCTGGAAAACACTCTGGAGGCGCTGGCGAAAGCACTCGAAGAGGGCAACAGCGAGGCGTAGTGGCCGCGGTTCTTTGCTACACCTCCGCACGGCGGCTGTATTCACTCATTTCAGACCAATCAATTCATCCACCCGCGCGCCTCGCATACACTGCCAGGAACGTCATGGACAGGGCGCAGGATGGCGATGGAATTATCGGTGTTGTACAGTCGCGCCCTTTGCGGCCTGGACGCCCCTCTGGTGCAGGTCGAGACACACCTGGCCAACGGCCTCCCCGCGTTTCACATTGTAGGCCTGCCCGAAACGGCTGTGCGCGAGAGCAAGGACCGCGTGCGCAGCGCGATAATAAACTCCCATTTCGAGTTCCCTGACCGACGGATCACCGTAAATCTTGCCCCCGCAGACCTGCCCAAGGAAGGCGGCCGCTTCGACCTCGCCATCGCGCTGGGCATACTCACCGCATCCGGCCAACTGCCTGTCAACGATCTGGCACTCTACGAATTTCTGGCGGAGCTGGCACTCGACGGGAGCCTTCGCGCTGTCCGCGGCAGCGTCGCCTCAGCTATCGCCGCCACGACCAGCGGGCGCCGGCTGGTGCTGGCTCAGGAAAGCGCCGGCTCTGCGGCACAGGTTCCGGGCAGCAAGATTATTGCCGCAGCAGATATCCTTACTCTGTGCGCCCACCTCAATGGCCGCGCAACCCTGCAGAGCGCCAGCCCGGACAATACGCTGGCCGCCGCAGCATACCCCGATATGGCTGACGTGGTCGGCCAGACTGCAGCGAGGCGCGCCATGGAAATCGCGGCCGCCGGGGGCCACAACCTGCTGTTCTGCGGTCCGCCCGGAACCGGCAAAACCCTGCTGGCTAGCAGGCTACCCGGTATATTGCCTCCTCCCCGCAGCAGAGAAGTCCTCTACGGTCTGGCCCTGCGGGATATTGAGGGTCTTCCCACGGGCACACCGAACCGCCTGCAGCGCCCCTTTCGCAGCCCCCACCACAGCGCCACCGCCACCTCTCTGACCGGCGGTGGCGGCAGTCCTCGCCCGGGGGAGATTTCGCTGGCGCACGGGGGCGTTCTCTTTCTGGACGAGTTACCTGAATTTAACCGCCGCTGCCTGGAGTCACTGCGCGAGCCCATGGAATCCGGTGAAATCACCCTGACTCGCACCAGGCGCCGAGTGACCTATCCAGCCCGCTTTCAATTAGTAGCCGCCATGAATCCATGCCCTTGCGGGTTTCTCGGTGACCCTGAGCGCTCCTGTCGTTGCAGGCCCGAGCAAGTCCAGCGCTATCGAGCGAGGCTGTCGGGACCGCTTTTGGACCGCATTGATCTGCACGTGACGGTGCCGCGCCTGCCACCCAGTCAACTGCTGTCTCGCACAGCATCGGCAGAAGCCTCGGCGCCAGTCCAGGCTCGCGTGACACGCTGCAGAGAGATTCAGCAGGCCCGCCAGGGTTGCTCCAATGCCGGGCTCACCTCGGCAAGCCTGCACAGCGTCTGCCAGCTCGGAAAAAAAGAAACCCGCCACCTGTCCACTGCAGCGCAGCGTATGCATCTGTCCGCAAGGGGGCTGCACCGCAGTCTCCGTGTCGCCCGCACCATCGCCGATCTGGAGCAACAGGACACGGTTAGCGCGCCGCATCTCGCTGAGGCGCTCGCCTACCGACAACAGACTGAATAAATCGGCGTAATAACAAGATTTTCAAACCGGTCCCGCCAGACTGCTGATCACGGGTTTACCACAGGCCGAAGGCCATGCCACACTGGCTCGCGTAACCCTGTAAATAATGACGTGCTCGCCCGCAACGCGCGGTCGATGTGCCGGAGCGCCTTCATGGACCAATGCCCATTCGCCAATCTACTGGACCCCGATACTTACGCCGAGGGCATGCCCTATACAAGGCTTAAAGAAATTCGCGAAGCCGGGCCTGTTGTCAAAATTGAAGACCCTATTAGCGGCACACCCTACTGGGCGGTAACTCGCATTGCTGAGATGGACGAGGTCTCGAAAAACCCGGCGCTGTTTTCCTCCGCGGAGCGCTCCGCTTTCCCGATGGAATACGATGACGCTATCGTCGAAATGCAGCGCTTTACGATCATCAACATGGACCCGCCACAGCATCAAAAAGCGAGACGCATCGTACGCAATGCATTCACGCCCAAGCGTGTCGAATCCTACGCCGCCAGATTTCGGGAACACGCTCGCCTCATCGTCGATGCCGTTGCCCGACGTGGCGAATGCGAATTCGTGGAAGAGGTTGCCGCTGAACTGCCTTTGATCGCTATTCTTGAATTACTCGGCGTACCACTGCAAGACCGTAAGCAGTTTTTCGACTGGACCAACACGATGATCTTTGCCGACGATCCGGACATGGCGACCTCGATGGAGGAGGGTCAGCTGGCCGCGATGGAGGTCATTACCTACGCGCTGGATATCGCGGCCACGCACCGTCGATCACCAATGGACAATATCACGGGCGCGCTGCTGGACGCACGATTGGGCGGCGAGCCCATTCCCGAGGAGATGTTTGGCTGGATGTTTATCCTCATACTCGTTGGAGGCAACGAGTCCACCCGCACCGTCATCGCACAGGGTATGCGCTTACTGATGGAGCATCCTGCACAATTGCAGTATCTGGTAGACAACCCGGAGAAAATTGGCAATGCCTGCGAAGAAATACTGCGCTATAACACCGCGTTTATCTCCATGCGACGCACAGCCATGGCAGATACCGAACTGGGTGGACAGCCCATCAAAAAGGGTGACAAGGTCATCCTCCACTATCATGCCGCCAATCACGACGAACACGTCTTCGGCGACGACGCCATGATGTTTGACATCACGCGCGCGGAACGTATGCCAGATCTTTACAGTCATCTGCGCTCCTTTGGTATCGGCCAGCATTTTTGCATTGGCTCTCACCTGGCGCGGCTCGAGCTCAACATCATGTTCGAGGAAATTATCCCGCGATTGCGCAACCCCCGGCTACAGACTGATCCAAAGTTTGTGCGCTCTTTTTTCGTAAATGCCATGAAGGAAATGCACATCGCCTTCGACCCTGAGGCGGAAGTGCCAGCGGCCTGATGTTACAGACCAAGAAAAAGAGGCATTGAGCGACACACAACTGAAACCAGAATGCTTCAATAAACCATACACTGGGCAAACCGCTAGATATTTCGTGCTGTGTGCACTAATCTTCGGTCTGCATTCTTGTTAAGCACAGCGGAGCATCCGTAATGACGATACGAAACACCCTGGCAGCCATCTGCTTTTCTATTTTCACCGCCACCCCTGTTCTCGCGGCAGTCGCACCGGATCAGGCGGCGAAGCTTGGCAAAGAGCTGACACCCGCCGGAGCAGAGATGGCCGGCAATGCCGACGGCAGCATCCCAGCCTGGAACCCGGACGGCACTCCCGTCCCCGAGGGCTTTGTAGCGGGTTCAGATAATTACATCGACCCCTATCCTGATGAGAAGCCGCTCTATACTATCGACGGCAGTAACTGGCAGGACTACGCCGACAACCTCACGGCGGGCTCCATAGCCCTGTTTGAAAAATTTGGTGCCGACGGATTCAAAATGCATGTCTACCCCACTCACCGAGGAACCATCAGGCCCGAGTGGTTTTATGCCAATTCGATCAAAAATGCCACACAAGCCACGCTGATAGAGGGCGGCCAGAAAATTGAGGGCAATCTTCCGGGCGTACCCTTCCCGATTCCCGAATCCGGACTGGAGGCCATCTGGAACCACATGATACGTTACGCCGAGGACGCGTCTGTCGTCTCTGACGTTTATTACGTCGGCGCCAACGGCAAGCCTATTCTGGCCACGACCGGCTCCTCTGTCTCGGTATTTCCCATGTTCAAGAACCCGGATGAAGTGGTCGGCGAAGCGGTGTGGGGCAAGCTGCGTATAAATTACGACGCACCGCCACGCCGCGCCGGGGAAATCCTTTTGGTACACGAGCCGGGCGCAGACTACACCAAGGGCAAGGGCCGCAAGGCCTGGCAGTACCTGGTGGGCCAACGCCGTGTGCGTCTGGCCCCGGCCGTGTCTTTCGACACGCCCAATCCAGCGGTGGCAGGCACCTCGACGTACGACGACGCCTTCATTTACAACGGATCGCCGGAGCGCTATGACTGGGAGCTGGTTGGCAAAAAAGAGCTGATCGTCCCTGCGGGCAACTACGAGATGATTTTCCAGGCGAATATAGAGGATCTGCTGGGCGACAAGTTTCTCAACCCCGACATGATTCGCTGGGAGAAGCGCAGGGTTTGGGTAGTCGATTCCCGGCTCAAGGAAGGCAGCCGTCACCTCTATTCCCGGCGCACTTTCTACCTCGACGAGGACAGCTGGGCGGCCTGGTCCAGTGACATGTATGATGGCCGCGACCAACTATGGCGCGTGCAGTTCGCCTACCCCGTCAACCTGTATGATCGCGCGTCCGGATTCGGCTCGGCCTACGGTGCGTATGACCTGCTGCAAAACATCTACAACTTGAGCGGGAAGCCCGTTCCCGGAAAGTACAAGAACGGTGTCACCGTGAAAGAAAAATACTTTACGCCCGAGGGCATGGCGAGACGCGGCATCCGCTAACCTTGTAAGAAATGAAACAGCCGGCCCTCTTGCCGGCTTTTTTATCTCAGTCATTGTTACCGCTCGATACCCTCAGGCAAACGTTTCCCCTCGCCTTGCCATGTCGAGCAGCAACATCGGCGGCTCGAATACCTCGCCATACTTCGTGGCCAATACTTTCGCCCGCTCGGCAAAGGCGCTCGCGCCATAAGCATTAACACACTGGAATACGCCACCAGTGTGGGGCGGGAAGCCAATACCCATAATCGACCCAATATTGCCGTCACCCACACTGGTGATGACACCCTCCTCCAGGATCCTGATGGCTTCCAGCACCTGAGGGAATAAGAGACGATCCCTGACATCTTCGAAAGGCATGTCGACATAACCCTCTGCGGCAAACAGGCCCTTCAGGCCGGGCCAGGTGACCGTCTTCTTTCCAGTATCGTCGTAATCGTAAAACCCGGCACCCCTCGCCTGACCGACGCGCTTCGCCTCTTCCACCATGATGCGGATAACTTCCGACTCCGGTGCCGACTGCCAGCTCTCACCCGCGGACTCTGCATCAGTTCGCTGCTGGTTTGCAGCATGGTAAGCCGTCTCCAGCGAAATACTGTCCAGGGTTTCGAGCGGCCCCATGGGCGACCCGTTCATGCGGGCACCATTCTCAATAAGGGCAGGGTTGACGCCCTCTGCCAGCATGCGCTGTCCCTGCGTAATGGTCTGCCCAATGACGCGGGTGGTAAAAAAGCCCGGAGCATCCTTTACCACGATAGGTTTCTTACCCAACTGCTGAGCAAGATCAAAGGCGCGAGCCAGGGCCTCCTTCGACGTTTCATTGCCCGTTATAATTTCAACGAGGGGCATGCGCTCCGCCGGAGAAAAGAAATGCATGCCAATGTAGTTCGCTGGGCGGGCAGAGGCTTGCGCCAGCTCAGTGATCGGCAGCCCCGAAGTGTTGGAGGCAAACACCGCCTTCTCGGAGAGTACCGCCTCTGTCTCTGAGGTCACCGTAGCCTTGATCTCCCGGTCTTCGAACACCGCCTCAATCACAAAGTCACAATCAGCGAGATCCGTTACATCCGCCGTGGGGTGAATACGCGCAAGAATCGCCTGCGTTTTCTGTGCGTCGATACTGCGGCTTTTCTCACACGCGCTGCTGGCGTACTCCTTACCTCTTTCCGCATTACCGAGGGAGACGTCCTTTAACACCACATCAATGCCGAATTTTGCGGCGTTGAATGCAATGCCCGCGCCCATTACGCCCGCACCGAGGATGCCGAGCTTTTTCACCTCAGTCTTACCGAAGCCGTCCGGCCGGGAAGCCCCGCCATCCATCGCATTCATTTGCACAAAAAAGGTGGTCATCATGTTGCGTGCCACCTGGTCCAGCAACAGGCGCTGGAAGTAGCGGGCCTCAACCACGTGGGCCGTGTCGTAATCCACTCGCGCAGTATCGATGACAGCAGCCATAATGACTTGCTGCGCGGGCATGTTGCCCCACGTCTGTACCATCACGTTCACGGGGCCAAAATACGTCAGCCCCTGCGTCGCAGGATCAGAGGGGGCGCCACCAGGAATGCGATAACCAGGTTGCTCCCAAGGTTGTTTCGCGTCGGGGTTAGCAAGTATCCAGGCCCTCGCTTTCTCTGCCATCTGCTCTTCTGACGCCGCCAGCTCGTGGATCAAACCTTTTTCCAAGGCCTTGTCCGCTGTGAGCTGTTTGCCCTGGGAAATCAAGCCCACGGCCTGCTCCATACCCAGCATGCGCACCATGCGCACCACGCCGCCAGCGCCGGGCATCAGGCCCAGCATAGCCTCGGGCAACCCAACCTTTACGCTGGGGCGATCCAGCGCAATCCGGCGGTGACAGGCCAGCGCGATTTCGTAACCACCACCCAGGGCGGGGCCGTTAATGCCGACCACCACTGGCACGCCGAGCGCCTCCAGGCGCCGCAGGGGCGCTTTCGCCTCGACAATACCATCGAGCATCGCCTTACGCTCTTGATCCGAGGGGTTGAGGTCCATTTCCAACATCATGGTGATATCACCGCCGGCAAAAAACTGCCCCGGCTTACCCGAACGAATATAGATGCCCTTGATATCGTCCTTCATCGCCTCCAGCTCACCCAGTGCCTTCGGCATGGCCTTGGCATATTCGTCACCCATCACATTGACGTCTTTTCCGGGCTGGTCGAAGACCAGATCCACGATGCCATCCGCATCCTTTTCCAGTCGTATGTAACTCATGTCTTTACTCCAATACGGCCCATATCAAACTCGCTCGATGATCGTTGCAATGCCAATGCCGCCACCGGCACACAGGGTTACCAGTGCGGTATTCAAGTCGCGGCGCTCCAGTTCATCGAGTACGGTACCGAGGATCATTGCGCCGGTGGCACCGATAGGGTGGCCCATGGCAATTGCACCGCCGTTCACGTTGATCTTGTCATCGGGTATATCCATC
This sequence comes from Candidatus Marimicrobium litorale, assembly GCF_026262645.1. Lineage (NCBI taxonomy): Bacteria > Pseudomonadati > Pseudomonadota > Gammaproteobacteria > Cellvibrionales > Halieaceae > Marimicrobium > Candidatus Marimicrobium litorale. The sequence goes on from NZ_SHNO01000001.1 coordinate 2,479,742, forward strand.
AACTGCTGGAAGCGCAACACCACGGCAGCGAATGCCTCATTCAGCTCGAACAAATCGATGTCCGAAGTGGCCATACCTGCCTGCTGCAGTGCCTTCTCGGACGCGGGCGCTGGACCTGCCAACATAATTGTCGGCTCGGTTCCGGTCAGTGCGCAAGTACGAATACGAGCGCGTGGCTTGAGACCCTGATCATCCCCTGCCTGCTTATTGCCGAGCAAAACAAGCGAAGCGCCGTCCACTACACCAGAGGAGTTTCCTGGGGTATGAATACATTCCACTCTCTCTACCTGAGGGTACTTGAACTTGAGAAAGTCCCCGTGACCGAAATCGTTGAACATGGTGAAAGAGGGGTTAAGCCCGGCAAGACCCTCAGGGGTGGTTGGGCGAATCAACTCATCATGCTGCAGCACGTTAACGCCGTTCAAGTCTTTCACTGGAACAATCGACCCGTCGAAATATCCGTTATCCCGCGCGTGGGCCGCCCGGGCCTGAGACTGAGCCGCGTAACGATCCACATCCTCACGCGTGACACCATCCAGTTGTGCCATCAGGTCAGCGCCCAGGCCCTGTGAAATACCGTAGCTCTTCATTGCGACCCAGGCATCCCCTGCAGCGGCCCCCGAGGCACCAATGCCGAGGCGCGACATGCTCTCTACTCCGCCGGCCAGGCCCATGGACTCGATACCGGACATGATTTTCATCGCCACTGTATTTACCGCATCCAGACCACCCGCACAGTAGCGATGCAACTGGGCACCCACGGTCACATCGTCCCAACTGGAGTAAACCAGCGCTGTCTTCGCAATGTTCTGGCCCTGTTCGTTGACCGGCTCGCCCGTAGCGCAAACAAAGTCTGTGACCTGGGTGGTGTCCAGCTGGTGACGGGATTTCATCTCCTCCAGCAGGTTAGTCACCAAATCGATCGGCTTTATTTCGTGTAAGCCCCCACCGGGTTTACCCTTGCCCCGCGGCGTGCGAATCGCATCGTAAATATAAGCTTCTTCACTCATTGGACACCTCTAACCCTCATGCCGGGCAGCCGCCGAAATAGCGGGACTGCAGATTCAGAATTGCAAACATACCTTTTAGAAAAGACGCCACAAGGTGAGAAACTGATTTTCCGGACCCCGTATGCGGATTTGAACCATGAAGACGCCGACAGTGTGCTGTCGGGCCAAAAGACACTGGTCGATGCCGTCACAACACGCTCTTCTCACGCGAGATACCGCTTTACCTTTCGCCACAATACACGAGAGAATCACCATCAACATGGGCAGCGGACGACAGTAGGATGGAAGGCACTAACACAGTCGACTCAATGAATGCGAGCCGGCCTGGGTTCATCGAGATGCTCGGTGGGGAGATCACCGCCATCGATACCGACGAGAAAACCTGCACGTTTGAATTCACGGTCAGTACCCAATTCTGTCACTCGATCGATGTGGTGCAGGGAGGATTTATCACGGCTATGTTGGACGCAGCAATGTCGCATGCCGTGTTCGCGACGGTGCAGGGCATCAGCGGCGTATCCTCGCTGGAAATCAAAACCAGCTATCTGGAGCCAACACGGGCGGGCACCCTTCGGGTTGTGGGCCAGGTTGTCAAAGACAGCTACAAGACCGTATTCCTTGAAGGCAAAATGTATAACGCGGAGGGGCTGCTCTCAGCCACCGCCAGCTCAGTGGCTAAGCTTGTGCGAGCGAGCTGACTAACAGCCCGCCGGGGGGGGGGGCGACACCGTCGTCGCCGAATCGGACCGGATCATCAGGTGATGAACGCTCACTGTGTCAGCCGTCACAGTCGGACCCACCTGACACCATCAATCGTTAGCGAACTCTGCGGGCCCTCGCAAGCAAGACAAGGCCAAGGCCTAAGAGAAAGGAGGTAGCGGGCACCGGAACCTCATCAAAATCGGGCACGACAGCGCCCGTTGCGTAAGCTTTATCGCCATTAAAATCGCAGTCGTCTTCGTCATCCGGATGAGTCGAACCCGACGGGCACACGTGGCGCCCACGCACTGCAATCAGCCCCCAGTCAGAATCGCTGATCCCCGCCAGCGCACTGTCATTCACGCTAAAGTTGAAGCTTTGTATACCATCGTATTTGCGCCTGCCCAGCCTGAAGACAAACTCCCACTCATCATCCGGGTCCGCCAAGGGCGGGTTGAGCCCATTGATGTTACAGCCCGAGCCGCACGCGTTCGATGAAGAGTCTGTTTTTTGTATATTCACCCTGCCGGCGGTCACATAGGGCTCCCATGAGACACCCGACAGCACAGGCGTATCCGTCAGATCAAAATCCCCCAGATCGATAAAGAGACCCAGACCCTCCGCATCCCAGGGGTCGACAGTAAAGACAAAATCCCAGGTCGAGGTGTCCTCGTTGTGCTGCACCGTGACCACGTAGCTACCGGTCGGGGAGCTGTTACTGGTCCAGCTGTCATAGAGAACCGCGCCATGGGAAGCAACCGGCAGGCACAGCAGCGCAATCAGAGCCATGACTGTGCCCCATCTTTCTCCGCTGCAGCTGTTTGACATCATATTCTCGTGCCTCGTTTTACGCGGGAAACCGCGCAACTACATCACCGGCCATACTCACTGGCGGGATAGGGAGGATTTATAGGCTGGGAACGCACTGCGAGCAATATGAGAAATCCCCATTTTTCAATTATTTAAAAAAATGGGGGCTTATTTGCCATATTTTTATTATTAAGGTGCCTTTAGGCAAAAATAAAGGCCTTTATTGTCATTATTTTTTATATTAAGTACAAAATCACGGATATAACGCGGGAGTGGACAGACTCAGCTTTGGCTGCTGCTACCGGCACACAGTAGCGTCTCGCCGCCACGGGGATCAGGGGCGGCCCACCGTTCCTGCTGGCCGCACAACCGCTCTCTGCCGGGATAACATCAGCGCCTGCTCGTCGGTTGCCTCGCCGATCCGTTTCTCACTTTTTTCGCAAGCAGAAGAAGGCCCAATCCTACCAATAGCGCGGTACCGGGCACCGGGACCTCAGGAGCCAAGTAACCAGAAGCATAGGCTTTGTCCTTGCTATCACAGTCATCGTCGTCATCGGGCAAGAGGTCCCCCGAATCGCAGAGATGGCGCGACGCCACCGCCATCAACCCCCAGTCCGACTCCGTAATCCCGGCCAGTGCGCTATCATTGACGCTGAATCTGAAAAACTGCACGCCATCGTAACCTTTATCAGCCAGCTCAAAGACCAACTCCCACTCGTCATCCGGGTCAGGCAGAGGGGGGTCGAGATCCTTGATGGTGCAACCCTTGCCGCACTTGTAGGTATCCTTATCCGTGTATTTTACATCCACGTCGTCGCCGTCTCCCTCTGTGGGATACCAGGACACATTGCTCACTACTGGCGTATCGGTCAGATCATAGTCTCCCAGGTCGACGAACAAACCCCGCCCCTCTGCATCCCAGGGGAGAACAGTGAACACGAAATCCCAGGTCGACGCAGACGTATTGTGCTCTACCGTGACGACATAGCTGCCAACGTTTGAGTTATCACTCGTCCAGGTGTCGTAAATAAGCTTTCCGTGGGCGTTAACAGGCATCCACAGCAGCGCCACCAGCAGCGCGAGGAATCCGGGTGCCGTCAGCAGGCTTCTACAATTATTTATTTGTCCCATGAGCGCGCTCCGTGCGTGTCCTTGCAAGCAAGACAAGACCGAGGCCTAACAGGAAGCAGGTGCCAGGCACCGGAACCTCATCAAAATCGGGCACGACAGCGCCCGTCGCGTAAGCTTTATCGCCATTAAAATCGCAGTCGTCTTCGTCATCCGGATGAGTCGAACCCGACGGGCACACGTGGCGCCCACGCACTGCAATCAGCCCCCAGTCAGAATCGCTGATCCCCGCCAGCGCACTGTCATTCACGCTGAAGTTGAAGGTCTGTATACCATCGTATTTGCGCTTGCCGAGTCTGAAGATAAACTCCCATTCATCATCCGGGTCCGCCAGGGGCGGGTTGAGCCCATTGATGTTACAGCCCGAGCCACAGGCCTTTGTGTCTGCGTCTGTGTCGTAAAGAGTAATCCGCCCGTCTGTCAGGTAGGGCTCCCAGGACGTGCCGGTCATCACGGGCGTATCGGTAAGATCAAAATCCCCCAAATCGACAAAAAGACCCAGACCCTCCGCATCCCAGGGGTCGACAGTAAAGACAAAATCCCAGGTTGAGGTGTCCTCGTTATGCTGCACCGTGACCACGTAGCTACCGGTCGGGGAACTGCTAGTGGTCCAGCTGTCATAGAGAACCGCGCCATGAGAGGTAATCGGCAGGCACAGCAGCGCCAAGAGCGCCGCGATCAGCCTCGGTGCATCCAGCCTGCTTCTGTGTCCTCTTCGTGTCATTACTTCTCCCACAACTACATCACGCTCTTTTGCGCTTTTTACTCTGCGTCGACGCAAGCACAACGAGCCCGAGTCCGATCAATACCGGCGTGCCGGGCACCGGAACCGCCGGCGGCGGTGGATCCGGGTCAATAACACCCGTCCCGTAAGATTTGTCACTGCCATCGCAATTATCGTCACCGTCGACCAGGGTCGTGCCCGGAGGGCACAACTGCTGCGAACGCACCGCCATCAAGCCCCAATCGGCCTCGGTAACCCCGCTAAGGGCAGCGTCGTTCACACTGAAGTTATACGTCTGGATGCCATCAAAGCCCTGCTCTCCCAGCCGGAAGACAAACTCCCACTCACCGTCCGGATCCGGCAACGGGGCTTTGAGGCCATTGATGTTGCAGCCCTTGCCACAATTGCTTGAACTGGTATCTGTGTCCCATATCACGACACCACCGTCTGTCACAGCGGGGTCCCAGGAAACATTGCTTAGCAGGGGCATAGCGCTGAGATCGTAATCACCCAGGTCAACAAACAGGCCAAGGCCCTCTGCATCCCATGGATCGACGGTAAATACGAATTCCCACGTTGAGTCGACAACGTTGTGATCGATCGTGACGGTATAGCTGCCAGACTGGGCATCATTGCTGGTCCAGTCGTCATAGGTGACCATGCCATGAGTGCTGCCCGCTACCCAGAACAGCAAAGTCAGCACCGCGAGGAATTCCGCGGATTTCGGCCATTGCCTATTACGCCCTGTCACCATCAACCAAGCCCTCATCGGTTTCTGTCGCATAATTCAGCTGTTGCGCTGCTTAACTTCACTTTGGAAGAGCGCATCATGCGGAGAAAACACCACTGCCTGATGATTACCATGCGGGTTTCATGCCAAAACTATATATATGTTATATTTCAAATATTTATAGTATTTTTCGTATAGTCATTATTAGGCTGGTGTAAAAGAAGCTGACACCGGGATACCCGCTCAGGCATGCCCCGCAGCGCACTGCGGCCGCGTCAAATTAGCCAAATTCATCCGCCGGTACGCGTGTTGCCTGCATTGTTTGATAAACTAGCGAGCCTCTCCTACGGTGAAACCAAGCGAATACGTGACACAACTCAACACTAGCCAGAGGGAAGCCGTTCACTACATTGACGGCCCACTGCTGGTGCTAGCAGGCGCCGGCAGCGGCAAAACCAGCGTTATCACTCAAAAGATTGCCTATCTGGTATCGACCTGTGGGATCAAACCCTCCCGCATTGCAGCGGTGACCTTTACCAACAAGGCTGCTCGAGAGATGCGCGACAGGGTGGGTCGACTCATGCCCGCTCAGGCTGCCGAGGGGATCACCGTTAGCACCTTTCACCAACTTGGTCTGCGGATCATCCGAGCCGAGCTGAAGGCGCTAAAACTTAAAAACGGATTCTCCATCTTCGATGGGGACGATACCCGAACCCTGCTAAAAGACCTGTTGGTGCAAGCTCATGGCTCCGATGGCGACCAGGCCGCCACCATTGCCCAGCGCATCTCCAGCTGGAAGAACGATCGCGTGTTGCCCGCAGAGGCCCTTGCCCGATCCAACGGACCCGCCGACGTACTCTGCGCACAGGCCTACCAGCGCTATCAGCGCGCACTCAAGGCCTATAACGCGCTGGATTTTGACGATCTCATACTGCTGCCTACTCTGCTCTTCGAGCAACACGCCGATGTTCTGGAGCGATGGCAACAGCGCCTTCACTACCTGCTGGTGGATGAATACCAGGACACCAACTCAAGCCAATACCTGCTGGTTAAACAGTTGGTCGGTATGCGTGGCGGACTCACCGTTGTCGGCGACGACGACCAGTCCATCTACGCCTGGCGAGGTGCGCGACCGGAGAATCTGGCCCTGCTACAGACGGATTACCCCCACCTGAAGCTGGTGAAGCTCGAGCAGAACTATCGCTCCACAGCGCGCATTCTGAGGGCGGCCAACACCCTGATCGCCAACAATCCCCATGTCTTTGAAAAACGGTTATGGTCAGAGTTGGGCTACGGCGAGCACTTGCGCATTATCCGCTATGCCGATGAACAGGAAGAGGCGGAACAGGTTGTCGTCGAAATACTGGATCACCAATTGCGCAAACGCACCCGTTTCGGCGACTACGCCATTCTCTACCGGGGCAACCATCAGTCGCGCCTGGTTGAGCTCGCACTGCAGCAGCAGCAGGTGCCTTACCACCTCAGCGGGGGCACCTCATTTTTTGCGCGCAACGAAGTCAAGGACGTCATGGCTTACCTGCGTCTGCTCATGAATAAAAACGATGACAATGCCTTCCTGCGTATTGCCAACGTCCCACGCCGCAAGCTGGGCACCTCGACCCTGGAGGCGCTGGGACACTATGCCAATACCCATCGCTGCAGCCTGAGCCTGGCCTGCAGCCGGATCGACAGCGGTGCAGTCTCCGAGGCCGGACTGGTGCGCTTGCGGGCTTTCCACACGTGGATGGATACCGTCCGCCGACGTTGCGAGGGCGGCGATGGAATTGCGGCAGTGCGGCAGTTAGTGCGCGATATGGATTACGAAGACTGGCTGCTCCAGAACAGCTCCAGCGAGGACGTGGCCGAGCGACGCATGAGCAATGTCCATTTTCTGATCGACTCACTGCAAAGGGTCATGGCCAACGAACAGGTCGCCCTGGATGAGGCGGTTTCGCGGCTGATACTGCGCGACTTGCTGGAGCAGCAGGACGAGGAGACAAAAGGCCCCGATAGCGTGCAACTCATGACACTGCATGCCGCCAAGGGACTGGAGTTTCCCCACGTTTACATTATCGGCATGGAAGAAAAACTACTACCGCACCGGGTAAGCCTGGATGAGGACTCCATTGACGAGGAGCGTCGGCTGGCCTATGTGGGAATTACGCGGGCCCGCGAGACCCTGAGCATGACCCTCGCCAGTACCCGTCGCCAGTTCGGCGAAACCATCAAGTGCAAGCCCAGCCGTTTTATCGACGAACTGCCGCAGGATGACCTGCGCTGGCAGGGCGAGGGCGAGGGCAGCGAGGAAGCGAACGAGACTCGCGCCCAGGAGACGCTGGCAGGACTAAAGGGCCTGTTCGGCTGATGCTGCAGCTTTCGCCGGCAAGCCCCCGCAGCAACGTCCGTATTGATAGGAACCCCTCGTGACAAACTGGCTCGACAAGCACTTCGCCATTGCCGCCAGCGGCTCCAGCATTGGCACTGAAGTCATTGCAGGCACCACGACATTTCTGACAATGGCCTATATTATTGTGGTGAACCCCGCCATCCTGTCCGATGCGGGCATGGACTTCGACGCAGTGTTTGTTGCTACCTGTCTTGCCGCCGCATTGGGGTCACTGGCCATGGGCTTGCTGGCCAACTATCCGGTGGCAGTGGCACCGGGCATGGGCCAGAACGCGTTCTTCACTTACGCCATCGTAATAGGCGCGGGCTACGACTGGCAAACCGCGCTGGGCGCTGTTTTTCTCTCTGGCGTGTTGTTTGTCCTAATCAGTGTCCTGCCTGTTCGGGAGTGGGTCATCAATGCTATCCCACGCAATCAGAAGCTGGGCATCGCCGCGGGCATCGGTATTTTCCTCGCCTTCATCGCACTGCAAAACGCCGGGATCATCGTCAACAACGATGCCACGCTGGTGGGCCTTGGGGACCTCACTCACTTTGGCCCGGTCACAGCACTGGCGGGCTTTGTGTTGATCGCCGCACTTGCTGCCCGGGGCTTTCGCGCAGCGGTGCTGGTAGGCATGTTGGCCGCCGCCGCCGCGGGATGGCTAACTGGCGAGGCACCTTTCCTCGGCGTGACCGCGCTGCCGCCCTCCCCGGCCCCGGTGCTACTGCAGTTGGATATCGCTGGCGCCTTTAGCCTGTCCATGTTGACTATTGTCCTGTCACTGCTGTTGGTGGACGTCTTCGATACTGCCGGCACTTTGGTGGGCGTTGCCACGCAGGGCAATATGCTCGATGAACAGGGGCGTCTACCGCGACTGCGTAACGCGCTGCTCGCAGACTCCTCCGCCACGCTATTGGGTTCGCTGCTGGGCACCTCCTCCACCACCAGTTACCTGGAGAGCATATCCGGCGTCTCCGCGGGCGGCCGCACAGGTCTTACCGCAGTGGTCGTGGCGTTGTTATTTCTTGCCTGTCTTGTCCTCGCTCCATTGGCACAAAGCATACCGGACTACGCGACGGCTGCTGCGCTGTTATTCGTTGCTGTGATGATGACACGCAGTCTCGCGCACGTTGACTGGGACGACATGACTGAGGCCTGCCCGGCAGCGATCACCGCACTGACCATCCCACTGAGCTATTCAATAGCCGACGGTATCGGGCTGGGTTTTATCTGCTATCTGCTCATTAAGCTGGCCGCCGGCAGGCACCAGGATATTTCACCGGCGATGGCTGTCATCGCCGCGCTGTTCGCGGTCAAGTTCACGATCTTGTAGGCAGCGCCCTGCTCCCGGCGGGCAATAGCCGCGCTGCGGCAAGGCAGCTGTCATGTCGCTGCAAAATCTGCCGCAAACGCCATGCCAGCTCCGCGCGAAGTCGGAGCATCGAGAATATGCACAAGAAGGAGTAGCGCATCTGACTGGTCAGAGGCGGGTGGTGTGGGAGAAACCAGAGCGTCCTATCACCTCGGACCCGGATGGGCGCCAAGGCAACAGGGCGTCTTTCTACTGACTGCCTTCTACCATGTAGTCGACAGCGGCGATCACTTCCTCGTCGCTGCAGTTCATGCAGCCGCCCTTGGCGATCATGCCCGTACCGGCTACACCGTTCACACCGGCGTCGTGGAGCACCGCCATGCCCTTGGCGATGCGATCGCTCCAGCCCGCAACATCACCATAAACCGGCGCGCCAGCCGCGCCAGTAGTATGGCAGGCCATGCACGCGGCGTTGTATACCTCCTCACCCGAGCGGGCGACCCCGATCGTCGCCGCGGGTATAGCAGCACAACTGCTATCGCCCTCGAGGCAAATCACCCCGACCGGTTTGATGCGCTCCTCAATCGCGGCACGCTGCCCCTCTGTGAGACTCACGGCGAGCGCTGACCCGGCGAGCAACAAGCCGAAGACACTGAATACGATTCGATTGATCACTTTCTGCTCCTTAACTGTCTGGCCGCGCATTATAGCCACTATTGCGGCTGCGGCAAAACCGAGGCCAGCACCCTTGCCTCAATGCCAAAAGCTAGACACACTGTCGTTCTCGCGCTGCGCGCCGCATACTGCCTGCACCGAACTGGCCACAGACCCCATTGGAGCCCTGCCCACATGAAAGTTTACGCGTATGACCCCGCCCCCAACCCGCAGCGGCTTGCCCTGTTTATGAAGATGAAAGGGCTTGAAGTCGAGACCGTGCCGGTCGATATGACCACAGGGGAGCATCTGGGTGATGCTTACAAGCAGGTTAACCCGGCGGGTACCGTGCCGGCCCTGGTACTGGACGATGGAACCGTGCTCACTGAGGTGGTGGGCATGTATACCTATCTCGAGGGTTTGCACCCGCAGCCGCCGCTCCTGGGCCAGACACCGCTGGAGCGCGCGCAGGTTATGAGCTGGTGTCATAAACTCTTCACCGGCCTGACCCAAGCTGTTGCCAGTGTGTTCCGCAACCGCAGCAAGGGGTTTGTAAACCGGGCACTGCCCGGCCCCCAGGACCTGCCGCAAATTCCTGATCTGGCAGAACGCGGCCGCCTGCAGATCAACTTCGCCCTGCCAATGCTGGATGAACATCTGGCTACCTCCCGCTGGCTTACCGGCGACAACTTCACCGCGGCGGATATCGATCTCTACGTCACCATCGGCTTTATGGGGTGGATAAAGGAGTCCATCCCGGAGAACTGTACCCACCTCAACGACTGGTTCCTGCGCGCGCAGGAAAAGCTCGCCTGACCCGAGCACAACCCGAAACGCATACTCGAACGAATATGATGTCCCGCCCTTGCTAGTTCTGGTTTATAAGGAACTGCCAAACTCAGGGGTAATGGCACATGGTCCTTTTTCACGATGGCAAGCGCGCACTGCGGCTCCGGCCGCTTTTCCTGTTTTGCAGCGCCTGCCTGTTGCTGGGCAGCTGCCAGCGGAGTCCGACCGAGACAGCGCTCGAGATATACATCAACCGATTGGCGATCGCCCTGTCGACGTCGATAGAGCGCAGCTCACTGACTCAAGCCCCCGCCCCGCCTCCCGACATCACCTTGACAACGCGCCCAAATCTCGCAGGCGCGGTCACTCTCGACCTTACGTCACTGCGCCACTGCGCGCTGAAAACCACCCTCATCAAACGTGGCAGTTCTCTCGGAAAAAAGGCGAAGGCCTCTCAACGCCTTCTGCTGCAACTGGAATTTCTGCACTTCGCGCCGGACTGTATCGCGCTACAGCGGCAGCAGGGCAACATCGCCACAGCAAACCAGCTGCACGACAAGTGGCTTTATGAAAAGAGCACTTTACCCGGACAAATCTTTCAAGCCACTTTATCCGGCCCGGCATTTCGCGCATTCTGGAATACTCACCCGAGACCCGGCGAGTACCCCGCCGTGGACGTGGCTCGCGCCCGGGCTGCCCTCCATCGTCTGACTGACATGGTGGTCCGCTGGCTGCAGGGTGATTACCGTCACGACAATCTTGCTCTGGAACTTGCGCTGGGGGAGATCGCCGGCGCCCGGGCAGGACACACGCTACAGCGGCTTGCTGCGCGCCACGACTGGCTGCACGCAGCGGAATCGTCGCTACACAACCCGGTCAATGACCGTTTGCCGTGTCGGCCGCCGATCCATACCACACGTACGATTCTGCTGGCAGATGCCACTGCCTATTTCAGGCAAGAGGTACTGCCACGCTCGGGCCGCACCGCTCAACAGCTAGCGACTCTCGTCGACGCGGTGGCTGTGCTCGAAGCGCTGCTCGAATCCGCACAAACGCCCGATTACCAGCGCTGGCGGCACCAGCGTCGCGAGCTGCTCGAGACAGTCGATCAGGCAGCGGTAAAGCACCTGGAGATTCTCACACGGGCACGACAGGCCTGCACGTGATCGGGGACAAAACCCGCGCCAAACTGTCGAGGCACCGCTGCGAATGCGCAAAACGGCGCGGCACATCAACTCGTGATACCACCGGGAGCACGGCGGGCGCGGGAGGGCACGTTTCCCCGGCGCCCGGGCGCGCCACTGGCAAGTGTGCAAAAAAGCGATGAACTGACCCCGCCCGCTTGGCGTATTCCTTAAGGCGCGCTACAGGGAGCAACACCATGACCTTCAAGCACTTTTTCATTGTTCTGGGATTAGCCGGCTTTGCGGCTATGGGATACGCCATCGAGGAACCCGCCTACGACACCACGCAGCAAATCGACAACGTCGAACTTAGAGACTATGCCGCCAGCATACAGGCCAGAACGACCATGGCCTCTGACGACTCGTCTTCCAGCAGTTTCCGCCGCCTCGCTAATTATATCTTCGGCGGCAACACGCAAGAACAGTCCATTGCCATGACGGCGCCGGTGGAAACCCACACGACCGCCGACGGCTACATGGCCTTCACTCTGCCTTCACAGTACGCGATGGCTCAGTTGCCCTCCCCGAATGACCAGAGCGTGAGCCTGCACGCGGTGCCCGCGCGACGCCTAGCGGTCATCGAGTTCGGCGGCTGGGCCACCAAAGGGAGGGTGGAAGAAAAATCACGCGAGCTGCTGGCGGTGCTTGAAGCGAACAATATTCAGCCCGTGGGAGAACCCTTCCTCAATCAGTACAACCCGCCCTGGACGCTACCCTGGAACAGACGCAATGAAGTCGCCGTTCCCGTCGGTCTGTGAACACGCCTGTCTGCCGCGGCTGCCGTCTCGGCATTGCGCTGCAACCGGATAAGAATCTATCGACCGCTATGATCAAACTGCGTCCGCATCGGAGGCCTGTCAGCGCTTGTGCTCCGGGCTATGAAAGTCGGTTTTGCAGCCCGCTGACCATTTTTCAGGCTGGTTACCGTGCGCGGGAATCCCTCCGGCGTCTTTCAACATTCGCGCAAGATGCAGACAGTTCCAGACCAGGAAGGTCGTGTTGCGATTTGTAAAATCGTTCTGCGGCCCGCCTGAGCCGGGATCCATGTAGGAAGGTCCCGGGCCCGCCTCTCCCATCCAGCCCGCGTCCGCCTGCGGCGGCACGGTGTAGCCGATGTGGGACAAAGAAAACAGGATGCTCATCGCACAATGCTTGACACCATCTTCGTTGCCCGTGATCAGGGTTGCGCCTACTTTGCCGTAGTCTCTGTACTGACCTTTATCATTGAACGAATGGGTGTAACCGTACATCCGCTCAAGGACGCGGTTGCACACAGAGCTTTTCTCTCCGAGCCATACGGACGTGCCGATGATCAAGATATCGCAGGCATCAATTTTGGCCTGGATGTTCGGCCAGTCGTCTCGTTCGTAGCCGTCTTCTCCTGCGTAGTCCTGCTCCAGGCCTGCCGGTATCTCGTAATCTACCGGCCTCAATATTTCACTGGCGACGCCGTTGGCCTTGAAAACCTCGTCGGCCCTATGCAGCAGTCCTTCGGTGTGGGACATCTTGGGAGAGCGTGTAAGTGTGCAGTTAAGCATCAGCACTGTTAGATCGTCATAACGCGCCGGTGGGTTGGTGCACTGTGTCTCAGTGATACTCTTGAACTGTTCGGTCATGCTTTGCCTCCACATCACTCAGTTGACTCGCTCACACGATGACTCGTGGCGTCTGCTGTCGCATCCGCTGTATGCCCGACTCACAGCGTGCCCGGCAATCACCACCAGACTTGCTCTCGTGAAAACCACAAGCACGGGGCTTTCTGGCTGCGACCCGCTCTACTGGCTGGCCTCAAATACATACGCTGCCAATGCATCGATTTCAACGGGGCTAAGTTGCCCTCCATAGGCGGGCATCGCGCCCACTCCCTGGGTGATAGCATTGCGCAGCTGCGCGAGTCCTGGCTTGAGGGTATCAAGATTGGGACCGACCGCGCCGCGAGCATCGGAGGCTGCAAGGCTGTGACAGACACCACATCCGGGTTGCGCTTGATTGTCAAAGATCGCCTTTCCCGCCAGGGCCTGATCTGACAGCACCAGCACAGGGGGCGTCTGGACCGGGGTGGCGGGTACCACGGACGCGCGCTCCGCGGTTGCAATCAACTCACGCTCCGGTAGCGTCTTCACTGCGGTAATCGTTAAACCATGATCGCCCCAGCCGTTATGCCCATAACCCCGCTGGTTGTCTTGAGTTTGCTCTGGCTGCTGCGCACCCTCGGTATCGGTTGCCCTGCTCACAAACCGGTGTATACCGGTATCGAGTGTTGTTTGCAGGCTGAAAGTACGCCAGGCATTGGGTCCCAGATCGGGGCCTACCAATTTCGCAACCTGCCAGCTGTCGCCCGCATCACTAGACACTTCCACCGCACTGATACCGCGCTCTCCCGAAAAGGCAACACCATAGAGCGTCGCGCTACCGGCCAGAACAGGTTGGTCATCGGCCCCGGGGCCATTCAGCCAGGACTTAACCGGCATCCGCCACATCGAGGGATGTTGTGGGCCGCCTGTCACGCCCTGTGCCCTGAGGCGGTAACCCGACTGCTGAATTTTTGCAGTCGATTGCTGCCCAGTTGCACCGAGTTGTCTGACCCATTTGACATTGTTAACGCCGAAGTAACCCGGAACAATAAGACGCAGCGGCCCTCCATGGACAGCGGGCAAGGGCGCCCCGTTCATTTCCCAAACCAACAGGCAGTCCCGCAGCCCCTTTTCGATAGGCACCGATCGCTCGACTACCACAGCATCTCTGGCAATACCCTCCGGCAATTGTTCGCCGCCCGTTGCAGTCAGGAACGCTGGAGCATCCACAACGCCACCAAAACGTTCGAAAATATCCGCAACCCTGACACCCGTCCACAGCGCGCATCCCGCCCCACCCACACCCCACTGGGAGCCAGAGGGGTGATGGGGGAAAAACGCCCGCCCGTTACCGGAGCACTGCACCACGTTGGCAATGGTTTGCACGTTCATTCCCTTGAGGTCCGCCAAGGTCAGGCTACCCGCTTCCGCACAACCCGAGACCTGAAAGGACCAATGGTCTCCCTCATCGGTGACCGAGGGCGGAGGCATCGGCAGGTTGTTGCGCACAAAAAAGTGGGAGACCGGGGTGATCGGTCCGAAGCCAAACTGACCGCGGCGCGTCTCGAGTGCCCAGGGGAGGTCGTTGTGTTCGATAAACGTGGCCGTCTGCTTGCCAACCGGCATCGCACGCCGGCTAAGGCCTATCGCTGCCGGATGGCCGGCGAGCAAAACCGCCGCACCGAGGCTCTTCATAACAAACCGACGTGACCAGTGCTGCACAGATCTAACTCCTTACAGGGAAAGCCTGAATGCTAGTATACGGCGTTGGCTAGCACATGAAAGGCGACGGGCATCAAGGCACTTGATAGTCGGCGCGCTGCGCAGCAAACCGGCTGACGTCCCAGAACCCTCGCAGCGACTATCCGGATTTTTTGTGTGCCTCGAATGACGCAGCCACGCAAGCGCTGCGACAAAGTGCCGCCTCAACTATCTGCCAGACCGGGAATCTCGCAGAAAATATCCGCCTCCACTCTGATGCTGACCGCGCTGTTGGCATGGGCTCCGGCACACCAGGACGGCATGACCATCGAGTAGAGCCCGCTGCCGCCGGCTTGCAGGATCAGGATTTGATCAGGGCTTCTGAAGGCCATGCGGCGTTGCGGATTGTCACCGGCAAATGCCCCCATCAGGCGCTTGACCATCTCACCCTCAAGAAAGCAACGCTCATAGAGTTCACTGGCAATATCCTGCCGGCTCAGCCCGGCCTTGCCGAGCACCGCGCTGTGCTCAGGGTTTAAAACGACGACCGCAGCGCCGCCGGTGAGAATCGCATTATTGCTGGGCGCATTCGCCAACCCCATGGCCAACAGGTCCAACAGCACCTTGTAAGCATGCGGATCATCACCGTCGCCGGCAAAAATCACCGAATGCGGCGCCTCCGCGCCAACCACGGTCACAACGCTGTCCTGCGTATCGAAACCGAGGTCCGAGTGCAGTGGTGGGAAGGGGCTGTTCTCCTCGTCCTCGGCCAAACAGTAGGTGAATTTACCCGGGTGCCCCAGCAGCGCCATATCAGAGCTGCCCGGGCGAGCCTTGCCGATATTGATCATGGTCAGACGCAGGGCGCGACCGATAGAGGCGTTGGCGCGATGACCGGGGCCCAGTGCCCCGGTGCCGGAGGCGATCGGCCCGCAGCTATTGCGGGCGGGTCCGTTCACAATCATAAGGGGAGCCGTGCAGTGTGTGGTCGCCTGCATTTCGGTCAAGTCAAAGCGCGGGTCGATAACCGCTTTTACCGCCGCCACCACCACCGGCATATAGTCGGGCAAACAGCCGGCCATCACCGCAGCGACGCCGACTTGCTCGATCGTAGCAATACCATGCCCGGGACCCATCGTACCCAGCACCATGTCGCCATCCAGTCCCGACGCCAGCACCATGCGATCAACACGTTCGCGGACAGGTATGACCACCGGCAGCCCGTCTGTACAACCGCGCTTGTGAAGATCTTCAAGCGCCTGCGCCTCATCCACAGCCGAGAGCAGTTCAGTCATCAGCACCCTCCAATGCATTAATTACCAAGGGTGCAATCGATTCGGCGACCTCGCGGATATTCACCGCGCCAGTGCCGGCAACAGGATGGGGAAGCTTGATTCGGGGAACATTCGGCATGCCCAGTGAGCTGGCGACAAAGTCTCCCTGAGACCAGAATTCTTCCGTCACTAGAGCCACCGCCGGGATGCCTCGGTTTGCAAAATTGATGCCGTCACGCACGGTGCCGGTGGTGCAGGATCCTCAGTGACCGTAGGCGGCAACCACTCCCACGCACTCGCCCCCGATTTCTCCCAGTAATTGTTCGTTGGCAGGCACCGTTGCATTGCCCTTGTTGAACGCATGCACCTCAATGCCGGGTCGAAGCTTGCACAGTGCAGCACCGAGTTCATCGAGGAACTCTACCGAATCGGGGAATCCATTGGCGAGCAACCCAATAGGGGTCGTCTCTCCCTCGTCCATTACCAAAGACAGCTCGTAGGGCGTTTCCTCCACGCCTACGCTTGCGTCCGGATTGAGGTACTCGATCATCGCAACTCCTCTATGTCACCGGGATGCGCCCTGCAATGGCACACCCTGCACGGCGACCCACGCATCCGCATCATGGCCACCAGACTCTGCGCAGAGCGGGACAGGTATTGTCCTTTCACACGAGTATATTACACCCGCACTGAATGGGGTATACGCATAACGCCCTTTCACCATGCCATTTGGCACAGGCCTAAAACAAGGTCAAACTGGCAGTAGGTCACCACCGTGCACAGACAACGGGAAACGAGATGATTAATACGAACCAAAGATTACACACCACCTATTATCCTTCGTTGTGGTGGCTATCGATTGCAGCTGTGCTCGCGGTGCACCTGACCTCCTGGCCTGCCAGCGCAGACAGCGATGCAGCACATTGCGGCTTTTCAGCGAGTCGCGACCACCTGCCTGAACGCACCTCGCCCTGCAGCTTTTCTCAGCGGCAGGGCTATATTGGCATCTACTTTGCGGGTGGTCAGAAATTCAACTTCACGCCCGTTGGCGATGCTCCAGGCAACTACCTCGATGAGGAGGGTCGCCCGGTTTATCGTCAAAAAGGCTTGGGCCAGGACGGGCAATTATTCAAACTACCGTCTATGACAAACCGTCTGCCATTCCTCTACGTGATGTGGGCATCAACAGCATTTGCCTGCGACGCAGCGGCCCTGACAACGCCGGGTCGATGCACGCTCGCTTTGCAGGCGCCCATTTCTTTCACAATGTCCGCCACCCACGGAGGATCGCTCAACGAACTCACAATTACTCCGAGGGGACTGCCTTTTACGGCAGACACCATAAATACATCGCTGGATGGTGCAGTTACCGCGGCCGAGATTGCTGATCTGGACGCAAACGGTTGGCCGGAGATCTATGTGTTTGTCAGTAGCGCTGGAAGCGGCAGCTACGGCTCGCTGGTCGCCTACGCAGTGAACGGGGGGAAGTCACTGACACCGGTTTACCTGCCGGCGCTGGACGAAACGCCCGGTGCCGCTGACGGTTATGGCGGACATGACGAATTTGCCATTGTCGAGAACCGTTTGGCGCGGCGCTTTCCTGTTTACACCGAGCAAGACACGAACTCCGCGCCCTCGGGCGGCACGCGGCAGATCGGCTATCGACTGGAAGCGGGCGAGGCGGGCTGGATACTCGTCCCGGACACCGTGGCGGATTACTGAAACGCACGATCTAGCCCGCCTCGTCTAAAGCCCCGAGGTCCTCTCTCGAGACACGCACGCCTGAAACGCCATCCCTAATAAGCAGCGCGCCCCGACAAAACACCGATTCTGCTATCTATTTTTAGCCTTCAGGAGGTATCTGCGGATGCCGGTGCAAGGGTGCAATCACGCAGAGACCTGGCCAATGCTGGTTTTTATACAATCGCAATAATAGTGCCTCCCTATTGACGCCATACAGACATTTAAATGGCGTAAACTGACGCTGGCCGCTATCCTCTCCACTCTATGAGTTTATAGTATTACAGGGCCCCTCGCCCTTGCCTTGTTACAAGACCAACGAAGGAGTAATGGAATGAAACACACGCGACTAAGTTTGTCTGCGGCCATAGCGGGGACGATGACGCTGTTCGCATTATCCGCCACTGCAAACACCGCCAAACCGGCCGGGGCCGCTGACGTCGGCACCATCGATCTGGAGCAGCCGCGCAGCAACCAGTTCTGGTGGCCTGACCAGCTCGACCTCGCACCGCTGCGCGATCACGACAGTCGCTCCAACCCGCTGGGCGACAACTTCAGCTATGCCGCGGCCTTTAACACACTGGATCTCGACGCCGTAAAGGCCGATATCGATGCGGTGCTGACCGACTCGCAGGACTGGTGGCCAGCGGACTGGGGCAACTACGGCCCGTTCTTCATACGCATGTCATGGCACAGTGCAGGCACCTATCGCACCCTGGATGGTCGTGGTGGCGGCGATGGCGGCCAAATGCGATTTGATCCTCTCAACAGCTGGCCAGACAACGGTAATCTGGACAAAGCAAGGCGACTGCTGTGGCCGGTTAAGCAAAAGTACGGTGAAAGCTTGTCGTGGGGGGACCTCATGATTCTTGCGGGAAACGTCGCGCTGGAAAATATGGGCTTTGAAACCTATGGCTTTGCCGGTGGCCGCACCGACGAATGGGAGCCGGATATTGTCTACTGGGGGCCCGAGGTGAAAATGCTGGCGAGCGACCGTCGTGACAACGATGGCAAACTGCAACGTCCGCTTGGAGCGACGCACATGGGCCTGATCTATGTCAATCCGGAGGGCCCCATGGGTAAACCGGATCCTGCAGGTTCTGCAGCCAATATTCGCCTGACCTTCGGGCGCATGGCGATGAATGACGAGGAAACTTTGGCACTGATCGCAGGCGGACACACGTTCGGAAAGATGCACGGCGCGCGGAAGCCCGCGGACTGTGTCGGCCCGGAGCCCGCCGCCGCCCCCACTGAGCAGCAAGGGCTTGGTTGGAAGAATCGCTGCGGCAAAGGCAACGCAGAAGATACCACCACCAGTGGTCTCGAGGGCGCCTGGACCCAGGCTCCCACCCAGTGGACCAGCCTGTACCTGCAAAACCTGCTAAACCTTGAGTGGCAACAATCACGCAGCCCGGCGGGAGCCATCATCTGGATTCCCAAGGATGAAGCCCTGCACACCGCGGTGCCGGATGCACACGTGAAAGGAAAATCGAATCCGCCCGTAATGACAACGGCGGATATCGCATTAAAAGTAGACCCCCAGTACAGGGCGATCGCCGAGCGCTTTCTCGCCGACCCGGCGGAATACCAACGCGCATTCGCCAAAGCCTGGTACAAGCTTACCCATAGAGACATGGGCCCTCGTGCCCGTTATCTTGGTGATCAATTCCCAGAAGAAGAATTGATCTGGCAAGACCCGATTCCCGCGGTTGAAGGCGACCCGATCACTGATCGGGATATAAAGAAATTGAAGAAGGCAATTGCCAAAACCGACCTCAGCGCACAAGAGCTTGTGCGAACGGCCTGGGCGTCGGCCGCCAGCTTTCGAGCTGGCGATATGCGCGGCGGTGCCAATGGTGCACGCATCGCGCTGGCGCCTCAAAAGGACTGGGCGGTGAATAACCCCGCGGAGCTGGCAGAGGTCCTCGAGACCCTGCGAGGAGTGCAGGAGACATTCAATGACGGCAGTCGCAGAAAGGTATCCCTCGCCGATTTGATTGTGCTGGGTGGCGCTGTCGGGCTTGAGCAGGCCGCCGATGCAGCGGACATTGAGATCGACGTGCCGTTCGTACCCGGCCGTGCTGATGCCACACAGGAACAGACGGATCTGCAGTCCTTCGCGCTGCTGGAGCCGACCGCAGATGCCTTCCGCAACTACTACGATGTGTCGCGCAGCTACCGTCCGCCGACTGAAATGCTCATCGATAAGGCCGATCAACTGTCCCTGACCGTTCCGGAAATGACAGTACTGGTCGGCGGCATGCGCGCGATGGACGTCAATTCGGTCGATTCAAGCACAGGCATACTGACGGATAACCCAGGCGCATTGACGAATGATTTTTTCGTTAATTTACTGGATATGTCCACAACGTGGCAGAAGTCGGCCACCGATGGGCTGTACGAAGGGGTAGATCGCGAAAGCGGTGAGGTAACGTACACCGCAACTCCGGTAGACCTTATCTTTGGATCCAACGCAGAATTGAGGGCAGTGGCAGAGGCCTATGCCTTTGATGACGCGCAACAGCGTATGGCCGATGATTTTGTCGCTGCGTGGGTCAAGGTAATGCAACTGGATCGCTTCGACCTGCATCGCGACCTGTAGGCTTCACGTATTGCGCCAGCAAAGGCGCGCCTCACGCATTGGCCTCGATGAAGATCGAGGCCAATGTCGTTATAGGGCGGGAAATCGCCTTCGCAGTGACATCTTCGCTCAGTTCATATCACACGGGATACACATTCACTGCAAATGCGCTTTGCTGTGCAAGGCCTGTGACTTTATCAAAGTCGACATCTCGCGGGATGAGTTGCTGTACGTTACTGCCCTTCTCCCTGGTCGGGCGCGGATCGGCAGGGTCGCCCCAGCCGTGAGCCAAACCGATGGTACCCCGCGCAACTTTATCACTGCACTCCACCACCGCTTCAATTTTTCCGTGACCGCTCTCGATAGTCACCAGATCCTCGTCACTGAGAGATAATCGGGCCATGTCTTCCCGGCTCATAAGCGCCGGATTATACTGGCGCTTGCGGCGCAGGCTGGGCAGGTTGTTTCCGGTGGTGCAATACACCTCGGGCATGCGGTAGGTAATCAGGCGAAAATCAAAATTCTGTCCCTCCCGGTAGGCGCCGCCGATGAGCACGGGTTCGGCGTAGACCTCGGAAAGTTCCGCAATGACCTCCGGGTGACCGGCGGCCAGCCGCCTGTCTGCATGGCCGATCATATCGGGAATCACACCACCCACCTCCGGAATACCGGCGTCGTATACCCTGCCGCTCGCGGGCGCGTCTTTGAGTTCCTGCAGTGAAATACGGGCGGACGGCGTCAGGGCGCGGATAACCTCGTCCGCTGTTGGCGCATCGTCGGCGTCTATACCCGGCAAGCTGAAACCGCTGCCCATACGCTGGGCCACACGCCAAAAAAATTCCCACTCTTCGATCACATCGTCCTGTGGCTCCACCATCTTTTCAGAGTACTGGTTGAAAGAGAACGGATAGTAATTGTCAGATAGCATCGGGATATCCACTCTTTCGAAGGGGTGCGTCACTGCCATCACGTAGTCCGAATGCCTGGCCGTAGCCGACATAAAGAGATCATTCACCACCAGCAAATCCAGTTCCTCCAGCGCTTTAAGGGTGTGGTCTGTGTCGCTGAACACCAGCGCGGGATTACCACCATTAACAATAAGCGCCTTCACTTGCCCTTTGCCGGGTGTCAGAATCTCATCGGCCAGTGTGTTAGTAGGCATTTCCTGATAACCAAACAGGCCCGTAATCCCCTGGATATCGCGCACGCGCGAACGCTGCTCTGTACGCATCGATACGGGCAATGGCGAGTTGCCCTCCGAAGGCAGTTTGGGGCCGAGCGTGCCCGCGATACGTGCCATGCCACCGCGACGATCGAAGCGGCCGCACAGGGCGTTGAGTGTCTGAACCAGTTGCGTAGTCAGATTCTGGTGGCGCGCCATGTGCAGACCAGTACCCGAGGCAGCGGCGCCACTCTTGGCGGTCGCAAAGATGCGCGCAGCCTCCACGATATCCGACGCAGCGCAGGTCGTGCGGTGCTCCGTGTACTGCAAAGTAAAAGGTTTCACCGCCTCGTACAACTCATCGAAACCACTGACATAGTGATTCACGTACTCAGCGTCATACCACTTGTTATCAATAATCTCACGAATGAGACAGGCCAGCAGGCTAGCATCCTCACCGGGCTTCACCTGTAAGTGCACATGGGCCCGCTCGGCAACATCGCACTTGCGTGGGTCGATAACCACCAGTTTCATACCCCGGTTCAGCGCTTTCTTTAACCGCGTAAAGGGGTTGGATTGGGGCATAGTCCAATGGTGCGACACCACCGGGTTGGTCGCTACAAACAGGGCACAGTCCGCATGCTCGATATCAAATACACCCAGTGGCAGAGGCCCTCCGAACAGGCGATCGTAGGCAATGATCAAGGACGGAGAATCAATGGTCAGGGAGGTGTAGAGGCGCGGGGAGCCGAAGGCTTCGAGCCATTTCGCGATATACCACGGGCCCCCGGCCGAGGTGCGATGACCGCCGCAACCCACATACACGGCTACCGATTCTGGGCCATGCTCGTCGATAATAGCGCGTAACTTATCGCCTATTTCCTCGATAGCTCTAGAAGAATCGATATCGACGAACTGCCCATCAACTTTTTTTTGCGACACACGCAATCGATCCGGGTGATTGATACGCTCGTGCTCGGCGCGGCCTTTGGGGCAGGTATAGCCTTCAGAAACAGGGTTATCGTGATCGCCGCGGACACCCACCACGCGGTTTTTTTCGACATCGACTTCCAGGCCACAAAACACGTGACAGAAGCGACAGAAGGTCTTTTTGGTTTCGATCATCTCGGCTTTCCCTTTTCTTTTCATCCCGCTACATATTTTTTCGAGTGCTAAAGATATTGTCGCCTAGGGTCGCTAGGGTAGATCCACTCATCGCCGATCACCTGCTCGACACGGAGTTCTGGCGGAATATTCTCTATGCCGATCATGCGATCCGCTGCCTGATTCCAGTGATAGATACGCGCCTCCTGATAGCTCAAGGGCACCCCCTCAAAGCCT
This sequence comes from Candidatus Marimicrobium litorale, assembly GCF_026262645.1. Lineage (NCBI taxonomy): Bacteria > Pseudomonadati > Pseudomonadota > Gammaproteobacteria > Cellvibrionales > Halieaceae > Marimicrobium > Candidatus Marimicrobium litorale. Next base: position 2,502,544 of record NZ_SHNO01000001.1, read on the forward strand.
CGTGATTCCATAGACGTCTGGATTTTTTCGCCGAACTGGGTGTCTTCCTTCAGAACGGCGGAGAGCTCAGTGCCATTATTCTCTGTCCAGAAATCCGGCTGCAAACCCTCTTTCCACTGGGGGGCCATAGTCCAGGTTTCCATCCGACATTTGTTGATACCGTTCGGCCAAAATAGTATCGGCGGAATCGCATACTGACTAAGGGGTGATACCCAGTTGGGAAACAGGCCGTAGGACTGGGTGCAGGTTCGCCCCAGCTCACCCACCGTGTCGATTTGGGCGATGTCCGGTGATACCGGCATCACGTCAAGCGCCACCTTCCCTTTGGGGGTTGGCGCTATCATGCGACCGTGGCCATGGCGGTACAGCGTATTTACATTGCGTCGATCATCGAGAATTGGCGACACCGTGTGCGGGTGAATGCTGCGTACATGATAAACCTCCGTGTTGGCTTCCATGGCAATCTTCCAGTTACAGTTGAGATCGAACACATGGCGAGCCGCAAGGCGGCAGTTTTCAAACTGAAATTCCTTCCATTCATCCGCAATCGGGCCAAGCCAGTCAAGCAGGCTGAGCGCCTGTGAATCAAAATTTACAAAGATAAGATTTCCAAAGCGTTCGCAGCGAATAGACTTGAGTCCCCGGGTCGAGACATCCAGATTGCCGAAATCCTCGGAATCACGCACGGCCAGCAGCTCTCCTTCACGGCTGTAGCACCAACCATGATAAGGACAAACAAATCGCCGCTTGCTGCCACTGCGCTCTGTCACCACGGGCGCGCCTCGATGTCGACAGGTGTTGTAGAAGGCGTTGATCGTTCCTTCGTCTCCGTGAATGAGAACCACCGGCTGTCCGGTGATGTCCCACAACCGAAAAGAACCCGGTTCCGGCAACTCGTCGATGTGCGCCGCGAGCAGCCAGCTCTTGCGCCAGACGTGTTCCTGCTCCAGCGCAAAAAATCGCAGGTCTACATATCGCCCGGCAGGTATATCGGGCAGGTCGGGAAAACCCTCCGGGGGCGCTTTACGCTCGGCCTCATACTCCATGAGGTCTTTCAGGGTCTGAACCTCTTTCGAGCTCATAGCCATTGATAACCCCTCCAAAGCTGTATTATCGAATTATTCTTACTGGCCGCGCCACAGTATAGTATAGCGAGTGCCGGGGGCTTGCCAGAGCAGACAAAAGGCGCGCGAAAGACCTAGACCTATACCATAAGCTCCAGTGTACTCAATGCCGAAGTTGCTCAAAGCACCGCGTACCCCCAGCCGGGCTTGCGAACAGTGGCACGGCGGGGGAAACAACCATAATGAAAAAAACTACGGTGCTACTGCTTACAGGCCTCGCCGTTGTATTGTGGTATTGGATTACGGCCGCTCAGGAGGATGAACGTGACGAACTGGAAGCCCACCTTGCAAAAAACACGGAAATCATGGAACGCTGCATTAATCTTGAGAAATCCATGAATGCCGCTGCGGGCATCAGCGCTGTTGGCGGCCTGGAGCAAGACAGTAAGGCGGCGTGTGCAGAAAAGCACGGCATGTATTATTCCGAGGGCCAGTGGCGCAAGATACATGTCGAATCGAACGAGCCCTAAAAAAACGCAGAAGCCCAACTGCGCACTTCATCGCGTATCACCTAGGGTAAGCAAGCCTCGTCGAGTAAAGCTCTTTCACCAATTCGTGTAACGCTTCATCCGTGCTCTTGCCCGGGTAAGCCTCACAATAGCGCTCCAACCAAAGTAACAGATTCTTCGGGTTTTTACCTGCCGCAAGATCATAGGTGTCAAAAGCCAGTCGATTAACTGCCGTGATATAACCCATGGTGTACAACGAAAAACCATGCAAAGGAGCCCAGCTATCCTCTACCTGAGCCAGAGTGACCGCGGCATTCAACGCTGCGCAACTTTTGACAAGGTCGGTGGTCATAATCCGGTAGTTGCCATTTGCATCGGCGCCATGAGAGACCTGCACCAGTAACAGGCACACTATCAATAGCGAGACAGCGACACTTTTTATGCGGACGCTCTCCATAGATAACTCCCCTGGGCCACCCGGGCTCTGTTAGCGGTTTTGTGCGAGTTGCGCTTCCAGTTTTCCCTTCATCGGCAGCACCCACTGCGCCTTGAGCTGAGACGAAAGCAAACCGGCGGATTCAAGCTCATCACAGAGCTTCATCTGATGAGCGAGATCAAACATATCGAACTGCCGGCAAATTCTCGCCTCATCATCCAATGTAATAAACGAAATCCCGGGCGTTTCAAAATGACTACCATCAGCGCGCTGACCCGGCCCTCGATTCAGCCAGTGCGTCACCAGGCGGTTTCCCGTACCCGTATAGACACCGAGGTAGGGAAAGGTCCAACCTTCCCACCCAACCTGCATATCGCGGCCGTAGTGCGTCGCCTTAATCTCGTCGATCCCGTTAGCAGTGACCATCATGACACCCGCGTACTCGCAGGTGTACACACAGTCAGCCGCGTATATCTCATCGACGAAGAACAGCCAATCGTCGCTCCGGGATGCCTCTTCATGGGCTGCAATCAATTTATCGGCCGTCGCGCGCAGTTTCTCGTTAGTCAAGCTGGCCATATCGGCTCCTTACGGGGCAACGTCTGTGGTCATGAGCACGCTGCAACAATTTCATTGATCGCCGCGCGCACATGACCGCGACTGTATTCGAGCTCGCCATTATCCGGTTCGTAACTAATGGTTATATTACGACCTGCGTAGAGAATGGCATCCGGGAACATCGGGTGCTCCTCTTCAGAAACCGGCAAATCCTGCGGATTACCCACAGCCTCACAAAAATACTCGAGATAGGTTTTCCAGCTCAGGTTCTCGTCGCCGACAAGGTAAGCCCTGCCACCTTCCCCGCGAGCCAGTGCACCCGCTATCGCCTCTGACATGGAGCGACTGGTTATATGATTGACTCCCCCTGCGGGAGCCACCAGCGGCAAACCCTCAATTTGACCCGACACGTAATGCACCAGCGCCTCGAGGTGAGGCTGCGCCAGACCGGGCACATGACCGATAATGAACGGCGCATTCAGACTGCAGACTCTGAAGCTATCGCTGTTCAATGCCCGCAGGCCCTCGTCTGCAAGATGACGCGAGCGCACGTAGGCACTGCTCTCGATTTGTTGAGGCACAACCTGCGGATAATAAGTACCGATATAAACTGCCCGTGGTATCCCAGCCGCCCTGGCATTGGCAAAGAACCGCGGGATCGCCTCGCTGTTCACGCGCTGAAAAAAACTATCCTCATTTTCATCAGGAGGAAGCTGACGTATGTCTGCGCCGGCTGCAAATACCAGCGCATCAAAACCAAAGAGCACATTCGGCGCTATTTCATCGTCTGTATAGTTCGCGGCGATATGCGCAAAGTCCTGCAAACAAGCAAGCGTAGGCTCTGCCCGCGACACCAGAGTCACATCGTGACCGTTCTCACGTAAGTACAGTGCGCCATGAGCGCCTGTCAGACCTGTGCCGCCAACCATCAGTACCTTCATTTCAGGCAATACCCAGCAGATCGTCTCGCTGCGCCATGGTCACCTCTGCGCAGTAACCAAAATCCACCGGCAGATTATTCCCGCTAACAAAACTCGCCAACGCGCTATTGAGCATTACCAATGGCGCGCCCATTTCCGCACCGGTTGCGTACTGTCCGTTTGACGGCAGGAACAGTTCCACTGCCTCGTCGGGAATCTGTCCTTCCCCCTTTAAGATTTTCATAAAACCGCTGTCTGTCGGCGATGGTGCGATACAGTTAATACGAATACCCTTTTTGGCCAGCTCTCTGGCCATGTGCATGGTATAAACAATAATACATTGCTTGGAAAAGCCGTAGCCATCGGGCACCTTGTCAGCGTTAGCCTGCAGCCATTGAACAGCGGCACTATGGCTGTTGTCCAGCGCGAGAAATTCCTTTACTAACGCCAGATTGGGCCGCCAGCCCATACCCGCCGTTGAGGCTATAGAGGCAATACCACTGCCATTGCCCATCCGGTCTACCAAAGCTTCTGTAAGGTAGCGCAGGCCTGCGAAATTGATCAGCACGGTTTCCTCCGCTGAAAATGGCGGACTGGGCACTCCCGCACAGTTGAACAGCGCGTGAATATCACTCGGCAGTTGTGCTACCGCTTTGTCAATGCTATCGCCATCTTTCATATCGACCCTGATGGCGGCTGCCACCGGTGCGGAAATTTCCGCAATGTCCAAGGCATAGACTTCAGCGCCAAGATCCACCAGCAGTTGTGCCGCCGCTTGACCCATGCCGGATGCCGCTCCGGTAATCACCACGTTTTTCCCTTTGTAACCCAGTACATCACTCATGCGTATTTCCTTTTATTTTGGGGTCTGTTGCTAAAATATTGACTTGGAGATCAGTCTATTGGGTCTCACCTCCAGCAGGTCTACGGCAACACCCGCGCGCTGCGCCAGGGCGAAGCAAACCGCATCCGCAACGTCCTCCGGTTCCATGCCCATATCAAGATAGGCTCCCGCATCGCGCCATGCTTCGAGAGCGCCCGCAAGGGCGTCAGAATCCCAGCCATCGGAGAAATTCGTCATCGCTCCCCCAGGGCGAACACAGGTGACACCGATCTGGTCGTGTTGCAGCTCCAGCCTCAGGTCGCGACTGAAACGTTCGACCGCTGCTTTAGTGGAAGCGTAGATCGAAAGATGGCTCATCTCATCGTCATGCCAGGCACTGGCCGAAGAGATATTTACTATGCGCGGGTTATCACCGTCACGTAACAGGCTAATCGCCGCCTGGCAGCAAAACACCGTTCCCAGAAAGTTGGTCTGCACCTGCGCGACCACCTCAGATTCCACCAAATTTTCCACGCTGTTGGGAGTGGCCAGTCCGGCGTTATTGACCAAACCATCAAGCCGTCCGAAGTGACTTTTTAATTTCGCAAATACCTCGCGAACCTGTTCACTGGATCCCACGTCGCAGGCTGCTCCGTGGGTGTACTCAATACCAATCTGTGCAACCGCCTCATCAACGGCTTCCTGATTACGGCTAATGATACCTACGCGAGCGCCCTGCTCAACGAGGCGCCGGGCAATGGCGAGACCGAAGCCCTTCGAGGCGCCGGTAACAATGTAAACCCGATCTCGCAAGCCATGGCTCATACGCCAATTGCCAAAGTCTTGGTTTCAAGATACTCCTCAAAGCCCTCACGACCCATTTCGCGACCGACACCGCTCTGCTTGTAACCGCCAAATGGCGCATCCGCGCCATAAAAAATACCACCGTTTACATTGATCGTGCCGGTGCGGATACGTCGCGCCACTGCCAGAGAGCGCTCTTCGCTGGCAGACCAGACGGCGCCAGAGAGACCGAAATCCGAGTCGTTGGCAATGCGGATGGCGTCCTCCTCATCATCGTAGGGGATGATGACCAGCACCGGACCGAAGATTTCCTCCCGCGCGATAGTCATATCATTCGTTACGTCAGTAAACACGGTAGGTTCAACGTAAAACCCCTTGTCGAGGTGCTCAGGCACGCCACCGCCCATCAGCAGACGGGCGCCCTCGGCCTTGCCCTTTTCTATGTAACCCAGCACACGCTCACGCTGTCGCGCATTGACCAGTGCTCCCATTATCTGGCTATCGGAGGATGGGTCTCCGTATTCGATAAAGCTGAAAAACGTGGGCAACAGCTCCTCTACTTCGGCCTGGCGGGAGCGCGGTACCAACAATCTGGAAAGAATGGCACAGCCCTGGCCGGCGTGGAAACAAACCCCCAGTGAACTTAACAAACAGGTATTAAGATCTGCGTCGTCGAGGATGATGTTGGCGGACTTGCCGCCCAGCTCGAGAAAAACCTTTTTAACTGTGGCAGCGGCACGTGCGGCAATGTGTTTGCCAACGCCGGTAGATCCGGTAAAGGAGATCATATCGACCCGCGGATCATCAACCAGTTGTTCACCCACGTCCTTCGGGTCTGCGGCGGTAATTACGTTAAACACTCCGGCGGGGATATCGGTTTGCTCCTTGATCACGCGTCCCAACATCGTGGCGGACCATGGCGTATCGGGGGCCGCTTTGAGCACCACCGTGCAGCCCGCCGCCAGTGCCGGAATGCACTTCGCCAAATTGATCTGCAGAGGGACATTCCAAGGCGTAATGCAGGCCACCACGCCCACGGCCTCTTTTTCTACCAATCGACGGCTGCGCATGCCCATCATCTCTGCCACGCCGAGGTCCCGGCTCCACTCGTACTCAGGCAGGCTCTTTAAGGTATATTCAATGAAGCCAATCGGGGTTTTACACTGAGGCCCCATATCACCGCAAATACCGAGGGGTCCACCGGTCTCGGCCGCGATCTGCACCCGAAACGCCTCATCGATAGCCAGCAGGCCCTTGTGCAACTGTTCAAGACAGCGCAAGCGAAAAGCATGATTGGTGGACCAATCGGTCTCATCGAAGGCTCGGCGCGCTGCGGCGATAGCCCTGTCCATGTCCTCGCGCCCTGCGTCTGCCACCTCCCCCATGACCTCCTCGGTCGCGGGGTTGATATTGGGGTACCGCTTGCCGCTCGCTGCGTTGCACAGTTCGCCGTCGATAAACAGCCTCGTTTCCGGTTCCATCTCATGCTCTCCTGATGTTATTCGGGTAGTCGCGATTCGTCCTTCGCCAGAAAGACATTCTCAATTCTGTCACAGATAAATTGTGCGGTAGGCATATCTACCCCCTTGTCTTCAGCGGTAGTAAGCGCACACTCCAGATCCTTTCGCCCGAGGCGGCCCATAGTGCCGAATATTTGCTCCATGTCCTCTTCACTGCAGTTGCCCGCCAGTCCGTTGCGTCCGCTGACAAACATGTGCATCTGTTCGTTAACTACACCGTTGGAAAGTCCCACGTCCCGCAGGACATCGCCGGACAAACCGCAAGCGTGGGCCAGACGCGTCGCCTCCGCCATCGCTACGAATTCGGTGTACTGGATGAAATTATTGCAGAGCTTCAGGGCAATACCCGAGCCGACAGGGCCTGCATGAACCACTTTTTCAGCCGAGGTCTCGAATACGGGTGTGCCACGGGCGACCTGATCCTCACTGCCGCCGACCATATAGCACAGAGTGCCATCGGCGGCCCGGTGTGCGCCCCCGGTGATCGGCGCATCGATAAGATCAATGCCGCGCTCTGCGGCCTGTACCGACCAAGCCAGCAAATTAGCCTGCGTTACCGTACTGTGCACGGCCACCAGGGTGCCCGGTCGGGCGTTGGCAAAAATGCCGCCATCGCCCTGCAATAGCGCCTCCACCTGGGCATCATCCCGGACACAGATACCGATATGCTCACAAACACTGGCCAACACCGCGACCGATTCACAAGCAGTGGCACCAGCGGCAATTAGCTCTTCCATGGCGGGCGCATATACATCATAGACATGCGCGTGGAAGGCACCGCCGATCAGACGCTGAGCCGAGGGCTTACCGATGTTGCCGAGGCCGATATAGCCCACGTTGTTATTGGTGCCGGTGTTTGCGCTCATTTCCTCTCCAATAGCGCCTGCCCGCGCCACTCAAATCGAGTCCGCAGTGTAGCCAGTGCATTTGCATTATGTCAATACGAATTGACTAGCCGTCAATCGAGGTTTACTATCTGGCCCATGACTGCATTATCAAGGGAAAGCACCGCGCCGGATTCAGCTCGCGAGCGCTACCGCCACAACTTCTCCCGGCACCTGCTGGGCGTCGCGCGCTACCTGCAGGCCAGTATGATGAATACGCTGCAGGAGGAGTGCGGACATGCCAATCTGCGACTGGGTTTCGCGCCCTATATCACCCTGATTGGCGAGGGTGAGAAGCGCCTCACCGATCTGGCTGAAATATTGGGTGTTTCTCGCCAGGCATGCAACCAGACCGCGAAACAGGTTGAGGCGGCAGGCTATATCGAGCGACGCGCCCACCCAACCGATGGCCGGGCACGCCGCCTTGCACTGTCCAGCGAGGGCATCCGACTGCGACGGGACGGTATTCGTATCGTCGCCGGACTCGATCGACAGCTTGCCGAGATAGCCGGCGAGGCACGCATCAGCGACGCAAGCCAGTCACTGAGCCAACTCTACCGACAACTGCGCCTTGGACTGACACCGAAAAGCAATGAGTCGTCCGGGCGCGACGTGATGGGTGGCCTGCTACCACGACTCTCTGACTACTCATTACAGCGCCTGATGGAACTTACGCGCGACAAGGGCCACCCGGGATTGAAACTCTCCTTTGGCCAGGTGCTGACCATGATTGGCCCCTCCGGTGGCCGCATTCAGCAGATGGCGGCTATACATGATGTGAGTAAGCAAGCGATTAGCGCCATTGCCACCGAGCTTGAATTACTGGGCTATCTACGACGTGAGACAGACCCGCAGGATGCGAGACAGCGGGTGCTTCGTTTCACCAGCCAGGGAGACCAGCTGATTGCCGACTCCGTTCTGAGCGTGACGGAGCTGGAAGCAGAATTAGGCGCACTGATTGGCGAAGACAGGCTGCAGCGTGTCAGCGACACGTTGCGAGCGCTTTATCTCGGCCTCGGTCTGGAGCAGGAGGTTTTCGAAACAGATAGCACAGTGGACATCGGTCTGCTGGCGCACCGACTACAACAACAATTGGGAGAACAGACCAGCCAGGCTCTGGGCAGGCTGCTCCTTTCCCCCCTTAATCCGCGAGGTAAGCAAGTATGAACAACGAGTGGCTTTCCATACTCTGGGAGCATTACAACATACTGGGCTCAGTGGCAGCGCTGGGATTGATCGTAGCAATTTCTATCATTGGTAAACGGTTGCTGTTCAAGCATCCGGATCTGGCCGAAATGCGACGCATCAATAAAGTAGAAGATAAAATCCGCTGGAAAAAAGAGAAATACCCACCAATGGTGGCATCCAGCAGAAATGTGGGAAAGTATCTCAACCTTACTTTTTTCCTGCTGCTATTACCTTTTTGCATTACCTTCGAAGCACAACCGTGGTGGCAAATCCTGCTAGACGGATTCGTACTCCTGATGGTGTATGATTTTTTTTACTACTGTGCGCACCGTTTCTGGTTCCATGGCAATGGCGCAATGCGTCAGGTTCACGCGGTACACCATCAGGCGCGAAACCCCTGTTATCTCGATGCACATTACGTCCATCCGTTGGAAACCTTCATCGGCCTCGGCGGCTACATGGCGACAGTAATTGGGCTATCACTGATCATGGGGCCGTTCCAACTATGGACCATCGTTCTCACCTTCGTGATTTATTTTCAGCTGAACCAGATCAATCATGTCTACTTCGATGTGCCACGCTTCCCCTTCAAAACACTGAACTGGGTTGTTGCCAAGCACCATGTGCACCATGAAAATATGCACAAGGGGAACTACGCGACAATCACCCTTTTTTACGACAAGATCTTCGGAACTCTCGACTAGGGCCCGACGACCTGCGCTTACACTGTAACCTGGAGATTCACTATGAATGACAAGGAACGCCGCGCACTGGGCGAAGAGAAAATTATGGACGTGTACGCCGGTGATGTAGTCGTACCGCCCGAGGGCTACGCCTTCACCGACGTAATGCTTAAACAATTGTTTGCCGAACTGTGGACCCGCGAGACGCTATCCATGCGTGACAAGCGCATACTGCTGCTAGGCATTATTGCGGAAAAAGGGGAGCCCACCACCTTTAAAATTCAGATTAAGGCATCCCTTAAACGCGGTGAGATCAACCCCGAGGAAGCGCGAGAGTTTCTGCTCTTCATCGCACAATATGCCGGCTACCCCCGCGCCGCCTCGATGCTTGGACCTGTAGAAGAAGCTATTGGCGAGTTTGAAAAGGAAAGCGCCGAAAGTAAAAAGTAAACAGCTATAAGTCAAAATCTGGTCTATCCTAGTTTCATAACAGCAAGGATATCCAAGCTATGAGCGAACCGGAGATACAGCTGTATGGCATACTGAGCGCGTGGGGAAGCAATGTTATCCTGCTTCTCGCCTTGCAGTTAGTCGTGCTTGGCAGCTACCTGATCACCGCGCAACGTGTGGGAAGCCTATTGTCGAATCAGCAGGTTTTTATCATCACATGCTGCTTGTTGTTTTTCAGTTTTGTATTGACCTCCTATATTTACGGCTCACTTCAGGTCATGATCGATATACGAGAGCTTGCATTATTCGGCTACACAACCTTGAGAAATGCCGCCTTGTTTAAATGGATGGTCTCTCTTGGCTGCCTAATCGCACCCGTTGCCTGCATCAGGTTCATGCTGCATGCACGACGTCCACAACGGCAAGATGATAAGCGGATGCCGCAAGGCAACCGGCGGGAACGGGGCTAAATATCGCCCACCACAGATTTACCGTAACGCTGGTATACGAATGGCCCCGGCGTAGCGAAGCCCGCGCCCGCCTGCAGGCGCTGCTCCAACGCGTTGAGCACCGTCCGGGTTATATGGGGTAACTGCTCAATGAACTTGGCTTCAGCAAGCTCGATCCAGTGAAGATCAAGCAGCTCTCCTGATCCTTCTGGGCGGTCGTGGATATCACCCTGAATATGCTCCGCATCCACCATAAAAAACCGTGCGTCAAAGCGTCGATTGCGGTAAGGCGGAGTGATCGCTCTGGCAATCAGGTGCAGTCCATCCAGGCGCGGGTTGATGCCGTGTTTCAAGAAATCTGCCCACTGGGGCGAGCGCGAGCGAATGGTTGCCGAGCCGCGCTCACCGATGATCAGGCCGGCCTCCTCGTATGTCTCACGTATTGCAGCCAACGCAAGCGCACGCGCGCGGCTTTCCGAACAACCTGCGCTAAGCCGCCGCAGCACCTCCGGATGCAGATCCAGCGGGGGACGAATACGAGCATCCGCTCGATCGACCTTGCCACCGGGAAAAACGAACTTATTCGGCATAAACTTATGGGTAGCTGCGCGCTTACCCATCAGCACACGTGGTTGCGCACCGTCCCTGCGCACGATGATGAGGGTGGCTGCATCCCGGGGGCGCACGGCCCGTGAAGATGTGCGAAGCTCACTTTTCGAAATGTAGGCGTTGTCGCCCTGCTGATCAGGGTTCATCGATGGCACCTTCGTGAAGTGCGTACCTGACAATAAGAAACCCACCCCGGCCTTGCACTAGCCAGACGTCGCAATTTTCAGTTTCTGGCCAGGTTGTAGATAGGCCCTACTGGAGAGGCCATTCCAGACAACCAGTTCCTGTGTTGAAACATTGAATCGGCGGGCGATACTCCACAATGAATCGCCCTGCTGGATAACATACTCCAGCGGTGCGTTTTGCAGATGGGCACGGGTCATCGCTATGTGGTCCGCGGAGAGGCTCTTTGATTGCACGCTACCCGGCAGTATCAGGGTCTGCCCCGCTCGAATGCGGTGACTACGCAGACCGTTGAGCGTCATCAATCTGGACACTGTAGTCTTATGCTGTTGGGCAATGCCGGACAAGCTATCTCCTTGCACGATACGGTGAATACGATCGGGCTTCTGCTGATTGTAGCGCGACACAATTGACAGTGAAGCCAGTGCTTCATCCATGGAGCGATCAATCTGGCCCTCTGGCACACGCACCTCAAAGCCCGCCGGAATGTATTTATCACCCGACCAGACTGCGTCCATCAATGCGGGGTTGTGCTGTCGGAGTTCCTCCAGGCTAATCCCCAGTGCGTCCGCAAAATGAGACGCGGAGATAAAATCGGAAGGTTCCGTGGCGTCATAGAGCACGGGCTCAACCATCACAACACCGGGAAAATAATCCTCTGCGCGACTATCGACCTGCAATGCCGCAAGAAACGACGCGTAGAAATTGCGCGAAGCAAACCCAAATGCCCTGCCTTTATAATGTTTAACAATAACGTCGATATCGGTTGTTCCTACCGTGCGCGCCGCCCGCACCATACCGGTAGCACCATGGTTGTAGCCGGTGAGTGCCAGTGGCCAAGTGCCGGTCAGCTCGCGGTTTACCTTGAGCAGCCTGGCCGCGCCATCAGTGGCGAAAAATGGATCCATACGCGCATCGACAACGTGGTCTACACGCATGAAGCGCCGCGCCGTAGATGGCATGAATTGCCACATACCCGCTGCAGCCGCCTTGGACCAGGCGGTCGCATTGAACGAGGATTCGACGTGGGGAAGCACCGCCAGTTCCGGCGGCAACTCGTGGCGCTCAAGCACGCCAAGGATATGAGGCTTCCACTGCCCGGAGCGGACCAGGCCCGACCGGAAGCGATCAGACTGCCCTAGCTGGAAGCGCACCCGGTGCGCGGCACGAGTAAATTCATCAGACGGCGTGTCCGCAGGCCAAGCTGCCAACACCAAAGTCTCCATGGGTGTCAGGTCACGGCGCTTACCCTGACCGAGAGCCCTAAGGGAAGCCGCCACCTCATCGCGCACACCTCGGACTCGCCTCTCCCGCACCCTGCGGTCTGCCGGCACGTCCAGCGTCTGGTAAATGATGGAGAGATTTTCATCGTCATGCATATACCCCTGACTTGTGGACGCCTCCGTGTAGACCTTCACCCAGAAGTCCACCGCAGGCTCCAGAGCCACAGGCCGCGGGAAGTCTGTCGCGCTGACGCAGAACGGCAGCAATAACGAAACAATCAAAAATGCCCTGATCATGACCATAACCCAACGTTTCTCGGATGGTATCAATGTATATCAGAGCTTTCAGGGCCTGTCACGCGAACCGTACGCAGGGCCAGGGAGAACTCGCTTTATAAACAATCTGAGTCCAAAAAATTTAATTTTGCCTCGTCAGCTGCAAATCTTTATTCTTGATCGACTCCGGTGTCTGGAACAGACGAGAGAGCATCACGAGAGGCTCGCATATTCATGGCACAAGCCAGCATCCACTGCACGGCAGGTATTCACAAATCGCCTTCAGGGCCACACCTTTCTCGAGTTCCCACAGGCGTGATAACCCGACAGAAAGGGTGTTATGCATAGCGTTGTCATCATCGGTGCCGGGGGCGTTGGTAGCGTGGTGGCACACAAGTGTTGCCAGCTGCCGGAATTGTTCGACGATATAGTGCTGGCCAGCCGCACGGAGTCGAAGTGCAAGCGTATCGCGGAACAGCTCGATAAGCCCGTGCGCACAGCGCAAGTAGACGCAGACAGCGCCTCACAACTGGTTAGTCTGTTGCAGCGAGAGCAACCGGAGCTGGTCATTAACGCAGCTCTGCCTTACCACGACCTTAATATTATGGATGCGTGTCTCAAGGCCGGAGTGCACTATCTGGACACCGCCAATTACGAACCGCGGGAAACAGCCTGCTTCGAGTATCACTGGCAGTGGGATTATCACCAGCGTTTCGTCGACGCGGGGTTGACCGCATTGCTGGGCAGCGGCTTTGATCCTGGCGCTACCAATGTCTTCACTGCCTATATCGCCAAACACTATTTCGACGAGATTCAGCAACTGGATATTATCGACGTAAACGGCGGCAACCACGGCTACCCTTTCGCTACCAACTTCAATCCTGAAATCAATATTCGCGAAGTCAGCGCAAAATGTCGGCATTGGGAGAACGGAGAGTTCGTGACCACACCACCTCTGTCTATGCGCGCCCACTACACCTGCCCTGAAGACGTGGGCACCTATCCAATTTATCGTATGTATCACGAGGAGCTCGAGTCACTGAGTAAACACTTCCCCAGCCTGCAGCGCGCGCAGTTCTGGATGAGTTTTTCAGACGCTTATCTGCAACACCTGGAAGTCCTGAGTAACGTAGGCATGACCGGCATCGAACCGATAGACTATCAAGGCCAATCCATCGTGCCGATCCAGTTTCTTGCGCAGTTGCTGCCAGACCCCGCCGCGCTGGGTCCGCACACTCAGGGAAAAACCTGTATTGGCTGCCTGGTGCGCGGCGTAAAAGATGGCAAGAAGAGGTTGATTCATATCTACAATATTTGCGATCACCAGGCCTGTTTTCGCGAAGTACAGTCACAGGCAATCTCCTACGCCACCGGGGTGCCAGCCATGATTGGCGCCAAGCTGGTTTTGGAGGGCCAGTGGCGCCAGCCAGGCGTCTGGAATGTAGAACAGCACGACCCGGATCCGTTTATGGCGGATATGAACCGCTACGGCTTGCCCTGGAAAGTGACAGAGCTGGATCCAGAATTTCAACTGGATACCGAGGAGCACCAGGCTACGAATGCAGTTCACTGACTTCGACACACTGGATCTTGCAAGGCTTCCCTCGCCCTGTTTCGTCGTGGACGAAATCGCCGTAGAGCGCAACCTGAAAATCCTCTCGGATCTGTCAGACGCCAGTGGTGCAACGGTTTTAGCGGCCCTGAAGGCTTTCGCGCTTTGGAAACTAGCCCCGCTATTTTCCCGTTACCTCGGTGGCACCTGCGCCAGTGGCTTGTTCGAGGCTCGCCTGGGCAGAGAACATTACGGCGGCGAAGTACATGTTTTTAGCGCAGCCTTTAGTAAAAGCGATCTTATCGATATTCTAGGGATTGCCGACCACGTGGTGTTTAACAGCTGCGAGCAATGGCTGCGGTTTCGTCCGCTATGCCTGCAGGCGCGCGAGCAACGCCCGGAGCTGCGGTTCGGCCTGCGCATCAATCCAGAGCACTCAGAGGTCTCTTTTCCACTTTACGACCCGTGCACACCAGGCTCGCGACTGGGCATCCCGATTACGCAGCTGGATGAGAGCGCGCTGACGGATATCAGCGGCTTACACTTTCATACGCTGTGCGAACAGGGTTTTCCTCCTCTGCAACGAACATTAGAGGCCGTTGAAGACAGGTTTGGCCACCTGCTTGATCGTATGGACTGGATTAACTTCGGTGGTGGACATCACATTACACGAAGCGACTACCAGGTCGACGCACTTGCCGACTGCATCCGTCAGTTTTCCGAAAAATACGGCGTGCGGGTTTACCTTGAACCCGGCGAAGCTGTGGCTATCGGCACCGGGGTATTGGTCAGCGAGGTGCTTGACCTGAGCTATAACGAGATTGATCAGGCCATTCTCGACTGCTCAGCCACCTGCCACATGCCCGACATATTGGAAATGCCGTATCGCCCGAATGTGCGCGGCGCGGGGGACAGCGGCGCCCTCCGTCACAGCTACCGACTCGGAGGCCTGACGTGTCTGGCAGGGGATGTAATCGGCGACTACAGTTTTAAGCAGCCTCTGCAGGTGGGTCAACGACTGTTGTTTGAAGATATGGCTCACTACACCATGGTAAAGACCACCACTTTCAACGGCACTCGGCTCCCTGCCATAGCGCTGTGGAACTCGCGGACCGACGCATTAGAGATACTGCGAGAATTCGACTACGCGGACTTCAGGGATCGCCTTTCATAGTCCTGTTGGCAGCCTGAGGCCCCGGCCGACTGGCCGTCACGGTGTAAAAGTGCGTCGGGTAGAGAAATACAGACTGACAATCGTCTCGGTGTTTAGGATAATGCGCCACTCACGCCTTTGCGGAACTAACATTATGCAACAGCCCATCTGGCTGCTGTCCCTGGATTCAGACACCTTTCCTGCCGCGCCCATGACTACCGGCGGCCTCAAGGCGTACTATCAGGTTCATGGCAAGCAGCCTAACCAAACAGATATACAGCTGGTGCACTTCGTGAACGAGCCGGAGCGTATTGAAGCCTGGCTAACCGATTGGAAAGAACAACAACTGGCTATCGCCAACAAGGCTCTTGAAGAGGGCCTGCAGCCGATAATGGGTTTTTCTGTCTACACCTGGAACGCGGCGGAATTTCTCGACGTGATGCGGGCTATAAAGGCGCTTTGTCCGCGTATCCTAATCGTGGCGGGGGGACCGCACGTGCAGAAAGCCGCGGATTACCTGTTTTCCGAGGCCTTAGACCTGGTCGTTATGGGCGAGGGTGAGGAGACACTGACCGAATTGATCGATACCCCTTGCCGCTCCCAGTGGCCGGACATTGCCGGGCTCGCCTATGTAAACGATGGCGAGTTAAAACTGACGGCGGCAAGACCGCGCCAAACCGATCTGGATAGTCTACCCTCCGCACTCGATGCTATTAGCCTGTACGACGGTAACGGTGAGCCCTATGAGTGTATCTCTTATGAGACCAGCCGTGGCTGCCCCTATAAATGCGCTTTTTGCGAGTGGGGCACCGGGGCCATCGGCACCAAGATGCTATCTGTATCTCCAGCACGCGTGAAACGCGACTGGAACCGGATTGTCGACGCGGGCATCAAAAATATCTGGCTCGCTGATTCTAACTTTGGCGCATTGCGCGAGGACGTGGAGAAGGCGGATATTCTTTGTGAGATCAAAAAACGCACCGGCCTGCCGACCTCTTTCGCGACCTCCTGGTCGAAGAAACACGGATCCCGTTCCCGGCAGATTGTTCTGCAACTGCACGCGAACGATCTGCTGCCACACTATCACCTTGCACTGCAGACCCTCACCCCGCTCGCACTTGAACTGTCTCACCGCAAGAATATGGATGCTAATAAATACGAGCCCATAGCCCGGGATATGGCGAGGGCTGGAATACCCATAGCATGCGAACTTATTTGGGGTCTGGTTGGAGACAATTTAGAGGATTTTGAAAAACACCTGGACGCACTATTCGCAATTTTTCCGACCATTCATATTTTCGGTTATACACTGCTGCCCGGCACGGAGTTTTACGACCGCCGCGAGGAGTACGAGATCGAAACACTGCCTGTGGCCGGCTACGGCAAGGCCAAAGGCGAGTACGTGGTTGGCTGCATGAGCTTTCCCGTAGAAGAGGGGCTGGAGGGCTACTTTCTGCTGACCGCGCACCAGATTATGAGCCGTGGCTATGTCATGCCAATGACGTTGCGTTACCTTGCATTGAGTAAAGCGACGCCGGTCGCGGGGCTGATGCGCGCTGTGTTGCGCGCGCTCTGCGAAAAGTTCAATTGTGACGTTTCCGGGCTTGTGGCGACCGATATCATGGATGTCTACGAACGGCGTAGCGAACTGTTCGTCGCCGTGATTAAACACCCGGATCGGACTTATGAATGTTTAGAACAGGTCGCTCAGGACTGGGCTGATACGCACATCAGCAATGCAACTGATGCAGCATCGCTGAAGCACAGGTTGCAACGGCTGCTGGCGCTGGACAAGGCGTTCGCGCCCCGTTGCGGTCCCACGCGGCAGGACACGGTGCAGTTTGATTTCGACGCCGACGCGGTGCTGGATACTCTGGAGAACATGGAATTACCCACTCCGGAAATGTTTGCGGCCAAGACCACTATGCTCCATCTCACTATTCCGGGCGGGGTGGGCGAGCTCATCAACGATCCGGATGGGGGTGTATGGATTCATGCGGAGCGTGCCGACCCACCTGATGACACCCCTGATACAGCACAACCGGTTGAGATTGCATCACTGGCGGCAGGCGCCTGACGCACGCTCTTGCACAGAGCCCCATTGTGTTCCACCTCTAATGCCTAACCGGGAAACTGGCGCATGAACAACTGGATAATAGATAGCATCGGAATATTGGGAATGATCATGGTGGTTGTCGCTTACTTACTGTTACAACTCGAACAACTGCACCCCAGGGGGCTTACTTACAACAGCTTGAACCTGGCAGGCGCGATACTCCTTTTAATCAGTCTGTGCTTTCACTTCAATCTGGCCAGTTTTATCATAGAATTATTCTGGATTTGCGCGTCACTGATAGGGCTATGGAAATATCGGCGCCGGCATGTGGCTAGCCGCACGGCAAGCTGAGAAAACCGTGTTAAGTATGCGCGTCGCCGTGCACTGCATCACGAGTCAAACAAACTACTGATACTTGCCCGGGTCAGCAGCGACCGTTACACGATGTAAGATTCTGTCATAACCGTCGTAACCCCCATAGGCTCGATGCAATACAGATCGGTTATCCCAAATAATGAACATATTCTCCTCCCACCGATGGGTATACTGGAATTCTTCCCTTGTCTGCCATTCATAAAGCTCCAGCAGCAAAGACAGCGCCTCTTCATCCGGCATTCCCTTTATGCCGATAATATAGCCGATGCAACCCAGCAGCGTGTCGCGACCACTTTCCGGGTGTTTATCAATAAAAGGGTGACCACAGACTTCTCGGGCGTCTTCTGAAAATCGGATGGCCATGCTGCGCCCTGCTGCCCTGTCGTTTTTTCCATACATACCATCCGGGGCATAGGCTGTGCGGGCTGAATGCAAGGCTATCTGCCCTTCCAGTTGCGTGCGCAGCTGCGGCGGCATCTCCTGCAGAGCTTTTTGCTGGTTGATGAATCCAGTATCTCCGCCCACTGGAGGAATGACCATACTGTACAGGCAGGTGCCAATCGGGGGCTGAGGCAGAAAGCTCCAGTCGGAGTGCCAGTTCTCCGCAAACAGAGGCGCCTTCTCGTCGGCCTTTCGTGTCAACGCCACAACGTGGTCGCTGCCCTCGATGGTGCCAAAGAAAGGCTCGGAACCAAATACACCGAAGTAATCCACCACGCGTTCCAGTCTCTGGTCGGACAGCGCCTGTCCGGGAAAGGCAAGCACGTGATGCTGCAACCACGCCTCACGCAGCATCGCAACAGTAGTCGCATCCAGTTCCGAGGACAGGTCGACTCCGGTTACGGTTGCACCGCAGGCTTCTCCGGAGGGAGTGACTTCTATCATGGCGTTCTCCGCTGGCGCCGGATAACCCAGCGCTACAATTAAACAGTTCGATAATTAGTTTAACTCATGACGCAAAAGGTTTTATATTGCGTCTCTCGAGAAAAATCAGGAGCACTCAATGATAGCGTGGACAGAGCAACAGGGAATGATCAGGGACATGATCCGCGACTTCGTGGAAAAAGAGATCGTCCCTCATATCGATGATCTCGAGTACAACGGGCTGCCGCCCTACGACATCCTCCGCAAGCTGTTCTCAACTTTTGGCATGGACGAGCTAGCAAACACACGTTTTGATAAGCAAATCGCCAGAGAGGAGGCACAAGCTGCAGGAAAAACTGTCGACGCACCAGACAACCTAAATCAGGAGAACAGCGACGTAGTCTCTACCGAAGCGCTGGACGCCGTGGCGATGGGCATACTGCCGATTGTCGAGATAAGCCGCCAGTGCCAGGGCCTGATCACCGCGATGGGGGTATCCGTCGGCCTGACAGGAGGCGCCATCATGTCCAAGGGCAGTCTGGCGCAAAAGAAAAAATACGGACGGGACCTGCTTACCCTGAAAAAGGTCGGCGCCTGGGCCATTACGGAACCCAACTCCGGCTCCGACGCGTTTGGCGGCATGAAATCCACCGCACGCAGGGACGGCAATGGCGGCTACATACTCAACGGCAGTAAAACATATATCACCAATGGGCCACACGCCGACACTCTTGTGTTTATTTGTCGCCTCGAAGAAGAGGGGGTGGACAGCAAGGACAGGAAGATCGTGTCCTTTATTCTCGACTCCGGGATGCACGGCTTGGAGCAGAGCCGGCCCTTTAAGAAAATGGGCATTGGCTCATCACCCACGGGCGAGCTATTCCTTACCGATGTCAAAGTCGGACCCGAGCGGCTAATGGGCGAATCGGAGGACGGTTACGGTCGTTCAGGCGCAAAGTCCACCTTCAGCACTGAACGCGCCGGGGTTGCTGCGATGGCACTGGGTTTGGTGGAACGATCCCTGGAGCTCAGTATCGAGTACGCGAAAACCCGGGTGCAGTTTGGTCAGAACATTGGTAGCTATCAACTGATACAGTTAAAGCTTGCGAAAATGGAAGTCGCCCGCCTGAATCTGGAAAACCTAGTGTTTCGCTATATCGAGACCCGCGCGGCGGGGAAAGACCTGACTCTGGCAGAGGCGTCCGCCATGAAGTTGTATGCGGCCCAAGCAGCCATGGAAGTCACCACCGAGGCGGTACAGGTATTTGGCGGCGCCGGCTACATGCGTGAAACCCGGGTAGAGCAATTGATGCGCGACGCCAAAATTCTCCAGATCTATGCAGGCACTGACGAGATGCAGGTACTGGCGATAGCGAAAGATTTGCTGGGGCGGGGCTGATCGGAGTCGCCGGGAAAGGCTAATCGACGCTGCTCCAAACAGCAGCAGCACCGCCACTGGCGCCGGGGGGAAGGAAGGTCAGGCCGAGTCGACCACGCCCGGATCCCAGGGCACACCGTTAATATGCCCTCCGCCATCGACAAACAGCGTGTTGCCCGTCATGTAACCCGCCATCTGTGAGGCCAGGAATACCGCCACGGGCGCGATGTCCTTTTCCGGATCCCCCATCCTGCCCATGGGCACGGTCTTTTTCAGGTCCTCTGCCATTCCGGGGTTGAAGTCCGCCAACGCCTGATAGGGTGTCGTTGCCGCTCCGGGGCAAATCACGTTGGCAGTAATACCGCAGCGGGCCCACTCCGCAGCAGCGGTCCGGGTATAGGCCCGCAGCGCCTCCTTGGCGCTGTTGTAGTCTGCAGTGTACTTGTGCGCATTCACGCCGTTGAGGGAACAGAGATTAATCACCCGCCCATAACCACCGCGCCGCATGGCCGGGAATACAAGTTGCATAGCCGCTACAGCCGCAAAAAATCCCGCGTTCATGCTGGTGCGCAGACGATCTTCGGCCAGTTCGTGAATGTGTGAGGGGGCGTAGGCCATTGTAGGGTAGGCGTTGTTTACCAGAATATCGATACACCCCTCTCGCTCGAGCACACCCTGCAGTGCAGCACGCACCGAATCTACATCAGTCACGTCCAACGGAACAAACTGTCCCGGCGGTCCCAGGTTGGCCAGTTCTGTCGCGACGCGCTGACCGGATTCCGTATTTTTTTCCGCTACGATGACAGCCGCACCCTGCGTCGCGAAAGCCCGCGCAATGGCCCGACCAATGCCCGCACCTGCTCCGGTGACAACGGCGGTTTTACCCTCGAGTAGAACGCTCACGGTCTTCTTATCACTCTCTTGGTCCTCGAACGACGCCCTTGCATCGGCACTGTTTCCGCGGTTTCGCCGTCACGCACCAGGCCGCCGCCCCCTGCATACATTTCTGCCTCGCCATACGTTTTACCAGTATCATCGCTGATGTTGCGAACTTATGCCTGAACTGACGTTCATATGCAATATACATGTCATACTGTTCATCGAGGCGGACACTTCGC
This sequence comes from Candidatus Marimicrobium litorale, assembly GCF_026262645.1. Classification (NCBI taxonomy): domain Bacteria; kingdom Pseudomonadati; phylum Pseudomonadota; class Gammaproteobacteria; order Cellvibrionales; family Halieaceae; genus Marimicrobium; species Candidatus Marimicrobium litorale. The sequence goes on from NZ_SHNO01000001.1 coordinate 2,523,619, forward strand.
AGATCTCTTCGGAGCACTGTTAAATGCTAGATAGAAGAACTTTCGTCACCGGCATACTGTCAGGATATGGCCTGCTCGCAGCAGGTTCTGCGTCTGCGGGCACACTCTCCGGTACCTCACTTTCGCCAAGCAGCGATTTCAGCCTCACTCTGGCACCAATCCCTGTCAACTTCACCGGGAGGCCAGCCTTCGCCACGGCTATCAACGGCACAGTCCCGGGGCCAACACTCAGCTGGCAAGAGGGTGAAGACGTAACGCTGCGGGTAACCAACCATCTCATAGAGACCAGTTCCATTCACTGGCACGGCATTATCCTGCCGACCACGATGGATGGTGTACCCGGCCTGAGTTTTCCGGGCATTCCACCGGGCGAAACCTTCGAGTACCGATTTACCGTGAACCAGAGTGGCACCTACTGGTATCACAGCCACTCAGGCTACCAGGAACAGACCGGACTCTACGGTGCCATCGTGGTGAATCCCAGAGAGGGTGATCCCGACGGTGCGGATCGGGATCACGTTATCCTGCTGTCCGACTGGACCGACGAGAATCCGGCGGCTATTTACACCCGGCTCAAGAAAATGAGCCACTATTACAACTTCAATGAGCGCACTGCCCCCGACCTCTACCGACAGATTCGCAGCGAGGGGCCGTTAGCAACCTGGCAAGACCGGGCCATGTGGAACGATATGCGCATGAGCGATTCGGATCTTGCCGATGTCACGGGCTACACTTACACCTACCTAATGAACGGGGTATCGCCAGCCTCAGGCTGGACGGGGCTGTGCAAGGCGGGTGAGCGCGTCAAGCTGCGATTCATTAACGGCTCAGCCATGAGCATATTCGATGTGCGCATTCCCGGCCTTAGAATGACTGTTGTCGCTGCGGACGGTCAGGATGTGGAGCCCGTTACGGTTGATGAGTTTAGAATCGGCACGGCCGAAACCTACGATGTCATCGTTACACCTGAATCCGACAGCGCCTATACGCTTTTTGCCCAGAGCCTCGACCGTTCCGGCTTCGCAAGAGGCACCCTGACGACCTCCCCCGAACTGGTGGCGGCATTACCCGCCATGGATCCGGTTCCCATACTTGGTCACGAGGACATGGGGATGGCACATAGCGCGGGTGGACACGCTCATGAACCTGTAATCTCCGCACAGCAGAGGCACCCGCACGCGCATCACCATAGTGCCCTGGCCCCGGCGGGAACAGCAGGCCTGGGCAGCGCAGCGGGCATTGTGCACGCCGCAACAGAGTACGGGCCCCACGTAGACATGCGTACCGAGAATCCGGTCAGTGGCATTGACGACCCGGGTGTGGGCCTGCGGGAGCATGGGCAACGATTGGGACGCGAGGTTCTTCGCTATAGCCAGTTGATCAACCGACATCCTACTGCTGACCCTCGACAACCTGGACGGGAAATCCAACTGCACCTGACCGGCAATATGAATCGCTACATGTGGTCTTTTAACGGAGTGAAGTTCGCCGATGCAGAACCCCTTGAGCTGCAGTACGGCGAGCGTGTGCGCATCCACCTGGTGAATGACACCATGATGGCACACCCTATCCATCTCCACGGCCTGTGGAGTGAACTGGAGACGGGAGAGCCTAGCCGTATTCCACGCAAACACACGGTCTTGGTGCAGCCAGGAAAGACCGTCAGCTATCTGGTCAGTGCCGATGCTCTGGGTCGCTGGGCTTACCATTGTCATCTGCAATACCACATGCTCGGTATGATGCGCGAAGCGCGTGTTTCGTGAAGCCTGCGGCAATCGCAAACGGATACATGGCGATACTGGCTACGATCAGCCCAAACCTCATGGCCATGGGAAATGATGACCCCCTAATGGCCAAAGTAATTATTGAACGGCTGGAGGCAGGCATAGACAATCGTGATATTCCCCAGTGGCTTGAGGTGACAGGCTGGGCTGGATACGACCTCAACAAGCTATGGCTAAAGTCCAGTATCGAACGCACAGACAGCGAAACCGAGTCGGGCGATATCGAATTGCTCTACGGCCGCGCCATAGCACCCTATTGGGATTTTCAGCTAGGCTGGAAGCGCGATTTTCAACCAACGCCAACACGCGATTGGCTCGCTATTGGTTTTCAGGGGCTTGCGCCTTACTTCTTTGAAGTCGATAGCACCCTATACCTGGGCAGCTCCAATCGCAGCGCTCTGGAGATCGAGGTGGAATACGAGCTCATGCTTACCCAGCGATGGGTGCTAAGCCCACGCACTGAAATTCTGCTCAACGGACAAAACGATAACAGAACCGCGACGGGAAGCGGTCTCTCTTCACTGGAGGCAGGGCTGCGACTACGCTATGAAATTCGCCGCGAGTTTGCACCCTACCTTGGCATACATTGGGAGCGCGCTTACGGCAATACCGCAGACCTGAGACAAGAGGAAGGCGAGAAAACTTCCGAGGTGCATATCGTTGTGGGAATCAGGGCCTGGTTCTAAGACGAACCGAGCGTCTCACTGAAAAGGTGCTCCGCTCGCTGCTTCAGACCCTTCGCGCAATTGTTAAACCCCCGCTCTATTTGCTCACCCATGGCTTCCATCATCGCAGGCACAAACTCCCCACTGAATTCGTCGATGCTCCAGTAGCGACAGCTTGAGGCACTAACGGGTGTTATTCGCTGCATGCGGTCAGCGTGAACCGGGTCACCCGGCTTGTTTTCCATGGACCAGACGATGGTATGAAAGGGCTCCAATCGCGTCACATACTCGACCTGCTCCTGCAGACCATTGCCGAGATCCACCTGCATTTCAAGCGCTGAGCCTACAACCGGCTCGCCCTTCATCTTGGGACAAAAGGAGTTCCATAGCTCGTAGTTAGCAAAATCCATCAACACATCCCACACTATTTCCGCCGGTGCGTTGATCACAATTTCTTCACTGGCGACGCTGTTTTCACTAATCATATGTGCCCCCTGAAAAATGCTGTGTATTTGTTGCCCGCAGTAACGCAATCAGTTTGCGAAGCTTACCCCACCATTGACTCGCCATGTCTGACCATTCACCCATTCGCCATCGTCAGATAGCAGGAACGCCACGGCAGCGGCAATATCGCCGGGTGCACCGTGCCGAGGACTGCGAGCGCCCTTGAGCATCCAGTCTTTCATTTGCTGATCCATTGCGGCGTCCAATTGCTCTGTCAGTATAAAGCCGGGGGAGACGGTATTGCACCGTATGCCCTCTTGACCCCACTTACTGGCTACGTGGCGGCAAAGAGAGTTCACGCCCGCCTTGGATGCGGCATAAGCCGGACGTTCCGGTTCTCCCACCACACCCGCATCTGAGGACGTCAACACAATGGCACCGCCCCCCCGTTCCCGCAAATGCGGCAGGGTCGCCCGCAGCAACATGGCCGTACCCACCACGTTAATCTTCAGGGTTCTTTCCCACAGGGCACTGTCGTTGCTGAGAATGTCGCCGTCCACCATCACCGCCTGAATGTCTGCCACGTTAGCAAACACACCGTCGAGCCCGCCGAAATGTGCCATTACCGACTCGACCAATGCAGCAATCGTTGTTTCATCAGACTGATCATACTGCCAGGCAACCACCTCTCCACCCTTAGCGGACAGCTCATCGGCCAATACACGTGCGGTTTCGATATTGAGATCTCCGAGGGCCACTCGCGCCCCCTCCTCGCACAAACGCCGCACCGTGGCAGCACCAATACCCGTTGCCCCACCACAGACCAGAATAATTTTGCCCTGTAAGTTTTTCATGTAAGACTCCCGAGACGCACGACCCAGTGACAGTTTTCAATTGAGCACACCGGCAGAGTATGCAAGTATCCATTGCTGAGTCGTGGATATCCAGCACCCACCAGACACACTTCGGGGAACGCCAGCTTACTGAACCATGTTGACCTTTATCCGCCACCTACTGGGCTCCGCACTCAAAGCATTTTTCGTGCTGGGACTGTTGTTGATACTGTTCGTCGGCTACCGTGTATTCAGTGCGGACCAGGAGGACGACGCTCTTCGCATGGCGAGCAAACAGGATTATCTCGACCGCCTGGCGAGCAAAGCGCGACCAGCCAACACGCCCAATATCGTTTTTTTCCTGTATGACGATCTCGGCTATGGAGACATCGGGGCGGGCGCGGCGGATAATGCACTGCTCGTGACGCCACACATCGACCGTCTGGCCAGCAACGGTGTGTCCCTCACTGATTTCCATTCTCCCTCACCCATTTGCACCCCGTCCCGCGCCGCCTATCTCACCGGACGTCTTGCTCCCAGAGCAGGTTTACCCAACGTGGTCTTCCCCTCTGGCAGTCTGAAGGGCTTATTGTTCAATACGCTGGCCGCCCCAGAACTCAATATTCGCCTACCCGCAGAAGAAATCACTCTGGCCGATATTCTTGCAGCGTCTGGTTTCACCACCGCCATGGTGGGAAAATGGCACCTGGGCGACCACAGCCCTTCTTTGCCAAATGACATGGGGTTCGAATTCTTTTACGGCGCCCTGTACAGTAACGACATGCAACCTTTCGCGCTCTACCGCGATCGCGAGGTTGTTGTGCCCGCGCCAGTAGATCAACGTTTACTTACCGAACTCTACACAAGGGAGGCCAAACGTTTCATTGAAAAAGAGGCCGGCAATAAGCCCTTTTTTCTTTACTTCGCGCACAACTTCCCGCATGACCCGCTGCATGTAAGAGACACACGCAGGGGCCAGTCTGATGGCGGGCTTTACGGAGATGTATTGTCAGAAATTGACGACAGTGTGGGGGTTATCATTGATACCCTGAAGCAACAGAATGCACTGGATAATACCCTCATCATTATCACGTCCGACAACGGCCCCTGGTTTTTGGGGGATGCGGGCAACCAGCGTGGACGCAAGGGCAACACGTTCGAAGGGGGCATGCGGGTTCCTTTTATCGCCCATTGGCCCAAGGCGATAGCGGGCGGGCGATCGGAGACCGCCATGGCAATGGGTACAGACCTCGTTCCCACGGTGCTGGAGTTGCTGCGGTTGCCCTTCCCCAACGACCGCCAGCTCGACGGCCGCAGCATCCTTGGCACATTGTTGAACGGCGAACCCACTCCCCACGATTACCTTTACTACTACGACGGCGAGACACTGTTCGCCGTGCGCGACCAGCGCTTCAAGTATCGCGGGGCTGCCGGTGTGTTTTACAGCACCGATCAGATGCCTGTTGGAGGTCCAATACCACAAAAAGAATGGCTGTTCGACCTGAGGGGAGACCCCAGGGAGTCCTATGACACTTCAGACCGCCACCCACGCGATCTCGAGCGACTGCGCGGCGCCTTTCTGGCCAAGCAGCACGACATGCGCGATAACCCCCGCGGTTGGCAGTAACTTAGACACCGCGCTTAGCGTGCGATGACAGCACGAAGTGACGGCTGATATGCCGCAAGGAGTGAACCGATTTATGCAATGGTGGCGATTCCTGCATCCCTCAGCACTGGTTTTCACGCTCAAAACATCCTCACAGGCTCTTATAGATAAAGCGAGACAGGCACCACCGCGCACCGTACAGGCAACGCGTTTTGTCGCAGAGCATGCCCGCAGTGGAGACCCACTGAGTGTTCTTCAAACCCTGGACCGCTTTGCGCGAGAAGAGCGCTGGCTAATGAGCGTGGGGCCCGACAAGGGGCCACTCATCGCAGAACTGGCAGAGCGCGTGCCGCCGGATGCCAGAGTGCTGGAGTTGGGCAGCTACTGCGGTTATTCCGCTGTGATGATGGCCAGCACGCTGGGCCCACAGGCAAATATCATCTCGGTAGATATCGACGCCACCGCGATAGAGTGTGCGCGCCAAAATGTTGAAATGGCCGGGCTTTCCAGCCAGGTTACGTTTATACAGGGGCCATCATCACGGATTGTTTCGACGTTGACAGGGCATTTCGATCTGGTCTTTCTGGATCACTGGAAAGACCTTTACAAAGACGACCTGCAGACTATTGAGGAACGGGGACTGATCGGTTCTGGAAGTATCGTCGTTGCGGACAATGTCGGCGAAATTTTCGCTCCGCAAAAATTTCTCGAATATGTTCGCAATTGCGGCCTTTACGACTGCGAGCATCGCCGCGCAACCATTGAATATACTCAGGTTCCCGACGCGGTAGAGATTGCTGTTTACCGATCGGCGCCGGTCGAGAGCAAATCTCAGGCCGCGCCCAACGATACCTCTCCAGCAGCGTAAGCCTCGGTGTATTTGCGGAATTTTCGGAACATTATTTTATTGGCTAGCCGGATAGCCGGACGAGTGAACGGCATCAGGCGGCGAGAGAGTCCGTTCACCTCCATCGCCATGTACCACTCCACCCGACAACTGCCATTACCCAGATCAGTCACGCGGTAGTCTTCGAGGAAACTCCGCGTCGCATCTTTGCTGCAGCCCAGGAAGGTAAACGCCATACGCTTGCCCCGCTCCCACTTGACGAATTCCTCATAGCCAATCATATCACCCATCATGTGGACGCTGCGCGTGGTGCCCACGCCATAGGGCTGCGGAGACGTCCACTCAACTTTTTCAATGGGTAAAGCCCACTCTGTCCACGCGTTGGCGTCCTCGAACACATCAAAAATCTGTTCCGGGCTTGCCGCAACGATCTCTATGGCCACAAATACGTTCCTCGTCTGCTCGAGAAACTCCACACCCACTTTTTGGCACTTGTAATAGTCGCCCAAAATTGTCCCCGTAAAATTATGAACTCGCTATAAGGGACCGCACTGTACACTACCCAGACACCGGTTAACCAGCGCAGGGTAAGACGCCTCACGCCGACGTAACTCCCACGGCCATGGGCACCGCCACCTGCACGACTAGCGTGAACCAATGCATTTAACGCTGCAGGCGGCCCTAGCAATGCGGCACACTGCTTTTTGGTTCTGCAAAATACCCTAGCTGATGGATTCGCCGGCAGCGACGACCCTATAATCAAAGCTGCCGCGGTAAATGAAGAGGACTGATAAGTCGTAAGTTTGCTATACGCTTAGCGTACGAACTCGCTCCTCGTAACGATTGATCGCCTCTGCGTTAACCTGCTCATCGTAGGGCTTCAAGCCACTGAGCAGCATGCACTTTTTACCGCGTCCGACAACCTCTCCGTTTGATACCAGGTGAAAAGCCAGGTCTACGCTACCCCGTTTGCCATTGATCTCCACGCGGTGCCTGTCGCTCTCCAGTAACGCCCCGCTTATATCGAGGGTGTCGAGGTCGATCACCATACTCTGGTACATCACGATAGGACGGTCCGGATTAATCATAACCCCCTGATCCGCCAGCAGCGGCACCAGTAGGCGAGGAAACGTCTGGCCAGAAAACTCTACGTAACTCTGCGTGATGCTTTTAACAAGCGCCTCGTCCTCGCGAGATTCCCCCGAAATGTTTACCTGCAAGTATTCTCGCCCGCCCTCGTCTAACAACCGCATGCCGGGTGCCGGCTCTGGTAGGATTAGCTCAACGCCCTCAACTACCATGCCAGAGAATATAAACTCCATGTGCTGGCTCACGCCATAGCGGGCCAATATCACGGCAAAAAGTAAGTCTCCGGGGATACAGAAGCGTTTCGCATCCACGTCGTGGATCGGGTTGAAGTCATTGGCCATATTCTTGGCGAATTCACTGCCCTGCTCGCGAGTGAAGCTGATTCGCCCGTTTGTCTTGTTACAGTAATCATCGATAATCATGGCTATTCAGCTTTACCTCGACGTGCATTAGCAGACCGTATTTTAACAGCATTTCATCACACGAGGTCAGCACCCTGCAGGTGTGAGACTAGTGGCGCGAAGGGACACGGTGCGCTCGGTGGCTGCACCCTGTGAATCCAGTTCCATAAGGTTTACGGCAGGCGCGCTTCCGTCACCCATCCAGCACAGCGCCATGCGATAGTTCTCCAGCGGATCGAGTAAAAAATAGGTGGCCGTATCCGCGCTATCATCGGTGAAGCGGGCTATATGCCCGGGCCCATTCTCGCACACACTGAAGTCGAATCCGTAGGCTTTCAACCCAGGTGCAAGCGCCTCACCACGGGCTTTCACGGCGCATTCTTTGAGGGTCCAGTAGTCGAAAAAACGTTGTTCTCGCAATTGATCGGAACACGTCTCCAGCAGCGCCAGCTCTTCCGAACGAAAGTATCGGCGCGCCACCTTTAGCGACGCACGACGAGGATCACAATACTCAAGATCGACCCCCACCGGCACCGCGCGACTGACTGCGCAAACCAACCAGTCACCACTGTGGCTGAGATTAAACTCGATAGACCGTGCGCCTCCCGCCAGCGCGGGCTTGCCATGCTCACCCTCATCAAAACGCAACTCGGCTGCCGGCGCTCCGACGTAGCTGGAAAGAACCGCTCGCTTGAAGGCATCGGAGCTTGCAACGCTGTCGTTACGGGCGAGCCACAGGTGAATGCAATTCGCCTCCAGAGCAACACTTTCGAGACTGTCTATCACCCTCAAGTGATCAGAAACGCTGGATAGTTTTGCCAATGATCCGGTCACGTACCTTCCAGAACAGGCTGTCAGGATTGATCACCACAATAAAGACCTTGCGCAGCTTATCATCGGGGCAGGCTATCGGCCGCACGGCATGCCAGGAGTGATCAGTGCGCAGCATAAGGGCACTTGCATTGCCGATAGACTCGAACTCGATGATTTCGTCAAAGTCTTCGAGAGCGGGTGCGGTGTTGTAATCCAGTTGGCCGCCATCATCAAGGGCCAGGGTCGCGCCGCCCCAAGCCGGATTCCAACTCTCCTTCGAATTGAAGTAGAACAGATGCGAGCCGTGTTCCCGGCGGGCGTCACAATGCGGCGAAACATCGGCGCCGCTGGGGGTGTAATGCCAATGAAAACGAAACTCTACCTTGCGCGCGCCAAGCAATCGCTGAATCTCACCCCGATACGCGTCTGAGCACAGCTCACCGATGAAGTCCTGCCACGGCTTTGGCACCGGCATACCTGGCGTGTACTCCAGTGAGTGACGATCGTGTGGCGCCTGTCCCGCTCGACGGCTTTTGCCTATAATCGCATCGAACATTTCCAGTGGCGGCATGTTATCCAGTAACGCCTGGAATCCATCATGGTACAACAGCGGTTGGTTCAAATAGGGAAAGGGCGTTACTGACATAAACTCATCGGTAGGCAGCGCCCGCAGCTGTTCAATGTCGAGATATTTCATGCTGCTCGGGTTTCCAGTTTAGGTGTTCGCGCCAGTACCTCAAAAGCATCGTGGCGCACGTGATTCCTGTCGATTTCATCGCGCACCAGTGCCTCGGTTACATGACCTACCTCGAGGCACTCTTTCAAAAGTCCGAAGAAAAACGACTCCTGCTGTTGGTCCGGGTGCTGTTTGTAGCGACCCAACAGCCCATACTCGCCGAAGACCCGGGCCCGCAATCGGTTGGCTGACGCCAACACAGGCTTGTTCTTGAACTTGTCAGCCGGTGTGTAATCAACAGGCAGACCTGTTTTCCAGGGTTGGGTTTTTCGCTTGGTATTATGCAACAGGCGAGTATTGGCATCGAGGTGGTCAAAGTCGTTCCAGTAATCTTCGAGGAAGCCAATATTCTCAGGATTTTCATGAGCCAGGACCATCCACTCCTTGTAGTCTTGCTCTCTGCGAAACAGCGCATCGAATTCTGCCTCCGCGTCCCAGTGTCTAAGCTTGGCACACTCCATGAGCATGACGCTGGTCGCCACCTGATCGGCTTTGTCAGCCTTCGCAGAGCGACGGCGACCCATAACAGCAGCACTGCCCATGTCTCGCTCAAAAAGTTCGAAAATATCCCCGACCGCAAAGATATCCGGATCGGTAAGCACCGCCCTGCCCTGCCAGCTCATCAATTTCGGTGGTAAAAAACGCAGCGGAGTGAATGACTGAAGATCATCCATCTGCCAGACGCGCGTGGTGCCACCGCGCAGGAAGGTCTGACCCTCCTTGGCTGCAAGATAAGGGTGGTTTTTTGTATGTATAAATTGCACATCGAACTCGTCGGCGTGAGCAGAGTTGCGACGGAACGAATACTCTGCCACCAGTGCGCCCAGCCACTGCCGCTCGTTGGTATGGATAAATACGCAGCGGTCTTTCACCCCGCCTCCGAGGCTTCTGAGGTGGTGTAACCGAATGCTGGCAACATGCGCGAATCTACCAGAGCAACCAGCTCAGCCACTTGATTGTCATCAAAATAATCGCGATATCCCCCGACCTTGGCCTTCCGCACTTTATAGGTGTTGGGGTCATTAACATCCTTCGCCTGAACGCGGCTGCCGCTGCGCCAGAAGTAGTTCTCCCGCTCTTTTTTGCGCAGGTTCTCCACCGAGGCAAACTCTGCTGTATCTGCCAGATACTCGGGGATCGCCTCGAGATTAAGGAATTCTACGATACGCTCCATTTCCTGTTCCGGGTTGGCGCGCAAATCTTCGTAGCGCACCACGAGCAGTTCCTTGATATGGGGCAATTCCCGGGCCCAGTTATTCATGAAGTCTATAATGTGGTTAAGACCCTGACCCTCATGTTTCACGAAATCATAAACTGACACCTCCGCATCGTGGGGCGGGTAATTGTTCATGGCTTTCTTTTCGGGTCGCATACGAAACTTCCACTGGTGAAACTGGGAAACCGCCACGTCAATCGGGTTGCGTACCAGCAATACCGTCTTTTTATCGTAGAAATCCTTCTTGGAATCGACATTCCCGGTGTATCTGCGCAGGTAATTGTCGTGAGTGAAAAAGATCTTCGGGATGCTACTGTTGAGGCGCGTGTAGTTGTCAAATCCCATGAGAATATTATCGGGCAGCTTGTACACCAACTGGTAATAGCGGGAAATCATCACCCGCACCCAGGTACGGCCGCTCTTACCATAGGACGCAAAGACGTACTGGCAGCGGTTATACTTCCAGAATTCCTCCTTACCACGACGCCATCGCTGCAGATCGTGTGCCTTTTCCTCCGGTAAAAATACCGAAATCGCGCGTACCAACCACTTGATCAGTCGCTTGATAATCATATGCATGAGTATTTTCCCTTGATCAGGGCAGATCAAGCGGCGAAGGTTATCGGATGATTGGGTTATTCTCAAGATTCCGTGGTATTTTTAACGCCTTTCCACCTTTCCTCAACTGTATGATTTTCTTGGGATTTGGAGATGCGCGCCAGCAGGGTAATCGGCTGGGAGCGCGAGGCAGCAACACAGCGGTGCGGGTTTTAACTACAATGAGCCCCCTGTCTAGACGGTGCAGGTAGATGAACACATTGAAGCAACTGATCGTTATTATCACCGCTCTCGCCTCACTGCAGGCCGTGTCGGGCATGGCTGCCAGCGGGGACACCGCAACGCTGCCCTCGTGGCAGGTGCTGGAATTTGAGGAAAAAGCGTTCTGGGCCACGGCTCATTCCCGCATAGAATTGCTGCCCGATGAGGAAGACACTGAATTCTGGCTGCTGGATATCACCAGCTCCGTCGTGGGAAACTCGGAGACTGTAGCGGTAGTTTTTGAACCCGAAACAGGCCAGGTGCTCTCTCGGTCCCGGCTGAGCAAGGGCAAGGGGCACCGCTTGAAACGCTACGAGTATGAAGAAAACGCCGTGGTGCGCGAGCGTCGCAATGGCAGCGATTACCCGGAGATGGCGCCAGCGGACTGGCCCGTCTCCTCGCGGAAAAACGTGGCGTTACCCGCCACTTCGAAGGATAACGTGATCACCAGCCCCTACCCATTGCTGGTTCTCGCCCAACGATTACTGACCAGCGACGAAAACAAGGCCATAGAAGTACTGGTGCATACAGATCTCAATATCTACCGCGTACGTCTCAGCAGCGGCAACGGTATACCCCTGGATGTCGACTATCTGCAGGGTGAGGAACGCGTGCAGGGCAGGCGCGAGACACGAGCCGTCGCCCTCCAGGCCAGCCCGGAAGGCGTGCTCAACGACGATGGAGATTTCAATCTGTTGGGCCTGGAGAGCAACATACTGCTGTTTTTTGACAAGGCCTCGCTCCTACCCCTTCAGGTGACGGGTAAAGCCCCCAGAATCGGCGACACCAGCATCAAGCTCAAATCAGTCATCCTGCGGCAACCACCCGCGTGAGGTCAGCGCCCGGCACGGTGGGCCTGATCAGCAATCCATCCAGCGGCCACAACCGCGGTCAGTTCGAACATATTTGTAAGCAAATCGCACAACACCCGTTGATCCATCACCGCATCACCCGAAGCTCCGCTGACATCCTGAATGTGCTCGAGGAATTTGCCGCACTCGATTTAAAGATACTGGCCATCAACGGTGGGGACGGCACTGTATCGGCGATATTGGGCGAGCTGCTTGAAAAACGACCATTGCCAGCACTGCCCCAAATCGCCCTGCTACCCGGGGGTACCGCCAATATGAACGCGGGGGATATCGGCGTGAGAGGTTCTCTCCGCAAGGCCGTCGATCGTTTTTGCCAATGGTCTACTACACAGGGCGCCGGCGGCGATATTGCAAAGCGCGCCCTGATGAGAGTCGTGATAGAGGATTCTGCTGCACCCCGCTACGGCATGTTTCTTGGCGGGGGTGCGGTCATTCACGGCACAGAATACGCTCACCGGGAAATCCACTCCCGCGGCTTGCGCGACGATTTCAGCCTCGCACTGGGTACATTGCGAACGGTATGGGGGGTATTGCGAGACGATCCGGCTTTTAACCGACATATCACCACCACGCTAACGCTGGACGACGGTGTCCCGGCAACACACGACTCGCTCATACTGACCTTGAGCACCTTGCACCGCCTCGCATTCGGTATGCAACCCTTCTGGAGTGACGAACCGGGCTCCATCAGGCTGACCCTCATGGAACAGGGCTGTACGCGCTTTGCGCGCACGTTCCTTTCGATTGTTCGCGGACGACCCAATAGCAATGCAGTGCCCGCATCCGGATACCACAGCCATAATGCCGACCGGATTACACTGCAGATGTCTGGCAACCTCAACCTCGACGGTGAGCTGCTGGACGTGGATGGCCAGATTGCTATTACAGCCAGCCCCGAGCTGGAGTTCCTTCGCCTGTGAATGCCTATCCGGAGGTTTCCGGACCGGACCCTGACCGCGATCCCAATCTATCCGCCCTGCTGTCGCAACTGCAGACGCGGCTGAACGGTGCGGTATGCTGCACCTTGGTCTACGGCTCCTGCCTGCGCAGTGGCGATATCTATGACGGGCTGCTGGACCTGTACCTTGTCTGCGACGACTACCGTTCGGCCTACAGCAGCGCTCGACTCGCTGCCGCTAACTGGCTGCTGCCACCCAACGTTTTTTACGCCGAACAAAAATCCAACACGGGCGCTGGCAGCGATCTGACACTGCGCAGCAAAGTCACGGTCATTTCCCTGCGGGACTTCGAGCGCGGCTGTTCTCCCGCTTGGTTCGAATCGTATATCTGGGGCCGATTCGCACAACCCACTCACATACTGTACGCCCGCGACGAGTACACGCGAGCAAGAATGGAGGCGGCTCTCACCCAGGCCGCACTCACGCTATTAGGTAATGCGCTGCCCGCACTGCCGCCGCAAGGACGCCTCGAAGATTTGTGGGTGCAAGCTCTGGGAATGAGTTACAACACCGAATTGCGCACCGAGCGCAGCGGCCGGGCGCGTGAACTGGTCCTCGACGCGGCCGATTTCTATGCCGCTTTGACTCGCCATCACGCTCCGCAATTGAGCCCGTCTTTTGCACTGCAGGGGCAGGGCTCACAGCTCACCTATCGCAGCAGTATCAGTCCCACCACGCGACGCTGGGTGGCATTGGCGTGGGCAGTGCGCCGTGCTCAGGGCAAATTCCTGTCTGTCATGCGATTGGTGAAGGGGCTGTTCACCTTCGATGGGGGCCTGGATTATATCGCCTGGAAACTTGAGCGGCATTCCGGGGAAAAAATTATCATTCCGGATAGGGTAAGGCGCGCACCGCTACTGCACCTGTGGGGGTTTTTCTGGGGGCTGTACCGCCGCGGCATATTTAAATAAAAGGCGCGTCAAGAGAGGCCTAAAAGTCCCAACAGAGTACATTTATATAGCTGTTTTTAATAGGCTTTATGGGACATCTGCGGACACTCCAGAGGCCTCGTAAAGTCGCCGCAGCAGGTACTATTCACGCCCTGAACACCCCTCGGAAAATAGAAAAAAAGGCCGTATTCCTTTATAGTTCCCGCTTCAGAAACTGATCCTCCGGCAGCCCCGCGATTTCATGAAAGCCTGCGTTTTTATCCAGACCAATCACAAGCAAATCACCGGCGCCATCGTGGCCGAGCATGCGTTGCGTCGCTACTCGCAGAATAACGACAAGTTTGACGTCCAACTCATGGACACAAGGGACTACCCTTTTTTCGCCGCCCGCGAGGGCCAGGACTATCTGCGAGACGGCGTAAAGCGCGAGTGGCTCAACGATGACCTGCAGTCCTTCACTCCGACCCGGTTTATGCCGCCAAAGCTCATGAGTTATGAGGGCAGAGCGGTGGTGATGGACCCGGATATTTTCGCGACCACTGACATCTGGCAGCTTCTGAACCGCGATATGCAGGGCAAATCTATTATGTGCCGCATGCGCTCCGGGCCAAAAGGTTTGATCGACAAGTGCAAGGCCAGCAGTGTGATGCTGCTCGAGTGCGAGAATCTCACGCACTGGGATGCGGAAAGGCAGTTCGAGGCCATGTTTGAATTCACACAGGATTACCAGCCCTGGATCTGCCTACGGGAAGAGGACGAACAAAGCATCGGCTATTTCGAGAACGAGTGGAACGACTTTGACAAGTTCACCCTCGATACCAAGATGCTGCACACCACTCGACGCAAAACACAGCCCTGGAAAACCGGCTTACCGACCGACTGGCGCCCCGCGGAACGCTTCCGCCTGTTTCCCCCGGCCGCCTGGGTCATGCGCGCGCGCCGCAAATTGTTCGGCGAGTACGCCTTCCTGGGTAACTACAAGCAACACCCGGACGCGAATCAGGAGCACTTTTTTTTCGGCCTGTTAAAGGAGTGTCTTGAACAGGGCCAGATCACTGAGGAATTTCTGCGCGACGAGATGGCACGAAATCATGTGCGTCATGATGCCCTGACAATTCTGGAGAACACGCCTGATCTGCCACCGGCGCCTCTGCACCCGCTCAATGCGCTGTCACAAGCTGCCTGACCGCCTCAGCTGTACGCTGCAGCTCCTCTTCCGCAATCGATGCAGACCTATTGGGTATCGCGGCCCCAGCTGATGCGCGCAATGCTGTTGCAGCCTCTTCAAGCCCTGCCTCGACCAGCCACTGGGCACGGCCTGTCGTAACCAGTGCATGCTGAATATTACCGATATCGCGACGCATACGCCGCGCGCCAAACCGCATGGCAAACCGGTGAGACAAGGGCTTGTATCGATAGCTGTGCGCCAGCACCCACCAGGGGGCGGTATCGTCCATATCGAAAATGAACAGGGGGTTGTCGGTGGCGGCGGCCTCGCCCAACATGGACATCGATTCACCGCTTACCACGAAGGCATCCGCTAATGCGAGCATGCCCCTGTAGGGGTTTTCTCCACCGTCTTTCACGCGATAGCAGTAGTTGGATGACAGTATCTGCTCACACAGGGCATCCCCCGCCGCCGCGGAAGTGCGGGCGCTGTCGGTGACCAGCAGGGAGCCACCACTCGCAGTGGCCAAAGCCTGCGCCAGATGACCGAATCGCGCCGCTTTTTTGTCAGTCATAACAAAGCGTCCACTGTCGCCGCCCGCAAGGACAGCTATCCAGGGGCGCGGTAAACCCTCAAGCGAACGCTGCAAGCGCTCTCCGGCGGATCTCATCTCGTCCCTGTTGACCCGGTAAAGAGGGAGGCTGTTGTGCAGGATATTTTCCTGCCGTGGCAGAAAATACTGAGGGGTGGTCACCAGCAGATCCCAGCATTCCAGAGGCGCCCAAGGCCGCCCCATATGCACCAGGCGGCTTTCACCACCGGACTGCTGCTTGATCCAGCGCGCCACCGGCTCGTTGCGGCGGCCGGCACTGATAACAACATCTGGCCAGGGAGCCACAAGATTGCTGGAGGCGGACGAGTCGATGCCGGCAAGCGTGACACCGCGGCCAAGGTGGCAAAACAGTTCCCAGGGCTGCGCCACTATACGCTTTTCCGCATAGCCCACGGATAAGGCATCCGCCAGCGCTCGGACCTGTGTATTATCCCCTGCCTTCTCGCCTAGCAGACACCAGACTGTGAATTGACGCTCTGCCACGCCCTGTCCTTGTTTTTCTCGCTCGCCCGCAGCGGTGTACTCGAAAATTCCCAGAGCGAGCCGCCCATGGATACGGTAAACTATCCCACAGAAAGCCCGTAGGAAGAAACCGTTGAAGCCCACCGTTTTTATACACACCAATAACAAGCAGATGCTGGGCGCACTGGTGAGCCGCTACTCCTTGCGCAAACGCTCTGCCCACGCCGACAAGTTCGATGTGAAGTTCATTGAAGTAAAGGATTACCCCTGCATGCTTGCGCGCGAAGGCCAGCCATACCTGCGCGATGGGGAAATGCGCCCCTGGCTGAACGACGACCTGCAATCGTTCACCCCACTGCGTTTCGCACCACCGCAACTGATGAACTACGAGGGTCGTGCAGTCATTATGGATCCGGATATTTTTGCTATCGGCGATATCTGGGAGTTGCTGCAACGGGATATGCAGAATGCGGCCATCGTGAGCCGCCCCAAGTCAGGACGCAAGGGCCGCAAGGGCGCCTACGCCAGCAGCGTCATGTTGCTGGACTGCGCCAAGCTGCGGCACTGGCAATTTGAGAAAAACTTCAGCGAGATGTTTGAACCCGTATCACGCGATTACATGGACTGGGTCTCTCTAAAACTGGAGCCGACCGGCAGCATTGCCGCGCTGGAAGACTACTGGAATGACTTTGACAATCTCACGCAAGAAACCCGGCTACTGCACAACACCAAGCGTAAAACGCAACCGTGGAAGACAGGGCTGAGAATTGACTACCGTCCCGCAGACACTTTCCAACTGTTCCCCCCGCGTCACTGGTTCCGGCGTGCCCGCAGGGCGCTATTCGGTGACTACAGGTTTGCCGGGACCTATGCACCGCACCCCGACCCGGCACAGGAAACTTTTTTCTTCGAACTAGTGCGCGAAGCACTGGACCACGGGGACATCACCGAACGCCTGCTGCTTGACGAGATAGCACAGGGTCACCTGCGCAGCGACGCAATGAAGCTGGTAAATGCCTGAGTTCAACCCCGCGTAGTGCGCACCGGAACACGCCTGTGCAACAGCGCAGGCCCGCGAAACGTGCCCAGATACTGCGTAGCGCGGCGTTTATTGAAAAACACGCTCGCAACAGCGCGTTGCCCTCCTCGTCGATAAACGTCTTGCCCCGAGCGGCTGCCCGGTGACACCGTGTGCAGGCGCTCGTCGTAGGCGAGATCAGTCACGGTTGTGCCTTTTGCGGTTTCAAGCAGAGACAGCGACGAGTCCGCTCAATCTCTATCGACCCCATTAAACCTACTATTCTCCTATAGGTTTATTTTATGTACTTATGAGTTTACTTTATAGACTATAGAGTGAATGAGCGCTATCCTGCCCCTTCCAGGCAAATAAACATGCACAGGGCTTATCGCATGAAGTGGCAGGAACTCGCCGGTCAGGAATGCTCTATCGCCAGAACACTGGCAGTCATCGGGGACCGCTGGACGTTAATGATCCTGCGCGATCTGTTCCTGGGTGCCAGCCGATTCGAAGAGATTCAGCGCAGCCTGACTATTTCCCGCACGATCCTGGCGGCGCGCCTCACTCTGCTGGAAACCGAGGGCGTGGTCAGGCGCCTCGCCTATCAGCAGAAACCAACCCGGTGTAAATACAAGCTGACCCCAAAAGGCATTGATCTCTATCCAGTGCTGATGGCGCTGGTGCGCTGGGGCGACCAGCACTACGCCACCGAAGTCGGCCCTCCGGTGATACATCACCATCAGCGCTGCGGTCACGACTTCAGTGCCGTGCTGACCTGCTCAGAATGTGGCGAGCCGGTAAGTCCTTATGAAACAACAGTACGTTTTGCGCCGGAAGCGATCACTGCCTGACACCGACCGGGGCGGAATGAATTAGGCAGGGGATTATTCGTAACGAAACAGAGAATCGAGGGTCTCGGCAAGCCGCGCATCGATCGCCGCCACCTCTTCATCGGAAAAGTAATCCCGATAACCACCCACTTTGGCACGACGAACCTTATAGCTGTCCGGGTTATCCTTGTCCCGGGGCATCATGCGGCCCCCGGCTAGGCGAAACTGCTGCTTGGTCTCCATGCTCTTCATATTTTCGTAGGAAGAGTAATCCACCGCAGCATTGACCTGTGCCTCGTTGGCTTCGACAGCTATGAAATCCAGCAGCTTGCGCAACTGGTCACGGGGCTGCGCTCGCAAGTCCTCGTAGCGCAGCAGATGAAAACGCTCCACCTGGTCCGCCTCTTTGGCCCAGAGGTTCAGGTAATCGGTGACCGCGCGCATGCTGCCCCCGTTATCGCCCATGACAAAATCGAAAAGACTGATATCGCTGCCGCGCGGCGGGTAGTTGTTTATAGCGACTTTGGTGGGCTTAATGCGAAACTTCCACTGGAAAAATTGTGATACTGCGACGTCCCTCGGATCGCGGGCCAGCAATACGACCGGCTTGTCGTAAAACGGTGACTTTGTCTCAAAATCGCCCGTGTAATCCTTGATATAGTTGTCGTGGGTGAAAAACGTTTTCGGGACAGATCGATTGAGATTGTGAAAGTTGTCAAACCCCAGAATTGCGTTATCGGGCAGGCCGTACTTGACCCGGAAGAGGTGCGACACCATCATTCGCAGCCAGGTACGACCGCTCTTGCCAAATGACACGAAAACAATATCCGCTTTGCGCAGCTTGTCGTGCTGCTCAATGCCGCGCAATTTACGCTCCTCCCGGAGAATGTCGGCCTCTGGCTGGCCACGCATGCGAAAATGCAGAATGCGCCGCGATAATTTCTTGCGGCCGGTCTGTGTAGCCTGACGCAAATTCTGGATGACCAGCTTCACCGCGTCTGCTCCCCATAGCCGAAAACAGGATCCAGTTCTGCCACCATACCCTCGAGCATGGCGCATTGCTCGTCGTCAAAGTGGTCACGGTAACCGCCGACTTTGGCCTTGCGCACTTTGAACGATTCGGGGTTAGCCTTATCACCGGGCTTGACCCTCGCGCCGGAGCCCTTAAAAAAACTGTCCTGCTCCATCTTCTTCATATTCTCGTAGGCCGCAAAATCCACCGCTTCCTGCACCTGCTGGGGCGTCACATCTGTATGCGTAAAGGCGAGTATTTTAGCCAGTACTTCTGCGGGCTGGCGGCGCATATCCTCATAGCGCACTACCAGCACATTCTTCAATTCGGGCATGGCGCTGGCCCAGCCGTTGAAGTAGTCGACAATGCGCGGAACACCTGCCTCCTTGTCCAGCACAAAGTCCCACGCATCTATACTCGCACCGTGCGGCGGATAGTCATTGATAAATTTTTTATTCGGCCGCATGCGGTACTGCCACTGAAAAAATTGTGACACCGCCACATCGCGTGGGTCGCGCACCAGCAATACAATTCGCTTCCCTTGAAAATGGCGCTTGGAGCGCTGGTTCCCGGTGTAATCCCGAAGATAGTTGTTGTGCGTAAAAAATACCGCCGGAAGAGACGAATCCCGTTTCTTCAGATTATCGAAATCGAGCAACTCGCTGGCTTCGAAGCCCCCCTTGAGCGTATAAGCGCGGGACAACATGACCCGCAGCCAGGTCCGCCCGGATTTACCCCAACTCATGAGCACCCAGTCACAGCGCTGCAACCTGGCAAACTCCTCACGGCCGCGCAGCCACCGCTCGATCTTCTTACGGCGCGCCGCAGGTAGCCAGAAGCAGAGCAGCATGACGATGTGGCGAATCACGACTCGCACCTTGTCGGCCATCGGCAGGGACATCCTCGATAAGAGCCTGAAAAGGCGACAAATTTTACCTTAAATCCCCTGTCATCGCATTACCTGCAGCCCCCCTGATTTACCGCACTATTAACACCCGGTATCGGCTTCGCGCCTTGCCCGATTCTCAACGGGCGTAATAAAATGCGCCGCATGTCTCAAATTAACCTGGACGCGCTGCGCCAAGCCCCGCTGCAGCCCGATCCCTTCGATTTTCTCGTCGCACCCGGCTTTATAGGCCCGGAGGCACTGGCGGGCATTAACGCCGACTACCCGCCCATTGCAAGTGCAGCCAATCACAACTTCGACAATCTGGCCTGCGGCCCCGCGTTCAATCGCCTCATGGAGACTCTGCAGGGCCAGGAAGTCGCTGCTTTACTGGGCGAAAAGTTCTCTCTCGATCTGCCCTCCCTGCCCACTACGGTCACTGTACGCAAGTTCTGTGAGCGCACCGATGGCAATATTCATACCGACCACCGGAGCAAAATCATCACGGTCCTGGTCTACTTCAACGAGACCTGGGAGCATGAAGAGGGTCAGTTACGGCTGCTGCGCGACAAGGACAACATAGAAAACTACGCTGCCCAGATAGCACCGTTGGGAGGCACCCTGCTCGCCTTTCGTCGCACAGATCACTCTTGGCATGGCCACACCCGCTTCATCGGCGAGCGCCGCATGGTGCAGGTCAACTACCTGGACCAGAGCCCACTGGCAGTGGCCGCACAGCGGGTCAGCCGATTCGGCACCCACTTCATGAAAAACATCCTGGGTATGCGTTAAACCTGCGTTACCACAGCCAGCACAGCTGCGTTGATACGGCATGTGTACTTTCATTTACGGAGACGCGGAGCAGGACGCACCGCCGCACCCGGTCACTCGGGGTTATGAAAAAGCGCCTCTATGCGCTGCACAACGACCCCGATGTCATCAGGCAATTCAGCCTCGGGTTGTTTGAACGCCTCACCCGCCCAAACGGCCAGCCCCGCGTCTACTAACAAGCGATGAAACGCGCGGAAGTCACGGGTGGCACTCAAGATCTTGAAGACATCCAGGTGAAACACGCCGCGGGCGAGGTGGTGACGCCAGCGATCGCGAGCGCTCTTCTGCCTTGGATTGAACAACCAGTGGGCCAGGGAGCGGCGCAATTGGTCCAGCTCACCCAACACGCCACCGGGCAGTGGAAAGATGGCCAGGGGTTTGTGCAGATAGATAACCTCTACCATCATGGATACGCTGTCAGCAGTGACGATAAATCCGTCGGCTTTGCCCAGCAATGCACGGTAGGGGTTTTCCTCGCCCTCCGTGGACCACTCGTAAAAAATAGCCTGCCTCGGTAAATCCCGCCGCAGCACCTCTACCACTTCCGATGTAGTGCGGCGACTGGTTGTTATGTAGGGCGTACCCCCGAGCTCATCGACAATCCAGTGGGCGGTGGCTACCAGGTCATCGGCAACCTTGCGATTCATTATGAAGGGGTTGGTTGCACCGCCCACCAGCATGGCGATCAACGGCTTTGGCAGAGGGTCAAGACGCGCGCGCCACTGCTGCGCCTCACGGTTTACCGCATCCGGGTCGAGGCGCATTAGCGGGAGTGTCGTCGGGAGAAAATTGTGCAGTGGTGGCATCTGGTTCTCCGCGCTGGCAACCACCAGCGAGAAATCCAGCATGTGCCCAGAGGGCTTTCCCACCAAGACGATGCGCGTTCGATTACCTGATTGCTTGCGCACCCACAGCGCCGCCATGGAGGGACGGCGACCTACGGTGATGATCATATCCGGCCAGGGAGCCTGCAGCGCATCACTGCGCTCCATATCCAGATGATCCACTGAGGGACGGTAGCGCGGCTTGCCCAGCACCCACTGGGGCAGCATGTACACATTGCGATATTCAACAGGCCAAGGCAGTGCCGAGACGATAGTTTCGACCTGACCGTTATCGCCTTGCTTGTCACTGAGGATGACCCAGGTGCGGGGAGTCACTGTCAGCTTTCCGCGCTGTCCTGACAATAACCCAGTTCAGGCAGAATATTTTCACGAACCAGAGCCTCCAGTTCTGCCACCTGGTAATCGTCGAAATCCTCACGGTAGCCGCCGACTTTGCCGCGGCGCACCTTGAATGTACTGGGATCGTTGGCGTTTACCAATCTCATGCCGCCCTGCGAAAACGTGCCGCTGGTTTCCAGCTTTTGCAGATTTTCGAATGAACCCCACTCTACTGCGGCGCGCACTTCTTCATCACTGAAACTCTCTCCCATCAGCTTCGTAATGGCGAGCAGCGTGGGTACCGGTTCGGCGCGCAGATCCTCATAGCGCACCAGCATACCCTGCTCCAGTTCCTGCACATTGCGCGCCCAGGCATTCTGGTATTCGATCAGGCTGGGCAATCCGATATCGGAATGGCGCACGAACTCCCACATTTGAATAGTGCGCCGATCAATAGGGTTATCTATAAAATGGTTAATCAATTCCTGCTTGGCGCGGGACTGCCGCTTGGTGAACTGGTGGTACCAGGACACGGCAATATCAATCGGGTTGCGCGCCAGAAACAATACGGGCTTATGTCGCAAGGGGTTGTCAGGTGCACCCGTAGACAGGAGCTTACCCACTTCTCCCTCATAGCTGTAATAGGCATTGGTAGCCGCCAGACGGGGAATTTCGGGAATCTTGCGAGCAAACTCGTCCGTATTGATGAGTTTTGATTCAGGCAGGTCGAAGCGCATCTGGTAGAGGCGGGAAATCATCACCTTGAGCCAGGTATTGCCACTCTTGGGATGCCCGATAATGAGGAAATTCGCCCTGTGCGCTTTAGCCAGCTCCAATTGCGCGAGGTGCTCGCGCCGAGACGCCACCCGCGCATTAGCCGGGAGCAATTGAGTAGGGATGAGAATCAGCGCTTTCTTCACGCCATCACTCAGATTCAACATGTACTTGGTGCCTGCCCGGAAGAACGCAGTCGCCTGCAATTGGCATGCAAGTATGCTGCAAGCGGGCAAGAATAACCAGACGGCGAGGCTTCATGTACAATATCCACCGGCCCAAACAGGAACAACGCCCCCTTGATCATCGACCGCCATATCAGCCGGGAAATTCTCCGACCCTTTGGCCTCGGTCTGGGTATGCTGGTATTGATATTCGTCGGGTATTCAGCGGCCAGGCAGTTGTCGCTGGCGGCTGAGGGGCAGCTGGACATGCTAACCGCCTTCAAACTGATCGGTCTGAATACGCTTATCACGCTGGAAATTCTCCTGCCCTCCGCGTTTTTTTTCTCTGTTCTGGCGGCCATTGGGCGACTCTACCGGGATTCAGAAATGAGCGCTTTTTACGCTGCCGGCATCAGCCGGGCCCGGATTCTGGGGGCCGTGTTCAAGCTGGCGCTGGTCATAGCGCTGGTCACAGGCCTCCTGTCCGTGCTGGGGCGGCCCTGGGCTTTCCGCACCAGCTACGACCTGGAGTCCAGAGCGGCCGCACAGTTTGACCTGAAAAAAATGTCTGCCAATGAATTCGTCAACATGGACGGCAGTGACTATACCTTCATCGCCGGCGACATTGATCTGGAGCGGGGCCTGCACAAAAACGTCTTCCTGCAAAAAAACTACAGCGAACGCTCCGAAATTATTGTCGCCGAGGCGGCCGCTATGCCGACTCTAAATCCGGGTCAAGCCACCCGCGCCACCTTCTACAACGGGCACAACTATCTGCTGGACAACCAGGCCTCACAGGACATGACCGTGCAGTTCAAGGAAATGGTGGTGCACCTGCCGAATGAAGAGGCCCAGGAAAAATACCGACGCAAGGCAGAAACCACCGCAAACCTGTCTCAATCCAAGCAACCCAAGGATATCGCAGAATACCAATGGCGGATTACTACACCGCTGGCCACCCTGCTGCTGGCACTGATTGCCGTGCCGCTGGCGCGCTCCCGACCCAGAGAATCGCGCTTTCGTAATGTCACCATTGCGGTACTGTCCTACATCGCATTGTTCGCCATGATCAGTGTACTGCGTACTTTTATCGAGCAGGGTCGGCTGGCTGCGATACCCGGCTTGTGGACCGCGTATGTAATTCAGGCCGCGGTCCTTTTGATACTGGTCACCCAGCCCAGGATGAAAAGCCGATGATCCTGCAGCGTTATATCGGCATCAATATGATTCAGGGCTGGTTGCTGGTGATGGCCGTGCTCGGAGCCGTGTTTTTCCTCATCGGCTTTACGCAGGAGTTGGAACGCACCAATAGCGAGTACACGACGCTGGCGGCGGCGCGCTATAGCCTGCTTATCCTGCCCAACCAATTGGTCAGTCTCGCGCCAGTCATCGCACTGCTTGGAAGTATCGTAGCTCTGGCCGGGCTCGACCGGCACAACGAGCTCACGGTCATCAGTTGCACTGGCTTCCCCCCGGGCAAACTGCTGCAGGCCATCACTCTGCCGACGCTGCTGCTGATGGGCTCACTATGGATCTGCCTGGAGTACGTCACGCCACAATTACAACAACGGGCGGAGCAAGACAGGCAGTTACTGCGTGAGGGCGACGGCGGCTGGATACCCGGCGGGGTTTGGTCCACCGATGGCAAGCGCTATATTCATCTGCTGCGCATGACCGAAGACAACACCCCTGGCTTTATCAGCCTGTTTTCTTTCGATGACACCGGTCAACTGCAGCAAGCATTGCGGGCGGATACCGCGGAGGTGAGCGAAGACCGCAGCTGGCTGTTCCAGGACGTGCGGGAAAAAGTCCTCGAGGACGGCCGACTGGTCACCCGTAACCACCGGGAACTGGACATACCCAATCTCTGGTCAAGCAGCGAACTGCCAACGCTGGCACTGAATCACGACAGCATGAACCTGTCCATCCTCCACCAATATAGCCAATACCTTGCCAGCAACGGGCAGCCTTATGACAGATTCCTGAACCGCTTCTGGCAGAATCTGTTGATGCCGCTAACCGTGTGGGCCATGGTGCTACTGGCCACCCCCCTGAGCGCCAGCGTAACGGCAGGGCGCGATCGCAGTTACGGCGTAAATATCGGAATCGGGGCCATTGTCGGTATACTTTTCTACCTCGGCAGCCAGATCATTTTTTCGCTGGGGCAGTTGCTCAACTGGAGCATTCCCCTGGTAGCCCTGCTGCCGACACTGGTCATTCTGACATGCGCGCTGATGCTGCTGCGTCGCATGCGTTGGTGAGGAACAAAACAACCGTGCTGCCTGAAATATTGCCCCATGCCACCACCGCGAGAGGAGTCACCCCATGAAGCTGATGCTGGGATTCTTCCGGGGCTATCCGTGGCAATCAACCCTTATGATTGTCGCGCTACTGCTGTCCGGTGCCGCGGAAGGCATCGGCTTATCCGCCCTGCTGCCACTGCTGAATATCGCGCTGGGGCCAGAAGCAACCGGCATGCTGCCGGGGGCGGAAGCTGCCTCGCAGAGCGACTTTGAGCGCATAGTGCTGGATACACTGGCTGGCATTGGCATCGCGCCTACGCTGGGCAATATGCTGCTGATTATCCTGGGTGGCGTCGCGTTCAAGTCTATCTTTCTCTTGATCGGCCAGCGACAGGTCGGCTATACGGCGGCACAGGTCAGCACAGACCTGCGCCTGCAACTGCTGCGCGTAATACTGCGCAGCAAGTGGGAGTATTTTTTACACCAGCCCGTTGGTAAATTGACCAACGCCCTCGCCTCCGAAGCGCAGCGGGCGTCTACCGCTTTTGTTAATGGCGCGACTGCCATTACCTACTTAATTCAAGCCATCGTCTATGCCTCTGTGGCATTCGCGCTGTCCTGGCAGGCATCCTTGGTGGGCATCGCCGCCGGCGCCATTGTGATTGGGCTGTCGCACTTCCTGGTGCAGATTTCCCGCAAGGCGGGCTTGAAGCAAACGCGATTGATGACCTCTCTCATGTCCAATCTCACCGACACGTTGCAATCGGTAAAACCGCTAAAAGCCATGGCGCGGGAACACCTGGCCGACCAGGTGCTGGCAAATGATACCAACCGACTCAACAAGGCACTGCGCAAGCAGGTAATCAGCAGTGCATTGCTTAGCTCCGGCCAGGAACTGATGTTTACCGGTTTCATTTGTCTGGGCGTGTTTCTGGCCATCGACACGTTTGCCATCGGCTTGCCCGTAGTCATGGTGCTGGTGGTCGGCCTGGGGCGGGCTTTCAACTTTTTCGGTAAGGTTCAGAAGCAATACCAGAAGTTAGCTCAGGGTGAGAGCGCCTATTGGGCTCTGCTCGATTCGATCAATGCCGCCAACAGTGCAGAGGAGCATGTGGGAGGCAGCGCAGAGGCAAAGCTGGAACACAGCATCCAGTTCGAAAATGTTGGCTTCAGCTACGACAGTCACGCCGTATTCGAGGAGCTCTCGATGGATATCGATGCGGGCTCCCTTACCACGCTGGTAGGCCCCTCGGGCACCGGCAAGACCACCATCGTGGATCTCACCATCGGTCTATTGTCCCCCACCTCCGGCCGTATCCTGCTCGACGGACGGCCATTACAGGAAGTCGACCTGAAGCAGTGGCGCAATCTCATTGGGTACGTTCCCCAAGACACCCTTCTGCTGCACGACAGTGTGCTGCACAATGTCACCCTTGGTGACCCGGCGCTTCGAGTGGAGGACGCCGAGAGAGCCCTGCAGGCGGCGAACGCCTGGGGCTTTATCAGTGCCATGCCCGATGGCATTAACACCGTCGTCGGCGAACGGGGTGGCAAACTGTCCGGCGGTCAACGCCAGCGTATTGCCATCGCCCGCGCGCTGGTGAACCGGCCCCGCCTGCTGGTGCTGGACGAGGCGACCAGTGCGCTGGACCGGGAAAGTGAGGAAGCGGTTTGCCAGACTATGGAAGCTCTCAAGGGGCAGCTCACTATTCTTGCGATTTCCCACAATCGCGCACTCGTTCAGGCCGCGGACCGCGTCTATAAGATGCAGGACGGAGGAGCGCGATTACAGGCTACTGAGGCACTTTCAGACCTGATCAAGTAAGTGTCGCACGGCGTCTACCGCGTGCTGCATATCCGTTTGTGCAGGCCGGCGCGCGGTACCCAGTAACTCGTCAGACCAGGTTGCGCCCCCGGACCCGCGCAGCCTCGCATGCACCCGCGTAATGTCGCGACTCAGGGGTTTCCATAACCAGCGCATCATAAAACCGTAAAGCACCCCCCCCAGCCGAAAGTCCCGACGATTTCCGTCAGGCTCTGCGCGCATACCGCCCAAGTCGAACATGCGCACCGGCTTGCCTGTGGCGCAGGCTTCGGACAGCATGGCAATGCTGTCTGCTGTGACGATAAGCCGATCCGCCCAGCCGAGGATACCCATATACGGATTCGCGAGGTCGCCGCTTGTCCAGGGATAGAAATAGTGTGGGCCACGAATATGGTCTTTTAGCGCCGCTACTGCGGCGGGCCGCGTGCGGGAGCTGGTGCTCACCATCAGGGAGCCCTCCTGCACCATCGCCAACTGCGAGGCCTCCCGCCCAAGACGAGCTGCCGCGCCAGCACCGAAGGTAAAGGGGCCACTGTCCCCGCCCGCGATGACAGCAATGCGCGGTCGCGGCAGCGCTTCAAATATCGGCGCCCATTCGCGCCGAGCCTGCGCCAGACGCTCAGGCGTAACACTGTGCAGAGTCAGTGTATTATTTACCACGTTGGACTCCTCGGGGACGCGGTATTGGGGCGTGGTAATGACCAGATCGAAAGACTCCAACGACGCCCACGGCCGACCCACGTGTACATAACGCGCACGGCCACCAGACTGCTCGCGAATCCAACGACACACAGGCTCATTGCGCACCCCGCTGGAAATGACCAGATCCGGCCAGGGCGCCTGCAACGATGCAGCAGACCCGGCATCAATCCCACGCAATGTTGTCCTGCCCAACACGTGCGGCAAAACCACGTGTTTGCGGTAACGCAAAGTCTTCGTTTCGCAAGGCCAGCCCAGGGCATCCGCCAGAGCGCGCACCTGCCCCCGCTCACCTGCGCGGTAGGCGTCGATCAACCAAATGACTGGCATTACCATTCTTCCGTGGGTATAGTTCAAGCCTTTGAAATCTAGCGATTTACCCTGCCAGACGCAAGGGCGATAAGTTATGGCCGAATATCAGGAATACCTCGACTTTCTCTACAGTGCACTCGCAGCGCACAACAAGAAGAGCCTGGTACTGACCGAGGAGATCTCCCTGGTAGCGGACATCGGCCTCAGTTCACTGGAAGTAATGGAGTTCATCGAGAAAATCGAGGACCATTTCGATATTTCCATCCCGCTCAATATCCTGCCCGACGTAAATACTATTGGCGACCTGGCAAAGAAAGTCAGGGAGCTCAACCTCTAACGGCCATTTTGCCGCGCGCAAGGGGTAGCAAAGCACATGCTCTTCGACAAATTCCAGTCCATGGCAAGTTTTCAAGCAGATCTGGCTGAGCGCGACATCGCGCCCTTTGGCGCCGTGACAGAGCAGATTCTCTCCGCTACCGAGGGCACTGTGCAGGGCAAGAAGGTCATTCTGGCAGGTACCAACAACTACCTGGGTATGTCATGCGACCCGCGTTGCATCAGGGCCGCTCAACAGGCCGCCGAGCAGTGGGGCACAGGCACCACCGGCTCGCGCCTTGCCAATGGTTCGTTCACCGAGCATCAGGCGCTCGAAACGGAGATCGCCGATTTCTACGGTGTAGACCACGCCATCGTTTTTTCTACTGGCTACTCCGCGACCATGGGCATGTGCGCCACGCTCGCAGGCCCCGGGGAGACCATCCTGCTGGACGGCGACAGTCATGCCAGCATCTATTCCGGTGTCAAGCAAAGTGGCGCGGAGATTATCCGCTTCAAGCATAATAACCCGGAGGACCTCGCCAAGCGCATGCGCCGACTGGGAGATCGCGCCGGAAACGCACTGATCATCGCGGAAGGCATTTACTCGATGCTGGGTGACGTAGCGCCGCTCAAGGAAATCGCCGCGGTCAAACGCGAGTACGGCGGCTACCTGCTAGTCGATGAGGCGCACTCTATGGGCGTGCTCGGTCAGACCGGCCGCGGAGCAGCGCAGGCAGCAGGCGTCGAGGACGATGTCGACTTCTCTGTGGGCACCTTCAGCAAAAGCCTGGGCTCCATCGGGGGTTTTTGTGTCAGCCGTCATCCGGAGCTGGAAGCCATACGCTACTGTATCAGCGCCTATATTTTCACGGCCTCTTCATCGCCCTCGGTCGTCGCCTCTACCCGCGAGGCCCTGCGTATCATTACGGCACAGCCCGAACTGCGTGAAAAGCTGTGGGACAACGCTCGTCATCTGTATGCAGGATTAAAGGCGCTTGGCCTGGGCGTGGGTCCCTCAGCCAGTCCGGTTGTCGCCGTGGAAATGGAGGATCGACCCGCCACTATTCAAGGCTGGCAGGCACTGCTGGATGCGGGCGTTTACGTCAACCTCGTAGTCCCGCCGGCTTCACCCTCGACGAATTTTTTACTCCGCAACAGCGTCAGTGCCGCTCACTCCAGCGCACAGATCGACACCATCATTGCCGCCTACGCCGGACTCATCGAGAACGGCGTAATTACCTCCGACAAGACCGCGTAATGGACAAAATCATCATTACCGGCAATGGCCCGCTGTGCGGCGAAGTTCGGGTAGCCGGCGCCAAGAACGCGGCACTGCCGATTATCGCCGCCACCCTGCTGAGCGCCGAACCAATGCATATCAGCAACGTGCCGGGTGTGCGGGACATCGCTACCGTACTGCAGCTGATCGAACTGCTCGGCGCCAAGGTAGAGCGCGAAGATACCGATCTAAGCCTCGATTGCAGCACCGTGCACTCAGTGCATGCCCCCTATGAAATGGTAAAGACCATACGCGCTTCCATTCTGCTGCTTGGCCCCCTTCTGGCGCGCTTCGGCGAGGCCGATGTGTCGCTTCCGGGGGGTTGTGCAATCGGTACAAGACCCGTCAACGAGCACATCATGGGTCTACAGGCACTGGGTGCAGATATTCGCATCGAAGCCGGCTACATCAAGGCGAGAGCGACGCGTTTAAAGGGCGCGCAATATACCTTCGACGCCCCCTCCGTAACCGCTACGGAAAATCTCCTGATGGCAGCAGCACTTGCCGAAGGCGTTACAACATTAGACAACTGCGCACTGGAACCAGAGATTCCCGATCTCGCACAACTTCTTTGTGCAATGGGTGCAAAAATAGAAGGAGCCGGGACCAGCACAATCTCTATAGAGGGCGTCTCCACCCTGCACGGTACGAGCCATCGAGTACCCCCCGACCGCATTGAGACCGGGACATTCCTGACCGCCGCTGCCGCTACCCGCGGCGACATCACCGTGCTCGATACAGCACCCGATTTCCTGCATCACGTGCTGGGCAAGCTGGAGCAGGCCGGTTGCAAGATGGAGCTAGGCAAGGACTGGATCCGACTGCGTACCGACGGTAAGCGCTGCAAGGCCACCAACATCACCACGGCCCCTTACCCCGCCTTCCCGACCGACATGCAAGCCCAGTTCATGGCGCTGAATACTCTGGCGGAGGGTTCCGCCACGGTCGTGGAGAACATCTTCGAGAACCGTTTCATGCACGTTGCAGAATTGCAACGCATGGGAGCAGACATCGAGCTACAGGGTCACACCGCGATCGTGCGCGGCAAAGAGCGTCTACAGGGCGCCCCTGTCATGGCCACGGACCTTCGCGCCTCTGCCTCGCTCATCATCGCGGGATTAGCTGCCGACGGCGAAACGACCATCGACAGGGTGTATCACCTGGACCGCGGCTACGCCAACATCGATACCAAACTGCAGGAACTTGGCGCACATATCCGACGCGTTTAACGGTCTTTTTGACACGCTGTTTGGCCACCGGTGGTCAGCTCTGCGCAGTGCTGACAAGAACCGCCGCTATGTGTCGGCCACGGCACTTAGTAAGGCTATTCAGGTGTCAACAGTCACTCCGGTGGTACACTGGATAACAGAGGAGGACCCCGCCCGCTATGCCGCAGCACTTCGCACAATTATCCGATCCGCACCTGAGCTCACTGGACGGGGTGCGCCTGCGCGAACTGCTGAATAAACGGGCACTGGGCTACCTGTCCTGGCGACGCAAACGCCGTTTCGAGCATCGACGGGAAGTGCTGGACGCGCTGCAGCGAGACTTGAACCTGGAGCAGGTGGACCAGCTGCTGGTCACCGGGGACCTGACACATATCGGCCTACCCTCGGAGTTCGAGCAAGCACGCGACTGGCTGCGGCAGCTGGGGGACCCCTCGAAGGTGGCACTGGTGCCCGGCAACCACGATAGCTGCGTTGCGGCACCGGAGGCACAGACCTACGCCCTGTGGCGCGACTACATGGCCTCGGACTCACCGCATGATAACGGCATTCACTTTCCCAGCCGGCGTATCCGCGGCAACATCGCCTTTATCGGCCTATCCACCGGGTGTCCCAAGCCGCCCTTGATGGCCACCGGCACACTGGCAGCTGAACAGCTTGAACGACTGCCTGGTCTGCTGAAGGAAACCGCCGCGCGCGGGCTGTTCCGGGTAGTGTATCTGCACCACAGCCCCGTTGTCGGGCAGGAGAAGTGGCGCAAACGCCTGACTAATGCGGGCCAGGTGCAAACCATACTAGAAGACTGCGGCGCAGAACTGGTCCTGCATGGCCATGGGCATCGGGCACATTTTAGCGAACTGGACACCCGTGCCGGCAACCTCCCCGTTATCGCCCTGCCCTCGGCCTCAGCTCTCGGGCTGCACGGCGCAGATACCGCACAGTACAACCGCTACGAGATACAGCCCAATGCGGCGGGGTGGCAAGTCGACATCGATGTGCGCCAGTACAGCAGAGACAGCAACAGTTACGGTGAGGGGTCACGGCGCCGGGTTCAAGTGCGCCGGGGCACCAATGCAACTGCAGTGCCGGGGTGAGACCAATCAGGCGTCTTCCGCAGCGGCTTTTTCCATAGCGCCCTTTACCAACATCAAGTCGGCAATGGAATCTACATCAATGGCTGCATTCGCATAAGGCAAAATGACTGCGCGAATGCGCAACCCCAGGCGTTTGCTGAGTTTCGCTAATGCCTCTTCCAGCGACAACCAGCCGAGGCGGTAGCGAATCACCGCCCACCAGCCCAACAGGCCAATGACCACCAGTGGCTTCTTGCGCTGCTGCTCGATCTTGCGCCAGAAGCGCGCCGCACGACGCCCCTCCGGCGTGATGAACGCAAACAGGTTACAGCCACAAAAATCACCATCGCTGAAATGCAACACGGTTTTCTTGATGCCGGGATAGGCCTCGGCGACCAATGCGTAGGGCGCCAGCCCCACGGCCACATCCACATCATCCGCGAGGCTCTGTCGACCAAAGGCGTCCACAATTTCCGAGGTCAGCAGCGGGTGATCGGCCGTAGTGAGCAATATTGCTTCTTCCGGGACGAGTTTGCGCATGGTGTCATACGCGCTGGTGCTGGGGCTGGCCCCGGGTTCGCACCAGTCAATCTCCCCCTTGTCTACCCAACCCTGTAACGCTGCATCGGTAGCGACCTCGCTGGCCTCCGGACCGCTCATGTGAATCGCTTTTACCACCCGTGCACTGCGCAGCGAATTGAGCACCCGGCGCACCATGGGTATGCCGTCCAGATCAATCATCGCCTTGCTGCCAGCGTTAGTGTGGTTGATCAGGGAATCCGCCTTGGTGCGATCACCTGCCAACACGATTGCCGTCATCTGGTGCGTTTCCGGGTCAAGCTGCATAATTAAAGTTCTTTTTCATACATGCGGTAGCGTTTATACGCCTGCCCGCCTATGGTTTCAATGATATTGCGCATGCCGTCATTGTCCTCGAGTATCCAGCCCATTTCCACGTCCCTGACACCGCGGGCATGCAGCGCCCTGCGCACTGCATCGATCACCATAAAAGCGAAGGTCGGTCCCAACCGCGAATGCTGGAATTCCAGCTTCACTCCCATGAGTGGAACCCGGGCTGTTGTGGGGTGACGCACCTTCATGCGCCACAGTAACTTGGCCCAGCCAAAGGGCAGGAGGCGGCCATTTAGATCTCGAATGGCCTCGTTGAGGTTGGGCAGCGCCACGATAAAGGCCACCGGTTCTCCGTCGTACTCGGCAATCTGAATGTATTCATCGGGCATTAATTTACTCAAAGTGCTGACCGTCTCTACCCACTCCGACTCCACCAGCGGCACGAAACCCCAGTTTTTCTGCCAGGCATCGTTGAATATATCCATCATCACGAGCGCATCTTCGCGCAATGCGTCGCGTCTTGCGGGACGCACCGTCACCCGCTCCGAGACCCGCGCGGCGAGGCGCTCCATGACACGCGGTGCCTCGAAGTCCGGACGCACATGATAAGCCAACAAGTCCTTAACACCCGCGTACCCCTGCGCCTCCACCGCCGGTCCATACCAGCTGCGACCGTGCCCCATAAGGACGAAAGGGGGCGTGGAAAAGCCGTCCACGAGTATGCCGACCTCCTCATTGACATGCAGGTTGAAGGGTCCGATGACCCGCTGCATACCCTCATCCCTCAACCACGATTCAACCGCCCCGAACAGGGCGGCAAAAACCGCAGGGTCCTGCTGCGCCTCCAGCATGCCAAAATAACCCGCCTGATCGTTGTGCTCACGCAGGTGCAGCTCGTCAATTTGAGCGGTGATACGCCCCACCGGGACATCGTCACGGTAGGCGACCCAGGCACGCCATCGTGCATGCTCGAAAAAATGATTCTTGGGGGAAAGCTGATCGCGCTTCATCAGGCGAAGTGGCGCAACCCAGGCTGGATCGTCCGCATAAATACGGTGGGGCAGATTCAGGAATTGTCGCAGAGCGCGGGGAGTCGTAACCTCTTCTACCGACAGGGGCACACCACTATTTTGCGTATGGGTCATGATTGGCAAGTGTCGATAGGCCATGCCGGGAAGGGAGCCGCAGTATAGCGGGAAATAGGCGCCATGAAAAAGACTGTGGATGTTTCTTGGCAGTGCTTGTGTATAATTCATCCCTTCTTTGAAGCAACCCGTGGCGCCCCTCGCTGGCTACCCGGCACTTAAAAACCGACGGCGCGGCACAGTGAAAACGCAGTTTTGACCTTTAAGGCCCAGGCACAAAGTATCTACGCCACCGCGTTGCTTGCAGCTTACGGTGTCTTTCTTTGCAGTTTCTTTTTTCTGCAGGAATACGGCGACGTTTACCGATTTTATGCCCGTGTAATAGCCATCCCCAGCCTGATCGCTTTTTTCTACAGCATCAGGCGGGTTTCCGGGCATCCGCTGTTCCGGCTAATCACCCTGTACATGGCCTACCTGCTGCTCAGCAGCCTTTGGAGCGAGCCGCTGGACCGCTACCGGCTGGGGCAAATGGCGGCAATATGCGTGTACCTGATCAGCTTTTTCACCACCACGCACTACCTTGTGAATCGCAACCCGGCGCATTTTGACCTGATGCTGAGAGCCTGCACCCTGGCTGCCGGAGCAGCCGCGATAGCCAGCATTTTCATCTTTTACATGAG
Source organism: Candidatus Marimicrobium litorale (assembly GCF_026262645.1). Classification (NCBI taxonomy): domain Bacteria; kingdom Pseudomonadati; phylum Pseudomonadota; class Gammaproteobacteria; order Cellvibrionales; family Halieaceae; genus Marimicrobium; species Candidatus Marimicrobium litorale. The sequence continues at coordinate 2,558,106 of NZ_SHNO01000001.1, forward strand.
CAACCCCTTCCCCGAGACGCGAATGGAAGGCACCGGCGCGCTGACCAATATCAACGAATACGCCAATGTTTACGGAGTGTTCGCTCTGCTGGCACTGGGCTTCGCTGCGGACAGCCAGAAAGCGATAACACGAGGCCTGTTTCTGCTGGCCATGGTTGCCTTCCTGGGTGTCGCTTGGTTTGGTCAGAGCCGAACCGCGTTTGCCTCGATCCTGATCGCCCTCGGGGTGCTGTCCGGATTGTCTCTCGGGCGGGGGAAATCATACTTACCCGCGGGGTTGGCCCTCGTGGTAGTCACTTTGCTCCTGGCGTTCCCGGAGGTGGTACAACAGGCGTTTGAACGCGGCCAGAGCTTCAGGTTCATTATTTGGTCGGAGGTCTGGCAGGGCATCCAGGCCCGGCCGATTTTCGGCCACGGTTTGCTCTCCCAACTGGCGATCGATACCGGTGCTCGCAACAGGCCGATGAGTGTCGCCCACAATGCCTATCTGCAGGTATTTTGGACCGGCGGTATCATTGGTTTGCTACTTTTCCTGCTACTCCTGGGCAGCGCTTTCAGGTTTGCCCTGCTCAGAGGTCAGCAACAGGGAGACTATCGCATGTTGTGTATCCTGATATTCGCCGCCTGTGCAATGATGACCGGAGTCGACATCCTTATTGCCAGACCCCGGGACCAGTGGATATTATTCTGGTTGCCTCTGGCAATGCTGATGGCATTTGGCAACGCTGCCAACGTCTCACCCGGGCGGCCACGAGGACGTAACGCAGCATGAATAACCGGCCAGACCAGACCGTCATCACACAGGCGAATCGCATTGCCTTGCTGCTGCCCTCTCTGGAGGGCGGTGGCGCAGAGCGCTCCATGCTCAACCTCGCGGCGGGTTTGGTGTCGAGAGGTCGACAGGTTGAACTCATACTGTGCAAGGGTAAGGGCAGCCTGATGGATCAGGTGCCTGAGGGCGTCTCCGTTGTCATACTCGATACCACCCCGGGAATTGCCGCCCGGGCACTGCTTGCGTTGCGCCATCCGCTGGATGCGCTGGCGATGTTGCGCCCCATTCTGCTGGCCAAGAAGAACCCTCCTGAGGTGTCGCGTATACCCGCCATTCGGCGCTACCTGCAACAGCAAAAGCCCGACGCCCTGCTGTCCGCGCTTACGTATGCCAATCTAGCCGCCCTGTGGGCCGCCGGGAGCAGTAGTTGCGCGACACCGGTCATTGTCAGTGAGCGCATCGCACTATGGACATCCTGTCATGCACCCAACAATGTGCGTAAATGGCGCTGGCGCTATGCGCCTCAACTGGTGCGTCGGATATACCCCCGCGCCAGTGCCGTGGTCACCGTTTCGCAACACGCCGCAGACGAGCTCACTGACAAAATCGGCCTGCAGCATGCGCGTATTCTCCCCCTTAACAATCCAGTGGTGGATGACCGTCTGCGTCGCCTTGCGGCGGAGCCCCTCGACCACGCCTGGTTTGCAGACGGCAGCAGCCCGGTCATCCTCTCGGCGGGCCGCCTCACAGAGCAAAAAGATTTCAGGACGCTGTTGTCCGCGTTTGCTCTGGTCAGGGCGAAACGCGCCGCTCGGCTGGTGATTCTGGGGGAAGGCCGGCTGAGAGATGATCTAAATCAACAAGCGAACACACTGGGTATAGAAGGTGATATCGATTTCCCCGGTTTTGTGGACAACCCCTTCAAATACATGAACCGCGCTTCAGCCTTCGTACTGCCTTCCCTGTACGAAGGGCTGCCCGGGGTCCTGATACAGGCAATGGCCTGTGGTTGCCCGCTGGTCAGTACCAATAGCCCCGGCGGCTCCGCCGACATTCTGCAGCAAGGGACATATGGGGAGCTTGTTAAGGTCGGCGATGCAGAGGATATGGCACGGGGTATTCTCGCACAGCTGGAGAATCCGACGCCGAGAGAGCAACTGCTGTCGCGGGCAGAAGACTTTTCGGTGGAGGGCGCAGTGGATAAATACCTCGCATTACTGGACCTGGTTGCCAGTGAGACAGCGGGTCACCAGTAGGGAACGGACTATGTGTGGCATAACAGGTTTTATTGAATACCGGGGCGGAAGCGCAGATGATCTCGCTCGCCTGTGCCAGCGCATGACAGACACTATCACTCACCGGGGGCCAGACGGCGAGGGTGTGTGGGTCGACCCCAATTTTCCCGTCGCGATCGGTCACCGTCGCCTATCGATTATCGACCTCTCCGAGGCGGGCGCGCAGCCCATGGTCTCGGCTTCCGGCCGCTATGTGCTGGCATTCAACGGCGAGATCTATAACTTCCGCCGACTGCGTGAGGAACCCGGTATCCGCGACTACCCGTTTCGGGGCCACTCAGACTCGGAAGTTATTCTTGCCGCAATAGAGTATCTCGGCGCAGAGAAAGCAATCAGCCGGCTGGAGGGTATGTTCGCCGTGTCGCTCTGGGATAGGGAAGAGTGCAGCCTCTGGCTGGCGCGGGACCGGGTCGGCAAGAAACCCCTTTACTACGGTTGGTGCAACAACAGCTTCCTTTACGGCTCTGAACTTAAAGCCCTGCGCCGCCACCCTGCTTTCGATGACGAACTGGATCGCAACGCGCTGGGCCAGTACTTGCAGTATGGCTGGGTGTCGCAGCCAAATTCCATCTATCGCCAAATACGCAAACTTCCACCGGGCTGTCTGCTCAACGTGCCACTCAGCGGCGAACCCTGGCAGGCACAGCCGCAACAATACTGGTCCGCTGCGGAAGTAGCAGAGCAGGGTGAGCGCCAACCCTTCGCCGGCAGTTACAAAGACGCCATCGACGCCCTGGACCAGATCCTGCGCGAGGCGGTGTCTGATCGCATGGTGGCGGACGTGGAGCTGGGCGCCCTGCTCTCCGGCGGCATCGATTCCTCCATGATTGTTGCCTTGATGCAGAGCCTGTCCGACCGACCCGTTAAAACATTCAGCATCGGCTTTTCCGAGAAAGCCTATAACGAAGCGGAGTACGCCAAAGCGGTGGCCAACAACCTCAAAACAGATCATTACGAGATGTACGTGACCCCGCAACAGGCGTTAGGGGTGGTTGAACAACTGCCGCATATGTATGACGAGCCCTTCGCAGACTCTTCACAAATCCCCACCTACCTGGTGAGCAAACTCGCCAGGGAACAACTAAAAGTTGTACTCACCGGTGATGGCGGTGACGAGCAGATGGCAGGCTATCGCCGCTACCGCAATTGCCTCAAACTCTGGCGGAGTGTGCAGAGTATACCGGGCCCCATACGCGAGGCAATGCGGCCTGTGACGCGCAGCATGGGCGCGGGCAGCTTGCGCTGGGCCAACCGCTATATCCAACAGGGCAGGACCGCACCAGGCTGGACGCGCAAGCTGGCCAAAATCGCTCAGCGCTCTGACAACTGGGACGCGACGTCAGTACAGCAGATATTGGCTAACAAATTCAACGGCGGCCTCACAGTTGACCAGTTCGTGGCCGGTGCGCAGACGCCGCTTACGCCGCTGACTGACCCCGCCTACTGGCCAGACGTCGAAGACCCACTGCTGGCAATGCTGCACTACGATTACACGGGCTACTTGTCCGATGACATCCTGGTGAAGGTCGACCGGGCCAGCATGGCGGTGGGCCTCGAGGCACGCGCGCCCCTGCTCGACCAACGCGTGCTTGAACTGGTCTGGTCGCTGCCGCGAGGCTACCTGTTTGATGGTGAGGTGGGTAAGCGCGTGCTCAGAGACCTCCTGATGCGCTATGTGCCCCGTAATTTGATCGACCGACCAAAGCGTGGGTTCAGCGTGCCCGTCAAGGAGTGGCTATTGGGGCCACTGCGGGACTGGGCAGAGGATCTGCTCTCCGAGCAGAGACTCAGGGAACAGGGGATCTTCGAGGTCGGCCGTGTCCGCGAGGCCTGGCAGCAGAACCTCCATGGCTGGGCCAATCACTCCGAGTTATTGTGGTCTTTGCTGATGTTTCAGGCCTGGTGGCAAGCACAATCGAGCGCACCCGATTTGCTGGTCAAAAATTGACCTGCGTGGGGTAGGCGGCAGCCCACACCGCAGGCTTAAGACCCCTGCCGATCAGCTTGCTATTGGCGCTTGACACCCCTCGTCGAGAATTAACATTTATGTAATAAAAACATAGTCTTGGAAAGAAAAAGGCCGTACTAAAGCCGCGTCCGACCAACCCCTGAAACGGACTCCCGCTAGCGCTTGCAACGGGATTGTTCCCGTTAGCCAGTGGTATTATTTCCTATAGGTGCCAAACACCAAAATGCTACGATTGATCTGCATCAGGTAACCCTTTTCGAAGGGCCTGAACATAGGGTGCCCGCATGTACACATCCATGTACACAGAACAAGCAAGTGGCCCGTAGACATATTTAAATTTAGCTTCATCCCGTGCTTTTTTGGGATGTAGAGCAGCTTTTTTTGCGTAACTTTGCGCCGGCGGATAGACCGTCGAAAACGAGGTATCTACTTTGACACAGGTTACTGTAAATCCCACGCCTACCCAACACGAGCTGACCTTTCGCCCGGCTGATTTCGCCACTCTGACCGAAGCACTGGATTATGCGGCTAAAGGCGACACCGGATCTAACTTCTATACCGGACGCGGCGCCATCTATGCCAGCGTGACCTACCGCGAACTGCGCCTTGAAGCCATCGAGCTGGCTCACAAGCTGCTGGGGTTGGGAATGAAAAAAGGCGACCGTGTCGCCCTGGTAGCGGAAACCAATCCGGATTTTATCCGCTTTTTCTATGCTAGTCAGTATGCGGGGTTAATCCCAGTAGCCCTGCCCGCCTCTGTGAAAGTGGGCGCTCACTGCGCATACGTTGCCCAGCTGAAGCAATTGCTTGAGGCCAGTGATGCTGTTATCGGTGTCGCCTCTGAGGGGTACCTCCCGTTCCTGCAAGAAGCCAGTGAAGACCTCGACATGCGCATGGTTGCCATGCCAGAAACATTCCATGCCCTGCCACACACCGAGCAAACGCTGCCGGAAGTCACTCCCGACGATATTTCCTACATTCAGTACACCTCCGGAAGCACGCGCTTCCCACGCGGCGTCGTCATCAAGCACCACACGGCATTGGCCAACCTCAAAGCTATCATCGCTGACGGACTCAAAATGAATGGCGACGACCGCATGATGTCGTGGCTGCCTTTCTACCACGATATGGGTCTGGTCGGTTTTGTGCTGGTGCCCCTGTGCGCTCAAGTCTCCATCGATTATCTCGATACGCGCGAATTCGCCATGCGCCCGCGTCAATGGCTGAGCCTGATGACAAAGACCAGGGCGACCATCTCCTTTGCACCCTCTTTCGGCTACGATCTGTGCGCGCGGCGGGTACGCTCCAAGGACGTCGACACTTACGATCTGAGCAACTGGCGCGTCGCGGGTATCGGCGCCGAGATGATTCGCCCGCAGACTCTCGAGCACTTCGCCGAAATCATGGAGCCCGCCGGCTTTGATCGCCGCGCCTTCCTCGCCTGCTACGGCATGGCCGAATGCACGCTAGCGATCAGCTTCTCTCCTTTGTGGACCGGCTTTACGACTCATCACATCGATGCAGATCACCTCTCGGAACACCACGAAGCTGTACTGCTCGATCAGAACGATACCCAGGGACGCGGCCGTCACTTCGTCAACTGTGGTATCCCGCTACCCAATTTCGAAGTGCAGATACGCGATGACGATAAAGTGCTGGGCGACTGGCAGAGCGGTGTTATCTACCTGCGCGGCCCCAGCGTCATGTCCGGCTACTTCAACCTTGCGGAAGAAACCAGTCACGCTCTGTGCCAAGACGGCTGGCTGAACACCGGTGATATCGGTTATCTGGTCGACGGCGTACTGACCATTACAGGCCGTAAGAAAGACCTCATTATTGTCCATGGCCGCAATATCTGGCCGCAGGATCTGGAACATATCGCCGAGACGCAGACCGAAGTTCGCGCCGGTGATGCCGTGGCCTTTTCCGCTCCGGACAGCGAGAGCGAAGAGCTGTGTGTGCTCATGGTTCAGTGCCGACTGTCTGACCCGGTGAAGCGCAACAACCTCATACGCCGACTCACTGCACTGGTTCGCATGGAAATGAGCCTCGACTGTTATGTGGAACTGGTCCCCATTCATTCCTTGCCCCGAACGTCTTCGGGCAAGCTTTCGCGCGCCAAAGCACGCCTCGACTTCATCAACAGCAACGACTTGGATAAGCTCGATGCGGCTGCTGAGGAAGTTCGCTTGAGGGTGGCCTCAGCCTGATCGCCCACGGACATCTGATCGCCGTTACCGGCGCAACAGGATTTATCGGTCTCTCTCTGTGCCAGCAATTGCTCTCACAGGGTTTTGCCGTGCGTATTCTGGCACGCAGCCCGATGCGAGCAATCGAACTGGAAAACATGGGCGCCAGCGTCGTGCAGGGCGACCTGGACAACCCCGAGGCGCTGGCGTCTCTCATATCAGGCTGTAATGCCATCATCCACGGAGCCGGCGTCGTTCGCGGCAACTCCCAGGCCGACTTCGACAGGGTCAACGTCCAGGGCACGGAAAATCTACTCGCCGCCATCAGTGTCTCGGGGCTGTCGCCAAGATTCCTGCTACTGTCTTCCCTCGTTGCCCGGGAACCCAACCTGTCCTGGTATTCCCGCAGCAAGCACGGTGGTGAGCAAGCCCTGCTGCGAGCCCCATCCCTTGACTGGGTGATTCTGCGCCCCCCTGCCGTTTACGGGCCCGGCGATCGGGAAATGCTGCCCATCTTCCAATTGATGCGGCGGGGCATTGCACTGGTTCCGGGGTCCCCTGACGCACGTATCTCGCTGATCCATGTTACGGACCTGGTGTGCGCGATCATCGCTTGCCTGCAGAGCGAAGAAGCCCGCGGCCAGACACTCTCTCTGCACGATGGCAAGTCGGGTGGCTACAGTTGGCGTGAAATGACCGACATTGCCGCTGACCTCTGGTCACGCAGGGTCCGGCTATGGCGCGTCCCGCAGGGACTGCTGAACAGTGTCGCCGCAATCAACACCCGTATGGCGAAGATAACGGGGCATGCACCCATGCTCACTCCCCCCAAATTGCGCGAGCTGCGTCACGAAAATTGGGTTGTAGAGAATACGCGAATAAAGCAGGCAACCGGCTGGGAACCCAGCATCCAGCTCAGACATGGATTGAGTGGGCTTGAGATTCAGCGCCCTGTGGAATAATCCGGTCACAATTTTAAAGTATAATGAAACACTGTTCACTCAGTGCCGCTCTAAAAAGGTTTTTCGTTCTTGGCAGATTTCATCATTGGCAGTCCCCTGCGCAAATGGGCTCGCGACCACCGTGTCCTGCGAGATGCCTTGTGGCGTATCGATTTCGTGTTTTTCTGGACGCTCACGACACTCGCCAAATCACTGCCAGCGGACGCCGCCTCTGGCCTGGGCTATCTGCTCGGCCGCTGTGTGCATCCGTTCCTCGGTAAAAAATCAGCCATTATTCGCACCAATCTGCACACGGCGTTTCCCGAGAAAAGCAGCGACGAGATCAACCGCCTGGTGCCCGAGGCCTGGGGCCGTATTGGCCGGACGTTGATGGAATACCCCCACCTGGGGGCTATTCTGGAGGACGACGCCAGGCTGACTATCGATGTCCGGGAACCCATCGAAACCTATAAGAATCCGAGCCAACCCTGCGTTATCGTGACTGCACACCAGAGCAACTGGGAGGTGGTCTGTTCCGCCATGGCCCGCATGAAAATACCCAATGCCAGCCTTTACTCGCCCCCGACCAATCCGCTACTGGACCGACTGCTGCTGGAGCAGCGCCAAGCCCTTAACAGCGAGCTTCTGCCCCGCGATCATGCCGCCCGCAAGCTGCTACAGGCTTTCAAAAAAGGCCGAAGCGTCGCTATGGTAATGGACCGGCGACTAGACGCGGGGGGGGCGCCCATTGAATTTTTCGGACACCAGAAAGGCGCTACCTTACTGCCGGCGCGGCTGGCACTAAAATTTGGCTGTGATTTAGTGCCCGTGCAGATAGTACGACGCAAAAATGCCCACTTCGAAGCTATTTTTCACCCCCCCATAAAGTCCCTTAACACTGGGGAAGATGAGACCATGCAGGCAATCAACATGACTCAGCAGGTGCACCAGCAATTTGAGGCCTGGATACGTCAGGTGCCCGAAGACTGGTTCTGCTCGAAACGAATCTGGCCAAAGGGTAAAATAGTAGCCGAATCTGGCCAAAACGGTGGCAAACACTATGGAATCTGAAAAGCCCTACCAATCGATCCGGTTATTCGATAACGAACTGCTCGAACGGCTGTCACATGTCCATCCGATTGTGCCACTGCTGCTCTGGGCACCACTGGCGTGCTGGCTTATCTGGCGTGGGTTTTATGTTTATGAACTGTCGCTCGTCCCATTAATGGCCGTTGGTCTTGCAGGACTGCTTGCCTGGACACTGAGCGAATACATGCTGCACCGTTTCGTTTTTCACTTCAAAGCCAGCGGCAAGGCCGGTAAATGGTTTGTCTACCTTTTTCACGGTAACCACCACGACGACCCCAAAGACAAATCACGTCTTGTCATGCCGCCGGCGGGAGCGATTCCCATTATGGCACTGCTCTATCTTCTGTTCGGTCTGGTCGTGCCTCAACCCTGGCTGCAACCTTTCTGTGGTACCTTTATTATCGGCTACCTGATTTACGACTACATACACTATTCCACGCATCACTTTCCCATGAAGAATCCGGTGGCGCGATTCCTCAAACATTATCACCTGAAACACCACCATTCCGGTGAGGGTGGACGCTACGGCGTAAGCTCTCCACTGTGGGACCGGGTATTCAGGACCGATCCAAGCCGCGGCTGAGTACGCGACGGTGCCGGAATTTTACCTCATACCCAAACGACTGGCGCGCAAATCACCGCGTCTTACCTCCATGGTGAAGTCAGTGGAGGCCGTTTCCTTCCGAGCGATTTTCTGGTTGATGCGTCGTCTGAGTGTAGAGAACGCCTTGCGCCTGTCCGGCTTCACCTTTGGGCTCATCGGCCCACTAACCGACAAGGCGAACAAGGCGAGGGAAAACCTTGCGATTGCCTTCCCAACTGAATCGGATGAGTGGCGGCGAAAAAACACACGCAAAATCTTCAATCACCTCGGCCGCTCAGCGGCGGAATTGATCAAACTGGACCAGATCTGGGCGGAGCGGGATGAACGCGTCGAACTGGTGTTTGAGCCGGGTGCACGAGAACACATGGCCAGCAAGCGGCCCACAGTTTACCTAACAGCCCACGTGGGCGCTTGGCAGGTAGCCACGCTGGTCACTCGTGAATTTGCCATCGATATCAGCGCCATCTACGCCCCCGAATCGAACCCGATAATGAGTGACGTGATGATGGGTTTGCGCCAGTCTCTCGGCGATCACCTGATACCCACCGATGCGGGCCCGCGACCGTTGATCCAAACCTTGAAAGACGGCGGCAGCATTGTCATGGCTATGGACACTCGACCGGAAACAGGTAAGTTGATTCCTTTTTTCGGCCGGGACGCTCTGACCAGCACAAGCCCCGCCGGACTCGCACTGCGCACTAACTCCACCCTGGTAGTGGCGAGAGCAGAACGGCTCCCCGGCGCAAAATACCGCATTACCGTCTACACACCACTGACCAGCCCGATTCCAGATGCGCCGGTGAAAGAGCAGTCAGTCGCGCTTACCGCGATGGTCCACGAGTATTTTGAAGCCTGGATCAGGGAATACCCAGAGCAATGGGTTTGTCTGAAACGACGCTGGCCGAAAGCACACAAACTATAGCACCCCGCTAATGCACCGCAGTAACGCTCGGCACGACGCCACCGCCGTCGATCGTAACACTCCCTATATTCCTGACCCAATGGCTTTTCCCTGCCGGACCAATCGGATAACATACTATTTTCCGTTGGCAGTGCGGCCCTGCCAGACGGCCACGACGCTGCGGAGCACTACTCATTTCCTCCAGTGACAACAATCGAACGCGCCTCTGGCTGACCTCACCCCATTTCTATCCAACCTATGGCGGCGCGCAAAACCGTTATCGCAGCTATATTCCAGGCCTGCTGCAGCGCAATCTCGACGTGCAGATAATGACGGGGACCCCACAAATACAGGAACGAAGCGAATCGGACACAAATGCCAAGTGGTACACCGCAGCGCCTGGAGAGTGGGTGGAAAGCACCCTGCTGGACGGTGCGCCTCTCGAGCGTATCCGCCTTCCCGATAAAAAAAACGCCGCCCGAACCGGCATTTACTACTCCGGACTGCTCGAGGTGTGTCAGCGCGCGACAGAAGGCCCTGTAGTCGCCCAACTGCTAACCAACATGAGGCCTCAGGCCCTGCCCTGGATCGAGCAATTGAAAGCCGCCGGAGTCGCCTCGCTTTACTCTGTGTCACAGTTTCCTACGTGGCAACAGAAACCACTGAAGCGTATTTTCCGAACCAGGGGCTATCGCGAGGTTTATAACGCCTTTGACGCACTGGTCACCAACAGTGAAGCCATTGAGCGTTTTTTACGCGACATAGGGGTCACCAGTCGCATCGAGTATATTCCCAACGGAGTTAACTTGAGCCGATTCCACCCGCCCCGGTCCACGCAAGACATTGAAGCACGGACAGAGCTGCGCGCAAAACTCGGGATACGCGAAGGTCACAAGGTCATCGTGGCGGTGGGCGCGGTGATGCCACGTAAGGGGCAAGACAAGATACTCGCCGCCTGGCGACGTATCCTGCCGCAACTGCCCAATACCGACCTGCTCTTCGTCGGACCCCGCTCGGATACACACGACCCCAAGCTAAAGGAATTCGGTCAGCAAATTGACCGCCTGATCGCCACTTCTGGAGCGCCAGAACAGGTGCACTTTACAGGCATCGTCGATGACGTAGACAACTATCTGCGCGCGGCAGATCTATTAATCCTCGCCTCCGGACGGGAGGGCACGCCAAACTCCGTACTCGAAGGCATGGCGACGGGCCTACCCTGCCTGGTAACACCGTTTCTCGGGCTATCCGAAGGGATTGGACGCCCTGAAGAGCACTACCGACTAGTCGACAGGGAAGAGGAAGCCATTGCTGCCGCGTTAACGGAAATCCTGCAGGACGCATCGCGCGGTCAATCACTGGCAGAGAATGGCCTTCGCTATGCGATCGAACAGGTGGACCAGGAAAATACCCTCGACCGCTACGCGGCGCTGTACGATGAGTTAGCCGCGCAAAGATCTAGCGCCAGCCAACGAAAGAGGCGTTGAGGAGATTCCCGTTGCGGGACACCAGCAGGCGCGCATTCGACCGAATCAGTACATCAAACGTTCTTTCTCCGTCACAAGCGGCGCGCCGGTCAGCAGTCGCTTGATTCGTTTCTTCGCCCGGTGCACAGGACGGTGTTCCTCGAACACCACAATGAAAACTTTGCGGAAGTGATTTTCCGGACAGTTAATGCGGCGCACGCCGTGCCAGGAGTTGCCGCGCCGTCCAAAAATCAAGCTGCGGTTCTCGCGGGTCTGCGCTGGATAAGCCGCATCAAAATCCTCAAAGCCCGGCGCGTTATCCGGGCTGATGCGGCCCCCGTCATCCAGAATGACAGTCTCACCACCCCAATCCCAATGCCAGTCTCGCTCGGTGTTCAGGTAGAAAATCTGGGAGCCGATCTTGCCTTTAGAATCGCAGTGGGGGGTTACCTCTCCCCCGTCGGGGGTGAAGTGCCAGTGAAAGCGGAAACGCACTTCCTTTACCTTTAACAGGCGGCAGACCAACGAGCGGTATGTATCGTCGCAGAGCTCCTCGATAAAATCTCGCCACTGGGGCGCGATCTCCATACCCCTTTCGTAGTCGAGCACGTAGCGGTCATGACTGCCCTGCCCATGCTTGCGCTGCTTACCAAAGAAGCCACGGAACTGAGTCGTATTGGGCATATTGTGCAGCAAGTCGTCGAATCGTTCCGGACGGATGAAGGCCTGGGGATTGATCCAGGGATAGGGTTCCTGCGCCCGGAACTGGGCTGTATCAATCGCATCCAGCACATCGGCATTAAGGTAGGACATGGATGTTCACATTACTGACATTACTGTGGTGCGCAGTATACGTCGGCGGGGGGCAAGGTGACAGTCACGCGGGCTTTCCAGGTCGCTTTAATCAGGGGCTTGAGGCCAAACCGGTTCGCACCCACCAGGCGGCGGGGCGTCAGGCGAGGGCCAGCGACCCTTTCAACAAGCCCGCCGTCCGGCTGCGAGCATTAGCGCAAGACAAGGCAGCCCCGCTGATGCGCGCAGTGCGCAAATCTCCGAAGGGGGAGCCCAGTCCGCTATTGACGATGAGGGCCACGGACAAGTCTCGCTCCGGATCTGCCCAGGCACCCGAGCCGCCGAAGCCGAAGTGCCCGAAGGCCTGCTGCGGAAAACCCCGGGTGGTTGCCACTCCGTGGTATCCGAGTCTCCAGCGCATATCGAAGGGTATGACAGACAAGCGGCCCGTGGGGCGCTGCAGTGTCGTGGCTTGCTCAAGCGCGCCTGCAGACAGCAGGCGCACACCTTCGAACTCGCCGCCATTGGCCAGCGTCGCATACATTTTTGCGAGGGAGCGCGCAGTGAAAAGGCCGTTCGCCGCGGGAATCGCCGCACGCAGCGATTCCGGTGAACCGAAATCAAAATCACTCACACCCCGCGGTGCCAGCGCGTCAAAAATACTGGAGAGATCCGAGTCCAGTCCAATATATCCCAGCGCCTTACTGAGGCCCGACGCGCCTTTTTCCAGCTTGTCGCCCAGCGACGTTTGCGCCAGTCGTCGGGTAACATCGGGGAACATGAGTTGCGCTGCACGCGGCAGCTCACGCTGTGGGGTGCCAATATAAAGGCCATCCAGCTTCAGGGGCCGGGCAATCTCCTGCTGTACCAGTGTAGAAAATTTCTTACCGGTTACCCGCTGAATTATCTCACCCACTAAAAAGCCGAACGTCAGACCGTGATAGCCCGTGCGTTTGCCCGGGGGATGTGCGGGCTTGGTCGCCTCAATGGCGCCGATCATATACTTCCAGTCGAGCATCCGGTCCACGTGATCGATCATCTGGCGGATGTGATAAAGGCCTGACTGGTGGGACAAAACCTGCCGAACAGTAATACGGGATTTACCCGCCTGGCCGAACTCTGGCCAGTAGGTGGCTACTCGCTCGTCATAATCAATCAAGCCCCGGTCGGCAAAAATATGCAGCAGCGTGGCGGCTACACCCTTTGTGGTGGAGAAACTGGGGGCCATCGTATCGCGAGTCCACAAGGTGTCCTCGTCATCCCGATAGCCACCCCATAAATCCACCACGGGCTCGCCTCTATGATACACACAGACCGCTGCGCCGCCGGAATAGTTCTGCAGCATATGGCGCAGGGTTTCCCCGACGGAGACGAAATCCGGATGTACCATTCCATCAAGGTTGAGTGCCTGCTTCTTTTTCAAACCCAACAGCATAGTGCCCCCAAGCGGATTGTGTCTAAGTTGCAATGTAACTGCATTGCTCACTACAGAACATAACACAGTTAAACGAGTGGAAAACATCCCTGATTTACCACGAGCATGGCTGGTCAGGACAGCCGCCAGAACGGATTCAAGCCGCCCGGCTCAAGTCGCCAAAAGACGGAAACCGCTATGCACAGACCGATGATTACTGCTTAAAAACAAGATCGCGCTCGTCTGCATGACGACACCCTGCGTGGCCGGGTCAAATGTTTCCCCTTGTTCAGTGGACGAACGACTAAAGAAAAACAGCGGAAGGCCCTAAATCGTAGTGCTCGGTAGACACCGGAGAGGCTTTGGCGGGACTGGCCCGAAACGAGGGCGCAAAAAATACGCCAAAAAGTAAAAAGCCTTCGATACTCTGCTGGGACGCAATGACAAACACTTGACGCTAGTTGAGAACCCGGTAGCCGCGACCGCCCAGGCATCGCTTGACGACCTCTACCTCGCTGCGCTCACCCTCGCTCGCGCCCCGCGCACCGCCACCGACCGCGCCAACACCGGCGCCCCGAGCAGCCCCCTCAACGCCACCGGTAATCGCTCCGATAAGGCCGCCCACCACCGCGCCTGATCCAGCACCCTTGGCCGTCTTTTCATTCGTCTTCACTTCACTGGCATAGGTCCGGCATTCAGCCAGATCCTGATTATAGGCATTCATATTTACGCCTTTCTGGTCAATAATAATTTCGTCCGTCGTCGTGCAGGCCGACAGTAGACACATTATCGCAATAACACTGCCTGAAGTTTTCATACTTACATCCCGCGCACTAAGCGCTTTTTTGTCCAATACGCTGAATAGGCTAGCACGGCCTGCAGGCAATTGCTCTCGAGGGCTCGATAAATTTTGCCCACTGGATTCATCACACCGCAATGCAACAGACGTGCCCTGCTACGCGCGAAATTGTCGCATCTATGCCGTGCCGCAAGACAATTGAGAAACACGGGCGGCACAGCCATCCGACAGGCCATCAGCCCGCATAGTGCCGCTGGCCGTCAACAAAATCGTTGGCATAGCGATCGCAATACAGGCCGAGCGTGAGCGACGGTGTCGCTGAGGCCCATTCCCGCCTTGATAGGCAGTTGCAGAATCCCAAAAGTCTGTCGGTCGAGCCAATGAAAGGCTAAACCAATGTGAGTCTGGACAGGCGATAACCAGCGAGACGCAAACTTATGGCAGAATGTTCTCCAACCGGCGCAGCAAGTGTGCACACAGATCACACCATTGAACGTTACCGTCGCAGTGACAATACCAATTGTCCCGGTTAATGCGAATGACCAGGGCGCAAGAAGACAATGGGAGCAGTATCATGAAGAACTCGCAGTGGGAAAATCTGACACTTTCACGTCAAGGCCGCGTACTGGAAGTGGCCTTCCAGGGCTCCAACAAGTTGAACAGCCTGAACAATGCGCTCATGCGGGAACTGACCGAGCTGGCCCAGCAGCTACAGTTCGACAGCGAACTGAGTGCCATCATACTCACCGGCACGCCTGAAACGTTTAGCGCAGGCATGGACCTTCGCGATCCGGAGTCGGCAAATGCCCGCAGCATGACAATTGCAGAGCAACGCCAACTCGTCAAGGTAGGGCCAGCCATGTGTGCGGCCTGGGAAGCACTGGAGCCAGTGACCATCGCGGCTATTGAGGGCTGGTGTATCGGCGGCGGCACGGCTCTAGCAGTGGCCTGTGACTGGCGAGTGGCCGCGGAAAACGCTTCCTTTTACGTGCCCGAATTAAAATTGGGAATGAATATGAGTTGGCAGAGCATACCGCGCTTTTCACATCTCATCGGCCCCTCGAAAACCAAGCAGCTACTGATACTGGCTGAACCTCTGAATGCGATCGCGGCAGAGCAGTGGGGCCTATGCGACTATGTCACTCCATCAGGGAACGCTCTAGCTAAAGCGCAGGCACTCGCGGAGCAGGTCGCGTCGATGCCGCCCGTGCCCGTGCGCATGGCGAAAAAGGCTATCAACAGCAGTGTCGGCGCGCTGGACAACGCAGTAAGCTTTATGGATGCAGACCAGTTCCTGCTGGCTCAAAACAGTGAGGATGCACAGGAGGGCATGCGCGCCTTTTTCGAGAAACGCGCGCCGCATTTCAAGGGTAATTGACGCGAGCCGTGTCGCAACCACAGACCAGATAAATCAGCGATACCCTCCGCCCTGCAGGGCAATACGCGAAGGCGGCAACCCCCAGCCCTGGGCATGAGCCGCCTCTTCCCGGAGCCGCTCAGGACCACCCAACAATTGCCGGTTGCAACCGATACGCTTGAACCAGTAGTGCAGGCCCAGCAATTCCGTAAAACCCATACCGCCATGCACCTCGGTAGCAGTGCGTGCAATAAAGCTGCCCGTTTCCGACAGGTGCGCTTTGGTGTGGCACGCAATCATCACATGCTCAGCGGGCGCCGTATCATAGGCATGGGCGGCATACCACAGCAGCGCACGACAGGGCTCCAGCTCTGCCGCCATTTCCGCACACAAATGTTTCACTGCCTGAAAGGAGCCGATCAGTCGTCCAAATTGCTGCCGCTCACCGGCATAAGCCACGGCCTTGTCGAGCATGGACTGGGCAGCACCCAGTGTATCCGCTGCATGCAAGATTCGTCCCGCTGAGAGCAGACGTGAGGCCACATCGCCCACCGCGGCCGAGAGTAACTCCGGGTTTACCTCTTGCAGATTTACCTCCCAGTGACACCGGGTGTCATCGATAGTGCGCAGCGCCACCCATTCAAGACCGGCTGCCTCCCGAGGAATAGCGTAGATATCACCTTCATCACAACTGCAAATCAATAACTGTGCATCTGGCGCGCCCTCTACCAACAACAAGCGACCGCTCAGCTTGCCTTGACGTGATGTGAGTGCCGCTCCCTCACGCACCCCGCCTGCATCGGATAATCCGACCGCAACCTGCAAATTACCCCGAACAATTGCGGGCAACCATTGCTCTTTCTGTGTCTCACTGCCGGCGAGCACAAGCGCCACTGTCGCCAGCACTGCGGCAGGCGCATAGGCGACCGGAGCAACGCGTGAACCCAGTAACTCCTGCACCAAAACCGCATCCAGCAGGGACAGGCCAAGACCGCCGTAGGCCTCTGGCACCAGCAGACCGGTTAAACCCATATCGACAATGCCCTGCCAAATTTCGAGATCATGCACCGGCCCCTCGGCCAGTGACGCGCGCAGTTTTTCAACACTGGTCACATTATCGAGATAGGCTGCGAAGCTTTCCTGCATCGCGCGTTGCTGTTCATTCAAGCCAAAATCCATCAGGCAACACCTCCCTCAACACGCTTCGGCTCTCGGGGCATACCCAGCCCCCGCTCCGCAATAATATTTTTCTGAATCTGTGCCGTTCCACCACCGATGATTAACCCAAGATCAAACATGAATTTACGCTGCCATTCACCACGGCGCCGCACACGCGGACTGTCGTTATACAGAATGCCCAATTCACCCATTGCATCGATAGCCAGCGCCGCGAGCTGATGATTGAGCTCGCAGCCCTGCAGCTTCACGATGAGGCGCGCCATCACGATCATCTCGCCACGCAGCCCGGCGCTCAACAGCCGCATACCGTTGTACTGCATGGCCAATACTCTGCCCTGCAAACGCAGCAAGCGATCGCGCAGCTGGGGGTTTTCCATCAGGCTAACCCCGTCCACAGTTTCCTCCTGCATCAGGGTAGCAAGATCATTCACCCGCCGACCCGCCTCGTTGGGGTCTCCCAACATACCGCGCTCAAACGTCAGCGTTGTGTTCGCCACCTTCCAACCCTCGCCCCGGGCACCCACCATACTGCTCTGCGGAACACGCACATCACTGAAAAATACTTCATTAAACTCCGCATGGCCCGTCATCGTTTTCAGCGGTCGTACCTCTATGCCCGGGGTATCCATTGGAAACAAAAGATAACTGATGCCCCGGTGCTTGGGCGCATCGGGTTCGGTGCGCACAAGGCAGAACATCATATCCGCCTGCTGGGCTGTACTGGTCCAGATTTTCTGGCCGTTTATCAGAAAATCATCGCCATCCTCCACCGCGTGAGTGCGAAGACTGGCAAGGTCTGAACCCGCTCCAGGCTCCGAGTAACCCTGACACCACAGCATTTCACCTCGCAGGGTGGCCGCAACGTATTGTTGTTTCTGCTCCTGTGTACCCAATTGCAACAACGTCGGCACCAGCATGGACACGCCCTGCCCCGCCAGCGCGCGAGGTGCGCGCGCACGCGCAAACTCCACGGCGACAATATGTGACTTCAGCGGATCCATATCACCGCCGTGACCACCGTATTGTTTGGGTATGCTACGCGCTGTATAGCCGCGCTCAATCAACAGCGCCTGCCATGCTTTGTACTCCTGGGGGATACGGTCAAGTGCCTGATAAGAGGGCCAATCGGGGCGAGAGGCTTCGAGAAAGTCCCGTACCTCCTGTCGGAATGCTTCGTACTCGGGCGTATAAGCGAGGTCCATAAGTGTACTCTTGTGATCTAAAAAACAGTTCGCATAATCACTGCAGACTGGACTGCGACGCAATCGCTCTGCCTTTGCTTTCTGCAGGAATAGAATAGCCACCTGCCCGACGGACATCAACGTCCGTTATCACACCGCAGTCGTTTAAAGCCGGCTACTCCCTTCTTCTGAGCAGATGTATACCAGGGTAAAACCCCGTGATAGTCTGGCCGCCATTCCCCGGAGGTACCATGCGGCCAACGCTGGCGTTCGCTTTTATTTTTGTCACAGTGCTGCTGGATTCTATTGGCTTCGGCATCATCATGCCCGTTGTACCCCATCTCATCATGGACATTACCGGCGATGGATTGGCCGATGCAGCGCGCATCGCAGGCCTGCTCATGTTCACCTTTGCGGCCATGCAGTTCATCGCGTCACCAATTCTGGGGAACCTGTCTGATCGCTACGGCCGGCGACCCATTTTGCTATTTTCACTGCTGGCGATGGGATGCAATTTCCTGCTAATGGGCTGGGCCCCAACACTGGTATGGCTGTTTTTCGGGCGGATAATTTCCGGGGTGTCAGCGTCAACCTATGGTACTGCCAACGCCTATATAGCGGATACGTTTCCCCCGGAAAAGCGCGCTCAGTATTTCGCGTTGTTGGGCGCAGGATTCGGTATGGGCTTTATTATTGGCCCCGCCATCGGTGGCGTTCTCGGTGAATATGGGCCTCGCACCCCCTTTTTTGCGGCAGCCGGTCTCACTTTTGTTAACGTGATTTACGGATTTTTTGTGCTGCCGGAATCACTCAAACCTGAAAACCGTCGCGCTTTTAATCTTGCACGCGCCAATCCACTTGCTGCGATCCGGCAGCTTTGGCGATACCCCGTCGTTGTCATGCTTCTGCTTGTCTCTTTTTTCTACAGCCTTGGCCACTTCGCGCTACCCAGTGTTTGGGCTTTCTTCACTATAGAAAAATTCCAATGGACACCTCGCGACATCGGTATTTCACTGAGCGCGGTGGGTGTTGCCATGATCTTTGTGCAGGCATACCTTATCCGCCTTGTGCTCCCTTTATGGGGCCCGATGAAGACCGCCGTCGTCGGACTGATCGCCACCGCCATCAGTTTTTTTGGTTATGCTTTTATCCCCTTTGCCTGGATGATGTACGTGGTGATCGCTATCGGGGCCTTACAGGGATTCGTAATGCCTTCAATACAAAGCATGATGTCCGAGCGCGTTCCTGCCAACGCCCAAGGTGAGCTTCAGGGTGCGATTGGCAGCTTGAACGGGCTGGTGACGATAATTAGCCCGCTGTTTATGGCTGAGTTGTTCGCCTACTTTAGCGGGCCTGAAGCGCCACTGTATTTTCCAGGCGCGCCATTTTTTGCGGCGGCAATTTTGACGCTACTTGCGCTGGTATTATTATTGAGAGTCAGGAGGAACATGGGGCGCGCATGAGCGGTGCGCACCGCTGATTATGATGAACTACAGCCAATAACTGAAAAAATTCACATCTTCGGTCCTAGCACATGCGCTACAAGTTGGACTCAACTTCACTGTATACGGCGAAGTCCAGACCAAGCGTGCCGTTTCTGTAATTTCCGGAAGTTGGTATTACCACGGTGTCACTATCGAAGCGCCCATCGAGCACGGAAACCTCATAGCGCAGGAGGGTTCGGGAAAAGACTTCTGCAGCCAAGACTCGATCAATTCTAATCAGCGTGCCAATGCTCAACGATTTAGAAAATACGATTTCTGGCCCCGCAATGATCTCAGACCTAAGCTCAATATAGTCTACTGGCCCCTCTGGGTTTAAGCTTTCGTTGATGCCATAGGCTATCACTGGCACGCTGACTTCCAGTCGCTTTCCTACAATACTGTTGTACGGAGCCATCTCGCTTTTATCCTCATAACGCACTTGGCATCCAGCTAAAGCCCCTATGATGATCGTTAAAAAAATAAGTCGACTATGCACGACAGAGACCGCGCTAATTACATTCATCATTTTTGCCGTGTAACGAAGCAGGATCTGGCAAAAACTCAGGCAGGCCGAGTGCGTTGTAAGCCTCTCTCCAAAGTGCTGCCGTATAGGCAGCTGGCATAGTGGGAATATTCGCCCAATGGTCGGTCCAATCTTTTTCATTTTTTAAGTAGTCAACCAATGCGTCATGGTAGGCTGCAAACGTATGTCCGGCTGGAACATAATCGTCTATATACCCTCCGTGAAAAGCGGGATTTCCCGAGTATCCTGGCGCCACAAGAGCGCTCCCTAGTCTACCGGCGTTATAGGGATGGTCCGGCGGACGATACCAATCGAGGCCATATGGATCTGCGTTACCTACTGGATTGCTGGCCGCGTAGGCATAGGTATTCAACCCGCCCCGCAGCCCAACGGGATCAGACTGAATATATCGTCCAAGACCGGGGTCATAATTCCTGAAGTAGTTGTAGTTTAAATCAGACTCCATGTCATAGTGCTGACCCGCGAACCGCCGGTAGTTGGTGACAGCTTCTACCTCCACGGCCATCCTGCCAAAGGGCGTCATCTGACCCTTCCACACGACAGCTCGATTACCGTCGGTAATCATCTGTGGGGTGCCCAGATGATCGTTATGCATATAGTACAGTTCCAACGCCGCCTTTGCAGGAACCGATAATAGTCCTGAAAAAATGAGCGCAAGGATACAACGCATGTTCACCATCCCTGTGAACCTCTGTTCAATATTCGTGTTGCCATGAGCGGCCGCAATGGCCGCCCAATGGATACAGTTTAGGCCTTTGCGCACAGTCGACAATGAGTAAACTCTGCCAAATGCGGTCGGTCGACGCCAGCGGCGCAGGATGGCTATAGAGATGCCAATTGGTCCTATGCCCTTTCGATGATTCGGTAATATACTGTCCGCCTCCCGCAGCACAGGAAGAACGAGATGACCGATAAAGCATTGTGTATTGGCGGTGCCAGCGGATTCTGGGGGGATGCAGCCCGGGCGACTTCCCAGTTGCTTAACGTTGAGAATCTGGACTACCTTGTTTATGACTACCTCGCTGAAATCACCATGTCCATTATGGCGAGGGGGCGCGCGAAGGACGATAGTCGCGGTTACGCGATAGATTTTGTCACAGCAGCAATGAAACCCAACCTTGCCGCGATTGCCCAACGAGGCATCAAAGTGGTCTCCAATGCAGGTGGCGTGAACCCCCAGGCGTGCGCCGCGGCGCTGTGCACCGAGATCGAAGAACAGGGGCTAAACCTCACGGTGGCCTGTATTACCGGTGACGACCTCCTCACGATGAAAGAACCGCTTGCGGCAAGCGGCGTTGCTGAAATGTTCAGCGGAGCTGCGTTCCCCGCCACTGACTCCGTACTGAGCATAAACGCCTACCTCGGCGCCTTTCCCATAGCCCGCGCGCTGCAAATGGGCGCTGATATTGTTATCACCGGTCGCTGTGTCGACAGTGCGGTCACGCTGGGCGCCTGCATCCACGCCTTCGACTGGGACCGCAGTGACTACGATCTCCTCGCCATGGGATCACTTGCCGGTCACATACTGGAATGCGGCACGCAGGCCACCGGCGGTAATTTCACTGACTGGGAACAGGTCTCCGACATGGCCACCATGGGTTATCCGATAGCAGAGGTGTCAGCAGATGGCAGCTTTGTAGTCACCAAACCTCCCCATACGGGTGGCCTCGTCAATGCAGGTACGGTTAGCGAGCAGATGTTGTACGAGATTGGCGATCCACAAGCCTACGTCCTGCCCGACGTGACGTGCGATTTTTCTACTGCCACAATTGAAGAAATAGGCAAGCACCGCGTCAGGGTAAGCGGAGCCATGGGCCGCACTGCACCAGACACATACAAGGTAAGTTGCACCTATGCAGATGCATTCCGCGGAGGTACCTATCTTTCCTATTACGGTCTGGAGGCCGACAAAAAAGCGCGAGTGCTGGGTGAAGCAATATTTCAAGCTGCCCGCAACCAGTTCGAGGCGGCGGGACTGCCCGATTTCATCGAAACCAGCGTCGAGGTGATGGGTGCGGAAAGCCAGTTCGGTGACTTCAGCACCATCGACAGTAGCCGCGAAGTCGTAATGAAGCTCGCAGCCAAACATTCCTTGCAGGCCGGGATAGGTATTATGTTAAAGGAAACCGTGGGACTGGCACTGGCAGCGCCGCCCGGTCTATCCGGTTTTGCCGGCAGCCGCCCAGCACCTTCCCCGGTCGTACGTTTGTTCTCCTTTGCCATCGCTAAAGCAGAGCTCAGGGTACAGATTGCGCTGGACGGCCACACTGAACATTCCGACGAAGCCCACGGTAAAGTACTGAACATCTCCGCCATATCGCGGCCTGAGTATCCCACTACCGGCGCGATTAAAGGCGCGGTAGAGGTGCCTCTTATCAAACTGGCCTGGGGGCGCAGTGGTGATAAAGGCGACAAGGCAAACATAGGAATCATTGCGCGCAGGCCAGAGTACCTTCCTTATATCTGCGCTTCTATCACTGAGTCGGTAGTGCAGAAGCGCTTCGCCCACTTCCTCGAAGATTCTGGCAATAAAAATGTCGAGCGCTTCCTGCTGCCGGGCTCAAGTGCGCTCAATTTTCTCCTGCACGATGTGCTGGGTGGCGGCGGCGTCGCCAGCATTCGCAACGATCCACAGGGCAAAGGTTATGCACAGTTACTGCTATCGTGTCCCGTCACAATTACGAGCTCTATCGCGGAGTCTCTTGCATGACAGTGTTCACAACAAAAATTAACGTTAGTTCCGAGAGTTTCACCAGAAACAGAGCCGATATGCTCGCGCTTATCGCGCGCCTCGAAACACTCAACGCCCGCGGTGCGATAATCTCCGAAAAGCGCCGCCCTCGATTCGAGGCAAGAGGCCAACTTACACCGCGTGAACGTCTCGCGCGCCTGCTAGACCCAGGCATGCCCTTTCTTTCGGTGGGCAACCTGGCAGGCTATCTGCTGGACACGGAGGATCCAGATAAGTCTATTGCTGGATCTACCATTATCGCCGGAATCGGCTTCGTTGGCGGCATGCGCTGCGTTGTCGTGGTAGATGACAGCGGCATCATGGCGGGCTCGCTGACCGAAGCCGGCGCGTATCGCATACGGCGCAGCGAAGAAATCGCAATACAACAAAAGCTCCCATTCATCCATCTGGTTGAAAGTGCCGGTGGCGACCTGCTCAACTATACGGTAGAAAATTTCTTGCTAGGGGGCGCCTTGTTTGGAAATCTCGCCAAGTTGAGCAGGGCGGGCATTCCCGTCATCTCAATCCTGCACGGTTCCTCTACCGCCGGTGGTGCCTACATGCCCGGGTTAAGTGACTACGTAATCGCCGTAAAGGATAACGGCCGCGCATTTCTTGCTGGCCCACCACTACTCAAGGCCGCAACGGGAGAGATCGCGACAGAAGAAGAACTGGGCGGAGCATCGATGCACGCCAGTGTCTCTGGCCTGGCAGAATACTTGACAGAGAACGACGGCGAGGCGGTTCAGATGTGCCGCGAACTGGTGAAGCGTCTAGACTGGAATCGCAATACTTCGAAACCGCCGCCACGTCACTATAGCGATCCGCTTTATGACAGCGACGAGATCGCCGGAGTGATCCCCTGTGATTACCGACAGCCCTACGATATGCGCGAACTACTGGCGCGCGTGGTAGACGGATCTGACATGATGGAGTTCAAATCACGGTATGGTGCGGCCACAATCTGCACGCATGCCAGCATCTTCGGCATGCCTTGTGGCATCCTGGGGAACAATGGCCCAATAGACCCTGCCGGAGCCACCAAGGCAACACAGTTCCTGCAGCTGTGCGATCAATCAGACTTGCCAGTGATTTTTTTGCAAAACACTACCGGCTATATCGTGGGCACTCAATCCGAACGGGCCGGCATGATCAAGCACGGCTCAAAAATGATTCAGGCCGTACAGAATATCGACGTGCCGCGTATCACACTGATGACAGGGGCGAGCTTCGGAGCTGGAAACTACGGCATGTGTGGCCGCAATTTCGATCCGGATTTTCTCTACACCTTTCCCAATGCTCAAACAGGCGTAATGGGTGGTGAACAGGCGGCGAAAACCATGTCAGAGGTTGCTCGCGCCAAGGCCGCGGCACAGGACCAGGCCACCGATGAAGAAACACTGAAGAAGCAGGAGGCATTTCTTGCCGATGTATTTGACAGTCAAGCGAGCGCCTTCTATACCTCCGGACACCTGCAGGATGACGGTATGATAGACCCCCGAGATACGCGCAACACTTTAGGCTTCCTGATGGAAACTGTCTGGGAATCACGTCACCGCACACCGAGGCCAAATAGCTTCGGCATCGCGCGGATGTAACAGTCACGGCCAGTAGGAAACGGAGAACACGCGATGCTGAAATTACCCAATACCCGAAACCTGCTGCTGGAACATGAGGGCAGCGTGCTCACGATTTGGCTCAACCGTCCCGAGGTAAAAAATGCGCTGGTAGACGACATGGTGGAAGAACTCCACGCGGTACTGGACGCAGCCCGGACGGACAGCGATATGCGCACGCTGGTTATTCGGGGAAAGGGCGGCGTATTTTGCGCCGGTGGCGATATAAAGGCGTTCAAATCAGGCCTGCAGGATGTGCCGCCCAGCGCCGATGATGTGGCAACAGCAAACCGGATGTTCGGCGACCTGATGATAAAACTGAATGAGCAGCCGCAGACGGTGATTATGCTGGTAGAAGGCGCCGCCATCGGCGGCGGCCTTGGCCTTTGCTGCGCCGGCGATGTCACCATAGTAACCCGGAATGCAAAATTTCGTCTCTCTGAAACCAGTCTCGGCATACCACCCGCACAGATCGCACCCTTTGTCACTGAACGTGTAGGGCTCACGACAGCGCGACGACTCATGCTCACCGGCGCTCGTTTCGAGGGTACAGATGCCGTCCAGTTCGGTATCGGACACGTGGTCGCAGAGGACACCGCAGACATGGAAAGAATCTGCGACGAAGTGCTCGCGCAGATAGCATTGTGTGCACCCGGCGCAAATGCTGTAACCAAAAAAATCATATTTGAATCTACCCGGCAGCCGAGGTCTCACGTGCTGGATTTCGCGGCTCGGGGTTTCGCCGACTGCATGCTCAGCGAGGAGGGCCGGGAAGGTGTCTCGGCCTTTATCGAAAAACGTAAACCGAGGTGGGCCGATGAGTAAATCTGTTAATCGCTTTACTAGCGTTCTGGTCGCCAACCGCGGAGAAATCGCATGCCGCGTAATTCGTTCGGCGCGGGATCAGGGGTATCGCACCATCGCCGTATACTCCGATGTAGATGCGAGCTCGCCCCATGTATCGATGGCGGACGACGCGATCCTGATCGGGGCCGGGCCGGCAAACGAATCCTACCTCTTGGTCGATAACATACTGATGGCAGCCAAAACCAGTGGGGCTGGGGCTATTCATCCGGGGTACGGATTTTTAAGCGAAAACGCAATGTTCGCTGCGGCCTGTGAATCGGCTGGACTGGTCTTTATCGGGCCGGATCCAGAAGCGATTCGCCTCATGGGTAATAAGGCAGAGGCCAAGCGCCGTATGATTGCAGCCGGGGTACCTTGTGTACCCGGTTACGAGGGAGAACAACAAGACAATGACCGATTGCTGGCAGAGGGATCGAAAATTGATCTGCCCTTAATGGTGAAAGCCTCAGCTGGGGGGGGCGGACGCGGCATGCGATTGGTCGAGCACAGGGACGAAATGGCTCGCGCCATCGAGCTGGCTCGCGCGGAAGCACTCTCCGCCTTTGGGGACGATGAACTCATTCTGGAAAAAGCAATTGTGCGTCCACGCCACGTGGAGGTGCAAGTATTTGGTGATAGCCAAGGTAATATCGTTCACCTCGGAGAGCGGGACTGCTCCGTGCAGCGCCGTCATCAGAAGGTAGTGGAAGAAGCTCCCTGTCCTGTCATGACTGACTCTCTGCGCGAAGCCATGGGCGACGCCGCCGTTGCTGCCGCCCGCAGTATCGCCTATCAGGGGGCAGGCACCGTGGAGTTTTTGCTCGATGAAAACGGCGCCTTTTATTTTCTAGAGATGAATACACGACTACAAGTTGAACACCCGGTCACCGAATTGATCACAGGACGCGATCTCGTCGCCCTGCAATTACAAGTTGCACAGGGCGAACCGCTGGGTTTTTCGCAATCGGACGTCGCACTCTCCGGACACGCCATCGAAGTACGACTTTATACTGAAGACCCGGCTCAGGAGTTCTTACCCACCGCAGGTCTGGTCGCACTGTGGTCGCCTCCCTCCGGCACAGGAATACGAGTTGACGATGGCATACGCAGCGGACAGGATATCTCTCCTTTTTACGATCCCATGGTGGCAAAAATTATAGCCACAGGACCCAATCGCGAGACTGCACGCCTTCGCCTTGTGGAGGCTCTTCGGAATACCGTATTGTTCGGGCCAACGCACAACCGGGACTTTCTGCTGACCTGCCTGGAAAAACCGCGCTTCGCCGCAGGACAGGCCACAACCGCTTTCATTGACGAGGAATTTACACAGGATGAGCTGATCGCTCGCCCACCCTCGCTGGCGGAGAGTGCGGCCGCTGCGGTACTGGAGGTCGAATTACAGTTCCGCGATTTGCATGACCGCAGCGTACTGGTAGCGCCGCAATTGCGCGACTGGTCCAGCGCCAGTCCGCTGGTTTACCGCAAACACTATCAGCACGGCGAACAACATCATGACTTGTCCATCTCTCCACTGGATCAACAATGCTACCGGGTGACCGGTGATGAGCAGGAAGTGTTCGTTACTCTGTTGTCTGTCGGAGAGACACACTCGGATGTACTCATCGATAATCGGCGCCATGCCCTACGTTATTATCGGGCAGACCAAACCTGCTTGTATGTCTCTATCGATGGACGCACGGCGGCTTACCGGGATTTAATCCAAGTGGAAGTGAGCGAGGATAGCGCCGGTGGCAGCGGCAACGTGGTCGCTCCCATGCATGGCATGCTGCAGGAACTGCGAGTCGATGTCGGTGACGCGGTTAGCGTTGGCCAGCCGCTCGCCATTCTGGAGGCCATGAAAATGCACTACGAGATTGTCGCAGACGTCGCAGGTAGGGTCAGAAAGGTTGCGATTGCCGCCGGTACGCAGGTGTCGATCGATGAACTACTGATAGAGATCGACGTCGAACCGTCGTAATAGCGCATCAGTGATTAGGCGCGCAGACAGGAAAACGGTAAGTTTTTAAAGTTGGAAATTTAACTCGACGGAGGTTCCAGCGGGGTCAGTCACGAAAATTTGCAGCTGGCTCACCTCCTCCGATGCCAACTCGGCGTAGGGAATAGCGTACTTCGTTAACCGCGCACGCACGCCCTGCAGGTCGGTACAACGCAGCGCCACATGATCGAAGTAACCGGCTTTTTCGCTGCAGCGACCTGGATCCTCGACGAGGTGCAGGATTGGCTCGTCTCCCGCATACAGCCAGTATCCTCCGATGCCGCCAAACTCGGGACGAAAGCCTTTTTCCAGTCCTAGCACCTTGCGATAAAACTCGACAACAACATCCAGCACCTCCCGGGGACCCGCGAGGCTGTAGTGATGAATGCGAACAGTATCTGTGGTCATTGTATTTTCTCAGGGGCAGGTTTTACCAAGAAAGTCAGCAACGAAGTAGAGGACGCCCTTAGCGTGAAGTCACTCATAGTCCTAAAAACCCTATGAAATGTCCGGAAGCTCCCTAAGTTACTGATTTTGCGCCTCACATTCGGAGTCGTTGTTTACACGGTCAAAATACTGCTTGAAGACAATGCGTTCGCTAGGATAACTTCTTATACGCGACAGGGCACGTTTCGCGATAATATCATCTCGTCCAGTCGTGGAGCTTTGTTATGCGTAAAGCCTTTCAAACAGTTATCGGCGCTTGTCTTCTGTCGCTGCTTGGCTGCGACAATACAGCCACCGATGCTATAGGCGGCCCCGTCGCGATGCGCCGCCTCACAGCGGAGCAATATACCAATGTCATCAAGGATACCTTTGGTCCGACTATCGACGTGGCAGGACGCTTTGAGCCAGACAGCCGCCGCAACGGCCTCAATGCACTGGGTGCCTCGCTTGTCTCAGTGACACCCAGTGGCTTTGAGCAATATGAGGCCATGGCGCGCAATATTGCCGGGCAGGTCACATCACCTGACAATCGCGGCAACATCCTGCCCTGCCAGCCGCAGTCCCTCGAAGCTGCCGACGACGCCTGCACCCGTCAGGTCATGGAGGTTTTAGGACGCGGCTTGTTGCGGCGCCCCTTGACCGACGCAGACCTCGACGGCCGCCTGCAGGCGGCGAACCGAGTAGCGAACACTCAACAGGATTTTTATGCGGGTCTGCGGCTGGCGCTAGCGAGCCTGATGGTCGCGCCAGAGTTCTTGTTTCGCGTAGAAATCGCCCAGCCCGCTCCGTTGACGGAACAACCCGCTCGACTGGCTCTGACCGAGCTGAGTCTGGCTTCACGGCTCAGCTACTTTCTCTGGAACCGGGGACCGGACGAAGAATTACTTTCGGCCGCAGAACGCGGCGAGTTGAGCGATCCCGCTGTACTGTCGGCGCAAGTTGATCGCATGCTCTCCTCGCCATACCTCTCTGGCGGCATGCGTGCTTATTTTGAGGACGTATTTACTTTTGACCTGTTCGACGACCTCGATAAGGACGTTACCCGCTACCCAATGTTCAGCAGAACAGTGGCGGCCGATGCCCGCGAGCAGACTCTGCGTTTCGTGACGGAACAACTAATAGATCAACGGGCGGACTACCGTACTCTTTTTACATCACGGTCGCTGCCCATGACTCGCTCGCTAGGCCCTATTTACGGCGTACCGGTTCGCAGCGTGGAGGGCTGGGAAGACGCTATCCTTCCTCTGAGCAGCTCCCGCGCCGGCTTGTTGTCACACGCCAGCTTTGCCATGTTGTACTCACATCCGGGGCGCAGTTCACCTACGCTGCGCGGAGTATTCATGCGCGAAGCCCTGTTGTGTCAAACTATTCCAGAAGCGCCCGCAGACGTCGATTTCACCCAGTTTGTGCAGGACGTGGCCACAGTACACAAGACAGCGCGGGATCGGCTGGGCGTTCATTCGACGCAGTCCAGTTGCAAAAAGTGTCATATATTGACCGATCCTATCGGCCTGGGCCTGGAAAATTTTGATGCCATTGGCAAATTCCGCGCACAGGAAAACAACGCGGCTATCGACAGCAGCGGTGATTTCGATGGCGTATCATTCACCGACGCCGCAGGGCTGGGTCAGGCCTTTGCCGACAGCGATCTAGTGGGTGCCTGTCTGGTACAAAACCTGTACCGGTATGCGGTGGGCCGCAAGCAAACTAATGCAGAACGCCCGCTACTGCGCTATCTCGAAAATCATTTCGTCGAGAACGGTCACCAGTTGCCGGCGCTTATGCGCAGTATTGCCACCAGCGAAGCATTTCGCACTGCTACCGGGCCAGCGTCATCCACTGCCCGCCTCCACAACAACTCATCGATACACAAAACCGCCGATCGCGACCGGGGTAGAGCCTCATGAAACGTAATGGAATTAGCAAAGGCATTGGCCGACGGACATTTCTACGCGGCACTCTGGGCGGCGCAGCGGTTTCCATCGGCCTGCCCTTTCTCGATGTCTTCCTCAATACCAATGGCGATGCAATGGCCGCAACAGGCGCCCCGCTTCCCAGGCGTTTTGGCACCTGGTTCTTCGGCTGCGGAATGAACCCATCGCGCTGGGACCCGTCGACGGAGGGCACGGATTGGACGCTTACGCCTGAATTGATGCCAATCGAACCCATGCGGGAGCACATGAATATCCTGAGCGGTTACAGTGTATTACTCAACGGTGAGGCCAACCAGGTGCATCGCACCGGTGTTTTCGGCTCATTGTGTGGCGGTGCGCCCAAGTCCACTGACAGTGTAGAGGGGCCTACACTGGACGTGCTGATCTCCGACGCAGTAGGCACCCGCACCCGCTTTCGCTCCCTGGAGATGGCGGCAACCGGAAACCCGCGGCACAGTAACAGTCTTCGCGACGCCAGTAATATTAACCCTGCAGAGACCAGTGCGCTTGGACTTTACACCCGTATCTTCGGCCCAGGTTTTGCAGACCCAAACGCGGCGGAGTTTACTCCCGATCCGAACGTTCTGCTGCGCAAAAGTGCGCTGTCTATCGTTACCGAAGACCGCAAAAGACTGGAGCGACAACTGGGTCATAACGATCGTGCTCGTCTCGATCAGTACTTCACTGCTCTGCGACAATTGGAACAGCAGCTTGTTTTACAACTGAAGAAGCCGCCGCCCCTCGAAGCGTGCAGCATACCCGGGGCCCCGGTAGACCTGCCGGCGGATACGGAGATAGACAATGTGATAGGCAATCATGCGCTGATGGCCCAGGTCCTCGCACTCGCGTTGGCCTGTGACCAGACTCGAGTATTTAATATGCAATTTTCCGATCGCGCATCAAGCTTGCGTATGCCAGGCACAACGGATACGCACCACACGCTGACTCATGAAGAGCCCCGTGACCCCCTCTTGGGTTATCAGCCCAAGGCAACCGTCTTCGTGCAGAAAAGTATGGAAGCCTGGACCCAGTTTGCCCAGATACTGCATGCCGTGCCCGAGGGCGACGGCACGTTGCTGGACAACTGCCTGGTAATGGCTCACTCAGAAACCTCTGAGGCCAATACGCACAGCGTGGTTGGTATGCCCTTCATGACAGCGGGGCGGGCGGGCGGGCGCATTCGCACAGGTGTACACGTCAGCGGCGCTGGAGAAACCTGCAGCAGGGTCGGACTGACTCTGCAACAGGCCATGGGCCTTAACGTAGGACAATGGGGAACGGACCAAAACCAGACTGACCGGGCCATCTCAGAAATTCTAGTTTGAAATCGAAATGGTTCGTTAACAGCAACGCCGTCAATGCAACAGGAGCCACGCCATGAAATCTATTCTGTTTTTTTGCGTCTTTCTCGTGATTACCGGATGCGGAGACAAGTCCGCCAGCGAGGTTGCGAGTGACGAGATAAAGGCTGCGGCCTTTGAACAGCAGGTCAGAGGGTTTGTGTTCAGCGACTGGGCCTATGATGTTCCCAAAGAAGATCCGGGCGAGTGTCCAGAAGGTATGAATATTACGGATGAGGATTTTTTCTCAGATGAGTATGCAGCGGTCCGCGATGAGGTTCAAAAGCGCTGGGACGCTGGCGACCGCGATGGCGCGCTGGAGCTATTGCCCGCCGATGCCTGCAAGGACCCCACCGTGTGGCCTGACCCCGGGCACATCCTGCTTAAGGGCAATGCCTCTGTCGCGGGACTGGATCTTGACGGCAAAACCTCTTCGGCCGACAGCGGCGGGCAGTGCGCCCATGATGACTTTATCGGAGCAGACGGCACAACGGGCGTCGATAACCAGCACTATCGCCTAATGGGTTGCGTCAAGGGCTACCGCCCTGACGGCCTCTTCGACCGCCTCTTCGATACCAAGAATTCTATACTGGAAAACGGGTACGCCACGCTACTGGAACTGAAGCTGGTAGAGGGTACGCCGGATAATGGGCGCGTTGAGGCGCGCCTGTTCACCAGCGCGGGGCCGGTCACTAAAGATGCGAATAGCAACGTTGTTCCGGATATGAGCCAGCTTGTCCATGAGGATGCGATGTATCACAGCGAGGTTTTCCAGGGCGAGATCCGCGATGGCATCTTCACGGCGGGGCCAGTCGACGCCAAGCTGCGCTTTAAGGTGCAGGCCATCGACAATCATTACTATTTTCGAGACCTGCAAATCAGAGCCAAAATGAACTCCGATGGCAGCATGAAAGGCGTGCTTGCCGGCTATTGGGACATCGAGAACACCTTTGACTTCCTGACTGAGGTCTATATCGGGCCCATACACCTCGGTCGCGCTGCGGCCAATAATATCGGCTACATGTGCTCCGGTGTCTACCATGCCCTGCCGCAGGTCGCCGATGGGCACCCGGACCCTGTAACAGGCAAGTGCACCTCTATGTCCACCGTCATCAATTTTGAGGCGGTTCCCGCGTTTGTCATCATGCCACCCCAGGTCGCACAGCATTGATCACGCAAAAGCCTACTCGTAGACAAGTCCTGCGGGGGCTTTCATTACTACCGCTTGTGACAACACCGATCTTTTTTGGCTGCGCGAGATCCGGGCCCGAGCACTGCTCTGATCCGGCGATGCTGAGCCGCGGAGAGGAGAAGATGCGCGAAACCCGAGGCTACATAGAACAATCTCGCAATCTCAATGAGCAATGCGGCAATTGTGCGTTTTTCCGCAGTGGAGAACATTCCAATTGCGGCGAGTGTGACATTCTTGGCGGCACCGTGAACCCTCAAGGTTACTGCGACTCCTGGGCCGGTAAATGAGTAGAGTCGTATCCGCACTATGGAAATGATTGAACTTCTGGAACTCCCGGCGTACCGGCACATGCTGCTCAATCATATTCCGGTCATCGGTCTTTTCATGGCGCTTGTGGTATTGCTCGCGGGTCTTGTCGTTAGACAAAATGCACTCCTGTTTACCGGGCTGACGCTGGTTGCACTGACCTCCGGCTGCAGTTATCTGGTCATTCTCTATGGCGATGCAGCCTACCCGGCCATTTACGACCAACTGGATGGACATGGTCGCGATTGGCTTGATTATCACGGCGAGCTGGCGGAAGCCTGGGCGCCGCTGCTATACGCCAACGCGGTCCTGGCGGTTCTTGCCATTATTCTCTGTGCAGTTAGACCGAGGACTTTGCGCTTAGCATCACTACTGGTGGTGCTGGTGACCGTGGCCTCTCTCGTAGGCACCAGCCTCATCGCCCGCTCAGGCGGCAAAATACAACACCCGGAATTTCGTCTGACCGATCCACCGAACCCAATCAAAACGACACGCTGAGCTTCGGTAAAGGACGACTTACAGGACCTCGATTTCTCGTTGACCCTTTTATTTTCAGTCAGGATAGATCGGATGATCCACGCAATGCTCATTGAGGTATTCGACTATGACTGATATCGAAACGCTGCTGGCCATTGAGGCCATCAAGCAGCTCAAGGCGCGTTATTTTCGCGCACTCGACACCAACGACTGGGGCTTGTTTTCCTCCACTCTGACAAAAAACTGTATCGGTGCCTACAGCGACGGTGACCTGGCATTCAAGAACCGCGAAGAAATCGTTTCGTTTATGCGCAACAATTTATCCGGCAAAAACATGCTGACCCTGCATCAGGGCCACACCCCCGAAATCACGCTGTTAGACGAGAACAACGCCAGCGGCATCTGGTATCTCGAGGATACCGTGCTGGCTTTGGAGGCCAATATGCGTATTTACGGGGCAGCGATATACACCGACGACTACTGCAAAGAGGACAATGAGTGGCGGATTAACACCACCCGCTACAAGCGGACCTTTGAATGCGCAGAGCCGCTACCGCAGGGGCATACCGTTAGAAAGCATGGCTTTGCCTGATAATCAGTCGCAATTTCGCTGCGCGGTAGGTAACGGTCTACAGCGGCGTGAATCCACAATGAAAGCCATGAGGCACATGGTTGCGCAGAGGTACAGAGGCGATCTCGTCCGCCATGTTACTGGCGTCGAGGATCATCAGTTCGGACAGTTCTGAGCCCGCATCATAGACCACAAATAACAGATAACCGTCTCCCTCAACTGCTTCGGCATTGCGTGGTACAAAAATCGGCTCCGAGGTATAGCGGCCGGGGCCACAGTCGTAAACACTTGCCTCCCCTGCCTGACAATCCACTCGCTGCACCGCATTGTAGAACCCGGGGGTTTCGTTTTCGCAAATACCTGCGGTATAAGTATAGCGAGTCGGACTACCCGTAAGGCGCCAGTCCCACTGGGGGAACTCACTGGGGATGCCGCTGGGCAGCACCTCGCGGTTGATCTGCCCGGTCTTTATATTCATACGAAAGCGTGTCAACTGCCCCGTCGCAGGGCGCGGCTGGCTGAATAGGTTGCGTGAGAAACGCGTACCGATCTCTCCATCCTGCGCCGACATCGCCACAACATCAATTACGAGCTCATCGCCTTCCTCCCAACAATTAGAGCTGTGGGCAAACATGAACGGATCGACCTCAAGGGTCCGCACAAGGCTGAAGTCGCTCAGCGACACCACGTAGACCTTCATACCGTGCTCCGGCTGAAACTCCATATTGTTGTCGATAGTGTCTCTTGCGAACAATACCTTCAGCGGATTAGTGAAATTGACCGGCATCACCATAAAAACAAGGTAGTTCTCGGTCATGGCGTTGTCATGACAAAACGCCATCTGATCAATAGGCAAAGCCGACCGCGCCACCATCGAGCCCTGGGGCGAGATTTTATAAAGATTAATCTTGGGGCGTGCACCCATACCCATACCAAAGTTAAAATAATCACCCGTACGCGGGTGGAGCTTGCCATGAGCACTGAAGGTGTCCATTTTTTTCAGAGCCCCGTCGAAGGTCTCCGGCCCCAGCGTTGCCAAAGTGTCGAGGTCCATCCGCCAAGGTAAACCGCCCTCAAACAGGGTCAGCAGTTTGCCACCATGATGAATAATGCTGGTGTTGGCGGCATTGGCGGGCATGTGCAGATTTTTCAGAAATCCCCCCGG
Organism: Candidatus Marimicrobium litorale; assembly: GCF_026262645.1. Classification (NCBI taxonomy): domain Bacteria; kingdom Pseudomonadati; phylum Pseudomonadota; class Gammaproteobacteria; order Cellvibrionales; family Halieaceae; genus Marimicrobium; species Candidatus Marimicrobium litorale. Next base: position 2,592,703 of record NZ_SHNO01000001.1, read on the forward strand.
AGCGTTATGACCATAGCTGCGAAACTTGACAGCTTGCGCACGGGTCTCCTCAACATACTTGGGCGTTTTAACAAAGCTGGAACGATACTTTACCCCGCCATTCTCGATGCGAAAGGTATGTACGCAGCCATCGCCATCAAACCAGTGACCGAATGGTTTGCCCGCCAGCTCGTTCCGAGCCGGGCCGTTGCGTAAAAATATGCCGCACAAGTCATCCGGAATTTTCCCACGAATTTCATCGGCAGTAATTTCATAAGCCAGGTTATCTTCCGCCGTTCTAAAGCCAGACACATGGGCCAGTTGAGGATCACTCCAGGGACTCACTGCCTGCTCGTTCACATTATTTATTGTCACGCTGCCTACTCCGTGAGGTGGTTAACTACCACTTTTTTTATGTCTACCGACTATCGGGTTGCTCATACCAGTATATACGGGGTAATGCCGCCTGCCCATCCGGGCTAAAGCCCTAATAAGATGACAGCGCAGGGTCACCGCATTTAATATCGGGGCACACGATGTAAGGAGTTTTGTCGATGGCGCACCCCATCAATGTCTTGTTTGTATGCGTTGAAAATTCTAACCGCAGCCAGATGGCAGAGGCTTTCGCCCGCTTACACGGCGGCGAAGGCGTCACCGCCTTCAGCGCGGGCTCGAGGCCCTCGGGCATCGTTAACCCCAAAGCCATTGCTGCCCTGCGGGGCTTCGACTATGACCTTTCCAAACACCATTCAAAATCACTGGATGCCCTACCCTCTATCGAGTTCGATGCCGTCATTACGATGGGATGTGGCGACGCCTGCCCGCATATTCGGTCGCATTTCCATGATGACTGGCCGCTCCTTGATCCAAGCGACATGTCACCAGCGGCTTACAATGAAATCTGCCACGCTATTAATAGCAAGGTAAAGACATTGCTCAGCGACCTAGGCCTCGTCATAGACGCAGAACTGCAAAAAAGAGAGCGAACGTAAAGTGTCACGGCACGCTGTGGCCCACCACTGGCAATGTCCTCGGGGGAGGCCACAACAGTTTCGGCTGCGCAATCACCGAGAACTCGAGGCCAGAGTTTTACGCCACCCCGCGGCGGAAATGAAAACGTTGGACTAGGCTGCGCGCAGTGCGCGCCCTAACGGTTTGCTCCCCAGCGCACTGGTAAATGTCCCACCACGCCAAACGGGTTCGCCTTTTATCCAAACGGTATCAACAACACCATCGGATCGATTCAGCATCTGTTTATGCATAAACAACTCCCGGTGTTCAAAAATACGGTTGTCGTTACTGTCCCACGTTTTCAACACCGCCGGGTCCAGCATCGTAATATCTGCCTGCGCGCCAATTTCAAGCGTGCCTACATCCAGGCCGAAAAATGCAGCGGGCTCACGTGTCAAACGCTTCACCATGGTTGCCACGGTGTCCATTGACTGCGCCTGCGCGAGCTTCAGTGACATCAGGTTAGCGTCGAAGAATGCCATGTTGGTGATATGCGCGCCGGAATCATTAAAACCCGGCATGGCATGCTTGTACAAAAGCAAATCCAGCGTGGCGTGATTCCCCGCGTTACCGACGTCGACCCAAAACCGGAAGCTCTTGTCGTACTCGCGCATCATGTGCAGCATGAACTCAGCATCATCGCCGACCGGGCGAGGAAATTTCTCGAAGGCATCGCGTTCTGCATCGCTGCGAGCCTCATCCGCGGCCCCGCGCTGGAATCGCTCCAACCGATCAAAAACCACTTGCATGCTCTCACCGTCCCATTCACTGACAGGTGCGCCATCGAAAATCATCAGGTGCAGATCACGCACCACGAGATTATCCGGTAGCCCTAACTTTGTCTTTAAGTGCGCAAAATTTCGACCACGCCGACCGTAGTGCCAGTCTTCTCGAAAGCGGCGAATGAACTCGGGGTCGTTCAGCAGTGCTTTACGACCCTCCACGTCATCATACTCCTTTGAGATCAGCTCACAGGTAGAGTCCAGTTCCTCATACAGAGGGGAAACGATTCCGTCCGACCATACACGAAAGTTCGTACCCAGCGCCTGGAAGTGAATGTTTCCCTTGAATAGGCGACTATTCATCAAAGCGGCAAAACCGAGCAAGCCCTTGTGTGCGTCCGGTGTCAGCACAAATTCGATAGCGGACAGGGCGGAGGTCTTCAAGGTCTTGCCGAAAAGGCGACCACTGGTCAACAGGAAAAAGAGAAGTGCTTTACTGCGTTTTTCAATAATCGGTGTGGTCTGCCAAACCCGATCGTATTTGCGTAAAACCTTCATAAGGCGCTTCATTTCCCCAAATTTGGCGAACTGGGTGGGGATGCGCTTGTCGGTGTTTGGCTCATTCGCGAGGTAGTGGAAAGGCAGTCCATCCGTGCTCATTCCCACGTACCCCTGATTCATACCCTCTTCCAACAGCGCCTCCATCTGGGCCAATTCGCTATCGGTGGGATCGCGACTGATGCTGTCCTTGAGGCCCATCACCTCTATGCGCAGCATGGAGTGCGGTATAAAGGCGCCGACATTGGGTCCCAGAGGAACATCGTCAAAATGGTCAAGATAATCACCTGTGTTATCCCACTTAACCGTTTCCACACATTTTCGCAGCACCGACTTGGGTATATTTTCGACACGGGTAAAGCAATCCACTATAGGGTTCTGGTCGCCTGATTGCTGACGACCGAAACAGGTGCCCAGGCTGCAATTGCCCACCAGCACACTGGTGGTGCCGTGGCGCACCACCTCCGGCAGGCCGGGCTCCAGGTCAACCTCAAGATCCAGATGCGTGTGAATATCGAGCAGGCCGGGCATCACCCAGCGACCCTCACCATCGACAACATCAGTCGCCTCACTAGCGGGCAAACCAGTCCCCCGGGCGGCAATACGCCCGTTCTTGATGGCAATATCCTGGTGCGTTGGCGCTGTGCCACTCCCATCTATAACCAATGCATTTCTAATCAGGGTATCCCAGGTGGACTCGGACATACCGTTTACCTCTCTGTGGCGTTTCATGCGCCTGTCCCGTGACCACAGTTTCCACAGGACGCGCCATGTTCTATGCTGCACCCCCGGGAGCTCCGGGAGCGGACCCGCTACTATAGCCAATACCGGGATATCAGGCGAATGGGACAAATTGTTTTCGACAATCACTACGTGCGGCTGCCAGAGCGCTTTTATTCGCCCCAGGACCCTGTTCCTGTGCGGGAGCCAGGGTCCATACGCCTCAACCTTCCACTGGCAGAAGACCTCGGCATCGATACTCAGTGGCTCGCGTCGGAGGCCGGAACCGCCATGCTCGCTGGTAATTATCTGCCGGAGGGAGCCGAACCCATTGCCACCGCCTATGCCGGTCATCAGTTCGGTGGGTTCAACCCGCAACTGGGCGACGGGCGCGCGGTACTGCTGGGTGAGATTCGGGCCCGCAACGGCAGGCGTTTTGACCTGCAGCTAAAAGGTTCGGGACCCACTCCTTACTCAAGGGGCGGTGACGGTCGTTCACCCCTCGGACCCGTGCTGCGTGAGTATATCCTGTGTGAAGCCATGCATCGACTGGACGTGCCCACGACCCGCGCACTGGCTGCGGTTACCAGCGGCGAACGCGTCATGCGGGAAAGCGTTTTGCCCGGAGCGGTATTAGCACGGGTTGCCAGCAGTCATATCCGTATAGGGACCTTCCAGTACTTCGCAGCGCGCAAGGACACAGAGGCACTGCATCTACTTACCGATCACGTCATTGCGCGTCACTATCCGGAACTGGAGGACAGTGAAAATCGCATCGCCGCTCTGCTCGGCGCAGTCGTCGCCCGGCAGGCGCAACTGATCGCCAAGTGGCAGATGCTTGGCTTTATCCACGGGGTAATGAATACAGATAACGTGCTCATCAGCGGCGAGACCATCGACTACGGTCCCTGCGCGTTCATGGATGAATTCAACCCGGAACAAGTCTACAGCTCCATTGATCACGGTGGCCGCTATGCTTACCGCAACCAGCCGGGTATCGCACACTGGAACCTTTCCTGCCTTGCCAATAGCCTGATTCCAATCCTCCACAACGACCAGGAGCACGCCATCGCCCTGGCCCAGTCGGCTCTGGATCGTTTCCCCGATTTATTCCTGGAGGCCAACTCTCTGGGCGCGGCGCGCAAGCTGGGGCTGCAAGCTATCGAGGCGGGCGATGTGCCGCTGGTGGACGACCTCTGGCGCCTCATGGCAGAGCAACGGCTTGACTTCACACTGACATTTCGACGCCTCGCAGACTTAGCCGATGAGACCAACCGTACAGGCACAGTTGCAGAACTCTTAGAGTTCCCGGATGCCCTGCAGCCGTGGCTTGATCGGTGGCGGGAACGAGCTGCACGGGAACCGACCAGTGCCGCCGACAGGCAGGCCGTAATGTACGCCGCTAACCCGGTATTTATTCCTCGCAATCATCTGGTGGAAGCCGCCATTGCCGCAGCCACTGATAACAATGACTTCGCGATTTTTCACCAACTGGCGGAGCTGCTTGAGAATCCAACGTCCTACGCCCCGGAACTACGACATTTCGCCAGTCCGCCCCGGCCAGAAGAAATTGTCCAACAAACCTTCTGCGGAACATAAAGCCACACACGATGAAGGCATGTCTCACAGCCCGGACCGGACATGCACTTACATTCTGAACCAATCGAGGTTTTTTCTTCTACCCGGCGGCCACACGATGCATGGGACTGTGCGTTTCCGGGGACTGTTGCTAACCTGTAACCTTTCACTCGACAGGTACAACGGATGGACATACTTGCAGAATGGCTGCCGCGCGCAGGGGCGGTGTTGACTATCGTGCTGGGACTGGTTGGCTTCTTCAAACCCCAACTGATTACCCAGGCCCAGCAAATCACGCTGGGCAGCCCGATGGCATACTCGGAAGCGCGTGTCGTATTTGGCGGCCTCCACCTCGGTGGCGGCATCATGGCACTGTTGCTGCATGAACCACTGATTTATATGACACTGGGCGTCGCATGGGTGTTCGGACTGGTGGCACGCCTTTACTCAATGGCTGCCGACAAAACCAGCCTGAAGGATTCGACCCCCGGAATTATCGTGGATGCCACGATGGCCATACTGTTGCTCGGTGGTCTGATATTTTAGAAAACACGTAAACCGATCAGCAAAAAACAACAATTGACTATTCCATGCCTACAGGGCTATTTGATTCACCCGGAAGACACTCTATGAAAATAGCTATCATTGGCGCAGGCCCATCCGGCATCGCCGCCGGACGCGAGCTCTTGCAACAGGGTTTTCAAGACTTCACTATTTTTGACGAACTGGATGGCCCCGGCGGCACCTGGCGTCAACACTCCTACCCCGGCCTGGCCTGCGACGTATGGGCACACTCCTATACCTTTTCCTATGCCCCAAATCCGGATTGGAGTGCCAGTTTCGTTGGCTATGAGGAAATTCAACAGTACCTCGCCAACTGCTGCACCCAGTTCGGTCTCGACTCACATCTCATGCTCAAAACATCCATCAGCCGCGCCAGCTATGCCGGCGAGGGCAAGTGGCTGCTGGAGTCAAAAGACGGTCCGCTGGGCGAATTTGATATCGTCATCAATGCCATGGGCAATCAGCACACACCCCTTTATCCAAACGTAGAGGGAATATCCCACTTCAAGGGAGATAGCTGGCATTCCACCGAGTGGAATCACGATGTGAAACTGGAGGGCAAAAAAGTCGTCATTGTGGGCTCTGCGGCCGCCGCTGTACAAATCGTTCCCGAGGTCGCAAAAAAAGCGGGGCATCTGACCGTATTGCAACGCACCGCCAACTGGATAATGCCCCGTAACCGCAAAATGTACAGTGCGCGACAGCGCTGGCGTTTCAGGCATATCCCGGGGTCGATCGCCCTGACCCGCTGGGTACAACGCATGATGATGGGCCAGGTAGAGTATGCGGTCACCGTGGGTCACAACCGCATGGGGCAGTTCGAAAATGTTGCCCGAAAATATATCGACAAGGCCATTGAGGATCCGGCGCTGCGCGAGGTACTGTTGCCAGACAGTGACTACGGTTGCAAGCGCGGGCTGGTATCCGATGATTTTTACCCCGCACTCAACCGCGACAACGTCGAGCTTGTACCAGAGGGCCTCCGGCGGGTGACGGAGGGGGGCATCGTCACCGAAGGCGGGCGTGATATCGAGGCAGATATCATCATTTACTGTACGGGCTACAAAATTCTCGACTACGATCGCTTCGACGTCGTCGGGAAGGACGGTCGCAACCTCGGGGAGGAACTCGCGGGAGATCCCCGTTCCTTCAAGGGTATCGCCACCCCCGGATTCCCCAATTATTTCTTTGCCATTGGCCCCAACGGGCTGGTGCTGAATGTGTCATTTTTCATTACCGCCGAACGCAATATGAAAACCATCGTCGGCTTGCTTGCGGCTCTGCGTGACAAGGGGGGCCGTTCACTGGAGGTCAGGCAGGACTCCTTCGATCAATACAACGAGTGGATGGACGGGCGCTTTGAGCGTTTCAGCTGGGGCTCGAGCAAATGCGACAGCTACTATACCGCAGGCTCCGGACACCCACCCTTCCTGTTTCCAGGCAACTTTAAGGAATTCTCCGGACTGCACGATGCGTCCGGCTTGCATGAATTCAATACCACTCCTTCCTGAGGACAGGGCCCGACACCCACTCTATGACAATAACGTCCAGCCTACCGGCTGTTCTCGGTTACCATTGCAACACGTGCCTCAATGGGCTCCGCTTGCAGGCAAACGGGGCCCTGCGTTACACCTATTCAGATCCGAAAGAAGGCCTGAGTTTGTCCAGCACCCATACAGCTAGCGGGATGGCACAAGGTCGTTAAAGCCCGGGCAAACCAGTATACTCGCCACTCTTTTCAGATTCTTCAACAAGACAAGAGCCCGCCTGACAGACTATGGACTTTTTCGGTAAAACGCTATCAGCGCCTTTCACGATTCCGTCGGGCATCATCACTACCGCCACGCCGATCATTCAATACTTCTTTGACCAGGTGCCGGAAGTGGGCATAATCACTACCAAAAGTATCGGTCCGGAACCACGAGAAGGCTACAGGGAGCCGGTCTACAGCCAGTACGCCCCCGGGTGTTTTGTCAACGCCGTGGGGCTGACCAATCCCGGCCCGCAGCGCTCGCTGGAGCTGCTCGGCGCACTGAACGTCCCCGCCGATCGCTTCCTGCTGACGTCCATTTTCGGCGGCAGCCTTGAAGAGTATGTCGAGATTGCACGCATACTCGCGCCCGTCTCGGATGGACTGGAATTGAACCTGTCCTGCCCCCACGCAAAAGGGTACGGCATGGCCATGGGCCAGGATCCGGAGCTTGTGCGCGAGATTGTCGCCGCGGTAAAAGCCGCCGTAGACATTCCTGTAATTCCAAAACTGACTCCCAACGTGCCTGACATTGGTGTTATTGCCCAGGCCGCCATAGCAGGTGGTGCAGATGCGCTTTGCGCTATCAATACAGTGGGGCCCGGCTACACAGCGGCACACGGCCACCCCGTTCTCAGTAATGGCGAAGGAGGGCTGTCAGGCAAGGGCGTTCTGCCTATCGCACTGAAATGCATTCGACAGATTGAAGCGGCAGCAGATATTCCCGTTATCGGTTGCGGCGGCGCCAGCAGTGCCGCTGATGCTCGCGCGTTCTTCGACGCCGGGGCACATATTGTCGGCATAGGCTCTGCCCTTACCGGCCTGACTACAGACGAGATCGGCGGCTATTTTCGCGCATTGCACAATGACCTCGATTCAGACGACAACAGTGCAGAACGACATATTCGCTACGATATCGATATGGAATTCAAACCCGTCACGCTCGTCAAAAATATGCGGGTGTGTGAGGATATCGCTCTCCTCACCTTTGACCGCAAAGTGAACATCCAGGCAGGAGAATTTATTTTCCTGTGGGTTCCTGGTCTGGGTGAGAAACCGTTCTCTGTATTGGACGATGACCCCTTCACATTAGTCGCTATCGACGTGGGCATCTTTACCCACGCTCTGATGGACCTGCCCGAAGGCACAGAAGCCTACATCCGGGGTCCACACGGCATAGCCGTTGCACCGGATAACGACGCCAGAATAATGGCTGTCGCCGGCGGTACTGGCCTGGCCGCCGTCTACCAGATTGCCCGTGATTTTGGCAATGCTGAGGTATTCGCGGGCGCACGCAGCGCCGAACGCCTTTACTATCTGGAGGAATGTCGCCAGATCGCAGAGGTCCACGTGGCAACCGACGATGGCAGTGCCGGATACCATGGTGTAGTCACTGAACTGCTGCGGGAACGATTGCAGGCCATGTCGCCCGAAGAGCTCGCCAGACTGGTGTTTTACAACTGCGGTCCAGAACCGATGGTACATGCAGCCATCGCGGTGCAACGGGAATTCTGTCATCCGCACCAAATTTTCAGCGCCATAGACTATTTAACCAAGTGCGGTGTCGGTATCTGTGGCGCCTGTGCTGCTCCGGATGGCCGAAGACTCTGTGTCGACGGGCCGTTTTTGGATGCGAGCTGAAAACGTGAATAACGACTCAAGAAGGAATGCGGCACATGGCTGGTAACAAGGGCGTCAACATTGCTCGCTGGGAGCGCTCATTCGTGCGGATATTGACGCCGCTCGAAGAATTTATTCATCGGCAGACAACCAGCGGCATCCTGTTAATGATCTGTGCGGTAATTGCCTTGGTCATTGCCAACACACCTCTGTATGACGCTTACTCGCACCTGTTGCACACGCATGCCGGTATAAAAATCGGCGGTGCTGAATTCTCTTTATCCATACACCACTGGATAAACGAAGCATTAATGGCGGGCTTTTTCTTCGTCATGGGCCTCGAACTGAAACGCGAATTGCTGGTAGGGGAACTCGCGACTCCGAAGCAGGCCCTGCTACCAATAATGGCAGCCATTGGCGGTGTACTGGTACCCGCAGGGGCCTACGTGGCAGTGAACTACTCCAGTGGCAGCCTCAGTGGTTGGGGTATTCCCATGGCGACGGATATTGCCTTCGCCATCGGCGCTCTGAGCCTGCTGGGAGCGCGGATTCCAAAAAATCTGGTGACCTTCTTGATCGCGCTCGCCATTGTTGACGATCTGGTTGCCGTGGCCGTGATAGCATTGTTTTACACCGAGCAAATCGATGTCCTGACACTGTTCTACGCAGCCGGCTGCACCGCTCTGTTGATGGCGATGAATCTCTGGGGAATCCGCCGGCCCCTGCCCTATGCCTTCGTCGGCACTATTTTGTGGGGCGCCATGCTCGCAAGCGGTATTCACGCGACCATCGCAGGTATCGTGGTGGCCTTCGTCATCCCTATTCGCCCGAAATTCGAACCGCAAGCGTTTATTAACCGCATCAAGGAAAGCGCGGTCAAAATGCAAAAGGCTATTGCGGACAATGCGGATATTATCCACAACAATCGTTTGCGGGCGCTGGTAACTGCACTCGACGACGGGGCTACGCTGGCACAAGCTCCGGCACAAAGGCTTGAACATGCTCTGCATCTGCCGGTAGCCTACATTGTCATTCCCGTTTTCGCACTCGCCAATGCGGGTATCCCGGTGGATTTCGCCGGTCTGGGTGAATACCTGAATCACCCCATTACACTGGGCGTGGTGGTCGGCCTGCTAATTGGAAAGCCCATCGGTATTGTTGGCTTTACCTGGCTCACCGTGAAACTTGGCTGGGCGGACTTACCGGCGGGGCTGACCATGAAGCATATTCTTGGTGTGGGCATGCTCGGAGGAATCGGCTTTACGATGTCGATCTTTATCGCCGACCTCGGCTTTGCAAACTCGTCCAACGACCTGCTCATGGCAAAAACCGGCATCCTGCTGGCGTCCGCTATTGCCGGCGTCAGCGGCTTTATCTGGCTCATGCTGCAAACACGCGACGAAGGCGATAAGCTACACTGAGAGCTTTGCAAGATAACACTTCGGGAGACTCTCTGATGCCACTCGATCCAGGCCCCATGCGCGTGATGCACAACTTTTTTAAGAATAAGTCGGAGGTGCTGGCAGATATCGATAGGCTCGACCTGTGGCCCACGGTATACGTCTCTGACCGCATGGAAGAACTTCCTCTGCACTGGCACGATGTAGACAACTGCGGTTACGTCATGGAAGGTAAGAGTTACGTTCTGAACGAAAACGGCGCACGCGTTGAACTCTCGGCCGGCGACAAACTGGTAATCCCCGCGGGGGCCATCCACGCCGAGGGCGAGGTCACTGAGCGCATGGTGTACATCGTAGGATTAGGCGTGGACGAAAATCTGTTCGACAAGCTGACGCTGCTGGATCCGGCCGAGAGTCCGCTGGTCAGGTGACTGCGCGCCTAGGGCTTCTTGCCATAGGTTTTAAGAAACTGCACCAGCGCCGCGCGTTCAGCCGCGTCCGAAACACCGTTAGCGCCCATTGAAGTGCCTGGAGCAAACTGCTGCGGGTTCTGCAGAAACTCCAGTAAGCGCGCCTCGGTCCAGCGGCCTTTAACCGCCCTCAGTGCCGGCGAATAGTTGAAATTACGCTTGGCCGCTATTTTGCGCCCAACGATACCGGAGAGGTTTGGCGCCGGCGCCTCGTCCCGACCCATACGTTCGTGACACACTCGACACTGATCGAAAATATCTTCCCCGGTGTTCGCGTCTGGACGCCGCGATAATACGGTTACCGTCTCGTCATCAGACCAGAGCAAAACCCGGCCGTCTTCGGCTTCCACAAGATCACGAATACGCTTGCCAACCGTGAGCGGCTCGACATAGATAACCCGTTCCTCGCGGACATGCGCCCGGTAAAGGCTCTCCTTGCGGAGCGAACCAATGAGGAAATCGCCCTTCCAGCGCGGAAACTGTTTAGCTCCCACCTGAATAAGGTTCGAGATGGCCACAGACGGCACAAAGGCATAGACAGGCTCCGTAAAGCCGCCGTGGTCCAGGCTATCCGGATTCAACGGCCAGGTTCGCTTGTTGTAGTCCGCGCCATACGTCGCCAGTGGCCAACCGTAATTGCCCCCCTCTCGCAGCAGGTTGAGTTCATCCCCCCCTGCAGGCCCGTGCTCAGTAACCCAGATGCGGTCAGCACTATCCACCAGCAGGCCCTGAGGGTTTCGATGCCCCAGAGTGAAAACCTCTGCGCCACCCTGCATATCCAGCAACAGGACCTTGCCGTAATCTGACGATGGAATCTGGGGATACGCGGGGCCCCCGCGTCCATCCTTGCCATGGTCACCCAGTGTGAACATCAGACCGCCGTCCACCCACGCCAGGCGGCCACCTGTTTCAACGGTGTCGAAGGGCTGTTCGATACAGGGCTGGGTAGTGTAAAGACGCTCCCAGTCTGCAGCGCTTCCTGGTTCTTGCGGATCAAGGCGCGCCCTCGAGACTGCCATGCGGAAGCAGTCGTCCTCGCGATCCCAGACCTGGTGCGATACCAGCAACGCATCACTACCGTCCCCATCCCCATACTCTACGAGGATATCGGTGATCCGGAATTGCAAGCCAGCAGGCTTCTTCTCGTAAAAAGTGTCGCGTCCTGCCAGCGGAGAGGACAGCTTCAGTGCGTCAGCGTGTAATTCATTGCCCTGCCCAGTCCAGTCCAATCGATAGAAAAGACCGTTGGCAGTCGCCGCGATGAATCCTTCACCGTAGGGGGTAAGGGCGCCGCCCTCTGCTTCTGGCTGCTGGGGTACGACTTGCTGTGTCTCCTTGTTGATCACATAGCGCGCAGAAATAATGCGCTCTGGTTCTGCCGGCGACTCTATCACCGGCCGTTGTAAAAACCAGCCATTCACTGCCACTACCAGCAGGAGTAATAAAGGCAACGAAAACATAAATATAAAGCGCGGCAACACAAGCGGGTATAACCCGAGCAGGATAGCGAGGCCAACAGAGCTGCCAAGAATCCCGCGTGAAAAGGCCAGCTCCGGCAGGAGCAGCAGTACACATGCGCCCATTCCATAGCAAAGGATGCCACTCGCTACCGCCATGTAGAGGTTCACGCCCCGATCACCAGCGCAGGCAAGAAACAGAAGAAGTGCGTAGGAAATAGAGGTCGCACCCACCACATAGAAGGGAATCACCTCCTCCGCTGGCAATTGCCAGACAGCAACACCAGGGTGCACAAGAGGTAAAAAAGTAAGCAACAGAGACGCGACGGTTAGTGACCAAAGGGCATAAGGAAGAAATAGCAGCGGGCGCTTACCGACGCGTACCCTTGACACACGAACCAGAAGACCTGATGCCATAAGCCCGCTACCTCGACCCGGCGGTGCGACGCGCCACAACCTGAAAGAATGGCCCAACCGCAAGCAGAACACCACGGGCGAGTCGAAAGGCTGCCAGCCAGTTGTAAAGTCGCGCGAGTGAGGCGCGACGCGGGGTAAAGTGCTCGATTTCCTCGGCAGGGATCTGCGGAACACTCAGCTCGAAAACCAGATCCTCATGACGGCGCAATTCCCGTGCCATTTCTCGGGTGCTCAGTAACACGGTGCCGTGATAGTCCTGCTGACTGCGCCATCGCACGTAAGCATTCTGCCAGGAACGGGGCAACCAGCCCACGCCCCAGACGAATACGTGGGGCTCCGCAGCCAGACTAAAGCGGTTAGGGGTCGATAGCGCCATGTGGCCCCCGGGCTTGAGAACCCGCCGCGCCTCATCAAGGGTCTCTCGTACATTGCTTACGTGTTCGATGGAATCAAACATCACCACAGTGCCAAGGCAATCGCTCTCCATGGGTAACGCCTCTGCGTAGGCACAGGCCAGTCGCGCCACTCCACCATGAGACTCAATCATGTGTTTTGCCGCCACCAGCATCGTCATGGAGGCATCGATGCCTGCTGCGATCAACCCGCGATTAACCGCTTCCGCCAGTAGGCCGCCACTTCCGCAACCGATATCCAGAAAAACATCGCTATCTTGCGCGCAGAAGTCCAACCAGCCGTCAAACTGGCTGCTCAGGCGGCGCGGAGATTCCAGAATTTGCCGAACACGGAGAGCGCGCGTTGCGTCATCGTGCTCCGGCCGGTCGCAGAGTTTATCCATAACGCCTTCAAGCGATATGCCGCGACACGCCGCGGACAGCTTTCTGGCATCGCGCAGGTCATCATCTGCGTAGGTCAATACGCCGTCTCGAGACCGCAAGTCGGGTATGCCATCGCACGCCGGATAGATGACACCGCAGGACACGCAGCGTACCTGTTCATCTGACAGAAGCTCTATTCCACCTGCACAGGATGGACAGCACCACAGAGCCAGCGGCGACGACTCAACCCGCACGTCGCTGCCACCTTGTCATTTGAACACCACACTCAGAATTTTCAATGAACCTTCCAGCGTTCCGCAAATTCACAGCCGGGGCAGAACCCGACACCCGCCACATAATACGTGGTGTTTATCGTTATTACATCTCCGTCGGGGCCTACGCTATGTTCAATCTCAGCTGACACCGATGTTAGCCGATCTAGGATTGATTCACTCGACGAGCACGCATTGCGCCCACAAGTATCAGCGCAAAGGCAATTATCGCCAGTGGCACGCCGAGCATGCCCGCGGAAGTGGCAATATTGTTGGCCAGCGAATCATCAAACTCGTAGCCTAGTGCTCCAGTGAGTGCGCGCATATAACCAAACACCGTGTTGCTGTAAGCCATACCTACCAGACAGTAAACGGTGATGTTGAGCTGAGTCCGCGTAAGGACTAACTTCGAGAGACACCCGGCAATAGCGAACAGCACTATGGCATTGATGAGAGGCTCCATGTGGGCAAGCTTCCAGCCGTCAATACTACCCTCAACCTGCCCCACTGCGACCATGCCAATCATGCCACCAGAAAAAAAAGCAGTAAACATGACGATGGCGCCATGCAGGCACAGTGTCGCCTCAGACGATTTTTTTTGCATCAGACTACCCTCTTTGGGTGCTACAAACACGAAAACATCAACCCGAGTTTCGCCTCATTTGGCATTCCGAGGTGCTGCGACTATATTATAGTGGTGGCTATGAAATGACACGCCCGGGGGTAAGACATGGATATCACTTGTTCCTTGTTAGCAGCCGTGGCCCAGCGCAATGGCGCTGTCGCTGCACGGCATGAACACTGTTGATAAAGCAAAACACTACGACTTGATCCAAATATTAGGCAACCCTGCCTGATAACACCGCCCGGGATGGGCCTGAAGAGCGCGCCAATGAAACATTACCAAGGTGATTTTAACCCAAATCTTGCACTGCAGGATTTCGACCACCACCTGCTCGCTGAATACGGGCGGGATATTATGCTAGCCAACCATATTCACGACCGCAGCGCACTGCTGCCTGTCACGCTGAAATTCGGCATGGAGGTTCAGACGCAAATCGCCTGCGACGAGTGGATGAGTACCAGTCCTATCTACAATCACCGCAATCGCCAGTTTCTCGGAATAGAGGGCGATGACGTCAGTGTGGCTCTGAAGGGCTTGCAGGTCGATATTGGAGCGCCGCACAACTACCTGAATTTTCATTACGAACTGGTGTCTCCAGTAGAGGGGTTTTTTTGGACCAGCACCTGCGGCCCGTTCAATCATGTCTATCGAATGTCAGGGGGCGATGAGTCAATGCAGACGCAAATTTGCCACCATATGGAAGATCCAACCTTCGATGCCACCGTGATGGCGGTTAATCCGCAAATGCGCTGTCGACCCATTTTTCGCCCGCCAGTCGCGACCATACCGGAAACGGGTCCCTGCAAGTGGCGGGTAGCCATACAAGAAGACATCGGGTTGGTAGAGAACTGTCCGTTTCTCGATCAGACATCGAGCACCTTCGCAGCAAACTTCACCTTTGAATCGTTACCCCCCGAAGGTACTGGCCTTAGCGACTATAGCGGCGTTTTCAAGCGAGACTTCTGTCTTGAAGACCTCAGTCAGGGAACGCTGGCTACCCTGTGCAAGGAATTCATGTTGGATGTGTTTCTGCTGAACTATGCGTGCTACAACGCAATCGCGGAACGCCAGGGTGCTGAGCATATCGTGGCCATGGCGCAAGAGCAGTACCACCACCTGGCTCCAGTGACGGTGCATCGACTGCGCAACGCCTTCGGCATTAAGGGAGATGACATGGGTGCCGTGTTAAAAATACTACAGCTCAATCCGTTCACGCCCCATGACTACTTCGATGTGGGCTATGCACAAATCTCACCCGTTGAGGGCTTTGTATGGCTGAAAGATTGCGCCGGATACCGCGAGCCAATAAAACGGGGCATAGCCAGCCTCATGGTGGTAGATTCAGGTCAGCCGGGCTTCCACCGCCTGGCACAGGAAATCAACCCACGGGCGATCGTACGCCCGGTGGAGGTCAGCGCTCTGAAGGATATTGCCGACACTCATGACATAAAGCTCGCGTGGCAAATTCGTATCGATACAGAGACGGCACCGGCAAGCCGCAGCGAATGGGCCGATATCACCGGCCAGGATATGTGGGATCATGATAATAGCCGCCATATTTACCTCTACGAGACATACGACAAAGAGACAACCTAGTGCCTTGTGCAAGAAACAACCCATCGCCTCGCGCACACTACAAGCCGGCCCGCAAAAATGAGAACCTGCGCTATGACTGACTTCATGCACTACCATCGACCACACGCCCTGCTGCAAACTCTGACGGCTGCGGCAGTGCTTACTTTACTTCCACCCCCTCATCCGGTGTTCGCAAGTACGGCATTGGAGGAAGTCGTCGTCACCGCCCGTAAACGGCAAGAGAGTTTGCAGGAAACGCCTATCGCCATTACTGCATTCAGCGCTGATGCATTGCGCGAGGGCCAAATCAACAACATCTCTGACCTGACCAACAATGTTCCGGGCCTCACTCGCCAAGAGGGAGACAAGCGCGCCAATCTCAGTATTCGCGGCATCGGTACACGTCTCAGCCAGATCACTGCTGATCCGGGTGTTGGTGTGTATGTCGACTCCATCTATATGCCGCGCAACGATTCACAGCTGGTGGACGTGTTGAATATGGAGTCGGTGCAGGTGTTGCGCGGCCCGCAGGGCACCTTGTTCGGGAAGAATACCGCTGGAGGGGCGATCCTCCTCACAACCAGGAAACCCTCGGAAACATTTGAGGGTTTCGCCAGTGTCAATTTAGGCGACCGAAGCCGACAGTTTTTTCGTTTCGGCGTGAGCGGTCCTATCTGGCAAGATACCCTCTCTGGCGGTATCCAACTGGATCGCCGCAAGGAAGACGGCTATCGCGACGATGCTTTCACGGGCCAGGACTATGGTGATGTCGACCGCAAATCTGCACTCGGTCAGCTGCGTTACCAGAGTGACGTCCTTACCGCCGACTTGATGTATTTTTACGGTAAGGTAGAAGAACACACCTCGCCGGTGAACTGCTTCTTCGTGCAACGCTCACAACTGCAAGCGTTCACTGCGCCTGGCCAATCCGCAGGCTACGATGAACTGTGCGAGCGCAGCGAAAGCCTGCTGGACGATGAGAAAGTCATTATGGACCGCTCACCTTTGGTCTATGAAATTACCAGCCAGCTAGGTGGCGCTACACTCGCCTGGGATCTGAACGACTTTACGGTGAAAAGCATCACTGGCTATTTGTACCAGGATGATATCGATCTTGCATCACAGGATATTGACGGCACAGATCTTTACACTCTCAACAATGCCTATGAGTATCGACGGCAACTGGCGGGTAATGGCATCGCGTCGGATGACGAGACCCGAAAGTTTTTCTCCCAGGAGTTCCAGTTACTCGGCGGCGCTTTCGATGAGTTTCTGGAGTATACCGTGGGTCTTTATTACTCAAACGAAAACATTGACAACAATCCGGGAGGTAACATGATTGGCCCGGGAGGGTGGCTCGGCGCGACGCTGCCAGACGGGAACGTAGCACTATCACCCCCCGCCATTTCTTTCCGCGAAGCGGTAATTCGCGATTTTGAGAACACCTCTGCCGCAGCTTTCGGGCAGGCAATACTCAATCTTTCTGATACCTGGCAACTGACCCTCGGGGGCAGGTTCCATTGGGAAGAAAAGAAAGCAGCACAGGTTAATTATAGCTCGGACAGCGATCTCGCATCGGGGCCGCCGTTAACTCGGGCAGATTTCGATGCTCTGCAGAACTATCTGCACCCCATCATCATCGATCCTGAAATCCCTGGCGACGAGGGCAAGGAGGACTGGACCGAATTCAATCCGGCCGCCACCCTGACCATGTTCGCGCCGGACGCCTGGTACGGGGAGACGTTTAACGGAGGCATTTTTTATGCCAGCGCCAAGAACGGTTTCAAGGCTGGCGGCTTCTCGCCATTTGGAGATCAGTTTCTACCCTTCGATCCGGAAGAGGTGTGGACCTACGAACTTGGCTACAAGCTCGATTTTCTCAGTAGTAAATTACGATTGAACGGTGCTCTCTATTACTCAGACTATGATGATATACAGATCAACGTCACCCGGAATTTTCCCGACCCTAATGGAATCGACCGCACCGAAAACGGTATCGCAAACGCCGGCAAGGCAACACTCAAGGGAGGGGAGTTGGAAATAAGTGCCATGCCCGTTGAAGGACTGCTCCTGAATGCCAGTGCCAGCTATACCGACGCGGAATACGACGAATTCAAAGACCTCGCCCCGCAACTCGACGGCTCCCAGCTTGTCATTGATCGTAGTGATGAGGATTTCGCCTATATTCCAAAGTGGACGTGGTCTCTCATCGCACAGTACGAGTGGCAGACCGAATTAGGGGCAATCACACCCCGGGTTCATGGCTATTATATGGGTTCAGTATTCATCGGGCTGGACCCGGCATCTGCGCAGACGCCTGAGGCCTATGTTGACTCTTACAAGGTGTGGAACTTTCGTCTGGCATTCCAGCCGCTCGCTCTGGAGAACGTAGAACTGGCAGCCTATGTAAATAATTTTACAGATGAGAACTACTTCGGTTCCGGCGTGGCCTCAATAGAAGGCGTTGGATCGGTCACTCTGCGTCCGGGACAACAGCGCTCTTATGGCGTCGAACTCTACTATACCTGGTAGGCTTTCCCTCAAAAGAAAGTCAGGTCATCTCACTCGTTTTCATCGCTTGTTGTGACATGTTCGCCGCTGTGACGCATCACGCAACCACTGCCTACCGACGAATTTTAAACCTGTCTTGTACTGCCAAGTGGGGCTGGGAGATTGGTAGGACTACCCAGATTCGAACTGGGGACCTCTACCATGTCAAGGTAGCGCTCTAACCAACTGAGCTATAGTCCTATGATGTGCTTTCTGACGACGGGGCGCATTATAAGTCCCGACGCTGTTTTGCTCAACTTCTCATTAATGCCATGATTGAGGGCTGACGCCTAGGGGCAGCATGGACTGGCAGACACTGCAACATTCTCTTTCTGCGGCGCTGAACTGCCGGTTCACCGTCCGTGCTGCTCACGCCGTGAGCGGTGGCTGCATCAACGAGACATTCTGTCTGCAAGACGGTCGTCAGCGTGTGTTTGCAAAAATAAACCATACCAACAAGGAAGATCTGTTCGTGGCCGAGGCTGCCAGCCTGATCGCTATACGGGCAGCGGGCGCAATCACGGCCCCAAGACCCCTGTGCACCGGCAGTGACGGGGCACATAGCTGGCTGGTGATGGAATTCCTGGCCCTCGAGTCGCAATCATGCGGGGACGAGGCCCAGCTCGGAGAACGCCTGGCCGAGCTGCACCGCCACTGCGGCGATACCTTCGGGTTTCACCGCGATAACTATATTGGCGAAACCCGCCAATCCAACGAAAGAAACACTGATTGGTGCGATTTTTTCCGCGAGCAGCGGCTGGGCGTCCAGCTTGATCTCGCGCGACGAAATGGCGCGTCCGGCAGGCTTATCGACTGCGGCAGGCGCCTGCAGTCCGAGGTTCACGCCTTCTTTATCGACTACCGGCCAGAGCCATCACTGCTTCACGGTGACCTTTGGAACGGCAATACAGGCACTATCGCAAAAGGAGAGCCCGTCATCTTTGACCCTGCGGCCTATTTCGGCGACCGGGAGGCTGACCTGGCCATGACCGAGCTGTTTGGCGGTTTTAGTGAGCGGTTTTACCAGTCCTATAGGCAGTCCTGGTCACTTGATCCCGGCTACGAGACGCGTAAAGTGCTGTACAACTTGTATCACATCCTGAACCACTACAACCTGTTCGGTGGCGGTTATGCAGAACAGGCACAGGGCATGATAGACCGCCTGCTAGCAGCGCTATCCTGATGGGATTCTTTGGGAGAATAACTGGTGAAAGTCAGCGGAATGCTGGGTGCCGACCTGGATAGTGCGCCAGTGGCGATTGCCGAGCTGGAGGAGCGCGGCTACGATGCTGCTTTCTCCGCGGAAATCAACAACGACCCGTTCTTCCCACTGGTACTCGCAGCAGAACACAGCAGCCGCATAAAGCTGACCACTTCCATCAGTGTTGCCTTCGCCCGCAACCCGATGACCATGGCCAATCTGGGCTGGGATCTCAATCACTACTGTCGCGGCCGCTTCACTGTCGGGCTGGGCTCACAGATCAAACCTCACATCACCCGGCGCTTCTCCATGCCGTGGTCAAAACCGGCCGCGCGCATGCGCGAATTTATTCTCGCCATGCAGGAGATCTGGCGCTGCTGGGAGACTGGGGAAACGCTTGGTTTCAACGGCGAATTTTATCGCCACGACCTGATGACGCCAATGTTTACGCCGCGAAAAAGTGATTTCGGCGGGCCGGGCATCAACCTTGCCGCAGTGGGCCCCCTGATGACAGAAGTTGCTGGAGAAGTCGCCAATGGGGTGATCTCGCATGGCTTCACCACCGTAGAGTATTTGCAGCGCGTAACAATCCCCGCTGTCGAACGGGGGCTGGTGAAGTCCGGGCGCGATCGCGCTGATTTCGATATTAGCGTGCCGGCCATGGTCGTCGCGGGGGCGACGGAAGAAGCTTTTGAAGAGTCTCGCCGGTCAATCCGGGCACAACTCGGCTTTTATGCCTCAACACCCGCCTACCGGCCGGTGCTTGAGCTACACGGCTGGGGCGATTTGCAGGGCGAGGCCAATCAGTTAACCCGTGAGGACCGCTGGGATGATCTGGGCGCTCTTATCACAGACGAGATTCTCAATACCTTCGCACTGGTGTCAGAGGATATCGATCAGGTGCCCTCGCTACTGAAGCAGCGCTTTGGCGGTCTGGTAGACACCTGGATGTGCACGGTAGATACGGGCGAACCAGCGCGACAAAAAAAATTCATCAAAGCGATACAAAGTCATTAGACACGCTAGAGGGTCAAGCGAAAGCAGATCACGTCTCCACCCGGTGGGCGAGTCATCATAACGAGGAACAGCTGTATGAACATCGAGTTAACATCCGAGCAGAAAGCCCTGCAACAAAAAGTCCGCGATTACATGACAACTATCATGACGCCGGAATTGGCGGAGGAAATGAAAATCGCCGAGTACAAAGAGGGGGGCGGCCCTGAGTTTCGTAAACAGTACGCACGCATGGGAGAAGACGGGTGGATAGGATTGAGCTGGTCCAAGGAATTGGGCGGCAAGGAGATGTCTCATATCGAGCAATATATTTTTACCGATGAAGTGGTACGTTCAGGCTTCCCCTACCCTTTCCTTACCACCGAATCGACAACACCGGTGGTCGCTGCAAACGCCAGCGAGGCAGTCAAGGAAGAGGTGGTCGGCGGCGTTCGCAATGGCAAGGTGGTCATTGCTATTGGTTATTCCGAGCCCTCCGCCGGCACCGATCTTGCCAGTTTGAAAACACGGGCGGTGAAAGATGGGGACGACTGGATCATCAACGGTCAAAAAATGTGGACCAGTCTGGCCAACTTTGCCGACTATGTGTGGCTGGCTGCGCGCACCGATCCAGATGAAAGCAAAAAGCACAAAGGGCTCACCATGTTCCTGGTGCCTACAAACTCCGAGGGCTTCTCCGTTACACCGGTGCATACGCTGGGCGTAAGAACCAACGCCACCTATTACAACGACATTCGTCTGCCGGACAAATACCGCGTGGGAGAGGTGAATGCTGGCTGGAAGCTTGTTACCGGCCAGCTCAATATTGAACGGTTGTCCTTGTTTACTCATGGCCAGGTCGATTCCCTCTACCAGGGCGTCTGCGAATGGGCCGCGGAGACAGACGCACAGGGAGGCGGCAAAATCATTGAACAACCATGGGTGCAGCACAATCTCGCGAAAGTAAAAAGCGGACTGGAAGTGGTCAAGCTCATTTGCTGGAAGCAGGCCTGGGCGATGGATCAAGGACCACTGGATATGGCAGATGCGTCAACGGCCAAAGTCTACAGCAGCGAATTTTTCGTACAGCTATACCGTCTATTGCTGGAGGTGATGGGACAGGCGGGCACTATCGCCACTCACTCACCGGGAGCCGTGCTCAAGGGCAAACTCGAATTCCGCTGGCGGGTCGGTTCTATCCTCACGTTTGGAGGCGGTACGAACGAGATTCAAAGAGACATTATCTCGATGGCCGGACTGTGGATGCCGCGCACCCGATGAAGACTAGATCGGCGCTTTAAACGATATTCCGCTAACGTAAATAAACAGAATCAGGGCACAGAACATGGATTTCACTATTTCAGACGAAGTAAAAAGTGTGCAGCAACTGGCGGCACAAATTATGGGCGACTTCACCGAGGTCGACAAATTGAAAGCGATCGAGCAGCAGGATGACGTCTTCGATGAGAAGCTTTGGGCCGCTCTGGCAGAGGCCGGCCTGCTCGGGCTGGATATTGCCGAGAATCAGGGCGGCATGGGCCTGGGCTTTTTCGCCCTCACCGTTCTCTGTGAAGAAGTTGGCCGTACCGTCGCTCAGATCCCCGTGGTCCCAGTGTTAGTGGGCGCTGCTGCAACACTGCGGCGCTATGGAAGCGATAGTCAGAAAGACCAATGGCTGCCAGGCATTGCCAGCGGCAGCACCATCGTCACCTCGGCACTTGAGGAATACAACAACGACGACCCGGCAAAACCCGGCTGCACCGCGCAGCCGGTCGAAGGAGGTTACGCCCTGAGCGGCAGCAAGATCTGCGTCAACCAGGCACAAACCGCTGCGCGCGTTCTGGTGTCCGCACACAACGGCGAGGAGCTCATTGTCGCGCTCTTGGACCCTAAAGCTGCCGGCGTCACACTCAACCGTCAGGAGGTCACCGCGGGGGATACCCGCCACGAACTGGTGATGGACAAGGCGCAGGTTCCTGCCGAGGATATCGTGGCCACCGGCGGAGATGCGCTGATTGCTATGCAATGGGCGCTGCAGGCCACACGGGTCGCGCTTGCGGCCATGGCCCTGGGCGTATGCGACAAAATGATGCGCATCACCGGTCAATACACCTCGGAGCGAGAGCAATTCGGTCGGGCGGTCGCCACATTCCAGGCTGTCAGCCACCGTGTTGCCGATTGCTATATCGATGTGGAATGCTTGCGCCTCGTCACTCAGCAAGCCGCCTCCCTGATCGACCAGGGGCGCCCCGCCGCAGATGCCGTACTCATGGCGAAAATCTGGTGCGGTGATGTCACCCACCGGGTCAGTCAGGCGTCACAGCATTGCCATGGGGGCACAGGAGTGGATAAGGATTACCCGCTGTACCGCTATTGCCAGTGGGCGCGACAGATCGAGCTCACCACAGGCAGCAGCGCGCGTTTGACCGGGGAGCTGGGTGAAAGCATCTGCGAGCAGTACATGGGCGCGGCCGGCTGAGTGTTCTCGCACTGACGCTTAAGTAAAGGCGCATCCATTGATGCGCCAGCCAAGCCGTCATCTCGATAGGATTGGCCCGGTCGTCAGGCGTAGCCGTTCTCACGGAACCACTTCACAGAATCCGCAACCGCCGTTTCGATCGGTGTTTGCGGCAGGCCCAATTCTTCAATGGCCTTTGATGAATCCACGTACCCATGCTGCAGTGCGTAGACGGTATTTTTATACGTGGTCATCGGCTCACGACCAGTGATTTTGGAAATACCTTCAACGACCTTTGCCACGGCCAGCATAATCTTGGGCGACACCTCGGTCTTGGCCGCGCCTGACACATCCGCAACCCGGGCGATCAAATCGATCATTGCCTTGTTTGTCATGTTGCCATCCCTGTTGGTCAGGGCATAGGACTGGCCGATACGCCCCTTTTCCATCGCCAGCACGTGCCCCTTGGCCACGTCGCGCACGTCGACGGCGCATACGCCGGCATCCCAGTAATTTTTCATTTTCCCTTCCAGCGTACGCAGAATCATGGTGCCGGTTGGTGTGGGCGCGCGATCCCCTGGACCGAACGGGAGGCCCGGCATGACAATGACCGCGGGCAGGCCATCGCTTACCATACCCTTCACCATCTGGTGACTGATGAACTTCGACAGAATGTATTCACTACCCCAGTCCCAGCCGTTAAAAGACGTTTCCTCGTTGGCCCAGCTCCCATCGCTGGCGACACCAATTGCGGCCACGCTGCTGGTGAAGACAATTTTCTCTACTTCGGCCATTTTTGCCGCAGTCAACATCGCGCGGGCGCCGTCGACGTTAATTTTGTAGTGCAGGTTCGGATCCTTGGTCCATATCTTGAACAGGGCCGCCAGATGGTAAAGCTGCTCACAGCCCTCGACCGCCCTGGACAGAGACGGGTGATCCATCAGGTTCCCCTCCACGAATTCCACTTCCATACCGTTTAGCGGAGAACGATCCTCGCCCGGCATCACCATCACACGGACATCATCGCCCTTTTCGAGGCACAGTCGGGTGACATGGTTTCCAATGAAGCCCGTAGCTCCCGTGATAAGCACCTTGGCCATAGCAGTCTCTCCTGTCGATTTTACTTTGTCAGTGCGCCGCATAGTAACGAGGCCGAGGGGCACACGGCATGTCGCATGCGGCCATTCTACTGACTTGAGAAGGCCAGTACAGGTTAATTGATTGCGACCGCCAGCATTCGCCAGCGCTGCCCAAAACTTCACTAGGGCGCTTGCCAGAGCTAAGGTAAGCCCTCAGGATTACGCATATTTTCGGAGACAGACACTATGCCCTTACCAATTGCTTGCATCCTCACCCTCGGACTACTAGTGACCACCCACAGCGTGGCGGCGGACCATTCGCCCATCGACCCGGCGCTGAGTGTTGCCCTGGCGGCTCGCAGTGCGGAGGACAAGCGCCGGGACGCCTACCGCCATCCCGCTGACACACTCACTTTCTTTCGAATCAAACCGGCTATGACAGTGGCCGAAGGTCTCCCCGGCGGCGGCTGGTACACGCAGATACTGGCCAATTATCTCGGTGCAAAGGGCACGCTCTACGGGGTGACCTATGCCAGCCGCATGTGGCGCATGTTCGATTTCGCCACGCCAGATTGGATTGATAAGCGTGTCGAGGCAACCAGCCAGTTTCCCGAACGGGTGGCGTCATATACCGACAATGGCATAACCGCCCGCGGCTTCACCTTCGAAGAGGTACCCGAGAATATTCGCGGTACGGTAGACCGCGTATTGCTGATACGGGCGCTCCACAACCTCAACCGCTTTGAGCGCCTTGCCAAAACGCGCACCGAGGCTCTAGCCTCGGTGCACAGCATGCTCAAGGACGACGGACTGGTAGGTGTGGTGCAACACCGGGCACCGGAAACGGCCGACAATCACTGGGCGCTCGGCAACGCAGGTTACCTGAAGCAGTCTCACGTCATCGCCATGTTTGAAAAAGCGGGTTTCGAGCTGGTGGCTGCTAGCGAGATCAACGCTAATGGCCTGGATAACCCCTCTGCGGACGACGTAGTCTGGCGCTTACCGCCGTCACTCAGAGGCAGTGACAGCGACCCCGACGAACGCGCCGCAAATCTGGCTACCGGGGAATCGGACCGTATGACGCTCTTGTTCAGGAAAGCAGAATGATATAATTTTTAATTATTGCCTGCTATAAATACATATCATATAGTTATTTCTTGTTTTTTCACAAACGATCATCAATACTCAATGTGCTGCGGCTGGTTGGCTTAGTGCCCGTTAAGGGCAATCGCCGCTGCTTTTGGGAGAAGCTCGCAAGCATTTGTCAGACATGTTTGCCGCCAGGGAACGGTATCCGGTTATTGCGGGTCGGATAGCAAAAGCCCAGGCATACAAAACGCTAGCCTTACCCTTAACGCCGTCGCTCACTGCCTTGCGATGGCGTTTTTTTATACGCAAAAATAGATGCCCGCCCGTTTCCCCCTTATCATGTCGACGCCCATCTCAAGGAGAGAAAGCATGTCTGATTTGAAAGTCGCCGTTCTGGGCGGAGGGTCCTGGGGGACAGCGGTGGCATCACTGGCGACCCGCAACAGCGCAGTCAGTTTATGGGCGCGAAATCCCGACACTGTCGAGGAGATCAACGCAGAGCACCGCAACCACACCTACCTGCCGGGGGTAATGCTTCCGGAGAAGCTGGTCGCAACACACAGTATAAAAGACGCCGTCAGCCTCGCTGATGTTGTCGTGATGGGTATCCCTTCACAGCATTTCCGCGAGGTCCTGAACGACGTGAAGGCACATGTGCGGCAAGGGGTCCCGGTGATCAGCCTGAGCAAAGGCCTCGAACTGGACACCCACCTGCGCATGAGCGAGATCATCAAAGAAGTGCTGCCGGGCCACCCGGCAGGCGTGCTGACAGGGCCCAATCTTGCTCGGGAGATCATGGAGGGGAAAGCGGCCGCAAGCGTGCTCGCCATGGAGGACAGCGTCATTGTGCAGCAACTGCAGCCCGTCTTTAATTCTGGCCTGTTCCGCACCTATACCAATACCGACGTAATCGGTTGCGAGCTAGGGGGCGTGTTGAAGAATATTGTTGCTATCGCAGTAGGTATAGGTGACGGCCTTGGGGCAGGTGACAATACTCGCGCCGGTCTGATCACCCGCGGACTGGCCGAAATCACCCGGTTAGGCGTTGCCATGGGCGGCCAGCCCGAGACATTCGCCGGACTAGCCGGCATGGGCGATATGATCGCCACATGCACCAGCCCTCAAAGCCGCAACCACCACGTGGGAATCGAACTGGGCAAAGGTCGCGATATGCAGGACATAACCAATGAAATGTTCATGGTCGCCGAGGGCGTAAAAAGTGCCCCGGCGGTATTAGCCCTCGCCGCGCAATACAAGGTAGAAATACCCATGGTGGAGGATGTTTACCGCGTACTGTCAGGCGAGTCCAGCGCCAGTCGCGCCTTCCGCAGCCTGCTGCGCGTCGAGGCAGGCGCCGAATCGGAACCTGGCTAAGGCAGATTTGCCCCACTGCAGCGGTGGTGCTCACGACTCATCTGGGGCATACTTTTACCCGATGTCGATAGCACGATAGAGGCTATCGACACGGGGTAAAGCACACACAATATCCAGGGGCGGCGCAACGATGTTTATTGCCAGAACAATCGGTTTTGTTCTGACGCTTTCTCTAAGCGGAACAATCGCCGCCAGCGATTCCTCATTCAACGGTCTTGAAGGCAACCCGGGCCTCCGCTCAGCATCCGCCCTCGTACTGGATGCCCAAGGCAACGTGATTTATGGCAAGGATATAGATACGATCAGGCCCATTGCATCCATTACCAAACTCATGACCGCGATGGTAATCCTTGATGCGGCGCTAGACCTCGACAAGACAATCACCATTACCCACGCCGACCGTGACACTATCAAACTGACCGGTTCCCGCCTCGCCTTCGGTGCTGCACTACCCCGACGCGAACTATTATTGCTGGCTCTCATGTCGTCTGAAAATCGCGCCGCATCCGCGCTGGGCAGGACTTTTCCCGGAGGGGTGAGCGCATTCGTCACTGCCATGAATCAAAAGGCCGAAAGTCTCGGCATGTCCAGCACCCGTTTTGCCGACCCGGCGGGCTTGAATGCCAACAACCAATCCACTGCCAGTGACCTTGCAAAAATGCTCGCCGCAGCGGAGGACTACCCTCTCATCACTCGCGCCACTACCACCACAAAGGCAGACGTCAGGCCCTATAGCAATCGCGGGCCACTCACCTATGCCAATACCAATCGTCTGCTAAAAAACGATCAGTGGGCAATCGAGCTCAGTAAGACAGGTTTTATCCGGGAAGCAGGCCGCTGCCTGGTAATGCAGGTGAATATCGGTGGCGAGGAGATATCTATTGTATTACTTAATTCCTTCGGCAAACTCACGCCGTATGGCGACTCCAATCGTTTGCGTAAATGGATGCTGGCCCAAAGTTGAATACAATTCTCCCCTACGGTAGGACATCGGCACTGTCAGCAGCGTTAGCGCTCCTGTTCACGCTACCCCCCTCGGCAATGGCAGAAGAGGCGACTACGCCTTTCTTGCAGATTTACCTCGGGGTCGCCGAGTTGGATGACCAGACAACCAGTTGGACCGACGCTGATAATGAGTCTGTCGAAGTTGATTTTTCGTCGTTGCCCACCGCTGGTTTCGAGCTGGAATACTTGTTTGGACGAGGTTTCGTGCACTGGGGTATAAATCCGGGCGGCAGTGTCAGCTGGAAAAACGAAGACATTACCTTTTCCGGCAGCCTCACGGAGAATAATGGTGGCACGATCACCTACGAGGCGGACAACTCGCTGCTCCTGGTTGAGCTTCACCTGGGTGGCTATCTGCGCGGCCGCATCAGTGAGCGCATTACCACTTACTTGTCCGTGGGCCCCATGATCATGTACGGCTACCATGAGGTCGAGGACGAAAATTATACCGAGACACCGCCCTCCGGGCGTCCCGCACGCAGCCCCACCAGTGACAACTCGGACAGCTCAGACGTGGCTGTAGGGTTCTACAGCCGTGCCGGGGTCGATTTCGAAATCGGTGATAATCGCTACCTCGGCCTCGGCCTGCGCTATATTTCCACGGAGCTGGATTTTGACCGCACTATCGGAAAAATCGACGTGACGGGGCCTCAGTACGTCCTGACCTACAGCGCCCGCCTTTAGTACTGCAGTGACCTCCAGCCTCTTTTGTGGCGATTTTTGTTCAGATTCTCAACCCTGTCTTGTGGCACTGCGTCCCTCAAAAACCTAACCCTCGGATAACATAGCCAGGGAAATGAAACACTGTCTGTAGATGCGGTCAGTCGCACCTTGACCCCGCCACCGGGGGCTGGAACACTGCTCAGCCCGTAGTGAGGAAGCATGGCATGAATTACCGTCGTCGATTGCAAGAGGTCGGCTGGGGCCTGCTTGGCCGGGCCAGCGATATACGCCCCCACGAGGCGCGGGCAACGCTTGCTTCGTTCAGCCTTGTTATGATGCTCATGGCTTCCTATTACATTTTACGCCCGGTGCGGGATGCCATGGCATCGGATTGGAGTGATGCCGAGGTCAGCTGGCTGTGGACCTTTACATTTTTTATCAGCTTTATCGCTGTTTCCCTTTATGGGGCGGCTGTCGCAAGGCTGCGTTTCTCGCGTTTAGTCCCCTCTGTTTATAGCTTTTTCGCTGTTAGCTTTGTACTGTTTTACCTTGGCGCAGCATCAGTCACTGACCGCACGCTGCTAGACAAAAGTTTTTACATCTGGATAAGCCTTTTCAGCCTGTTTCATATCTCCGTGTTTTGGAGCTTCATGGCAGATACATTTTCCAAACCCCAGTCCATTCGCCTGTTCGGCTTTATCGGCGCAGGGGCAAGCATTGGAGGTCTGGCTGGGCCCGCACTCACGACGTTGCTTGTAAAAGATATAGGCACCGAAAACCTGATGCTGATAGCGGCCTTACTGGTAGTGTTGGCTCTACCGTTGGTCGCGTGGGTGCAGCGACTCAAGCAGACTGATCTGCACAATGGCAACGTTTCTGTCGGTAACGAAGATGTCGAGTTTATCGGTGGCAATCCTCTGGCCGGTTTCGCGGAATTCATGCGCAGTCCCTATCTGCTTGGTATCGGTTTATTCATATTTCTCTACACCACTATCAGCTCTTTTGTGTACTTTGAGCTGAAAAACCTGCTGGCTGACTTCGACCCCGATATGCGCACCCAGATATGGGGAGGCATGGATCTTGCCGTAAACAGTCTCACCCTGTTGGTAGCCCTGTTTGCTACCGGGCGCATTGCGCAACGCTTCGGGCTGCCTTTCACGTTGGCCCTCATTCCGGTCCTCGTGGGTGGCGGCATGCTGATGCTAGCGGCTGAGCCAATGGTTTATGTCGTGGTTGGCGTGCAGGTTGCGCGACGCGCGGGGAACTATGCGATCTCCCGACCCGCCCGCGAAATGCTGTTCACGGCGGTGGATCGCGAAACCCGATTTAAGGCCAAGCAAGTGATTGATATTGTAATTTATCGCGGCGGCGACATGCTCAATGCCTGGCTTTTTACAGCACTCACTCAGGGGCTCGGCCTGGGGTTGGCGGCTGTCGCGGGCATCGGCGCGGTTGTCGCCGGGCTGTGGGCGCTAACAGGCATCTTCCTGGGACGACGGTTTAACGCAATGAACCCTGCCAGTGATATACCCGATGAGACAACTGCGTAAACTTGAGCAGTAAGTTGAATAGTTGAGCCGCCGGCTAATCCTTTGCATCGCAACACTGTCCGGGTGGTACCTTTGGCGCCGGCTCAGTCTATACTTTAGTCAATTACAACATGGACGGTAGGCATACCATGGCAACATCTGTTGATTACAACCTGGGACCCAACACGTATCCTCGCGGCTGGTTCGTTGTCGCCGAGAGCAAAAAACTGGATGACGGCCCAATGGCCGTACGTTACTTCGGACAAGATCTGGCACTGTACCGCGGCGAAAGCGGCAACCCCGTGCTGCTCGACGCATACTGTGCCCACATGGGTACACACTTGACCGCCAGCACCAGCGCCATGATCGTCAAGAATGGCGATCAGATTGAAGGTGACTCTATACGCTGCCCTTATCATGGCTGGCGCTACAACCCACAAGGCGATGTCGATGACATCCCCTACCACGACGGGCCCTGCCCAAAGTCCGCCTCTATTCGCTCGTATCCCGTGGTAGATAATATGGGGTGCATCATGGCCTGGTTCGATCCGGATGGTCGCGCACCGGACTACGATGCGCCGTCACTGGCCGAGTGGGATGATTCTCAGTGGGTACGCTGGGAATTGGACCACCTCGGTGAACTGCAAATTCATCCGCAGGAAATTTTGGACAACATGGCAGACGTCCGCCACCTGGGCCCAACCCATGGCGCGCCCAGCGAATACTTCGAGAACGAGTATAAAGATCATATCTGTATTCAGCGTCAGGGTGGGCCGATGCAGCTTTATCAAACCTATCTCTACACCACGACCTGGTACACAGGTCCCGGTATACTACTATCCAAACAGGTATTCGCCGACAACGTCATCTATGAGCTGATTGCCAACACCCCTGTGGAAGACGGTGTTTCCAAGTGCTTTCACGGCTGCCTCTACAAGGGCACGGAAGGCGGCGCAACAGACGAAGATCGGGAGGCTGCCAGGCAAGCCCAAGCAGGTGCATTGGAAGCTTTCGGTGCAGACTTCAACGTATGGCAGAACAAGCGGCCGGCAATCAAAATCATGCAATTGAAGACCGACGGTCCCTTCAAACATGGACGCAAATGGTACTCGCAGTTTTACGCCAGCGCGGACGATGTCGCCTCCATTCGCGACGAAGTTAATGGCTTTGTGGCGACCACTGGCATGCAGACCCCCGCAGAAGCCAACCACAACATCGACGAGGGGCTTCCGATATAGGCAAACCGCTGAGCCCCGGGTCACCGCACCCGGGTATTCGCCTTTCATGACATCTTCTGGCAACCTTGCTCACTCTGCCACTAGCGTACTTGACCGATATTGCACACCGCCATGAAGATGCTCATCGTTACACTGTTTTTTCTGCCTTTGCTAACCGCATGCGCCACCAGCCCAACAGGACGGTCGCAGCTCATGCTGGTTTCCCCTGAATCCGCTATCGTTGAATCGAGAAAAGCCTACCTCACAACGGTCGATGAACTGAATGCTGATGACAAGCTCGTCAATGATCCGGCCCTGTCGAGGCGGGTAGCGACCATCACGGGCCGACTGGTTACCGTCGCTACCGAGATGTATCCGAGCACCCGGAATTGGCAATGGAGTGTCGCTATTGTGGATGCCCCGGACATTGTTAACGCCTGGTGCATGGCGGGGGGTCGCATGGCGGTGTACACCGGGCTGTTTGAGAAGCTGAAACTGACCGACGCCGAATTTGCGCAGATCATGGGCCACGAAATTTCCCATGCTCTGGCCAATCACACCGCAGAACGTATGTCCCGCGCTATGGCCACCTCTGTGGGGGTAGTCGCCATCGCAATCTTGTCGGACAAGCCCGTGGTCGCTGCTGGGGGCGCCGCTGTTGCGGCGAGGCTGGCGCTGGGCCTTCCCAATAGCCGCACTGCGGAATCGGAGGCAGATCAGATCGGTATGGAACTCGCTGTTCGTGCCGGTTATGACCCGGACGCCGCCGTAAGCCTGTGGGAAAAAATGGGCTCCCGGGAGGGCGGTAAGCGCCCGCCAGAATTTCTCAGCACACACCCGGCACCCGGTAATCGGGAACTTACCTTGGCAGCCATGATCCCAGATATGCGACCGCTCAATCCGACCGGACAGCTCGCACCTGTGCATGCTGTTGAAATCATGAACTAGCGGTTTCCTTAAATGAAAAGAACCGTCACCGTTAGCCAACTTGAGTCAGCGCAGCTCGCCAAGCAGTAGTGGCGTCCATTGAGACCCTGGCAAACTTGCGCTACACAACGTCAGATAAGCTTGGCGTGAACGTCGATTCGCAAGTAGGACCTCGCAGCCCTGCTTCCCAGGGCCACAATTTACGCTGCTGCGTGTATATCGAACACGACTGCTCAGTAAAAACGATCAAAAGGCAGGTATGCCCGTTTGGGTACGCCCCAGGATCAGAGCGTGGATGTCGTGCGTACCCTCATAGGTATTCACCACCTCGAGGTTACACATGTGTCGCATAACGGGGTACTCATCGGATATGCCGTTACCACCCAACATATCCCGCGCATTGCGCGCGATGGCCAAAGCTTTACCACAGGAATTGCGCTTGAGAAGCGAGATCAGCGCCGGCGCCAGGGCATCCTCATTCAGCAAGTGGCCCGCCCGCAGACAACCCTGCAGAGCCAAAGCAATTTCCGTCTGCATATCGGCGAGCTTCAGCTGCACCAGCTGGTTGGCGGCCAGCGGGCGGCCAAACTGTTGCCGCGCCAGGGTGTAATCCCGCGCGGTATGCCAACAGGTTTCAGCAGCACCCAGAGCGCCCCAGCTAATCCCATACCGCGCCTTGTTGAGACAGCCGAAAGGGCCCTTGATGCCCTCGACGCCGGGCAGTAGCTGCGCCTCCGGAACGAATACGTCCTGCATCACGATTTCTCCGGTGACAGAGGCGCGCAGGGCCAGCTTGCCTTCAATTTTTGGTGCACTGAGCCCATCCATATCGCGCTCCAGAATGAAGCCGCGAATTTTTTCATCATCGGTTTTCGCCCACACCACGAATACATGCGCCAGTGGGCTGTTACTGATCCACATCTTTGCACCATTAAGCAAATAGCCCCCTTCGATACTCTTCGCGCGGGTGACCATACCTGCCGGGTCTGAACCGTGGTCCGGCTCTGTCAGTCCGAAGCAACCTATCCACTCACCGCTGGCAAGTTTTGGCAGGTAGGTCTGTCTCTGTACTTCACTGCCATAGGCATAGATCGGGTACATTACCAGGGAGGACTGCACGCTCATCATGGAGCGAAATCCGGAGTCCACACGCTCTATCTCGCGGGCAATCAAGCCATAGGAAATAGAGTCAACCCCCGGGCAACCGTAGCCATGGAGCGTAGAGCCCAATAATCCCAACTCACCCATCTCAGTGAATATCGCAGGGTCGGTTTCTTCATTACGAAAAGCATCGCGCACACGGGGCAACAATTTTTGCTGTGCATACTGGCGGGCCGAGTCGCGCACCTGCCGCTGATCCGAGGTAAGTTGTTGCTCCAGCCCGAATGGGTCCTGCCAGTCCATGCTGGCTACTTCGTGTTTTACTGCCATCGTTATATGCCTCCCAAGCCACTAATATGCCACAGTATGCTCTAACTAGAGTACACCGATAGGGTGCGTCGGCGAGCCACCTGGCATTCCACCGCGGCGGCATTGGTTTGAATGTCCATGCCGCCGCTGACTAAACTCGCTCTTACACAGGCTATCGGCCACTGATAACAGGCGAAATCGTCTACCCTGTTTACCGTTAAGATACCTGAACCCTAAAAGAGGCAACGGCATGACCGAACGACAAAAGTTGACTAAGGAAAACATGGGCATCACCGATGGACTCGCACTGCAAGCCAGCGACGGCGGTATAGAAGAGCTGCGAAAGGACATTCAGCGCCTGATGGACATCGAGGCAATCAAGCAGGTCAAGCATGCTTATTTTCGCTGTATCGATACTGCTAATCTCACAGAACTAGGAACGCTGTTCCACGAGGAGGTCAAGGTACGCTTCAAGGGAGGCGGTTACGAATGGAACCTCGATAGCAAACAGGAATACGTCGACAACATCGGCATGGCGTTCAGCAGGGAAGCAATCGGGCAGCACAATGCTCATCACCCGGAAATCCAGATCTTGTCAGACACTGAGGCTACGGGCTTGTGGTACCTGGCAGACAATATGTGGTTACTCAATCACAATGCCTTGACCACCGGGACTGCGCTCTACTGGGATCGTTACGAGAAAATTGATGGCAAGTGGCTGATAAAGGAAACCAGTTACGAGCGCATCTATGAGATCAATCAGACCTTGCAGGAGAAGCCTAAGCTGAACTCGCATTACCTTGGCGTACATGGAGGCGAGCCCCAGTTCTAATAGTAGCCCGGCGACACGAGCTTAGCCCGGCCGATAGACGCGGCGCTAGCCTACTGCCCGGCTAGCAGCCCTCCACGACGCCTCGTTTGCTGTAACCATCAGCCTGCACGCTGCACTGCGGTGCTGCGCTGGCAACCGTGGTCGGGGTGTTCGTGGAGGTACCTGTCATGTTGTCACTGGTGGCGTTTGTCAATCGAACCGAACACTGGTTTGAGCCCGATGATTCGACTATTTAGCGGTAGCGGTAGCGGTAAGGTATTCCTCAAGCCGTTCGTCTGCATCTTCACCAAAGAGAATCTGACAGGCTTCCCGCAATCCTGGCGCGCTAACAATTGCCTCTCGCTTCACCACCTGCTCAATCTTTGAGCGCCGCCGCATGAAGTCTTCCAGCTTTACAATCATCTCAAGGCGAGCAGCCAACTCTATTTCACAGCGGGTATACTCCGCGTTTTCAATAAGCAGTGCAGCAACACTTTCATCCTCCCGGATGCGCTCCAGCAAGCCAAAAGCGCTCTCAGCGTAACGCCGCCAGAATCGTTCTGACAGTGGTTCGGAAGAGGAGGGATCGGTCAGTGCATCCAGATTCATCAACTGTGCCTGCAGCATGAATTCCGCGCGCAGGTCATTGCCCGGTTCACCGTACCAAAGGTTGTCCGCCTGTGGCACGGAAATACCAAGCTGTTGAACATGGTCGGCTATTTCATCCCCTACGTTGAGACAGTCTGTTAACTTGCCGCCAAAAATGCTCAGGTGTCGACGCGCCTGGTCCACCTCGACAACATGTTTGCGCGACAACTGCACCCAGTCTGCCTCTCCGCCTTCTCCCTCAACCACCAGAGGACGCACACCCACTCGCTCGGCGACGACATTGGCCCGTGTCAGCGGAGGGTTAATATCAAGAAGTGCGTTGGCGTTCTCAAGGATGAAATTCCTGTCCTCTTCACTGACCCCAACCTCCGGCGAGTTCACCTGCGCATCCGTGGTACCAATACAGGTTTTGGGTCCCATTGGAATCAGGAAAAACATACGGCCATCACTGGCGAAGAAAGTGAGTACGCGTTTGTTGTCGGTTATTTGATCAACAATAAGGTGCACACCCTTGGAAAAGAGATGGTGGTGCGCCGTCGCTTGTCCAGTCAACGTATTCTCAGCGTCTGCCCAAGGGCCACAGGCATTGATCAGAGCGTGTGATCGAATTTCGGATATTTCACCGCTGACCTCATCGCGGATCTGCGTTAACCATTCGTCTCCTTGCCGGGTTGAGTTGAGGGCTTTTACATAATTAGCCGCAATACATCCAAAGTTGAGGCTTTTTCGGACAAAATTGAAAACAAAGCGAGCATCGTTGTCATACAGGTAACAGTCGGAGTATTCGAGCCCACCGGCAGCCTTGCTGGTATTGATCACAGGCTCGGCGGATTCGATCGCGCGCGCCGAGATAAACCGCGGGGCACGGGTAGCAAAGCGACCCATCACCCAATAGAGCAGGCTACCCAGGTAAATAAAGAAAGGCGGAAAGCGAAACCCGCGCTGCACCGTGGTTAAAAAGCGAATCTCCTTGACCGTTGACGGGTAGGCTTGCATCAACCGGTTTCTGGATTTACACAGCTTGTTCACGAGCAGAAATTCAAGGCTCTCCAGATACTTGATGCCACCCCAGGCCAGGTTAGATGAATTCGAGCTGACCCCTCCAGCAAAGTCACCGCTGTCGATCAACGCCACTCGCACGCCGCGGCCAGCCAGTGACGCAGCGGCAACCGCACCATTGATACCAGCGCCGAGCACCAGCACATCAAATGGCTTCTGGGCCAGTTTCCTCACATTGCTGTCGCGCAGGGTGGACATTCGATTTACTCCGTAAAGGCCGTGTATTACGCGTGTTAAAGCAGCCGCCAGTGTGCCACACACTGGGCAATAAAATCCCGGGAACTGTCGCTCAGGTTTTTACCCGCACGGTAGTAGACACCGACCTCCTTATCGATTCGGCCGAACGAGACGTCACTCATGATCCGAAACCCGGCGCAATCCGGATGCTCCGCGAGCAGCTTGTCGCCGAGGAACGCCACACCCATGCCCTCTTTGACCATGTGAATCCGAAGTGACAGGCTGCTCACTTCCCAGACGGTACTGAAATGATCTCGCAACCGCTGTAGCGATGGCCGCATGTCTGGGCTATCCAGCGCCGACGTAATCAGAGCAGTTTCTTTCAGAGCCCGCTCATTGCCGTTGATCATGTCACCACAACGGGGATGATGCTGGCTGACCACAAGGTGCCGGGACTCGGTATAAAATGGCACGCTCTCGAAAGCGGCCATGTCTTTTTGGAAGGGCCCCAGGCCCAGTTCCGCGTTACCCGACAAAACCGCAGATATAATACTTCGCGCCGGCATCTCGGCGATCTTCATGCGGGTATGGGGATGATCCCGGAAATACGCGCTGATCAGGCCGGGGGCATGCGAGCGGTTCAGGGCGGCGCTGATCGCGAGACTCAGAGTCTCGGTTTTGCCCTGCTTTAACTGCTCTATGTCCTCTAACGTACGCTGCTCATCCCGAAGCACGTCGACTGCATGCTCAAACAGCCGCTTGCCAACATCCGTCAGCCGGAGATCCTTACCGCGCTGCACCAGTGGCGCCTCCAGTTTATATTCCAGTCCGGCGACTGCCTGGCTCACCGCAGACTGACTGATATGCAACGCATCTGCAGCACGTTTAAAACCGCCTTCCTCTATTACTGCACGAAACGCCCGCAACTCACTGTTTTCCAAACGCATATTAGCTTACCTAATAGACTGATAAGTAAAATTAACTCTACTAATTATCAACCCCGGTCTATACTGTGAATATTACCAATTTAAGGGCATAACCCATGTCATCGAACGACACCGTTTTTTCACCAGACCTCGCAGGCATTGTCGTGGGCGAAACCGCTATATC
The DNA here is from genome assembly GCF_026262645.1 of Candidatus Marimicrobium litorale. Taxonomy (NCBI): domain Bacteria; kingdom Pseudomonadati; phylum Pseudomonadota; class Gammaproteobacteria; order Cellvibrionales; family Halieaceae; genus Marimicrobium; species Candidatus Marimicrobium litorale. Next base: position 2,629,458 of record NZ_SHNO01000001.1, read on the forward strand.
TGACGTTCAGGGCGATAGTGGTGTGCTGAACTACCGCGGTATCGATATCAATGACATGGTCGGTACCCCTTTTCTGCATGCCGCCTGGATGGTGCTGTTTGGGGAGTGGCCAAACGCACAGGAAAAAAGTCAACTGAAGGCCTTCATGTGCCGGCACGCCTCCCTGACCCATGACGAGATCGACCTGTTGGAAAAGCTTCCAAAGGGGCTCCACCCCATGCTGATGCTGCAGGGAATGGTTCCGCTGCTGTGCCTGCCAGAAGAATCCTCACTGGAGATAGATCTCGACGCGGCGCAAGGGCTTTTTCTGGCCGCCAAAATTTCGGGGCTGATCGCCGCGCACTACCGGCTTGCCCAGAACAAGTCGATCCTGCAACCGGTACCGGGAAAACTGTTTCACGAAAACTTTCTGACCATGTTTCACGGATCTTCCCCCTCGGAGGAGCAGCGGCGCATGCTCGATGCAGCGCAGATTTTGCAAATGGAACACAGTTACAACGCAGGAACCTTCGCGGGTCGCGTCTGTGCCAGCACCCTCGCGCCTATTCAATCATCGGTCTCAGCCTCCATCGGAACGCTTTACGGCAGGTTGCACGGCGGCGCAGACCAAGCCGCACTGGAAATGGCCATCGCCATTGGTTCACCTGAAAATGCCGCGGCCTATGTCACAGAATGCCTCGCCAACAAGGTGAAGATCATGGGCATGGGTCACCGTGAATACCGCACCGTTGACCCCCGCGCAAAAATCCTGAAACCGATGGCTGTCGAGTTGTGCCGGGACGACGAGAGTAAGCGCTTACTAGCAACGCTCGTCGCAGTGGAAGAGGCCTGCCAGAAAGAGTTTTCTGCCAAGGGCAAGGAAATCTGGGCCAATGTGGAATTTTACAAAGGTGCTGTTTTCCACAGCCTTGGCATTCCAACACACTATTTCACCGCCATGTTTGCAATGGCCCGTGTCTATGGCTATGTCGCTCACTTCCTCGAATTCAAGAACGATAGCCGCCTGATCAGACCAAGGGCCCGCTATGTTGGTCCGGCGGTGGGCAGCCGCAAACAGTCCGCTGCCTGAGCACGGCATTTGGTAGCGAACCCTGTGACGGTGTCCAACGTGCTCGTCAGCAAAAACTGGCTTCGAGGGGACTCCTCGCGCTGCAACGGCGACGACCAGGGACACATTCAGACCAACGCGCGCTGAGCCGCTGGCGTGCCCTGCGGCAACGTTAAAGTATCTACTCGTTCTCGCCAATCCAGCAAGGCGGGCGCCTCAGCCATCAATGCCTGTGCTTCCTCCGCCCGGTCAAGCACAGTACACATGCTCGCGACGGCAATATCCGCAAAAGACAAGTGGTCACCCACCAGCCAACCTGTGTCCTTGACAAGAGTATCGATGGACCGAAAATGCTCTTCTATTTCCTTGCAGACTGACTCACGATCCTTACGTCCGATACCCTGACCATGCGCCTGGCGAGCAATGATGCGCGGGATAAGGGGCTGGAACACCCTGCGCATGACGCCCTTGTCCTCCAGCAAAAGATCTTCGGCAAGTAGTGCGCTGTTATTGGGCCAACTGCGCATCGTCAGATCGAAGAAATAGAGGCTTTCATCGGCCCAGTCCTCGATGATGCTGGCCTGGGCTGACAGGCGCGCGTCGGCAGGAATAAGTCGTTTTTCGGGATAGGTTTTCTCAAGGTAACCAATAATGTCGGTACTGTCCGCGATCATGAGTCCATTGTGCACCATGAAGGGCGCCTTACCTCGCGGGTTCAGTTTCTTGATTTTCCCGACGCCCGATAGACCGTAATTAACCGTATCAAAGGGTATGCCCTTGTAATATAGGCAGCGCCTTACTTTTGCTGCGAATGGAGACACTTGGTATTGATGCAGTATCGGCTTGTGCAAACTACTCATGCTATCGAACGATCCTTTTATGAAATTGTCGAAAGGGTATCACCTTTTAATGCGTATCGTTCCTGCCGATAAAGGCGGGAGTAGATGCGAGATACCGAGCAAGGGGTAATGCTGGATTGTCGCTCTATCCCTATGGTGAAAGCCACTCCCGCGCAGTAGACTCTATGGCCTTGTGAGCAATGAAAAAGCCAGGCATCACGTGCCGGTGGCGACAAACAGCGGAGACTCCTGAAATGTCGGAATTTAACGACGTCACAATTGTTAAAGCAGCAAATATTTATTTTGATGGCAAAGTCACCAGCCGCGCGGTCAAGTTCGCCGATGGTTCCCGCAAAACCCTGGGAATCATGATGCCGGGAGAGTACAACTTTGACACTGCCGAAGCCGAAATTATGGAAATCCTGGCAGGGAAAATGGACGTTAAGCTGCCGGGCTCTGACGAATGGCAAACCTTCACTGCAGGACACAGCTTTGACGTACCCGCCAACGCCAACTTTGGGCTGGTAGTCCACGAGGTCACCGACTACTGCTGTTCTTATATTGCCGGCTAGGCTGAGTTAAACAGACAACAACCGCGAGCCATCAACTATTACTTACAAGCTCCTGACAATCGGCGTGATTGCCCTACTGCTCGGAGCCTGCGGTAGCGGCGAATCGCGCATCGCACAGGGCAACCGGGAAGGCATACTGCACTTCGGCAACGGCACCGAACCCCAGGGTCTGGACCCCCACGTGGTTACGGGCATCCCGGAAATGCATGTCATCGTTACCTTGTTCGAAGGTCTGGTCACAAAAAACCCCTATACACTCGAACCCGAGCCCGGCGTTGCAAAACGCTGGAATATCAGCGAAGACGGCCTCACCGTAACCTTTTATCTGAATGACAGCGCGAAGTGGTCCAATGGTGACCCGGTCACTGCCTATGACTTTGTCTGGTCATGGCAGCGTGCGTTAAGTCCAAAAATGGGTAACCAGTATGCCTATATGCTTTATCCCGTGAAGAATGCCGAGGCCTTTGCCACGGGCGAGATAACGGATTTTGCTGAAGTCGGCGTCACGGCAAAGGATGCGCAAACGCTGGTAGTGGCATTAAACGCTCCGACCCCTTACTTCATTCAGCTCATGGATCACCAAAGTACCTATCCGGTGCATCGCCAAACTATCGAACAATTTGGCAATGCCTTCGACCGTTTTACGCCTTGGACCCGCGTGGAAAACATCGTTAGCAACGGAGCCTTTCGCCTGACTGATTGGAAGTTAAACCGGCGCATTGAGGTGACAAAAAGCGATACCTACTGGGACCGCGACAAGGTCGAGTTAAACGGCGTTGTGTTCTATCCCACGGAAAATATTTCTACGGAAGAGCGTATGTTTCGCGTAGGCCAGCTGCACCGAACAGAGTCAATACCGCTAGACAAAATTCCTGTGTACCGGGCAATGCAGGATAGCCCTTACGTTAATTCGCCCTATCTCGGCACATACTACTACCTGTTGAATACAAACGAACCACCGCTTGATAACCTCAATGTGCGGAAGGCGCTGTCGCTTGCGATTGACCGACGGCGACTGACCGAAACTGTACTGCACGGAAGCACTTTACCCGCCTATAGTATTACACCGCCTGGAACACTGGGCTACCAACCACCCAAAGTGTTTGAGCACGACATACAGCGGGCGCAAGAACTACTGGCACAGGCGGGCTATCCGGATGGTAAGGGCTGGCCTGGCCTCGAATTGGTTTACAACACTAGCGAGAGTCACCTTAAAGTTGCCGTGGCCCTACAACAAATGTGGAAGGATGCACTGAATATCGACATCACGCTGGCCAACGAGGAGTGGAAGGTCTATCTCGATACGGTAGATCAGATGGACTTCCAGATGGCACGGCGTGGCTGGATCGGTGACTACGTAGACCCCAATAACTTTCTTGATCTATTCCTGTGCGAGGGCGGTAACAACAGTACGGGGTTCTGTGATCCGGTATACGATGACATGATTCTGCAGCAGGCGCCGCGGGCAACCACACGGGAGGCACGGTACGCCATTTTCCAGGCGGCAGAGACACGCCTGATGGAACAAATGCCCATCGTGCCCATCTACACCTATACCAGCAACCACCTGGTACAACCGAATGTAAAAGGCCTGTTCTCAAATGTTATGGACTGGATAAATTTCAAATACATTTCCCTGGATCAGGATCAGGGTCAGGGTCAGAGGGTGGTTGATTGATGTGGCGCTTTGTCGGGTCACGCCTGCTGCAAGCTATCCCGGTATTGCTGGTCGTCATTACCGTCACCTTTTTCCTCATACGCGTTGCACCTGGCGGACCATTTTCCAGTGAGAAAGCTGTAATACCCGAGGTTAAGGCGGCTCTGGAAGCCCAGTACCGTCTCGATCGCCCCGTGCTGGAACAGTACACCGCGTACCTTGGTGACCTCATACGAGGCGACCTCGGACCATCGTTTAAATACCCTGGCCGCAGTGTGAACGAATTGATCGCTGCGGGCTTCCCGGTCACTGCAGAACTGGCGCTTTATGCACTACTGGTCGCACTGCTTATCGGTGTTGGCGCAGGCGTTATTGCATCCCTGCGCCCCAATACAGCCCAGGATTATATTCCCATGTCTGCCGCGATGATCGGCATTTGCATCCCCTCACTGTTACTGGGCCCCCTGTTAATTCTGGTATTTGGTATCTACCTGGACTGGCTGCCCGTGTCGGGCTGGGGTGATATGCCTGGTGACAAAATACTCCCGGCGGTAACGCTGGGCGCTGTTTATGCCGCCTATATAGCCCGGCTAAGTCGAGCCGGCATGCTGGAGATCATGACCCAGGACTACATTCGCACCGCAAGGGCCAAGGGCATACCCGAATGGCGCGTTGTAGTAGTTCACGGATTCCGCGGCGGACTTACCCCTGTTGTAGCCTTCCTCGGACCCGCCTTTGCGGGCTTGCTGTCCGGGTCCTTCGTCGTGGAAACTATTTTTCAGGTCCCTGGGCTAGGGCGGTTTTATGTGCAGGCAGCCTTCAACCGGGATTACACTATGATTCTGGGCGCCACGGTTTTCCTGTCCTCCCTCATCGTGGTATTCAACCTGTTGTCGGATGTCCTGAATGCTTGGATGAATCCTAGACTGCGCAGCCGGCCCGAGCAAAATACATGAGCACAACGTCGATGAATACGCTCGTTGATGCAGAGCAGGGAAGCTCCCTGTGGCGAGATGCCTGGTTGCGGCTAAGCCGCAATCGCCCTGCCCTGGCCGGCTTCGCCGTGCTCACATTGTTTGTGTTGGTAGCAGTGCTGACGCCATGGATGGCGCCTTACGACTACGCCCAGCAGAATCTTGAGTTGGGGGCGACGCCGCCCTCGGCAGACCATTGGCTGGGTACCGATATTTTTGGTCGCGACCTATTGACCCAAATCATGTACGGCGGCCGCATATCGTTGGCAGTAGGCTTTATCGCCACAGCAGTCGCACTGCTCATCGGTGTCAGCTGGGGCGCTATCGCAGGTTACGTGGGAGGACGGGTCGATGCGGTAATGATGCGCCTTGTCGATATTCTTTATGCATTGCCTTTCATGATTTTCATCGTGCTCTTAATGGTGGTATTCGGGCGCAATATGTTGCTTTTGTTCCTCGCCATCGGTGCGGTAGAGTGGTTGACGATGGCACGCATCATGCGCGCACAGGTCCAATCGCTGCGACAACAAGAGTTCGTGGAAGCCGCCGTGAGCCTGGGTCTCTCGCCGCTGGCCATTATCTGGCGACACGTGATACCCAATGCGCTGGGGCCAATCATCGTCTACACCACGCTTACAATTCCCAGTGTCATGCTGTTAGAGGCATTCCTGAGCTTTTTAGGGTTGGGAGTACAGCCCCCCGAAACATCCTGGGGCCTTCTGATTTCTTTCGGCACAGAGACTATGGAAGAGTACCCCTGGCTGCTGTTTTTCCCGGGGCTGGTGTTGGCAATCACACTGTTTGCGCTGAACTTTCTCGGTGATGGTCTGCGCGATGCGCTGGACGTGCGCGGTGCGAAGGACTGACCATATGTTAAATGTGAATAACCTCACTATCAGCTTCACCAGCCGCGAAGGCACCACCCGAGCAGTCGACAATGTCAGCTTCAGTGTGACGGCAGGCAGCACCACAGCGATCATTGGTGAGTCGGGCTCCGGGAAATCAGTCTCCTGCTACGGGCTGCTGGGCTTGATACCACAACCCCCCGGTCGCATAGAGAGTGGCAGCGCGTTATTCCTCGACAATGATTTACTGCAACTGAACAAGCACGCCCTGCGGAATATTCGTGGCCGCGATATTGCGATGGTATTTCAGGACCCAATGACCTGTCTCAATCCCTACATGCGAGTGGGGGCTCAACTTATGGAACCCTTACGCTACCATCGTGGAGTCCCCCGGGCAGAGGCGAAAAAGCAGGCTCTCGAGCTGATGGCCGAAGTGGGAATTCGCGATCCCGCAATCACTATCGACTATTACCCTTATCAGTTTTCCGGCGGCATGAGGCAACGGGTCATGATTGCTATGGCGCTGATTAATGAGCCCAGATTACTGATCGCAGATGAGCCCACCACTGCACTTGATGTCACCGTCCAGGCGCAGATACTGAAACTGCTCTCCGACATACAGGCCAAGCGCGACATAGGCATATTGATAATAAGCCACGATCTCGCCGTAGTTGCCGACATCGCAGACCAGATAATCGTTATGCAAAAGGGCAAGGTAGTGGAGCGCGGTACTGGTGCGACGATTTTTAAGCGTCCTCAACATCCCTACACCCGAAAATTATTAGCGTCGATACCCCAGGGACAAAAAACACCGTCGTCGATATCACCAAACCCACTGGTTTCCGTAAGAAAGCTGTGCACCTGGTTTAAGCAAGACAATGAAACGGTTAAGGCAGTAAATGATGTGAGCTTTGATGTCTACCGCGGCGAGGTACTCGGTCTAGTAGGCGAATCGGGTAGTGGAAAATCAACATTAGGCCGCTCACTGCTAAACCTTGTGCCGGCAACGTCGGGGCAGATACTGTTCGACGGACAGGAGGTTATAACTCTTGCAGCAGGTGAACTGAAATCACTGCGACGTCGCATGCAGATTATTTTTCAGGATCCTTTCGCGTCGTTGAATCCTCGCATGACCGTGTATGACACCCTCGCTGAACCTCTCTTGTTACACAAACTTGAAACACGCTCATCCGTCGCCGAGCGCGTACTGGAGATCATGGACGAAGTTGGGCTGGCACGACCCTATGTACGCAAGTACCCCCACGAATTTTCGGGCGGTCAGCGCCAGCGTATAGCCATTGGCCGCGCCCTGGCGACCCGGCCTGAGTTTATCGTTGCCGATGAAGCCGTTTCGGCTCTGGATGTTACTATTCAGGCGCAAATACTGGAATTAATGAAGACACTGGCGCAAGAGCATGGGCTCACTATGCTCTTCATATCACATGACCTCGCCGTCATAAGGCAACTGGCAGACAGAGTCATAGTGTTACAAAACGGCGAGGTTGTGGAGCAGGCCGAAACCACCGCACTGTTTGATCATCCGCAGCAGGATTACACCCGTCGATTGCTTGAGGCTATTCCTGGAAAATCGCTTCTTTAAGATCATCTGTGGAGCGTACGTTCCCGACATAACGTGTCTGTCTAGCGGGTAACATACACTTTCATCCAGTGATAGTCCGCCAACTCACTGAGGCGGTTACGCTGCGCCAAGCTCAACTTATACTTATTAGCCAGCAGCAAGCCCAATACACAAATGGTATTCACCGGTTGTTCGGCACCGGGCATCGCAAGTTGCATGGGGCGGTATACCTTGCGCCCATACCAGAGTTCCTCTGGCAAGCGGCCACCACCCAGGTCAACAAAACGGTAATCCGATGGATTAGACAGAGCATATTCGACTTCCGGAGAGAGCTCGCGGGGCCGATGCACTGTCATCACTGCGTCTACCGGCGCGCCCGGGTCATTGAGCTGCTTCATCAGCGGCAGGGTGTCGCCGTACCTCACCGTTATATTCGGTAATCCGGCCAACCGGCTGGACAGATAATCGAAGGTAAGCGCTATGCCGCTGTCGGCACTGGCAATGCCCAAACGTAAATTCTCCGCTTGCTCAAGATCTGCATCATCTCTTATCTCGCTTTCCTTGCCAGTGATGATGAAAACACATTCTTCACCGACGTTCTCGATCAGCTCAAGATGATTAACAACCTCGTTTGCCTCGGTGTTGAGGTAGTACTGAACCACATCTGCTTGAACAAACGCCAGGCTCACCGGGCTATCCATATCCATCAGTTTTTGGAGATTGTCACGCGAACCCCGGCTGGCCATATTTTCGACGGCCAGGCCCAGCTCAGACATCGCCACCTCTTTGATGCGAGCACCGGCATTCCAGTACCCGCCGCCCGGTATTCCCGAGCTGAGTATGATAGCCGGAGGGGCCAGTGACTCCGCGGGCACTGTTGCGCTGCCGCAGAAAACGGCGAACGCCAGAAAAACTTTGCCTGTGAATCCGTGCATGGCGCATTCTACCATGACACTGTGTGGGCCAGCCAAACAGGCGCCGTGGCGCAGTCAAAAGTGCCTTAACTCGAGGGCGGGGCTCAATCCCGATGGCGGATTGTATCCCGGGGGCTAGAGCCCGGTTTTTATGATGCGCAAATACACTTCCAACCGCGTGGAGGCTTCGAGTTCATCTTCAAAAGGTCCCGCCAACTCACCCTCACGGGTTCTGAAGAACCAGTCACCGTCTTTTGTGAAGGTTCGGCTTGTCCGCGTTACGCTTTGCTGATCGCTGTCATTCTCTCTGTTTTGCACGGCTTTACCCTATCTCTACGGTCTGCTTTACCGAAAAGCTTAACGCTACGACCGCAATAGCGGAAATGTAAACTGTGTGACGGTTCGCAATTTGGAAGGAATTCTACAGACCGACTTGACGGGTTGTGACACAGGCACGCTTCATACGGTGCACAGCTCTGCAGGCAGCCGAACACTAAAATCTGCTCGCAAGGCTTGCGGCGACGCGCAAGAAGAGTACTCTTTTGGAGCTGCTGTGCGTCTCGCCTACCTCTTCCCGGGTCACGTATTTGACAGCCGCTCCACGACAATTCTGCACGCTAAGGTATCTATTCTTAAACCCTTGCCATACACATTTGGCGAGGACAGTATACGCTGTGTACCTGCCGCGTAATAAGCGCATTCCCTCGGTTTTATGGCCAGTCTCGCCATCGCCCCGGCACAGGGATACGGCAAACCGGAATAATGGAGAAATCAAACTGATGGCCTATAACTACGATCCCGAGCTGGCCTCGTTGTTGGAATTCCTGCCGGACACATCACTGGGTTTGAGCGATCCGGTCACGGCCAGGGAGGGCTTTCTGTCGCTGATTGCACAGATGAATGCCGACGTTAGTCACGAGGGCGTCACGGTTGAAAACCGCGGCATTCCGGGACCGGTCGATGCCCCTGATGTGTCGGTGAGAATCTATACACCGGCGGGCCTATCGGGACTTGTGCCTGCCATACTGCATATCCACGGCGGTGGATTTGTCATCGGCAATTTGGACAGCGAACTCGGTTCCTGCATCGCGCTGTGTCGCAATCTCAATGTTGTGGTGGTTTCGGTAGACTATCGCCTCGCGCCAGAGACACCGTATCCGGGACCGCTGGAAGACTGCTACGCCGCCCTCACGTGGGCCAGTGAAAACGCTTCTCGATTGCATATCGATCCCACACGCTTGGCGGTGTTTGGCCAGAGCGCGGGAGGGGGGCTCTCTGCCGCGACGGCCCTGCTCGCCCGAGACCGTAAGGGACCGGACATCTGCTTCCAGTATCTGGGCATCCCGGAGCTGGACGATCGACTGCAGACCCAAAGCATGCAACAGTTCGTCGACACCCCGATGTGGAACCGACCCAATGCTGAGCTTAGCTGGGATTACTACCTGGGTGATCAATACCAGCGCGGCGCAGAGAATGTGCCCTGTCATGCGGCGCCAGCCCGGACGGAAGATCTAGCCGGCCTACCCCCCGCTTACATCAGCACCATGGAGTTCGATCCATTGAGAGACGAGGGCGTGGAATACGCACTGAAACTGATGCAAGCCGGTGTGAAGACGGAATTGCACAGCTTTCCCGGGACATTCCATGGTTCCAGTCTGTTTTCTCATACACAGGTTTCAAAGCGTGAGTCAGCGGAAATGTTTACCGTTCTGCGCCGCGCGCTGACTATCACAGAGTAATGTCGAGTTTTTCACTATCCCCTTGAATACCGGAGACAACATGAGCAGCGAAGCACTGTACGAGCCACCATTAATGGCCCATCTACTGATAGAGGGCCTCAATCGCTACAACGACGAGCCCTGCCTGTTCCTTGGTGACAAAGTCGCCAGTTACCGGGAGGTGCGGGAAAATACCAGCCAGATGGTGCAAGCCCTCAAGAGCAAAGGCCTGAGCGTTGGAAGCCGGATAGCAGTGATCTCGGCCAACCGGCCGGAAGTCCTGTCCAATATCGCGGCCATGCAACTTACTGGCGCCATCGGCACGCCGCTGCACCCTCTTGGTTCGCTGGATGACCACGCTTACGTTCTCGAAGCTGCGGAAATCGAAGCACTGATTTTCGACTCGTCACTGTTTTCAGAAGTAGCTGCCGCGCTCAAGGAGCGTGTGCCAGGCATTAAGCACTTTCTGGGGTTTGGCCCCAACGAGGTGGGCGACGACTATATGGCACTCGCTGCAGGCTTTGATCCACAACCATTGGTTGCACCGGACATCTCGCTCGACGACATCGCCTCGGTCAACTTTACGGGTGGCACTACCGGCAAGCCCAAGGGCGTAATGAGCCCCAACCGGGTCAGCGCTTATATGACACAAGTGCAGATGACCGAGTGGGAATTCCCCGAGGAAGTCCGCATGCTAATGGCGACGCCCCTGTCCCATGCCGCGGCTGCCTTTTTTATCCCTGTGCTACAAAAAGGGGGCGCTTTTTATGTGATGCAGGGTTTCGATCTCGATGATTTTTTCAACATGGTGCGTGATCACAAGATCACCTGCACCATGCTGGTACCCGTGATGTTGTATTTTCTGCTGGATCATCCCAGAGCGACTGACGGCAGCATGGACAGCATGGAAACTATTTTTTACGGCGCCTCACCCATGAGTCCCGCGCGGTTGCAAGAGGGTATAGAAAAGTGGGGCCAGATCTTCTACCAGTTCTTCGGCCAATCCGAGTGCCCCATGGTCATTGCGAATATGAGGAAGAAGGAACATGATCTTTCCAAGCCCGAGCGACTCGCATCGTGTGGCCGACCAACCCCATGGATTCACCTGGCGCTACTAGACAGCGACAATAACCCCGTGCCCGATGGAGAACCCGGTGAGATCTGTGTGCGTGGCCCGCTGGTAATGGGCGGCTACAAGGACATGCCAGAGCAGACGGCAGAGGCCTTCGCCGGCGGTTGGCTGCATACGGGTGACGTGGGCAGACTGGATAATGAGGGGTTTCTTTACATCGTCGACCGCACCAAGGATATGATCGTGACCGGTGGCTTCAACGTGTTCCCTCGTGAAGTCGAAGACGTCATGGCCACCCACAAGTCGGTGGCTCAGGTTGTTGTCATAGGCGTACCTGATGAACAATGGGGCGAGGCCGTGAAGGCTGTGGTTGTTCTAAAGCCGGGTTCGGACCCATCGGAGGCGCTCGCCTCAGAGATGCAGTCACTGGTCAAGGAAGCCAAGGGATCCGTGCAGTCACCGAAGTCGATTGACTTCGTGGATGCGATTCCGCTGACTGCCGTGGGCAAGCCCGACAAGAAAGCGGTACGAGCACAATACTGGGAGGGTTCTGAGCGAGGGGTAGGTTAGCGCAAGAGTAGGCAAAACAAGCTATGGCTTTATCGCACAAGGACATTGTCTTCACCTTGCCGCTGTTAATGCTGGCTTGTTCGCCCGTGGAAGACCCCTCACTATACCCGCAGTTCAATGCTGAAACCGCCGTCAAACCGCAGGCAAAAGCGCCAACCGCATATAACCCGCAGCGCAACCTTTACTGGGGAGATCTGCATATCCATACCAGTTACTCCACGGACGCCTACACTAATGGGGTGCGGGCCACGCCCGACGATGCCTATACTTTTGTAAAAGGCGGCGAGATCGAACACGCAGCGGGCTACGGTATTCGCATGGCAAGACCGCTGGATTTTGCAGCAGTTACCGATCACTCGGAATATCTCGGCGTACTGCAGGCGACCGCACCGGACCTACCCCTCAACGAGAGGGGGCTCAGGGATCGCCTACTCAACGATGGCCGCCTGGGTGTGACCTGGCTGCTGACCGACACCATGATCGGCTTTGATCTCGAAGACGCCATCACCGACGGCTGGCAGGGCATCAGCAAAATGGCATGGCGCGCCACCGTGGAGTCAGCCGAGCAACACAATGACCCGGGACACTTCACCGCTTTTGTAGGCTACGAATGGACCTCTATGCCGGGTGGGCAAAACCTGCATCGCAACGTCATATACCGCGGGGCGAAAGTGCCTGAGCTGCCCTACAGCTCTGTGAATTCTGAGGACCCACGCGATCTGTGGACGGCACTAGAGACACAGCGCTCGCAAGGCATGGACGTCTTCGCGATCCCCCACAATGGCAATGTCAGCAATGGACTCATGTACAACAATGTCATGTTCGACGGCAAACCTATCACGGCAGCATACGCCACGATGCGCAATGAATACGAACCCATTTCAGAAATCTTTCAGGTAAAGGGTTCCTCAGAGACAAACCCATTGCTGTCCAATGAAGATGAGTTCGCCGGCTTCGAGATTTACGACACCCAACTGTCCCAGACACAGGAAAATTCAAAAGCCAAGGGTAGCTATGCCCGTGACGCTCTGCGCACCGGCATCGAAATTTCTCACAGTGAGGGGTTTAATCCCTACCGCTTTGGCGTGATCGGCGCCTCCGACGGTCACAATGCCAGCTCCCCCGTTGAAGAAAATAACTACCATGGCAAGCTGCCTATACTCGACGGAAGCGCCGCGCTGCGAATGGGCAAAGCTAATTATTTCCCGGCAGACCGTATGGCGGGGGGCACACGCTGGAGTGCCGCCGGCCTCGCCGCTGTCTGGGCCGAAGAAAACACACGGGGCTCACTGTTTGATGCGATGAAGCGCAAGGAAACCTATGCCACCTCGGGCCCGCGTATCGCACTGCGGTTTTTCGGGGGCTGGAACTATCCAGACGACCTTCTGGCGAAGGAAGAGTGGATTGTATTGGCTGAACAAAACGGTGTACCCATGGGTCGGGATCTGCCAGCCGCAGAAGGTGGTGCGCCTGACTTTGCGATCTGGGCCATGCGCGATCCGCGCAGCGGTAACCTCGATCGTATTCAGATAATAAAAGGCTGGGTGGATAGTGAGGGGGCCTCCCATGAAAAAATATTCAACGTGGCCTGGTCGGGTCAGCGGCAACTCGATGACTCAGGCAACCTGCGACCTGTCGGCAACACCGTGGACCCCAGCACTGCAACCTACACCAACAACATCGGTGAAGCACAGCTGTCAGCCCTGTGGACTGACCCTGAGTTTGATCCCGAACAGGAAGCCTTCTACTACACCCGTGTTATAGAAATACCAACGCCTCGCTGGACCACCTTCGATGCGCTAACGCTCGGAATGGAGCCACCGGAGCCGGTCAGCCTGCAAGAGCGCGCAGTGAGCTCCGCGATCCGTTATAAACCACGGTGATATTGCCGCGTAACTGATACACTCGTAACCGTCAGTTTCTGAGCCGACTGAGCCGACGATGTAACCTCACCGCTCCTCTACCTCAACAGGAGGTAATACCCCTTGTCTGAAGAGACCAACGAAATCTACCGAGGTCTGACCTTCCCGTGGGGCCGCGGCGTGAATCCACTGCCAGGGGAGCCGATGCAAATTGCGGAGGGCGTTTACTGGGCTCGCTTCGCTATGCCTATTTCATTGGATCATATCAACCTTTGGTTGCTCGAAGACGGGGAAGGCTGGACCGTAGTGGATACCTGTCTCGACCTGACCAGCGCGCGGGAAACCTGGGAAACGCTATTCGGCGGAGTGATGAAGGGCAAGCCCATTACGCGGGTCATATGCACCCACCTACATCCGGATCACGTTGGATTAGCAGGCTGGCTCACTGAGCGCTTTGACTGCGAGCTGTGGATGTCACGTGAAGAATTTCTGATGTGTCGAGCGATGGCCGGGGATACCGGGCGTTCCGCGCCAGAAGTAGCCATTAGCTTCTATCGAGGGGCGGGTTATGACGACGAGCAACTGGAACAGTACAAAAAAAAATTCGGTAATTTCGGGCGCGCAATCTATCCGTTGCCCGACAGCTTTCGCCGGCTAATGGACCGCGAAACATTGACTATTGGCGGACGTTACTGGCAAATCATTATCGGTAGCGGCCACTCTCCGGAGCATGCAACACTCTATTGCCCTGCGCTGAAGCTGCTGATTTCAGGGGACCAGGTGCTGCCTCGCATCACCCCAAATGTCAGTGTATTTCCCACCGAACCCGAGGGCGACCCACTTACCGAGTGGCTTCAATCCAGCAATCGCCTGCGAGAAATACTACCGGATGATTTGCTGGTGCTGCCCGCCCACGAAGCGCCGTTTTACGGATTGCATGTGCGCTTGAACCAGATCATTGAAAACCACAAGCACGATCTGGACAGCCTGTGGGAGTACCTCTCGGAGCCGCGGCGAGCTGTGGACTGCTATCCCGCCCTGTTCAAACGCACGATTGATGGTGGCTCCATGGGGCTCGCCACAGGGGAAACGCTGGCTCACCTGAATTGCCTGCTAGGCAGACGCAGTATTACTCGGCAAACAGACAGCGGTGGCGTCAACTGGTATACGCAAAATCCGGCTTCATCTACTTATGATTAAAGGTTTGCTACTCTCAGACCAATAAATAGCGGCGGGAGTGAGGCAGAAACACGTGACTCGACTGCCGCATGCCCCGGACAGCAGATACCCGCAAGGAGCTTTGGTTGACATGGTTTATTAGCCACTATGTCTCTGTTGTCGACGCGATAAACTATCGCGTCGGTCGATTAGTCATGTATGGCATATTTGTGATGATCGCGATACTGGCGTGGGCATCTATTTCCAAGACGTTTTTTCTGCCCTCGCTGTGGACGCTCGAGATGGCACAGTTTGCAATGGTCGCCTACTACATGTTGGGCGGCCCCTATGCAATACAGATGGGATCCCATGTGCGCATGGACCTGTTCTATCATGCCTGGTCTGACCACAGAAAAGCCTATTTTGATGCTTTTACTGTGTTCTTCCTGATTTTCTTTCTCGGTGTGCTGCTTTACGGCGCCATTGACAGCGCGCAGTACGCCGTCGAATACAACGAGCGCAGCTACTCCTCGTGGCGCCCCTACATGTGGCCGATCAAGATCATCACCGTGATTGGCATTGTGCTGATGCTGCTCCAGGCGATCTCGGAGTTCTTCAAAGACATCGCCCGGATTCATGGGATCACGCTTTGATGTCCTACGAAATGATCGCCCTGCTGATGTTTTCGTCGTTGATGCTCATGCTCATGACAGGGCAGAGAGTATTCGGGGCTGTCGGTGCAGTAGCGTCACTTGCCGCAATACTTCTATGGGGCACCGGAGGCTCGGACATCCCGTATGCATCCGTCATGAAACTGATGAAGTGGTACCCGCTGCTGACCCTGCCTATGTTTATTTTTATGGGCTACGTTTTATCAGAGTCAAAGATTGCGGACGATCTTTATCGCATGTTCCATGTATGGATGGGCTCAATCAATGGTGGACTTGCCATCGGCACCATCGGTCTCATGGTCCTCGTCTCCGCCATGAACGGCTTGTCCGTCGCGGGGATGGCTATAGGAGCCACTATCGCGCTACCAGAATTACTACGCCGAGGTTACGATAAACGCATGGTCACCGGCGTGGTTCAGGCAGGCTCCTCCTTGGGCATACTGGTACCGCCTTCGGTCGTGTTAGTGCTATACGCCATGATCGCACGACAACCTGTAGGGCAACTGTGGCTCGCAGGGATTATGCCAGGGCTGCTAATGGCGGCTATGTTTATTGCTTACATCGCCATACGGTGTGCCCTACAGCCCGATTTGGGGCCCGCCCTCAAGAAGGAGGAACGACAGGTACCACTGACTGAAAAATTGAGGCTGTTGCGAGCAGGACTTCTCCCCATCGTGATTTTCGCAGTGATGATGGTGCCCTTCGTAAGCGGTTGGACAAGCCTCGTCGAAAGCTCTGCCATCGGTGCCATGGCTGCTTTTTTTGCAGCGGTATTGAAACGGCGTATGACGCGAACGGTGTTCGAGAACTCGGTACGGCAGACGCTGGCAATTTCCTGCATGTTCATGTGGATCATACTGGCAGCGCTTGGGTTTGGCGCGGTATTTGACGGTCTGGGCGCGGTCAAGGCGATAGACAGCCTCTTCACCGAACAACTTGGCCTTAATCCATGGATAGTTCTGATATTGATGCAGCTATCTTTTCTGATTATGGGCACGTTCCTGGACGATACTGCTATGCTGGTCATTGTTGCGCCGTTGTACGTGCCGCTGGTGACAGTCCTCGGCTTCGATCTGGTGTGGTATGGCGTGCTCTACACCATTACTACACAAATTGCGTATATGACGCCGCCGTTCGGGTACAACCTGTTCCTCATGAGGGCGATGGCGCCGCCGGAGATAGAGCTAAAGGATATCTATGCATCAATACTGCCTTTTGTTTGCATCATGGCGCTCGCGCTTGCACTCGTGATGGCGTTTCCACAACTGTCGCTCTGGCTGCCGGAAACGGTCTACGGCCAGTAATATATATCCCCCAGTGATGGGGAACAGCCGGAGAGCCTGCTTAGAGACTTTCCACCGACGGATAGGTGACGGAGATAGCTATGAAAAACAGACGCAGCTTTTTGACCAAGGCCGGGGTTGGCTTGACCGGCGCGGCAGGGCTCGCGCTCGGAGCACCGGCGATACACGCGCAGAAAAAAACCACCATAAAATGGCGCATGCAGACCTATGCGGGACCGGCACTGGCCAAGCACGTAATCAAGCCAGCCATCGACTCATTCAACAAAGTCGCTGGTGGGGACATGCAGATCGAGCTTTTTTTCGCGGACCAGTTGGTTCCGACAGGCGAGTTGTTCCGGGCGATGCAGAAAGGCACGATCGACGCGGTGCAATCCGATGACGATTCGATGGCTTCTCCTACGGAAGTCGCAGTATTCGGCGGATACTTCCCGTTTGCCAGCCGCTACTCGCTGGATATACCGGTGCTCTTCAACCAGTACGGTCTCAATGAAATATGGGATACCGAATATTCCAAAGTCGGGGTGAAGCACTTGTCCGCAGGCGCCTGGGACCCCTGTCACTTCGCGACCAAGGATCCCATCAGAAGCCTCGAGGACATGAAGGGCAAGCGTGTCTTCACCTTTCCCACAGCGGGGCGATTTCTTAGCCAATTTGGCGTAGTGCCAGTCACCCTGCCATGGGAGGATATCGAGGTAGCACTGCAGACTGGCGAACTGGACGGCGTAGCCTGGTCGGGCATTACCGAGGACTACACCGTGGGATGGGCCGACGTGACGAACTACTTCCTGACCAACAATATTTCCGGCGCCTGGGCAGGCTCTTTCTTCGCCAATATGGATCAATATAACAAGCTTCCGGGTCGGCTCAAGGAACTGCTGAATCTGGCTATGGACAGCTCTCACTACTATCGGCAGTGGTGGTACTGGGGCGGCGAGGCATCGCTAAGAGTCTCGGGCACCAAAATGGCGCTCACCACGATACCCGACGAGGAATGGGAGACAGTGGAAGCGGCTGCGGTCAAATTCTGGGACAAAATCGCGTCTGAATCGCCCACCAAGAAGAAAGTGGTCGATATCTTCAAGCAATACAATGCTGACATGCAGAAGGCGGGTCGCCCCTACCGTTACGGATAGCAGCCGCGCGCCTTGTGCAACGGCGCGGGTGGCGCTGTGGTCAGGGTGCTACCGTGTTTCGATCGCCCTTGACGAGTGTACGAAAGCGATCGAAAAGCGATTCAAACTTGAAGTCAGTAAATTCACCGGCATCCATGAAGATGCCATGATCGTGGCAGATCTCATACCAGATATGTTTCTGCTTCGAATCCGAGGTTTTTTCCATTTCCTTGCCACAACGAGGGCATTTAATGTCCGCATGACTGTCCCATATCCAGCCCTCCTTAGGACTACCTGTATCGAGTAGGTGCCCCTCCTTGAGCTCCTTCAGATGGCTTGCCTCATCTTCGTCGAACCATAACCCACCGCAGTGGGTGCAACGGTCAATCACGACATCCCCGTGCCTCACCTCCTCCATGCCGTGGTCACATTTGGGACATTGCATACTGTGAACCGCATTATCGTATTCCATAACCACTCATCCTGTTGATTGCAGCGGACGTCCACGCCTAGTAGGTAAAGGCGTGGGGTTCCACCCATCACTTTCATGTCTGGTGAAACTATTTCAAGCGGCAATCCGGTCCAGAATCCTGTCAACACTTTCCCGGTCAAGCAGACGCGGCACCGGATAGGTGGCACCCTCTTTTATCGCGGCCAGTGCAATATCAGCGAAATCTTTCTTTTTCAGCTTGTCACTGGTTCCTGCAATGCCGACTTCCTCTCTTAGTGCCAGCACCGCCTCGATAAATTGCCGGGACAAGGCATCACTGGAGTCTCCGGGGGAACCAATACCAATCAATTGGGCCAATTCTGCCAGGCGGGTTGCCGTCTCTTCCCGACTGAACTCCAGCACGTGGGGCAACACCAGCGAATTGGCCAAACCATGAGGGATGCCGTACTTGCCGCCTAGCTGATGCGCAATAGCGTGCACGTTGCCGACGTTGACTTGATTGATCGCCATACCCGCGTAGTAAGCTGCCATTGCCATCGCGTTGCGGGCGTCCCTGTTATCACCATCACGACAGGCTGTGGCCAGATTATCGAAAATTAGTTTGATGGCGAGTCTCGAATCCTCGCTGCGGCTGCCCCGCTCCCAGCTCCCTATATAGGCCTCAATTCCATGTGTGAGAGCATCCATACCGGTAGCGGCAGTGATATGTGGTGGCAAGCCCGTAATAAGGTCCGGATCAAGGGCCGCCGCAAGCGGCAGCAGAGTGCCTCCGCTGATAATCCCCTTCTGGTGGGTTGTTGCATCCGAAATCACAGCACCAATGGTGGCTTCTGAACCCGTTCCGGATGTCGTCGGTACGGCGTAAATAGGTAGCACCTCGTGGCGGACTTTCCCGAAACCCACCCAGTCGGCGGGCGCCATATCGCTGGTCGCGGAAGCAGCTATAATTTTCGCCGCATCCATCGAGGAACCACCCCCGATTGCAAGTACGGCCTCGCTGCCATGACTGCGGGCTAGCGCCGCACCCTCCGCCACCTGATCGAACGTCGGATCAGGCAGCACGCCATCATAGTAAGCGACATCCACAGCGGTTCCGGCGAGGGCGGCAGTAGCCTGGTCGACAACGCCCAGTTCTCGCAGGGGTTTGTCTGTGACCACTAATACTTTAGTTACGCCGGTACGCGCGATGTGCTCGCATAGCTGCGCAGAACTACCGCTGCCGGCAAATACCCGGTGGCGCGAATCCGGAGAAAAGAAAACCACTAACTTCATAATAACCATATACAGATTATGAAGTGCCTTTCGCACTGACATCGGCATAAGCTTGCTCCCGCTACGTTACCTTCAACAATCTCGCATAATAACAAATATTAGCCGAGCCGAGGATAAAGCAGATCAACGACTTGGGGCAGGTAATCTCATCACCAGCAACGCCGCAATAACGAGGGTCACCGCCAACCCCGTCAATGCACCGTTGTAATTGCCTGTCTGGTCGAAGGCATAGCCCGCAAGAGGCGCTCCCACGAGACCGAAAGGCAGAAAGAGGGGCATCTGGGCTCCGTTTATCTGGCTGATAATGGTCGCGTCGAAGTAACGACTGTTGAGGTAGGGGTGCATGGGAATAAAGGCGCCACCGCCAAAACCCATGAAACATAAAGATGCCCCGATTCCCACGACACCCTCAGCGTGCAGTAATCCAGACAATCCTACTACCTGCATCAATAACAGGACTACGGCTATCGCCTTGACAGACACCTGCGAACCATCACCCAGCCAGGCGAGGCAAGACTTGCCAGTCAGTCCGGCCACACCCGCAAGCGCGAGGAACCAGCCCGCCTCAGCCGCGCTATACCCCAAGCCGATAAAATGGGGGGGATAGCAGACCGCCAGTACCACAGAAACATTGAGGCCCAGAGCAACGCACAAGCCGATCAACCAGAAAGCCGGCTGGCGATAAAAATCCCGGCTAATTGGCGGTCCCGCGTCGGCCACGCTACCCACTGTACTTCTTGGCACCCCGTTGAGGATGATTAGCCAAAGACACACCAATATCCCGACAGACAAGCCGATGAGCGTCGTACGCCAGTCCAGCTGCGCCATGAGGTTGCCTACCAGAGGAGGTAATATCGCCGCGGCGACACTGATCCCAATCGCGGCAATGGCAAGCGCGCGGGCCTCTCGCCCCGGGTACGTCTTGACCATGAGGCCGTTGACCACTACCGGGCCATAGAACGTCAGTCCAATCGAAAAACACAGAAAACCCACACCAACCAGCAGCAGGGATGGCGCCATACCTACAGCTATCAGTGACAGGGTCGCCAGGGTCGCACCTACCAGCAACAGACGCCGAATAGGCAGACGATCCGCAAGCCGGCCCACCAATGGGGCAATAAAACCAGGAACCACTATCAGCGCGACAGGACCCACGTTTAGCAGAGCAACCCCGACATCAAACTCCTGTGATAACGGCTCGACAAAGAAGCCATAAATACCCACCAAGCCTGGCCCAAGGGCAAGGCACAACATCCCGGCGATAGCCGTTGACCACGACTTCTGGACCGAACAATGGGTTTCTTTATCTAAATGCACGACGTATACGCAGTCTGATACGGCCACTTCGCCAACAAGCCGATAGCATACACGCGATAAAATCGGTGCGCAGCCATTTGCTGATTGCACTGCAAACGCACAGCGGTCGCCACAGCGAAAGCCGCGGAACGGTCCAACCAAGATGATTGGCCAGGAATGGGCGCAACCCCCGGGGAGGAATCATCCCGGAGGTTGTGGTCAGTAAACCGATCAGGCAGCCTTGCGCGGTCCGCCGTTGAAGCCCGGCCAGCGAGAGCCGGATATCGTGTCAGCGAAAGGCAGGAAGCCTTGCGGATCCAGCTCGCCAGCAATGGTCATTTCACGGTCCAGGAAGACCGGCCACCAGAGGTAAGACTCGACCATCTCCTTTTTTGGCAAAAGGCTAACCAGCGGATCCCAGGGACTGTCGCGCAGGATCAGCTCACCCTCGACGTTCTCGCGATGTGCGGTAGCGTACTTGCTCCGCACGTGCACTACGTGAGGCGGATAGTCGAAAGCCGCGGCAGGCCCACCGACGCTGACAGCACGAGAATACTTCAACCACCACTCGTTCTGCTCGAACTCGGGCCCACCATCAACCGGGCCAGTGGACGCGCCCTTGTACTCAGCAAAGGTATAACCCTGATGTGTACAACGCGCGGTAACCTGAGGCCCGAGACGGTAGTATTCGGTGGTGCAGGGATACTTCGGCTGGCCATTGGTTTCCTGGCTAACAAAAATCGCAGACTCCTGATCAATGCCATATCCGAGGGTAAACTCGCCTGCTGTGCCTTTGAAGTTGGCATCCACAGAGGTCACGATGCCGTATTCGGGTTCGTCGGGCACCGGGAAGTTATAGATCGTCAAGCGGACAAAGGGATCGTCACCGGGCTCGATACCCGGCGGCAGCAGTGCTGCAATCTTGTCAGGGTCAGTACGGTAGACCAACTTGAGCATTGGCCAGTTAATAATATCGCCCGGGCTTCCCTGGGGTGCAACTGTTTCATTAGTCATATTATTTATCCCTCTGTTTTACTTCAGTCATTGCTGCGTTTGTTGCTGCTTACATGATGGCGCTCTAGCCCACCATGGCTGGCACGGGCGTTTCCCGATTGAGAATCATGTCCGCGCGAGCACGTATTTTTGTGTCGGTCTCGGGAGTGGTTTCCAACAGCCAAAATGCATTTTTTTCAATACCCTTGATTGCCATATTCGCCACTTCATCCGGATGAGTAGTCTCGAGTTGAATACCGAATTCCTCACACATCTTTTTCATATCTTCTACCGAGTTAATGCCCGACTCATTGCCGTCAACGCCTTCTTTCTTCAAATCTTCAGGACGCACGCGACCTGAGTTGAACAAGCCCGTATCAACAACGTGAGGACCGGGGAACAGCGCGCTCACTTTCACAGCCAAATTACCCGCCTGCACTTGGTAATGCAGGTTTTCCGTGATGGCGTGGACCGCCGCCTTCGTCGCGGTATAAATCGGTACATCTGGAAGAATGGTGTAGGCGCCGTTACCGGAGCCTGTCACGACAAAATGTGATTCCTTGCCGGAGGCAACTAATCGAGGCATAAACGCGCGAATGCTGTTAATCACGCCCCACACATTCACGTTCATAGTCCACTGCCAATCCTTCTCGGAGTAATCCCACATGGCACCCGTTTCACCGGCGCCGATACCCGCGTTGGCAAACACGAGGTCGATACCACCAAAGGCATCAGCGGCCTTATCGGCGACCGCATTCAGGCTGTCGATCGAAGTGACATCACAGTGTTCAATCAACGCGTCAATATTTTCCGCACCGAGATCTTTTTCAATCTGGGCCATTGCTTTCTTGTCGACATCGCCCACAACAATTTTTGCGCCTTTCCGACCCAGCGCAAAGGCCAATGAGCGACCAACGCCACTGGCACCGCCGGTAATAATGGCAACCTTGTTATTGAAATCCTGCATAGTGTTACGCGATCTCCCGCTTGTCTTCAGAGGTGAGGTAAAACTGGCGCACCCACTTGCGGAATGTCACAAGGGTTTGGTCGGCCTTACAAAATACCGGGCGGTGTTTGTGAACCTTGTTGGCCCAGATCGGATAGTCGTCACTGATGCCAGCAATGATGCCTTTCATCACATCATCACCCGCCAGGTCTTCGATCTCGCGGCGCACAATCAGAGTCCAGCGCATCAGCGTGGTGTGCTGGTCTATAGGCTGCGGGCTGTTATACATAATCATTTCAGCATTGGGGCCATAGGTATTGCGCACCATGGCGAAACCGGGGCTGTAAGTCGTGGCATGCAAGTGCCCCGGAACGTCCGCGTCAACCATCTCTGAGTGCAAATGCATGGTGCGGCCATCATCGTCAATCGTAACGACCGAGTCGGGGATTGAATTGTTGTTATGCACAAACTGAAAGTGCACCGGGTCACAGGAATTCTCGCAAATATCCTGCACATGGGCAGGCACCAAGTGCTCGGTGTATCGAGGGCTGGTCCAGTTCGGATCACCCAGTTCAGGCAGGTCGGGCAGCGCCCACTGGGGGGGGGTATTTTCCGGGTGGAACCAAACGTAAGCCTCGCCGTTTTTCTCTTCCGAATGCCAGGTGCGTATTTGTGCGCGGGTTGGAATCTCATCGCAGTACGGGATGTGATTGCACTGGCCGTCGTCAGCCCCAAACTGCCAACCGTGAAAAGGGCAGCGAATGTTTTCGCCAATCACCCGCCCCTCGTGGCCCAGGTGAGCCCCGAGATGAGGGCAATAGGCGTCCTGCACCGCCACGCGACCAGAGCGCGTTCTGTACAGCACCAGATCTCGATCGAAAGCCTTTATTGCCTTCACTTCCCCCACGAGCAGTTCGTGAGAGCGAGCCACGGAGAACCAACCCATAGGAAAGTTCGGGGTGGCGTTGGTTTTAGATTCACACGCTTCGACGATACTCATTGCTTCACTCCTGTGTATCAGGATTGGGTTGCGTTAGTTAAAGAGCGAGGCTTCGGGTCCGATTTCGTCGGCGACCGCTCGCAACTTTGATTTGTCCAATCCGTAAAAATCTACCGCATTGCCGCCCAGAATTTTACGTCCGTCGTGCTCGGGCAGACCAGAAAAAGTGTCTTTGTAATACTGCTTTGTGTTCGGCCAGGTGCCCTCGGGGTGAGGAAAGTCACTGCCCCACATAATCTTGTCCAGGCCGATTTCATCTCGCGCTTCGATATCGGCACGTCGCACGCAAGAGGCCCCGATACCGACATTGCGCTGAAAGTAGCCGCTCGGCGACAGGGAGAGGTGGCTTTTGAAGTCCCCCAGCTTGGCGGAAATATCGCCTTCACTGTACTGGAAGTCCAGCAGGCGCAACCAGGGCGGCAGCATGAACATGGTTCCGCCCTCGACGATCATTACCTTCAGCTTCGGAAAACGCTCGAACACGCCACCCCAGATCATGAAAGTGAGGGGGCGATACAGCCACCACATGACCTCAGAAACAAAGACGCCCATGGCGCCGGGGAATTCATCCCGCCTGTCCTCGGCCGGAAATCCGTCACCGAAGTACTCCGCGTGTGGTGCCGGGCCGGAATGAAAGTGAATAATCACTCCAAGGTCTTCACAGACTTCCCAGAAGGGATCATACTTGACGTGGTGATAGGCGTCCTGCTGATACCACATAGTGGGAATCATCACGGCTTTCAACCCATTATCCACGCACCAGCGCACCGCTTCGACAGCCTGATCTACATTCCACAAAAGGGGGATAGATGCTACCCCGATATGGCGCGCCGGGTCGTTGGCGCAGAGTTCTGCCAACCAACGATTGTGGGCCATAGCGCCAGCCCACTGTAATTCGGGCACCATGTCTTTGGGCGACAGGCCGAGGCCTGCGCCGAAGGGCGGCGTGTTCTTCTCGGTGATGCCGTCGGGGAAGATCACCTCCGCGGCGATACCGTCCTTTGTCAGCATGTTCAGACGCTGCCTGTAATCCCAGGCGCCGGTAAGCTCCTGCTCAACCGGAGCACGCCAGGCATCGTTGATTTCTTTGATCAGGAACATTTCTTCCGACTTTTCCATCATATCAACAGTGATGGGCACGGCCATATCCAACATTTCGTGGTACTTTGTCTCCACGTAGGGTTTGTAATCGGCGATAGGCAGGCCGGCGTGGCAATCCGTGGAGACGACCAGAATACGATCAGACATGATATAAAAACTCTCTGCTGGGATACTGTGTTACTGAATTTACACCTGATATTAGCTAACCAAATGAGCAAGCTTGCACATTTGTATACAAAATAGTTTAATAGATAACTGATTGCAACCCCCCTGACGGAAATTTCATGGAAACGGCAGAGGCACCCCTGGGCCGCCGCGAGAAGCGCAAATTGGAGATCCGTGCGCGCATCGAAGATGCGGCTTACGCCCTGTTCCAACGTCACGGTATAGAAGAAACCAGTATCGAGCAGATATGCATCGAAGCGGACGTGGCCCGGCGCACCTTCTACGGGCACTACCCCAACAAGCACGCCCTGCTGGGTGGGCTGGGCATCTCGAAGCTGTACAGTCAGATGGGCCCCATGCTGCAGCAGCTCATGGCCAACCACCCCACTACCCGATCCCGTCTTGAAGCCATGATTGACTACATTGAGTCGAATTTCGCCAGCATGAACGAGATCGACCGACAGCTGATCGTCATCGGTCCCTCGGTGATCGCCCAGGACAGGGAAAAGCAGGCCGAGCTTGGTAACACTGCCATGGAAAGTTTTGTCGGCCTGATTCATGCGGGCAGGGAGCACGGCGACGTGAATACAGAATTTTCCCCCGAGATACTCGCCTCGGTGGTCGTGGGCACATTGAATACCCTCACCACCAGTTGGGCCCTCGACCACAGTTTCCCGGTATTCGCCAAACTGGAAGAAGCCCGGGGCGTATTCGAACGCCTGATCTGCAAAGACAACTGAGCTGTCGCATTATTGCCCCCCGATACCGAAACGGGCACGCTCTTGCGCAGTATCACTGACCACGGAGCTGACACCATGGGACCTCTACAGGGACTCACCATCGTTGAAATCGCCGGTATTGGACCCGGTCCCTTCGCCGCCATGCTATTGGCAGACATGGGCGCCGACGTGATCCGGGTAGAGCGTCCCGGCGGCAGCTTGTTCACCTCTGTACACAACCCCAAGCTCGACTTTCTCAATCGCAACAAGCGCTGCATCAGCGTCAACCTGAAAGAGCCCGACGGTGTGGATACCGTGCTGTGCCTGCTGCAAAAAGCAGACGGGCTGATTGAGGGGAATAGACCCGGCGTTATGGAGCGGCTCGGCCTGGGTCCGGATGTCTGTCTCACCCACAACCCGGCACTGGTCTATGGCCGCATGACCGGCTGGGGACAGGAGGGGCCGATGGCGCAGGAGGCAGGCCACGACATAAATTACGTGGCCTTGAGCGGAGCCCTTTATCCTATTGGGCGACGGGGTGAGAAGCCCGCGATCCCGCTAAACCTGGTGGGCGATTTTGGTGGCGGTGGTTTGTGGCTTGCCTACGGCATGGTCTGCGCACTGCTGGAGGCGAAGGGCTCAGGGCAGGGGCAAGTCGTGGACGCTGCTATGATCGACGGCGCCGCCACCCTGATGGCCAGCACCTTCGCCGCGCAGCAGGCAGAATTCTGGAGCGAGGAACGGGGTACCAATCTACTGGACTCTGGCTCTCATTTTTACGAGGTGTACGAAACCAGCGACGGCAAATACATCTCTCTGGGGTCTATCGAACCACAGTTCTACGCCGCACTGCTGGAAAAGCTTGGCGACGACGCGGTACATTTTGAGCACCAGTTTGATGCGGAAAACTGGCCTGCAATGAAAGAGAAAATGGCTGAGGTTATCAAGCGCCGCACCCGCGACGAGTGGGACGCGATAATGGCTGGCGCCGATGTCTGCTATGCGCCGGTACTGGCCATGAGTGAAGCGCGACACCACCCACACCATCAGGCCAGGGAGTCATTTATAGATGACGGGGAGGTTTGGCAACCCGCGCCGGGGCCGCGCTTCAGCCGCACTCCCGGAGAGATCCGTCACCCGGCGGCAGAGATCGGCGAACATACCAAGGCGATTCTGCGTGAGTTTGGCTTCAGCGAGGAGGACATTGCGGCAAGATTGGCCAGCGGCGCTGTGGTCGGCAAGTAACCGCAAGACCCCCACGGAACCTCTGCCGCGTCCGTTAACGACGGGTCCTCGATTCGTCGGCTTGTGGCACAATGCCCCCTCACGCACACCGCACAATAATTGAGCCCTTCCATGTCGACAAATACGATCCCCCAATACTGCCGGCACGTTGCCGTCGATGCGGCAGACTCGCCTCTGCACATCGCAACCGGAGCAGTACCCACACCACATGCCGACGAAATACTGATACAGGTTGCAGCAGCCGGCATTAACCGTGCAGACCTGCTGCAGAGGGCGGGTCTGTACCCGCCACCGGAAGATGCATCCCCGGTCCTCGGTCTGGAGGTCGCCGGTACTGTTGTCGCCACCGGCGACTCAGTCGAAGACTGGCACGCGGGCGACGCTGTCTGCGCACTGACACACGGCGGCGGCTACGCTGAATACGCGGTCGCTCCTGTCGGGCAGTGCTTGCCCGTCCCGACAGGCTTCAGCATGACGGAGGCGGCAGCCCTCCCCGAGGCACTGCTCACTATTTGGCATAACCTCTACCAGCGCGCGCGCTTGCTGCCGGGTGAACGGGTGCTGATTCATGGCGGCGCAAGCGGTATGGGCACCATGGGCGTAATGATGGCGAGTGCTCTCGGTGCAGTCGTCTACACCACCGCGGGCTCGGATGAAAAATGCAGAGCGCTGGAAGCGCGCGGTGCCACTCGCGCAATCAACTACAAGACCGAGGACTTCGAGCAGGTACTGTCCGATCTCGGCTTGCGCAATGGCGTGAACGTGACGCTTGACATGGTGGGGGGCGATTACATTCAAAAGAACCTGAATCTGGCAGCTCCCGAGGGCCGCATCGTGAATATCGCCTACATGCGCGGTTTCAAAACAGAAGTGAATTTTGCTCCCCTGTTGATAAAACGCCTGGTGATGACCGGATCAACCCTGAGAGCACAAACCTTCGAACAGAAAGCAATCATGAAAAACGAAATCATGACCACAGTTTTTCCGCACCTTGAGAATGGCGACATACGTCCTGTTATCGACAGCACCTACCCACTGGCAGAGGTGGAGCAAGCACACGCGCGCATGAAGGAGGGCACGCACATGGGCAAGATTATTCTACTCATGGAGCAGGCATCCTAGTGCTACCCCCATGCCTTGATCGACTCGAGAAGCCTGTAGTGGACTGTCCGCGTCTGCGATGGCCGATCCCGTATCCGCTAAATCGCATTGTTTTGAGACTGTCTCGCCAATACACCGTGGCACCGGCATAAACAGCTTCAGCCGTTGCGGAAATCGGTACGCTACCCAGTGTCTTGCCGAAGACAACCTGCATCGCGCTGCCGGCCCAAGCTAAACGCGGCACGGTCCATTTGTTACATCTATTTAGAATATGAAAAAAAACACTTGTAGCGAAATAGTCTTAAAAGCGGCCAACTCACTGCATACATAGCCTCTTCTTTCTAAAAAACACCCTTTTATACCCGGTTTTTATACTGTTCAGCGCTAAAGAAAAGTTGTTGATATTTCATTATGCGCTTAAAAACACGGTTTTTACCCTGCGAAACGGCGCTCGCTCGCTTCGTTCTATGCCGGTGCTATACTCAAATACAACCTCGGCGTCAGCATCGTCAGACCGGAAGCAAACGTCTGGCCGCACGACAAGAGAAGTCGGCAACCGCCCGATTTTATCGTGGCTTTTCCGACTTTTCCCTGACACGACGCCTGATCCGAGTGCTTGCTTGCCAACAAAAATAAAGGGGCACAGCGTATGAAGCGTCACTTCTACATCAGCGAAGACCTGGATGATCTTGAGATCGTTGAGCATCAACTTGAAGACGCAGGGGTTATTACTCCGCAGATTCATGTGCTCAGCGAGGATGACGCTGGGGTCACGGCCCACCGTCTTAACGATGTCGAAGCAGTGTTACGCAAAGACGTTGTTCACGGCACAGAACTGGGAGCACTGGTGGGCATATGCACCGCTATCTTGATCCTCGTTGTTGCCTGGTCAACCGGTATCGCCGATACAATTACCTGGGTACCACCGGTTTTCCTTTCCATCATTATTCTCGGCTTTTGCACCTGGGAAGGCGGTTTCATCGGTATTCAACAACCTAATTACGATTTCAAGCGCTTTCAGGACACCCTGCGGTCGGGCAAGCATGTATTGCTCGTCGACGTAAACCAGAATCAGGAGCATATCCTGCGACAGGTGACCAATGAGCATCCCAAACTCACCCCTGCCGGTGAAGGCCATTCGGTACCGGGATGGTTTATGGGATTGAGAGGACTTTTCGAAAATACTATAAAGGATACCGCTTGGCGCACTACGAGTGTGCACTCTAGAGAAAAGTAACAGATACGAGACACCCTAAAAAATAAAGATTCCCCCCTGTCTGCCTGCGGGCGGACAGACAAGGAGTGTGAATGAAAATTGTAGTCGCGCTGGTCCTGCTCGTTCTCGGTTCCATTGTCTTTCACTGGTTAAGCCCCTGGTGGTTAACCCCACTCGCAGCTGATTGGGGAGAGATCGATCTCACTATCGACATCACTCTTTACATAACAGCGGTTGTGTTTGTCGCGGTTAACCTCTTTCTCGCCTACTGCGTCTATCGCTTTCGCTACAGCCCCGATCGGCGCGCCGAATACGAACCTGAAAACAAGAAGCTCGAAGGCTGGTTGACCGCCATCACCTCCATAGGTGTGATCGCGATGCTTGCACCCGGCCTGGTGGTATGGGCGCGTTTTGTCGACGTTCCCGAAGATGCACACGAGGTCGAGGTCGTAGGTCAGCAGTGGCAGTGGAATTTTCGCTTACCGGGAGAGGACGGAATACTCGGCGAAGTTGATGCCGCACATGTTGGGCTCAACAACCCGTTTGGCATGAACCCTAATGACCCCGCCGGTAACGATGATGTACTCGTCAACACGAATGAATTGCACCTACCTATCGATCAAAATGTCAGATTATGGATGCGCTCCAAAGACGTATTACACGACTTCGCTGTGCCGCAGTTCCGCGTGAAGATGGACATGGTCCCAGGCATGGTGACCTACGCTTGGCTCAAGCCCACAGTGGAGGGCAAGTACGACATACTGTGTATGGAACTTTGCGGTATCGCCCACTACGCCATGCGGGGCTATGTAGTGGTGGACTCACAGGAAAACTATGACGAATGGCTTGCGGCCCAGTCCACATGGAGTGAAATAAATGGTCGCCCGCCGGGCGACCCGGTTGCCGGCCAAAGCCAGTTCGCCACGTGCGCGGCCTGTCACGGACAGAACGGCGAGGGAAATATCGCGATGAACGCGCCCGCGCTTGCAGGATTGCCCGCGTGGTATATCGCCCGCCAGCTTGAGTACTACAAGCAGGGTATCCGGGGCGCTCATGAAGACGATATTTACGGCAAACAGATGGCGCCCATGGCTAACATGCTGGCGGACGATCAGGCCGTGCGTAATGTCACCGCCTATATCGACACGCTGGAACTGGCCGATGCGGCACACACAATCGATGGCGATCCGACGAAAGGCGCAAGTCATTATGTGTCCTGCGGCGCGTGCCACGGCGCGCAGGCACAGGGGAACTACGCTCTGCAGGCACCGCGCCTTGCGGGGCAGGACGACTGGTACCTGAAACGCCAGCTTCAAAATTTTCGCGAGGGTGTTCGCGGCACACACAACGAGGACAGCTATGGTCACCAGATGGTGCTGATGGCCCGCTCATTAAAGAACGAAGATTCTATAAACGACCTGCTGGCTTACCTGAACACACTGTAACAAGTGCAACAGGCGCAGGGCACTGGACTGAGGAACACACAGCATGCAACACGTGGCAATCGCTGACCAACCGGATGAACTCCACGACCCACAGAGTTTTATAGCCAAGTATGTATGGAGCCAGGATCACAAGGTAATTGCGATCCAATACGGCGGCACCGCTATTTTTGTCGGGTTGATTGCTCTCGTGCTGTCCGGGCTGATGCGGTTGCAACTCGGTTTCCCCGATACATTCGATTTTATCGATCCTAGCTCCTATCTGCAGTTTGTCACCATGCACGGCATGATCATGGTTATCTATCTGCTGACTGCACTGCTGTTGGGCGGTTTTGGCAACTATCTGATTCCGCTCATGGTAGGTGCCCGGGACATGGTGTTCCCCTTCATGAACATGCTGAGTTACTGGGTATATCTGCTATCCGTACTAATCCTGCTGGCCAGTTTCTTTGTGCCGGGAGGGCCCACCGGAGCGGGATGGACGCTTTATCCACCACAGGCGATCCTCGAGGGTACACCCGGTTACGACTGGGGCATCCTGTTGATGTTGGTTTCGCTGGCGGTGTTCATCGTTGCGTTTACCATGGGTGGACTGAATTACGTGACTACCGTATTGCAGGCGCGCTGCCGCGGCATGACGCTTATGCGTATGCCGCTGACGATCTGGGGAATATTCACCGCTACCGTGCTGGGCATACTTGCCTTTCCGGCGCTGCTGGTAAGCGCCATTATGATGATTCTCGACAAGACCCTGGGCACCAGCTTTTTTATGCCGGTCTTGGTCTCGCTGGGCGAGTCACTGGAATACACCGGTGGCAGTCCCATTCTGTTCCAGCACCTGTTCTGGTTCTTCGGTCACCCGGAGGTATATATCGTTGCCCTGCCTGCCTTCGGCATGGTGTCGGACGTGCTGTCAGTGCATGCTCGCAAAAATATTTTCGGATACCGCATGATGGTTTGGGCCATTGTCGCTATCGGGGGCTTGAGCTTTATTGTCTGGGCACACCATATGTATGTGA
The DNA here is from genome assembly GCF_026262645.1 of Candidatus Marimicrobium litorale. NCBI lineage: Bacteria > Pseudomonadati > Pseudomonadota > Gammaproteobacteria > Cellvibrionales > Halieaceae > Marimicrobium > Candidatus Marimicrobium litorale. The sequence continues at coordinate 2,661,319 of NZ_SHNO01000001.1, forward strand.
GTGGCATGCACCCTGCATTCGGCTTTTTCTTCGCGACCACCACACTGATTATCGCAGTGCCTACAGCTATCAAGGTATACAACTGGGTCCTCACACTGTGGCGCGGCAATATCCACCTCACGGTGCCCATGCTGTTTGCAATAGGCTTTATCTTCACCTTTACCCACGGCGGGCTGACTGGCTTGTTCCTCGGTAACGTCACTATCGACCTGCCGTTGTCAGACACCTATTTCGTGGTAGCACACTTCCACATGGTAATGGGTGTATCGCCAATCATGGTGTTGTTCGCCGCTATTTATCACTGGTTCCCTCTGATGTCGGGAAAGATGTTCAACGAGACCCTGGGCAAATGGCATTTCTGGTGCACCTTCCTTGGCACCTACGCTATTTACCTGCCAATGCACTATTTGGGTTTCCTCGGAGTGCCCCGGCGCTACTTCGCTATGGGCACGACAAATTTTATTCCTGAAAGCGCACAGACTCTCAACGCGCAGATCACTATCGCAGCGCTTCTCGTTGGTCTCAGCCAGTTGATCTTCCTGTACAACATACTTTGGAGCTTGCGATACGGCGAGAAGAGTAAGAAGAACCCATGGGGTGCGGCCAGTCTCGAGTGGCAAACACCGGACCAGCCCCCACGCCATGGAAACTGGGGCCCCGAACTGCCGGAAGTGCATCGCTGGGCCTATGACTACAGCGTGCCTGGCGTTAAAGAAGACTTTATTCCACAAAACCACCCGGTCACCGCTGAAGAACGCACAGATGGCGAGGGAGGTCACGCATGAAGTTGTTGAAAGTCCTTGGGACCAAACCCTGGCTGCACGATACCGAAGCCGGCGGCGTCGCTGCTTATGCAGGCCCGGACAACGAAGCCGCCGCGCGCATTGCTTTGCGGTTTGTTCTGGCCATTGTCGGCGTGCTGTTCTTTCTCTTTATCATCACTTTTTTGTCGCGCTCACAATATCCCGACTTCGAAGCACTGGCCGGCGCACCGTGGCAGCCATTCACCGACCCCACTCGGCTATGGTTTAACACCAGTCTGCTCTTTATGGCCAGTGTGGCCATGCAGTGGGGCCTTGGAGGCACGCGGCAAGGTAAACTGAATGTCGCTGTCACAGGCATCAGTGCTGCCGTCTTCTTCACCTTGATGTTTATCGTCGCGCAAATGGATTTGTGGCTACATCTGCAATCTATGGGATATTACATAACCTCTAACCCCGCCAACAGCTACTTCTATGTGCTCACCGCGATTCACGCACTGCATCTTATTGGCGGGCTGGTTATTTTATCCAATGTTGTCTTTCGTGTGTGGTACGACAACAAGCTCGAAAGCCTGGCGGCACCACTGCAGCTTTGCACTACCTACTGGCATTTTTTGTTCGGGGTCTGGCTGGTGCTGTTCGCACTACTTTCTAGCAGGCCGGAAACTATTAACGCGCTAGCGGCAATGTGCGGCTTCTGAGGCTTTGCAATGACAAGTGAAACAGATAAGAGTGCTACCTACACTGAGCCCGGCGTTGCGGGCTTAGTATCTGACTGGGCCGCGGATAAGCAAACCTTCGATATGCCCTGGGGCAAGATCATGATGTGGATCTTCCTCTTGTCAGATACTTTTATCTTCAGCGTATTCCTCACCAGTTATATGAACGTACGCATTTCGGCAACGGACCCATGGCCCAACGCCAGCGAGGTGTTTGCGCTGCAAATATTCGGCGAGTATGTGCCGTTGCTGTTGATTGCCATTATGACCTTTATATTGATAACCAGCTCCGGGACGATGGCCATGGCGGTTAACTATGCCTACCGGGGAGACATAAAAAAAACAGTGTGGCTTATCGTTGCCACCGCACTTTTCGGTGCGTCTTTCGTAGGAATGCAGGCGTTCGAATGGAGCAAATTGATTGAAGAGGGCGTCCGCCCCTGGGGTAATCCGTGGGGCGCATCCCAGTTCGGTTCTGCATTTTTCATGATTACCGGCTTTCACGGCCTTCACGTAACCGCGGGTGTTATTTACCTTTTGTGGACTGCACGACGGGTTGGCTCGGGTTACTACGAGGGAAAAGACCTCGCAATTGTCGAGATTGCCGGACTCTACTGGCACTTTGTAGACCTGGTTTGGGTGTTTATCTTTGCGTTCTTTTACCTGTGGTGAGGTGACAGTATGAGTGAAACAGCGGGCCAGCAGCATCCAATTGGTATCTACCTGAAGATATGGCTTCTGCTTTTTGTGTTCAGTGCGTTCTCCTACGCGGTCGACTACTTCCAGCTGCAGGGTTCCCTGCGCTGGACATTGATACTCATTTTTATGTTCCTTAAGGCCGGCTTGATTATTTCCATCTTCATGCACGTGCAGTGGGAGCGGCTTTCACTCAAGTATGTCCTCTTTTTGCCTCTCACAGCCATCGCTGTGCTAATCATACTAATGGCCATTGAGGCCGATTATACCTATCTTACCCGACTGATATTTTTCGACCGCTAGGCGACAATCTATGAATGTATCTGCCAAAACGCGGATGTTTCGCGGCTTCCTTGTCGCCAATGCCTGTATCGCTTTGGTCGCGGTGCTTATATTACTGAATCGACCGCCAGCTCCGCCCTTAATACAAGGAGTGCTCTTACCCGAGGCCCGCGCGCTACAATCATTCGAGCTATTGGACCACCACAATCGAGTATTTGACAACGAGGCACTCAAAGGCCGTTGGCATATCGTCTCTTACGGTTTCACCACCTGTCCGGATATTTGTCCAACTACGCTAAATCAGCTTGTAAGCGTGAGCAATCTGCTGGAGGCCCAGGGCCGCGAGAACGATTTGCGCGTGCTTTTTTACAGTGTGGACCATCGCCGTGACACGGTAGACCAACTCGCTTCCTATATGCCGTTCTTCAATAAATCCTTTGTGGGTCTAACCCATGCGGACGATAGCGAAAACCCTCACCTGCCCTTTGAAAAAGGTCTCGGCATTGTGGCGCAGTTGGTCCCGAAAACAGGCGACGATGTTAACCCCGCGGACAACGAGTACGAAGTCAACCACGGGGTGACGCTGTTTCTGCTCAACCCAGAGGGTAAACTGCAGGCGATCTTTGAGCCGGACTACCGAGGCTCCGGGTTTCACACATTCAGCCCTGAACGCGTAGTGCAGGACTATCTCGAGATTCGGGATTACCTTGGGTAGCGTGGCCCCCGCGCGCATTAAGTTTTACAAATATAAAACGCGCGGTTGCGGATGATTTTCTTTTTGCCGCCGGAAGCAATCGCACCCCCTTTTTACATCACCGCTGGCAACTTGCGGGGCTTGAAAATGTTGAGGTCGAATTTGTCCGAGATATAGTCAATCGCCTCCTGCGCACGAACGCTATTGCCCGCCTCGTTAAGTCGGGGAGAGAAAGCAGCAATGGCCAAAACGCCAGGCACCACAGACACAATACCACCACCTACACCTGTTTTACTCGGCAAACCGGCCGTGTAAGCCCATTCACCTGACTCGTCATAAAACCCGGCTGTCAGCATCACAGCCAGCAGGTGATGGACGTATTCTTCCTTCATGAGGCGCTTACCCGTCTTGGGGTTAACGCCGCCATTAGCCAGCGTAGCGCCCATAAAACCCAGATCCGTGGTCGAAACTCCGACAGAGCACATTTTCGTATAAACGCGCAGGGCATCCTCCGGCTCGCTGTAAAGGCGGCCGTAGTTATAAAGTAGGTTAGCGATCGCACGGTTAGACCATGAAGTGGTGATTTCTGATTCGTACACCTCATCCATCACCTTAAGCTCGGTGCCTGCAAAATCTTTCATGTTCTGAAAGACCTTGTCCCAGCGCTCCTCTTCGTTCTTGGCTTTCACCATGCTCACCTGGGCAATGGCGCCGGCATTCACCAGTGGATTGACCGAGCGCGCTTTTATCAGTTCCATTGCCAATTTCGAGTTGAACGGTAGGCCTGTCGCCTCCACCCCGATTTTTTCCTGTACCTCCTCTGGCCCGTACTCTTCCATCACCAGCGCCAGGTTGAACGGCTTGGATGTAGATTCAATGGCAAAGATATAGTCTGTATCGCCGGCAGAATATACATCGCCGGCCTTGGTAACGATCACCACACCAAATAGCTCGGAAGGCACGGTCGCGAGGATTGGAATATAGTCCGCATTCTTGCCGTCCTTCAAACCCTTGAATTTCTCATAGGCCTCATCGACAGCATTCTGCAACTCAACGCCTGTATAGCTGTAAGGTCCTCGTGCATACGCCTGTGCACAGAGCGTGCTCGACAGTGCGATAATAAAAACGAAACTGATAAATTTGTGTAGCCTTGTATTTTCTGGACAATTTGCCATTTTACTATCCTCTGTTTAAACGAGATTCTGCAAACACCAATCATACCGCGTGTTGGCCATAGTGAATGTTGTGGCGCCACTGGAGAGTACGGTTCAGATCACCGCGCGAAAAGATTGCCCGAGTCAAAGTTGACCTGCAGCGAGAACTGCACACGATAATCAGAGCCCTTGTTACCGTCGATATTCTCGCGCTGCCCCCATATAAACTCACCGCCCATCATCACATTGTCCAAGGGGTAGTGCAGCAGATTGATCTGCGCAATCTGCCCCTTTTCGAATTCATTGCCCGCTTGACCATCGTCTGTATTGAGGTCAGTCATAGACCAGCCAAAGGACGTCGACCAGCGTTCATTCCAGTAGTGATCGTAGTACGCGACGATGCCCAAAATGGGCACGGTCCCTGCCTTGGCGCTGTCCAAATCAGCTGAGTCCGGCGCGATATCCACACCACCATCATTCATGTAATTGCCCACGCCTTCGCCATAGACAGCCTCAAGCTTCACGTTGTCCTGACCCCAGGTGTTCAGCACCGTACTGGCATTGATACCCCAGCCCACCTTGTAACCATCATCACCGTTGTCCAGTCGCTCGTAGCCAAGCTTGCGCACGATACCCGCCAGCTTGTAATGACCGAAATCGCCATTTTTCTGATAGGACGCTGTAAAGTCGGGCAGGTCGTTGTGCGCCTGGAAAATATCAGCGGCGGTAGAATCTGTAGAGGCGCAGCCCGGCTCAGGATTCGGCAGGTCGCAGGCCTTTACATTGCGGAAACGTCCAACCGTGAATGAGGTGTTGGGATCCTCCAGTGAGAAAGACAACATATCCGGACCCAACGGTATAGAGTATCGCGCCTGCTGATTTCGATAAAACACCATGCCGGTAGGCCCCCAGTAATCGATAGTATTGGGGAACACACCCGGGTCCATAAAGTTGGACCAGGTCTGGCCCATGCCGAAATTCTTGTACGTAGCCCAGGCATGCCGCAAGCGCGGCGTGGTCTGGCCTTGATCGCCCCCCACTCCAAACAGTTCAGCCTCCAGCAGGTAAGTCACATCGGGGCCATAGTCGCCTTTCACACCCAAGCGCGACTGGCGCACACTGAAAATAGATTCGCCATCATTGCCGTAAGTCCCACTTTTGGTGGGAATCGTACTAACGCGCAAGGTGTCGTTCCAATCAGGGTCGACGCGCTTGAAGTCGTAGATGGCATCGGCTCTGACAAAACCGTATACCTCCATACTAAAATCGGGCTTGGCCTTCTGCTCGGTTACCGATTCAGTAATAGTTTCGTCGACAATAACGATGTCTTCAACGATGGCGGCCTCACCAGCCTTGAGTCGCTGCAGCTCAATATTCATATTCTCAAGCATTTTTTGCTGCTGCTCGACAAGCATTTCGAGCGCTCGAATACGTTCGGAATCAGAAGAGGCCCAAGTAAAATCTGAGCATAAGCAAAGTACCGCAGCAAACACGACCGAGGTGGTGGAACTCAGGTTGCCTTTCATCTTGATTCCTCAAACATAACGTCATCGGAAGCGCAAAAAACGCGCAAGTGCCGATCTAGGCTAAGTCTAACCATAAAACGAAAAACTGCCAGCCCTTTCATGACAAGAGAGAGCTCAATCAGTGTCAGACCCAGCCGAAATTCAATACCCTATGCCGTCAGTGAACCGTGGCGTGAATGCCCGTCCAACGTGAACGGCTAATCGAAGCGCCACGACCGCAGCTGGATGAAACGACGGCACCGGCAATGCTTGAATGAATGTGATAGCGTCATGCTTTTATCAGTGGCTACTTGGGAGCAGTAATGGCTTTACGGTTCGGAGACATCAATGTTGCACTGCAGGGACATGTGGCTCTGCTGGAAATCTGCAGACCCCCGCACAATTTTTTTGACATAGCCTTGATTAATGATACGGCGGCCGCGCTGGAAACATTGGATAAGGATCCCGAGTGTCGTGCCGTTGTGCTCGCCTCCAAGGGGAAATCATTTTGCGCAGGCGCCGATTTCAACCAGAAGGCTACCGTATTCGATGACGCAACAGAGCAACAAGGCAATCCACTGTACGCTGCAGCGATTCGGATTTTCAACTGCAAAAAACCACTCATCGCCGCCGTGCAAGGCGCGGCAACAGGCGGCGGACTGGGCCTCGCGGTCGCGGCGGATTTTCGGGTGTGCTGTGAGGAGGCCCGGTTTACAGCGAACTTCGCAGCCCTTGGTCTACACCCAGGTTTCGGACTGAGCCACACGCTGCCACAGCTCATTGGTCAGCAACGCGCTAACCTGATGTTTTATACATCTCGACGCATCAAGGGCGAGCAGGCTTACGAATGGGGTCTCGCAGATATTTTCACCACCCAGGAAAAACTGCGTGAAGAGGCGCTGGCCTTTGCGGCCGAGATCGCCGCTAATGCCCCACTGGCGTTACTGTCGATAAGGGCGACGATGCGCGAAGGGCTCGCAGGCAAAGTAAGCACAATGACCGACCATGAGAACCGGGAGCAGTTGCGCCTTTCTGCGACTGAAGATTTTCAAGAGGGCATCCGCGCCATGACCGAGCGCCGGCCAGGTACTTTCAGCGGACGCTAGCTGAACCGGTGCGAGCTAGTGTCAGCGAGTCCTCTCAGGGAGGCGTCCCTCCGGCACCGGCAGCACCCATTGCACGTTGCTGCAGCATCTGCTGCATGTAGGCCATCATTTTGTCGACGGTAAAGCTCGCCGTAGGCTGACGCGGCGGGAACTGCCGGAAAGTCATCAACCATTTGCCCACCTCCTGCTGCACCGGCACGAAAAGCCACAGTTGATCCGCGAAGAAGCGAGTATACAGGCCCGAATCGAGAGACGTTTCGTAGGGGTCAGAGCGCAAGTGGATCATCCGCGGGAAGTTTAGCGACTCACGCGGGCCACCCCAGCCGTCCATTTGCAGTGCGAAATGGATTTTCCAATCATTCCAGCGCATAGCATTGAAGTTGGCATTGTCGTCGAAGTAAAAAATCGTCTCACGCTTACCCGGCCCCGTGCCCGAAAGCAAATCGGTTTGGTCATATCCATCGAGATGGACCTTGAATGATTTGTCTCCCGCTGTATAACCCTTCTCCAATTTCTTATCGATGTCCTCGACGCCTGCCGCAGAGGCCAATGTGGGAAACCAGTCCTGATGAGAAAATATGTCATTGATGACGGTACCGGGCTGCACCACCCCGGGCCAGCGAATCAGCGCTGGCACGCGAAAACCACCTTCCCAAGTTGATCCTTTTTCGCCACGGAAGGGTTCTGCACCGCCGTCGGGATAGGTGTTAGTCTGAGAACCATTATCGGTACTGTAAATGACAATGGTGTCATCCTCGATGCCCAGCGTCTGCAATTCGTTCAGCAATTGACCGACTTGATGATCGTGCTCCATCAGACCATCGGCATAAAGACCGTAGCCCGACTTGCCGTCCCACTCGGGAGACAAGCGAGTCCAGATGTGCATCCGCGTGGCGTTGAACCAAACGAAAAAAGGCTTGTTGTCTTCGTGGGACGTGCGCATGAACGTGAGCGCCGCGTCAGTAAACTCCTGGTCGATAGTCTCCATCCGCTTGCGCGTCAGGGGCCCCGTATCCTGTATCTTGCCGTCAGCAAAAGAATGAATCACGCCGCGGGGCGCAAAACGCTTACGAAAGTCGGGGTCCTTGGGATAGAAATAGGTCTCCGGCTCCTCTTCCGCATTGAGGTGATAGAGGTTGCCCAGAAACTCATCGAATCCATGGTTGGTCGGCAGGAACTTGTCCTTGTCGCCGAGATGGTTCTTGCCGAACTGGCCTGTCGCATAACCTAGCGGCTTGAGAATCTCGGCAATGGTCGGATCCTCCGCCTGCAGGCCGATCTCTGCGCCCGGCATACCCACTTTCAGAAGCCCGGTGCGCAGGGGGTGTTGCCCGGTTATAAAGGCGGAACGCCCAGCGGTACAGCTCTGTTCGCCGTAGTAATCAGTAAACAGTGCGCCCTCGTTGGCGATACGGTCGATATTGGGCGTGCTACCGCCTAGCATGCCGCGGTGATAGGCGCTTATGTTAGACCAACCAATATCATCTCCCCAAATGACAAGGATATTCGGCGTTTTCGCATGAGCAGTGAGGGATAGCGCGAACATGCACAAGAACGTCAGGTATACTCTTCTCATCGAGGCTCGCCTCCAGCAGCGGCAACTAACATTAGCGATTGTCGTGTAGGTTACAGGGAAAACGTGCCGGACAATGATCCGGATGGCCCCACTACCTGTACACTTACTTTACACACTGCGGCTTTCTGTCACCACTAGGAGACCCTGTTATCTTTTTTGTATCCCTGACACAGTACGCCACGCCGCGCCCGAACTCGCGGGCAGCGCGCACCAATCGGTGCATCCTTGCTGTCCTCTGTGCTTGCCTTGCCGCCTGCGGCGGTGGTGGCGGCGGTGGCGGTAGCAGCGCATCTGACAGCCCCCCACCCGAGCCACCGCTGCCGCCCCCCGTATTCGAGGCCTTTACGCTGTCGGGCACCATCAGCACGTCCAGCAGCCAGACTGTCGACAGCGACACCAACGATCCACTGCAAACTACGATCAGCAACAACACGCGCAGCAGCGCCCAATCAATCGCCAACCCGATTACCCTGGGCGGTTATGTCAATCAGCCGGGTAGCGGCGCCGAGGGGCAGTCACAGCTCGGCGGTGACGTGGAGGACTATTTCCGCGTCGAGTTGCTGGAGGGGCAGCGCATCACCATGGTGGTGGCTGACTTTAACGTCGCCGACGCCGACCTGTACCTATGGAGCGCCGAAGACGAAACAGTCGTATTCTCCATTGGCACCGGAGAGGTAGAGTTCGTGGATGTGCCCGCAGACGGCACCTACCTGGTTAATGTCTTCGCATTCGGTGGCGCTACCAACTATACCCTCGCCATCGGCGCGCCCAACACTACGCTGGCTTACTCCGATCAAAACCATGAGATCGTCCCGTGGGAAGCAGTAGTGAATTACACCGCCGAGGCGGAAGCTAACAACGCAGCCCCCGCAGACCTGGGTGCGAGCCGCCGCTGGGGGCTGCAACACCGCGCCGGCGGAGCGGGACGCAGTCGGCTCATGGCTATGCGCCGATCCCTTCTTTTAGGGCAGCCGCCGTCGCAAAGCCTGGCCAATGCAGCCACCAAGGGAATCAATATCACAGACGCCTCACAGCGGGCGCGCTGGGAAACACTGATGATGATTAAGTCGCTGCGTAAAGATCCGTCCGTGCGTTCCGCATACCCCAATTACCGGGTGTTCACTCAGGCCATCCCGAACGATCAGGGCTTGCAGTATCAATGGCATTATCCATTAATCAATTTACCGGAGGCCTGGGATACAACCGTCGGGAGCACCGACGTGCTGGTGGCGGTGATCGATACCGGCATTCTGTTCAACCATCCCGATCTCGCCGGTCAACTGGTGTCCGGCTACGACTTCGTGCGTAACCCGGATGAGGCGCTGGACGGCGACGGCATCGACCCTGACCCGTCTGACCCTGGCAGCTCATTTGGAGGAGGCTCCGAAAGTTTCCACGGCACCCATGTCAGTGGCACAGTGGCGGCGCGCAGCGACAATATTCAGGGTGTCGCCGGCAGCGCGTTTGGCGCCCGAGTGATGCCACTGCGTGCGCTGGGAGCGGGCGGGACAGGAACGTCCTACGACATCGGACAGGCGGTTCGATTCGCCGCAGGCCTACCTAATGATTCTGGCGCAGTGCCAGACGCGCCGGCGGACATCATCAACCTGAGCCTCGGTGGTGCGCCTTTCGACCAGTCTAGACAGAATCTCTACAACGAGGTCAAAGCGGCTGGCGTGATCGTCGTCGCGGCGGCCGGCAACAATGCAAGCAGCATGCCACTGTACCCTGCGTCTTATAACAATGTTATCTCCGTCAGCGCCGTCGACGCGCAGCGCCGCCTTGCGGTCTACTCAAACTACGGGGCGGCAGTCGACGTCAGCGCGCCGGGCGGCGACCGGGGTGTCGACCTCAACGGCGATGGATTTCCCGACGGTATATTGAGTACCAGTGGCGAAATACGACCAGACAATAGCTTAAATTATGTTTATAGCTTCCTCGACGGCACCTCCTTTGCTGCACCGCACGTGTCCGGTGTGCTTGCCTTGATGAAAAGTGTAAACCCTGACCTCACGCCGGCAGACATTGACAATCTGCTGGCCTCTGGAGCATTGACCGATGATCTGGGGCCGGCTGGCCGCGACGATGATTACGGCCATGGTCTCATCAATGCGCAACGGGCAGTGCTGGCAGCCCTGGAAGCATCCGGTTCTTCACCCGCAAACAACCCCATACTGGTCGCCTCAGCCACTACGCTGAACTTCGGTGGCAGCACTTCATCCCTGACATTGAACCTCGATAACGCAGGTGGCGGTTCGCTGCAGTTGCAGGCACTGACGACGTCCGAAGCCTGGCTACAAGTCAGCGCCGTCGACGCGGATACCGCCGGTCTGGGTACCTATTCAGTCACGGTAGACAGGGCCCTACTCACCGCTGGCATTTACTCAGCCGATATTGTTGCCCAGTCCAGTGTAAACACCCTGACGGTGAGAGTGCTGGTATCCGAAGGGTTGGGTGAGTCCGGAACAGGACTGGGCGTGATTTACGTCCTGCTTCTCGAAGTGGGAGAAGCGACCCCTGTCGCACAGTTCGTTGCCACCAGCAGCAACAGTCTGTACCCCTTCGAATTCAGGGATATCCCGGCGGGCGATTACGAAATCTTGGCGGGCACCGATACGGACAACGATTTTCTCATTTGTGATGCAGGGGACGCCTGCGGCGCCCTGCTGACCATAGACCAGCCCGTTCAGCTAACACTGGACCAGAATACCTCGGGGCTTGATTTCCCGGTGGAGTACCTGGTTTCACTGCCCTCTCTCAGTGGCAATGGCAATGGCAGTGGCAGTGGCAGTGGCAGTGGCAGTGGTGGCAAATCTACTGAAGTGAGGCGCTTGCAATGAGCCCGTTGTGCGGATAAGTCAGTTCTTGCATGGTTTTTCTTCGCAGCTGCCTTGCCCTTATTGGTAACGCATACGATAATCTGACGGCGATTGTGATGAGACGGCGCGTGGCGGGATCGAGGTCGCGGCAGCGCAGGCTCAACACGCCTTTTTATACTCGCGAAACTAGCCCGAGCAGCGGAGCGGAGAGTTGAAATGGAATACGATTCGAGTGTGCACAGCATAGAATGCCCAAAATGCGGCCACGGCATGGAGGAGGTCTCCTACGGGAGCGATCTGCTCATTGACCGCTGCACCAACTGCCAAGGCATCTGGTTCGACAAGGGAGAAGCCACCCTGCTAAAGAGCAAATGGATGGGCGAAGCACTCGATACCGGCAAGGCCAGCGAAGGCAGGAAATGGGATTCGGTCGAAAACGTGGCCTGCCCGCGCTGCGGCCAGGAGATGAATAAAGTCTCCGACCCGGACCAGCCCCATATTGTCTATGAAGTCTGCCAGGAGCATGGCATGTATCTGGACGCTGGCGAGTTCACCGATCTGGCCAATGAAACCCCTGCAGACTGGTTCCGAAAAATATTCAAGGCCCCTCGCGGCCAGTAGCACAGAAGGAAACCGCGGCCAGGAACTCGCCACCCAGGGGCCGCGACCCTTCTCTACCAGCTGTAATCTACCCTGAATTTATACGTCTGATCGAGTTCTTTCACACCTTCCACAGACCCACTGTCGTATTCCAGCAAGACCTCCGCCGCGGCCTCCAATTTCCATAATAACGGAAAGGAAAGGCCAAACGTATTGTTCAGCATCACATCTGACGTGTCGTCCAAGTTCCAGATACCAAGCTGGCGGTAGTACACAGAAGAGTTGCCGCCCAGGATATTACTGGACGCATCGATACTCCAGTTGGTGGCTGGGTAATCCTGATCTTCCGCAGTATCATACTTTTCGTCAACCCATGACACGCCCCAGTCGCCGCTGAGTGTCAATCTTGGTTCGGCAAAAAATTGCCGGCCATAGTAAGGTCCAAGCATCGTGCGCCGATCCAGATCCCTGAATTTGTCTGACTCTACAAATAGTATCCCTCCAACATAGTTGGGGTCGGTGAGGAAATAATCGTACCTGCCCGATGTCTGCCAGTTATCTGCGGTTTTTTCGTTGTCGCTTTTATCCAGCTCGCTCGTCCACATGAAACGGTAGCGATCCCGTGTGCTTCGCCAGGCCGCATGTATATTGACATCCAGTTCGTCTGTATCGGTATTGCCCCGCTGCAGCTGGAAGGCCATACCCGCCTTACCCGTCCAGCGGTATCCCTCTCCCATCTCCCACGGCTCCGGGTTCAGTACCCGTAGGTCATCTCGAGGATAGGTTTTTGCCTCTCCACCCAGAACCAGTCGCTCTTCGCTCATACTGAGGGAAGAATCCCGGTGAACCGTATTGTCCTCCATCAAAACTACCACCGCTTCAGGCACATTGATCCCTTCAACTTTGTCCATCTTGATTTCCAACGTACCCGCAAAATCAGTTTCTATAGTCACCACGCCATCGCGGGAACTGACCACTTTGCCAACGAGGCGGGAGCCGTTCTTGAGCAATACTTCATCCTGGACCGCTGCGGCATCTTCCGCCCAACCGGACGTTGCAAACATCAGAGGTACAAGCCAAAGAGGCCAGCGAGTGAACAATCTGGGCATATTCATCAGTTTTCCTTTATTCAACAGCATGGCCATACAAGTAAAAACTTTTCCAAGGCCATATGGTAATGAGTTCTTGTCCACTATCCTACCTGCAGCGAAATAAATATCTACGGGCGCTCGGGATAGCCTGCGACAAGCTTGCCCTGCTAGACTAAACGATAACGTATTTTCAAGCGGTTAGACTGTGAGCACATTCGACTACGACCTTTTTGTGATCGGCGCCGGCTCCGGCGGGGTGCGTGCTGCCCGAATGGCAGCAAGTTTCGGTGCCCGCGTAGCCATAGCGGAAGACCAATACATGGGTGGCACCTGTGTCAACGTGGGCTGTGTCCCGAAGAAGCTCTACGTTTATGCGTCTCAGTTCGGCAAGGGCTTTGACGATGCTGTGGGCTTCGGCTGGAAAGGCAAGAAACCCCAGTTCGACTGGACTACTCTGCGGGACAACAAGAAAGGGGAGATAGCCCGCCTCAATGATATTTACGACACCCTGTTGCAAGGTGCCGGCGCGGACGTCATCAATGGCCGCGGGAGAATTATCGACGCACACACAGTGGCAGTTGGAGATACTCATTACTCGGCGGATAAACTCCTGATCGCTACCGGGGGCTGGCCCTTCGTACCCGAGTTCCCCGGCAATGAACACGCCGTTACCTCAAACGAAATTTTTGACCTCGAAACATTCCCACGACGACTCGTTATCGTGGGCGGTGGTTATATTGCAGTAGAGTTTGCAGGGATATTCAACGGTCTGGGAGCAAACGTAACGCAACTGTATCGTCAGTCTCTGTTTCTTCGCGGCTTCGACCTCGATATCCGCAAACACGCCGCGCAAGAAATTCCAAACAGCGGTATAGACCTGAAATTTGAAGTCAACGTGCGCAGCATTAAACAGATAAAAGATGGCCTGCGGGTGGAGCTGGACGACGGAACGGCGTTGGAAGCAGACGCGGTACTCTACGCCACCGGCCGCAACCCTAACCTAGCGGGTTTGGGGCTTGAAAACGTGAACGTGACGCTAAACGACGCCGGCACTATTGCGGTCGACCACGCGTTTCAAACCACCGAGGCCAGCATATTTGCCGTGGGTGATGTAATTGGTGGTATGGAATTAACACCTGTCGCCCTGGCCGAGGGCATGGCGTTTGCCCGGCGCCAGTTTGGGGGTATGAACCAGCAGGTGGATTATGACTTCATTCCCTCTGCGGTGTTCTGCCAGCCGACAATCGGCACGGTGGGCTTCACTGAGGAACAGGCACGGGTAGAGTTCGGTGAATTGCGCCTGTTCAAATCCAATTTCCGTCCCCTGAAGCACACACTGAGCGGCCGAGAAGAAAAGTCCTTCATGAAACTCATAGTGGATGCCACCACCGATCGAGTGGTGGGCCTGCACATGATGGGGCCGGACGCCGGCGAAATTACGCAGGGCTTTGCCGTCGCCATGCGTGCCGGCGCCACCAAGGCTATTTTTGATACGACGATCGGTATTCATCCCACCACCGCTGAGGAATTCGTGACTCTGCGCGAGCCCTGGACGGGGGACTGATCATGGCACTGGAGCTATGGCAGGCAGGCCTGCTGGTGGTGGTTGGAACCATTGCCGGATTTTTAAATGTTATGGCCGGAGGCGGCTCACTACTCACCGTACCCGTCATGGTCTTCATGGGTATTCCCGGACCCGTCGCCAACGGCACCAACCGCATCGCGATCCTCGCACAGAACCTCACCGCGATCACCACCTTCGCACGCCGGGGCTTTCGGGACTTTAAACTGAGCCTGACTCTGGCCCTATGCGCTATTCCCGGAGCCATCGCAGGCGCCATGCTAGGCGTACAGTTGGACGGCGTGTGGTTCAATCGAGCCCTCGCTCTGATCATGGTTGCCGTCATGCTGATCATGTACTTTGACAAGGGCAAACAGGCCCAGCCGGATGAATACCAGCCCACCCCACAACAACTCCTGCGAGGACACCTGCTGATGATAGGGGTGGGCTTCTGGGGTGGGTTTATACAGCTCGGTATCGGCTTCATTATTATGCCGGTGCTCAACCGGGTCATGGGCCTCGATCTGGTACGCACCAACATGCACAAGGTATTTATTGTGGCCGTGTACACGGTGATTGCACTTGTGGTCTTTGCAAGCCAGGTGGAATTACTATGGATGGTCGGCATTTTCCTCGCAGTGGGAAACTCTATTGGCGGCTACCTGGGGGTACACTACTCCGTTGCCGGCGGTGAGCGCCTCATCAAGCGGGTGCTTAATGTGGTGCTGATTCTGTTCATCATCAAATTACTTTTCGACATTTGAAATGGCTGCCGCCCGCCCATGCCTATAACACAGCGATACACCGCGCGAAGTCAATCACCGCGTGGTTGAAGTCGAATCACTGTGTCGTCACTACGGCGATACCGCCGCCGTAGACAACCTGAATTTTAGCATCGGCACCGGTGAAATCGTCGGTCTGCTGGGACATAACGGCGCCGGCAAAACCACTCTGATGAGAATGCTCTGTGGCTATCTGGAACCCTCCGCAGGTAAGATCACGGTGGACGGGATCGATGTGATAAAAGACCCACGCACTATGCAGCAACATCTTGGTTACCTGCCGGAAAATCTACCGCTCTATCCGAACATGACCGTTGCAGAGTATCTGGAGTATATGACGGTTCTTAAGGGGATTTCGGCAAAAGCGCGGCTGCAATGCATGCGCGAGGTCATAATGGCCACGGACCTCGAGCAGTACGCATTGGCACCGGTGCACACCCTGTCACGGGGCTCACGACAACGGGTTGGCGTGGCGCAAGCACTGTTAGGTCAACCCCGTCTTTTGATCCTGGATGAGCCCACCAACGGACTGGATCCGGGCCAAACCTGGCAGATGCGCGAGTTGATTCAACAGGCCGCCAATCACGCTACAGTCATTCTCTCCACCCACATCATGCAGGAAGTAGAGGCGGTATGTGACCGCGTTCTTCTCATGCGCGGCGGTCAACTGGCTGTGGACCAGGCGCTGCCGGAGCTGATTGAAAAAGGCCTTGAAAACGTGTTCCGTGAGGTCCATAAAAATGGGCAGTGACCCTGTAGCAACGACAGTTGCGCGCAGGGAGCTACGCCTCTTTTTTGCTTCTCCCGTGGCTTGGCTGTTCCTCGCGTCCTTTGCCGCTGCCAACGGCTTCATTGTATTCTGGGTGGAATCTTTCTTTGCTCGCAATATCGCCGACATCCGCCCCCTCTTCGAGTGGATGCCGGTATTGCTGATTTTTCTCTGTGCAGCACTGACTATGCGCGCTTGGAGCGAGGAGCGCAGCCGCGGCACTATAGAGCATATTCTCACCCAGCCTCACAGCCCCTGGTCTTTCGTAGCGGGGAAATTCTGCGCCTGCTTCACTCTGCTCGGTCTGGCAGTCGTGTTGACACTGCCTCTGCCCTTCACGGTTGCATTGATCGCTAACCTTGACTGGGGGCCGGTGCTTGGAGGATATGCTGCAACCCTGATGCTGGGGGGCATGTACCTGACCATCGGATTGTATATCTCCGCGCTGTCCGATAACTCCGTGGTGAGTCTTATTGCCACCGTAATGCTGTGCTCCGTTTTGTATCTGTCTGGCAGCCCCGACTTTACCGCCTATTTCAGTGACCACACTGGCAATATGTTGCGCATGCTGGGCAGCGCTGCGCGATTCGACGCTATCACCCGCGGCGTATTGGATCTACGCGACGTCATCTATTACATGTCCATGGGTGCGGGTTTTCTTGCTCTAAATGTATACGCACTGGAATCCCTGCGCTGCTATGGCCAGCCCGCCACAGTCGGGCTGAAGCGTAAACGGCGCATCACCCTGCTGCTTATCGCCAACTTGTTCATGACCAACTTGTGGCTTAGTCCGCTGGACACTCTGCGCCTCGACACCACCGAGGGTAAGTTGTACTCCGTTTCTCCCGCTACGAGTTTTCTGCTGAAGGACCTGCAGGAGCCCCTACTGATCCAGGGCTACTTCAGCAGTAAGACGCACCCCTTACTGGCACCGTTGGTGCCACAAATTCAGGACTTGTTGCAAGAATATGAGATCGCGGGCAACGGCAAGGTGATCCGCCATATCGTAGACCCTGCCACAGACCCGTCACTGGAGCGCGAGGCCAACGAGATCTACGGCATTTCCTCCACCCCGTTCCGTATTGCGGATCGACACCAAGCCTCGCTGGTCAATGCCTATTTCAATGTGCTGGTGCGCTATGGCAATGAATTTCGCAGCCTGCGCTTCACTGATCTGGTCGAAGTGCGCGCGGTGCCAAATACACCGACCGAGGTGTTGCTGCGCAATCCGGAGTACCAAATCACCAACGCGATTCGTCAAGTAGTGACCGACTATATTTCCGGTGGACGCCTGTTCGACGGTATCGAAGAGCCCGTTGAGTTTATAGGCTACGTATCGAAGGATGCACTGCTGCCGCAAACACTGCGCGCCTACAAACGCTCTATCGAACAGCAACTGGCCCTGGCGGCGGATAACTCGGAGGGTAAATTCAGCGTGCGCTTTATCGAACCCGAAGCACGGGACGGCGACATTGCCAGGCGAATTCGTGAGAACTGGGGATTTAAACCGATGGTAGCTCAGGAGGGTGCCGGCACTGAGTTTTATTTCTACCTGACGCTGGCTACTTCGGAGCAAGTGGTGCAACTGCCCGCGGGGGAATTCAACCCTGCCAACTTCCGGTTGGCGCTGGACGCGGGACTGAAACGGTTCGCCACCGGCTTCAATAAAGTCGTCGCGCTGTCTCTGCCACCGGACCGCACTGGCGTCTCGCCACTGCAGGCTTCGGGACCGGTCTTTACCCATCTCGAACGCGCCCTGTCGCGTGAATACAGCCTGCGCCAGGAGGATCTGTCGGACGGCACTGTTGCAGCAGATGCCGACATACTAGCGGTGATCGCACCCCGGTTGCTCGGTAGTCGTGCGCTATTTGCCATCGACCAGTTCCTGATGAGAGGGGGCACCGTGGTGCTGGTTACGGCACCGTTTTCGGCGAGTATCACTGCAGGAAAACTGCAACTCAATACGTACGATAGCGGGCTACAAGAGTGGCTGCTTCATCACGGAATCAACATCGAGGAAAGCGTGGTGCTGGACAGTCAAAATGCAAGCTTCACTGTGCCGGTGACGCGCCTCGCAGGAGACTATGAGTTTCAGGACGCCGAGCTGCGCAACTACCCCTATTTTATCGACCTGCGCCCACCGGGCTTGATCGCACATCCGGTGACTCGCAACCTGCCGCAACTAACCATGCCCTGGGCATCCCCGATCGTCGCAAAACCGGCCGCGGATACGCAGATAACTCCACTGCTGCAAAGTTCTTCTGACGCATGGTTGTCGAGCAAGCGGGGTATCATGCCGACCGCGGGGACCGGCGGCGCCGCCCATATGCAGGCACCGGCGGGCGACGGCAAGGCTTACACACTAGGTCTGCTCATGAATGGCCGATTCAGCTCTTTTTTTAGAGAGGGGAATCCGGGCGCAATCATCACCGGAGACTTTCCTTCCGCCAACTTGCTGGAACACTCCGCCGAGTCAGCCCGTATCGTTCTGTATGCTTCGAATGACTTTATGAGCGACGAGATATTGCAGGGCATCGTGGCCGCCAGTAGTACACAGTATCTGGGCAGCCTTGAGTTAATGTTGAACTCGCTGGACTGGGCCATGCGGGACGAGCAACTGCTGGGCATCCGCTCCCGGGGACATTTCAACCGCACGCTGCCGCCCATGGAGCGGCGCATGCAAAAGACCATCGAATACACAAACTACGCTTTCGCCCTGTTACTGCTCGCCGTGATGGTTCTAGGAAGCTGGTTCAACGCTCGCCAGCGCCGCCGCCGCTATTCACGTGGACTCTTACTGTGAACCGAACCACCACATTCCTGCTGTTGGTGCTGGTCACACAGTGTCTGATCGCAGCAATGGTATTCTGGCCGCGAGCACCGGCTAACGACGGCGGCGCTGGAATCGCACTACTGCCCTCCTTTGACAGTGCCGCGGTGGATACCGTACAACTGCGCGACGCGCTCGGTAACAAGGTAGTTCTGCAACGCTCCGGCGACCAATGGACGATTCCCGGAGAGACTCCGTTGCCAGCAGACGCACAACTAGTCGACACGTTGCTCACGGCCCTCTCCCGACATCAACGGGGCTGGCCGGTGGCCCATACGGAGCAGGCCCACCGGCGCTTTCAGGTAGACACCGAATTTTTTCAACGCAGGATTGATCTCGCTGGAGGCGGGCAGGCCCTCGCCCGCCTGTATCTTGGCGCCTCGCCGAGCTTCCGCCGCGCACACGTGCGCAACGCAACGCAGCAAAACGTATACAGCATAACCCTGGACACCAGCAGCCTGCCGCTCACGGGCGGCGCGTGGGTTGACCCCCGGCTTTTGCAGGTCAGGGTGCCACTGAGAATAGACGCTGACCTTTATAGCGTGCACTACGAAAGCGACCGATGGCTTGCAGCCGGGGGTTTACCAGCGAATAAAAACGAGGCGGCAGCCTTGGTCAACGCTCTGAAAACTCTGCAGGTGGGAGCTCCAGCAACTTCCGCCACGGCGGACTCTCTGGCCCTGACAGAGGCAGACCTAATTTTGTCGGTGCAAAGCCTCGGGGGCGACAGCACTCTAGCGCTTTATACGGAGGGAGGTCGGCACTTTATTAAAAGCAGCGAGTACCCCTGGTTTTTCGTCCTGAGACAAGGCGACTACCGTCGTCTGACGGAGGTTGATATCGACCTGATTTCAGGGGAGCCCCGCACTCGGGAACAAAGTGATAGCTTGGAATAACCTCACCCAAAAGGCATGCTAGACTGCCGAAAGTGGTCTTATCAGGAGCTTCCGAGCTTGACGCGTTTTTTAATTTTTTTTATGGCCCTGCTGGTTTCCCTGTTTACACTGGAGATGCTGGTACCCGTGCAAGATCATGTGATCACGCCCTTTACCTCACTGCTGGCACGCATCAGTGCGGCGATCATACTACCCTTCGATTCGTCCGTAATTGCCTACGGTAAAGTTCTTCAATTTAAGGACACGGGCTTTGCCGTATCTATCGAATCAGGCTGCAACGGCGTGGAAGCCACCATCGTGCTGGTGGCCGGGGTGTTGGCCTATCCCGCCAACTGGAAGGCCAAGGCACTGGCCATAAGCATCGGGTTTCTTGCCGTTCAGACGCTTAACCTGGCTCGCATCATCAGCCTGTTCTATCTGGGGGACTGGAACATGGAAATATTTACCTGGATTCATCTGTATTTATGGCCGTCGCTTATCATGCTGGATGTTTTGATCGTATTCACCGTATACCTGCGCTATCTGTCTCGACTGGCTCAGTCTGCGGAAACCGGCAATGCCTGAACAACCGCATATGCGGCAATTCCTGCTGTATGTATTTGTACTGATAGTGCCCTGCTTTGTTGTATGGACCACCCTCGGTGGCTCAGTGGCAACACCGGCCATAGGTCTGGTCAGCCAATGCCTGAGCAACTGGTTTCCTACAGTTGTAGACGCTCTCTACCTTGACGGCTCTAGCGCGCTGTTGATGACCCGCTTCGGGGAGAATAATGGGGAAGCCGTACCCCTCGCCGGGGCGGAGTATCAACTCGGTTTCAGGATCAACCCGATGATCGTGACGGTTTCAGTGCCATTTTATACCGTGCTGCACTTTGCGACCCAGCGGGACACCTATCTCGGGAGCTACCTTTACGGCCTTATCATTCTTTATTTACTGATGATGTTCGGATTGCTATGCCTGTGTCTCAAGGAGCTTATGGTAAATCTCGGGGGTACTTTTTTTGAACAACCTGACGTGTTTGTGCCCAATGCCAACGTCATCGGTATCCTCTACCAATTTAACGTGCTGATTGTTCCTACTCTGGCGCCCGCTATTATCTGGATCTGGCAAGGCCGCAATACGCCCCTGTTAAGGTCTTCTCTCGGTGTCATAGCCAACAATAAAACGCCGGACAACAAGAGTGGCTCTCCCCTGCTGCGCAAGCAATCATCCGAGTAGTTGCGGAAGTCACCGTGCGGCGCGTGCCGGTGATCTCAGATCATCGAGCAAAGCACCGCAGGCACATAATCGACTCCACTGTGCTGCAGGTATTGCGCGGGCTCTAACTTTTATTCATCCGGCCTAAAAACGCTCGCATCGATACGATCGAAACCGCTGATTTTATCATTGCCACTCACTCATGACCCGCTAGCGAATCCGGCTACGCCACGATTAATCCTTAAAATCCGGCGCCCTACTTTCTTTGCGTGCCTTGATCGCTTCCTCGAAGTTCTGCGTTGTCATCCGCACAAACAGCTGCGCATGACCCTCGTGGTTCATATGTGTATGCAGGCTGCCCGCATCGACGCCGGACCACAACATCTGTTTACTGAGTTCTACACCCAGCTGGCTGAAACCGTTGATACGCTCGGCGACAGCGTAACACTCCTCCAGTAGCACCTCTTTCGGCACCGCCCGGGATACAATACCAATGGCGGCAGCCTCCGCTGCTTCTACGTCACGCCCTGTTAGCATAATCTCAAACGCCCGACTTGTACCTACGGCTCGGGGCAAGAGGTAGCTGAGCCCTAACTCCGCAGATGTGAGGCCATTGTTAATCCCCGCAGGGCGGAAATAAGCACCCTCCGCTGCGATGCGGATATCCGTAGCCATCGCCAGACAAAAGCCTCCGCCAATGGCGGGGCCGTTGATTGCCCCGATAACGGGCTGGTGCATATCGTGTATCGCCTTGATAACGTCATCGAGTATTTTCATAGCACGGCGGGCAATACCGGGCACCGTTAAGCCATCGAATATATCTAACCACCCCGGATCTTCCAGATCCGCGCCAGAACAAAAACCTGCTCCAGCGCCTGTGACGATAACTACGCGGGTCTCGTTATCAAAACTCACCTCTTCCAGCGCTTCCTTGAAAGGCACCATGACATCAAACGCCATCGCGTTCATGCGATCCGGGCGGTTAAGCGTGATCTGTGTGATGTATGGCCGGGGCTTTTCTACAACAACGAAAGACATACGATTGACCTTAACGAGGGTTGGAGGGTTCTCAGACTACGCCCTTGGCCAGACCTGTTCCATGACAAAATAGGCCACCTCAGCCGTTAAATCGCTAGCGGCCGAAAAACCATGCAGCCCCTGGGACGCCAACCCATTGGCGTGGTATCGTCCGGTGAGAGGGTTTGACCCTACGGCTACTCGGCTCATGCTGGCACTGGGCGCCATTGTCTGGGCAATGTATCGGGCGTCTGCTAGCGGTGGGGCAGGCCGCAACAATAAAAGGACAGAAATGCATACACGATACGTATTTTTCTACACCGCCAGGGCCGCTATTTTCCAGATCTATGCGTTGCTCTTACTGTTACTTACGCTTTTTTTTATCGGGGTCACCTCTACTATTGACCAGCTCACCGTAACGGTTGGCACGTTTGTGTACATCATAACAGTAGTGTCTTGGGCATTTTATATTGATCGAAAAAACAGAGGAAAGCGGACTATTTAGATTTGAAAGAGCGTTAACCCGTTACGGTCGAGAATTACGTTGCAGTCGCGCAAAACCGAAACGTCAGGCGAGGAATCAAAGGAATTAATTTCAGATGATAAGGCGATCAACGTGTTCGAGCATCACAGCCGCGACGCTCATTTTCTACACATGTCTCGGTTATACATCAGACTCCCCGGCATCGTACTCGATTGATGATGAATCTTTCGTGTGGGGGCCATGCTCTGAATTTTTTCCATCAGGCTGCCAAAGAGCAGTGCTGCATGGCGATCCTGCCAAATCAGACGTAGATGTATTTTTTGAGGTGCCAGGTCACTATGACTTACCCGCACGCTGGCATACATCACCGGAACGAATGACACTGTTGTCTGGAGAGCTGGATATCAACTACCGAGGTCAATCTACCGCCCGATTAAAGAAGGGTATGTATGCCTGCGGTCCAGCCAAGGCCAGGTCTGGCCGGAATACCATAGCGCGGCAACCTTGATTTGAACGGTTTACCCTCTTTAACACGCCCCAGGTAGGGGCATGGCCGTCATAATCGACAGGCGAATGCATCGAGGCATTATGAACATACGAATATTACTCATTCTGGTCTTTACGCACTTATCGGCAGGTGCGTTGGGGTTTGCAGCCGGAATCTACGCACTACCCATACTCATCGCACCGCCGCCGCCAAGCCAAGTTGACGTAGAGGCGGTCGCTTTGGACGCCCGCTATACTGCGCAATTCAAGCGCGACCTGAAGGACAGTGATGCTTTACACTGGGGCGAGGGCAAGGTTTCGGTTGGCGAAAAATATGTCACTTTTATGGGAAATCTTGCTCCGGGGCCTGATTACAAACTCTATTTTTCGCCTCAGTTTGTAGAAACAGAAGCCGATTTTGAGCAGTTAAGGCCTTCCATGCAGCTTATCGGTAATATTGATACATTCAAAAACTTCGTTATCGCGGTGCCGCCTGGCGTGAATTTAACGCAGTTCAATACGGTAATCGTTTGGTGCGAGACTTTTGGGCAGTTTATTACATCAGCGAAATTCCGCTAATCGATAGGGCTCGTCCCACAAGTATGTTACTTTCCCTGCCCATACTCTGCAGCAGTGCGGTGGCTAACCCGCGGGTGAACGTCTATATTAATATGATCAATTTCAGCAGTTTAATGATTCAAACCGGGAACAGTGGCGCTCAAGTGATGCAAAACGGTCGCCGGATGCCCAATAAGCTTGGACTGCGGGCCGAAAACTGGCCCGCCCGTTGCTATATTTTCCCTTCGACATTCAAATTGTGTCAACTATAGGTAGGCATTTTGATGGCTAAACCCAATTATTCTTTCGAGAAACGGCAGCGGGAAATCGCGAAGAAAAAGAAGAAAGAAGAAAAGCGCCTTAAAAAAGCTGAGGCAAAAAATATCCCATCTCAGGATGCTGAATTGCCGGGAAACAGTGACAATATCACTGATAATACTGGCGATTTATAGCAATTTGATGTAAATAGACTTACGATTCGTCTTCGTTTCTGTGAACTCGAACGTAAATCAACAGAATTAATCATTACATAGTGAGGAAGTAACATGAGTAAAGGTACCGTTAAGTGGTTTAACGCTGACAAAGGCTTCGGCTTCATTACACCTGAAGACGGCGGAAAGGATCTGTTTGTTCATCATTCGGAAATACAAAGTGGCGGCGGTTTTGCGACACTTAATGATGGCCAGGCCGTTGAATTTGAAGTGGGTCAAGGTCAAAAAGGCCCCTGTGCAAACAAGGTCGTCCCGCTCTAGATATCCAGAGTACAACACGTCAATTCAGCCGGGGCGGCTTACCACGCGCCCCCGTTGTTGACGTTACATTAGTAAGCGTGAATAAACCCCCATACTTATCGACGTCTTTTTAGTCTTTGGCTAACGCCTCGCAGGACAAACAGCTCGTTGTATTTTTAACTCGGTCGAGCGTGTCGCAGTTCAGAACCCCTTTATTCTTTACAGCCTTGCCAACAGTCTACGCGTATTTTTCTCGATTCGTACCTGCAGTCCCGCTATTGCGTCGGCCGCATTATCAGTTGTCTCGAGGGTCGCACTAGCCCCTGTGGATATGCCAATGAATATCAGCATCATGTGACAAAACGCCCCGCGGTTGAGAGGTAAATTATGCGGCCTTTGGATGAACACAGTGTTTCGTGCCCCTACTGTGGCGAGTCTATCGATATACTGGTAGATCAGCAGGAGGCAGGACAAGAGTATATCGAAGACTGTCAAGTGTGCTGTAAACCCATCATTTTCAACTTAGCGGTTGATTCGATAGGAAATCTGACAGTGCATGTGAGGGATGAAAATGAAGCCTACTGACCGGACGAAGTGTTAGCGCAACCCATCTATGAACGCTGCAACCGACCTGCCAGATGACGTGATAGCTGTTTATCGTGTGTCTCGGGCACCAACTAGAGGATAGGGCCATGACTTACCGTTCTGCAGGATTACTTGCGTCGTTGTTATTGATGGGGGGCTGCGCGACACAATCCACCCCTTCCTCGCAGACCACGACTACCGGATCAGATCGCGATATGCATGGCTGTATTGCTTCCGCGGGATACACCTGGTGCGAACGTACGCAAGACTGCGAGCGGCCGTGGATTCTGGCTGAGAAGGAAGGCTTTAACAATACTTCCCTAGAATTTAGCGCATACTGCAGCGACTGATACGATTTAGCATCGCCAGATACCCTGAATCAATCCTGCAATTTTTGCAGGATGCCGGAGAAGTCTTGCTGACCATTACCCGCGCTCTGGTACTCCATATACAGACTTTGTGCCAGTTGCCCCATGACGTTTTTCACACCGCTTTGCTCGGCAATCTCCATAGCAAGACCGAGATCTTTCACCATCAGGTCGACCATAAAGCCAGGCTGGTAATCATGACTGGCGGGCGCGGCTTCCATCACCCCAGGATAAGGGTTATACACCTCTAGTGACCAGTTGCGGCCGGAAGAGGCCAGCATAATATCAGACAGGACTTTCGGAACGAGTCCATTCCGAGCACCCATTTCAAGCGCCTCACAGGTGCCGATCATTTGGATTGCCAGCAGCATATTATTACAGCCCTTGGCTACCTGCCCGCTCCCGGCAGGGCCAGCATGAAAAATATTCTTGCCCATGTCTTTCAGGATAATCTCGGCTTTTTTGAAGGTCTCTGCGCTGCCGCCGCACATGAACGCGAGCGTTCCCGCAGCTGCCGCGGCGACACCCCCGGAAACGGGAGCGTCCATGAAGCCAATGTTCATCGTAGCAGCGGCCTCACCGACTGTCCGCGCAGTGGCAGCATCGATCGTGCTGCAATCGAGTACGGTCGTAGCGATGTCCAGTTTTGCGAGCAGACCAGTATCCCCGAGGTAGGTGCCCGCTACATGCTTACCAGCGGGTAGCATAGAAATCACATAATCAGCCCCCACCACAGCCTCCGCCGCGGTGGCGGCAATCGAAGCGCCCGCGCTTGCCAATTGATCGCAGGCTACCTGCGCCAAGTCAAAAACCACCACGTTGTGGCTAGCCTTCACCAGGTTAGTGGCCATTGGGCCGCCCATATTCCCAAGGCCTATAAATGCAACATTAGCCATTATTCAATACCCCTCGTCATTCGGTTACAGGTCTGCCAGCGGATTGCTATTCCAGGGATCACTGAAAAAATTTGCCAGTACACTCTCTGGCACATCCCGGGAGGTCTTGTATTGCCAGCTTGGACTGCGGTCTTTGTCAATCAGCAGTGCGCGCACACCCTCGGCAAACTCCGGATGGCGGACGATGTTGGTCGCCAGGCGAACTTCGGACTGGAAGATTTCTTTCAAAGAGGCGTGCCGGTTCTCCGCCAACTGCCGCGCGATCCACAGAGCCGCAAGAGGCGAACCATGCGCAAGGCTTTTGCCGGCTTTGGATAACCACGGGTCCTGAGTCTGCAGTGACACAATATTGTTAATAATCTCGTGGATATCATCACCGTCACACAGGGTATTGATAGAGCCGAGGTGCGGCTCTACCTGTCCACCGGGGCACTGAGCGATACTCTGCTCAGCAAAAGGCCGCAGTGCGTGGCGCACAAGGCCATGATTTTTCGCCGGGTCAGTCGACCATTGCTGAGCGAGCAAGCTGTCGACCACCGCGGCCTTGTGCTCGCTGGTAATAAAACGGTCGGCAATACCCGTGTAGATGGCGTCCGCGGCGTTAATGGAGGCACCGGTCAAAGCCAGGAACTGACCCGAACTGCCGGGCATGTGATTCAGGAACCAGGTGCCGCCGACATCGGGAAACAAGGCAATCGTGACCTCTGGCATAGCGATACGGGTTTTCTCTGTCACCACTCGATGCGAACAACCTGCCATGACACCCAAACCTCCGCCCATCACAATGCCGTGACCCCAGCAGACAATGGGCTTGTGATAGGTATGAAGTGTATAGTTCATCCGGTATTCACGAGCGAAGAAGTTCTCAGCATAGTCGCAGGGCCCTCCCGGTGTTTCCACCGACGACTTGTGCAGTGCCTGCACGTCGCCGCCAGCACAAAAAGCTTTTTCGCCAGCACCTTCGATAAACACCGCGCCGATATCATCAGCCTCGCGCCAGACGTCCAGTTGTGCCTGCAACAAATCTACCATTTCAAGCGTGAGGGAGTTCAAGGTTGCCGCGACACTCAGTGTTACCCGGCCAAGTTTGCGGGCTCCGGCCGGCAATTCCTCAAACAGAATAGGGGCATCAGACATGTGTAATTTTCCTTAGCTGTTCTTCCAGTCGGGCTTACGCTTTTCGAGAAATGCGTTAACGCCTTCTTTCTGATCTTCTGTCGAAAATAGGTCTACGAAAAGATCACGCTCTCCTTGCAAGCCATCGCCAATCGCCTTGTCGCGGGCGGAGTGAATGAGGGTCTTGCACATTCGCACGGATGTGGGGCTTTGATTCCCCACCTGTTCGGCCAGCTTCAGGGCGCGCTCCAAAGACTCACCCTTGCCGACAACCTCCTCTACCAAACCGATACGCTCGGCAGTAGCCGCATCCAGACGTTCACCACACAATATGACGCGCTTCGCCCAGCCCTCGCCCGCCAGCCAAGCCAAACGCTGAGTGCCTCCTGCGCAAGGCAACAATCCTACCTTGGCTTCGGGCAGCGCCATCTGAGCCTGCTCCTCTGCAATCCGTATATCGCAAGCCAGTGCCACCTCAAGACCGCCGCCCATAGCGAAACCATTGACCGCCGCGATGGACACTCCGCGAAAATTCGAAAGGGTCTCAAAAGCCTCGCCGAAATAGCGTGCCATTTCTCCGGCAGTCTGCGGGTCGCCATCGGCAAATAGTTTTAGATCAGCACCGGCAGAAAAGAATTTCTCTCCCTCACCAGTAATCACTAGCGCGTAGATAGACTTATCTTCGTTCAACTTCTCCACGGCATCGCGCAATGCAGGCAGGCTCTCCACATCCCAGGTATTTGCTGCGGGGTTGTCGATGGTCAGCAATGCGACGCTGTCACGAATCTCAATTTTCAGTTTATCCGATGTGCTTATACTCACTTGATAATCTCCAGTGCGCCTTCCATTAACAGTTTGCGGGAAACAATAACCCGCATAATCTCGTTGGTTCCCTCAAGGATTTGATGAACGCGGGTATCGCGCACGTGCCGCTCCATGGGGTATTCCCGGATGTATCCATAGCCACCGAATAATTGCAGAGCGCTGTTACACACCTCGAAGCCCACATCAGTGGCAAAGCGCTTCGCCATGGCACAGTATGTGGACGCTTGGGAATCTTTGATGTCAAGCTTGTAAGCCGCAAGCCGCACCATTTGCCGCGCAGCCACCAGTTCGGTGAGCATGTCCGCCAGCTTAAACTGAGTGGATTGAAAATCTGCGATCGCACTACCGAACTGCTTGCGCTCCTGCACGTAGGTGGTGGCTTCTTCCAACGCCTGCTGGGCAGTGCCGACACTGCAAGTAGCAATATTGATACGCCCGCCGTCAAGCCCTTCCATCGCAATGGCGAAGCCCTGTCCCTCTTCACCCAGTCGATTGGCTATCGGCACACGCACGTCCTCAAACGTAATCATGCGCGTGGGCTGAGCATTCCATCCCATTTTATCTTCTTTTTTGCCGTAGGAAATGCCCGGCGCGTCCGCAGGAATCAATAAAGCGGTAATACCTTTGGGTCCCGTCTCTCCGGTGCGCAGCATGACTACCAGCACATCGGTTTCACCGGCACCAGAAATAAATACCTTGGTGCCATTGACGATGTAATCGTCCCCATCCCTTTTCGCTGTGGTACCAAGGGAGGCTGCATCGGAGCCCGCGCCCGGTTCGGTCAGGCAGTAAGAAGCCAGCTTGGTGCCCACAGTGAGTGACGGACACCACTGCTCGATAGTGGCCTCGGAACAGTAGCGACCAATCATGTTGGTCACCATGTTGTGAATTGTCAGGAAAGCAGCGGTTGCGGTACAGCCCTTGGACAACTCCTCCACGATAAGGCTGGCATCCAACCGCGTCATGGCGAGGCCACAGGCATTTTCCGGGGTGTACATGCCCATAAATCCGAGTTCACCGGCCTGTTGCAGTGCTTCCTTGGGGAAAATCGCGTGTTCATCCCACCTCGCGGCATTGGGCGCGAGCACGCCGTCTGAAAATGCTCGGGCACTTTCGACAAAAGCCTTTTGGTCCTCTGTCAGAGAAAAATCCATGTCGATGCTCCTCGAAAGAAAAAAGGGCGCTAAAAAGACGGCTCTCGCAGGAAACTGAGCCCGCGTAAAACCGTTATATTTTAATGCTAAAACCTGCCGATGACAGCGCCAAACAGTTCGTTATCCGAGGGAATCTCCTTGCTCTTGGCCAGCGGCTTGGAAACCCAGGTCTCGTTGATCAGATCGCGCCAGGTGATATTGTGGTTGATACTGTTACCGCCCCAGGAACCGCAGCCCAACGAAAATGTCTGACGCATACCGTTCCAAAGGTTGCCACTGTTGGAAGCGGCCTGTGGCTGGTTAACCATGACACGAGAGGTGCGCGTGGCCGCGGCCAGCTTCATGACGTTGTGGTCGTTGTAGGAGTATATGCCGCAGCTATGGCCTTGGCCCTGATAGGCCTGAATACGGTTGGTGAGATCAATAGCCTCATCGATATCTTTCACCTTGTAAAAGGCCATCGTTACGGTGAGCTTCTCGCCGGAGAAGGGGTGATCCGGACCGGCGCCGGTCTCTGGAATAATCAGGAACTGGCGCCCCTCGGGCAAGTCAAAGCCTGCCTGCCCCGCGATCACCGCCGCAGGCTGCGCCACAATCTTGGCGTTGATGTGGCCATCTTCCCACAGTACGTTTTGCAACCTCGCTTTCTCCTCTTCATTTACGAGATAGCCACCCTCGGCTTTGAGCTTCTCCAGAAACTCCTCGTAAATCGATTCGAATACCAGCACCGCATTGTCTGACGAACAGGAGGCAGCAAGATCGAGCGTTTTGGAAATGCGGATCTTTTCCGCGGCTTCATTCAGGTCAGCCGTGTCATCCACGGTAATTACCGCGTTACCTACGCCCACGCCCAGCGCGGGCGTGCCAGAGGAGTAAGCGGCATTGACCATGGCGCCTCCTCCGGTAGCCAGAATACGGTCACACTGGCGCATGAGCTCATTGGTCTTGTCCAGGGAAGGCACATCAATACTCTGCACCAGGTCCGCCGGTCCGCCCATCGCAACAATGGCTTCACGCATGTAGTCACAAATTTTCTTGTTAGTCAGCTTCGCTCGAGGATGCGGTGCTATGATGATCGCATTGCGTCCCTTCACCGCAGAAATTGACTTAATCACCGGAGTGGCTTCGGGGTTAGTAGAAGGAGATAACGCACCGATCACGCCAACAGGCTTCGCGATCTTGATGATATTGCGTTCCGGGTCTTCCTCGATCACACCAACAGACCTATCGTCGATAATGTCCATCAGAGTGGCGCGTGTCTTGCGGTGGATTTTGAGGTACTTTCCCTCGTAATTCCCAAGCTGTGTCTCCTCCACGGTAAAGCGCGCAATTTCCTCTGACCGCTCTTCCTGCGCCACCGCCCAGACCATGGCGGTGATCAGTTCATCCACCTGCTCCTGAGTGTATTCAGCAATTCTTGCCTGTGCCACGCGGGCACGCTCCATCATCGACGCTACGTCGTCTCGCGCTGCTTCCAGTTCCGGGCTGATTATGTCTTCACTTTTATTCATCGTTGCATGCTCCCGCTGTGAAATTAGGACGGCGGCGGCCCAGGATGTGACCCCTTCGCTGCACTCGCTGCTCAAATAGTGTGCGCCAGAATACCCGTGACCAGCACACCGACCAAGGGAAGAAATTGTCAAATATATGGATTATATTGTTATTTTATAAGACAATAGTGGCAACCCCAGCCCGGCCCAGGCCCCGTCATGAGTGCACCCTCCAAGTGGCCGCTGCCAGAAAACGGTATTCGGTTCCTTACGCCCGCCTTTATGCGTAAAAAACTGGCACGACATCCTCTCACACGGGAATGCTATCCCACCGCTATGGGGTTCTATCCCCGCGCCGAAAAACACCGCATGGAGCGTCAACGCCATGACGACAACCTGTTAATTTATTGTGTAGAGGGTCGGGGGATAGCCTCCGCTGACGGATGGCGCGGGGAGATCGGGGCGGGAGACGCACTGCTACTGCCCCAGGGCACGACGCACCACTATGAAGCCGACAACGACGAGCCCTGGAGTATTTACTGGGTGCACTACCAGGGCACCAGCACGGCGGTGTTCAACCAATACCTTGGTGACCGGGAGGGCGCCCCACCGGTGCTGCCGGTAGGGATATCGCCTCAGCTCGTAGCGCATTTTCGGGGCCTGCTGGCCGTGCAGCGCACCGGGTACAGTAACCGCGCTTTCATCAACGCCGCCAACCAGCTACGCCACCTGCTCACCCATATCACCCTGGATATGCGACAGGCCAGCGCTGCGCGGCATGACAATCTGGATCTTGAGGCCGTGCAGAACCTGATGCTGGAACACATCGGACAACCGCTGGCACTGAATACCCTGGCCGCCGCCGCCAATCTGTCCCGCTTCCACTTTTCCAAAAAGTACAAAGCATTGACCGGTTATTCTCCAATCAAGCACTTTCTCAACATGAAAATGGAACACGCCTGCCACCTGCTGGATTCCACGCAACTAAGCGTCAAGGGAGTGGCGGTTGCCCTGGGATACGACGACCAGCTCTACTTTTCCAGGCAGTTCAGCAAAACCGTAGGGCTATCACCCCGTGCTTACCGGCGGAGCGTCCGTGGGTAATTCCTGCTGCACATCCGGCATCGACTCGGGCGAGCTACTCAGGTGCTTCATAAGCAGACCCCGCATCCACTGGTGAGGTGCACTCCGCGAGGTCCGAGTGTGCCTCATCAGCGACATTTTGCCGCGTTGAGAGCTGTTGGTATTGCGAATCATACGCTTCAGTTCCGCCGGCATTTCGTGTCCCACAATACGCTCCCGGTATAAACCACCTTCCTGAAAGCCGGCATTCGCCACCAGCAGCGCATCTGTGCGAGTAAGCACACCGACTGCTGAAGAAAACTGGGTCGTCTCCAGTGCAATACTGCGATGCACACCGTATTGTCCCAGCACATCATCCACCATGCTGGTGTTCTCCCGGGTCAAGCCCGGCAGGTATAAGCGCAGGTGAGGATAGGCAAGAAAGTCCTGCAGGCTCATATCCTTCTTCGCCAGCGGATGCTCCACGCGCATATAACAACGGGGAGCAATGGCGGCAATGGGCTCCGCCAGAATGTCCCGCTCGGTTTCAAGGGCTACGAAGGCGGCGAAATCCGCCTCGCCTTTTTTCAGCTGCTCCTGATAGTTGGGCGGTACCTCGGCCATAATGACCTGTACGTTGGGGGCAGTGTCCAGCAGCTCGGCCATCAGGCTGGGCAATAGGGACTCACAGAGGATAGGTGGCATCAGCAGCTTGAAGCTGCCGGCATAGGTATCAGCGCTGAACTCTGTGTCGCCCAACACCTGCTCGATGGTCTCCAGCAGGGTGGGTAAATCCAGTCCCAGTTCCTCCGCCCGGGGAGTGGGAACCAGGCCGTGGGAGGTACGGGTGAATAATTCATCCTCAAAAGAATCGCGCAGTTTTTGCAGTGTCTTCGACAGGGCGGGCTGCGATACGGACAGCCGCTCCGCAGCGCGCGTCACATTGCGCTCCTCCAGCAGGATCTGCAAAGCGACAAGCAGATTCAGATCGGTCCTTATCAGCTTGCGCGAAATCATGCTTTCTCCCGAGAAATAACTTATGGTTATCTTAGTTTAGGTTAACAAACTGATACAGGCAAAGCACCCAACATAGTTACATCTGCCGCGCGCTCGTGCCGCATATGGCTCGCAATCCCGCACCCTGCTAACATGGCTCCCGCCGACTTTGCCCGCACGGACCGAGCGGCATGGCACCCTGAAACTGCGTTAATACCGAGGAACACCATGCGTCTATCTACTGCCCTGGCCTACACCCTTCTCCCTCTGGTTATGACTGCCTGCAGCGGCATTGAGATCGAGCCTGCTCCAGTCGATCAGTTTGCCGCCGGGGATTACCGTTACTACAGCTGGCGCTCGAACCCCCTTCCCGGTGATACACGCTCCTCGGACCCTGTTTACGCGATAGACCCAGTATTGCGTCGGGAGGTAGATGCGAACCTTCTCGCGAAGGGCTATATTCTGGATGGGGAACGGGCTCAGTTCACGGTGGACTACATTTTTGCCAAGCGCCTGCTGGATGGTGAGCGCAGCAACTGGGCGAGCAATGTGTCTCCCCGCGCCGCGGTCAACCCCAATCGCCAGATTGACCAAGCCAGTGTGGACAATGCGATCGCACTGGGCGGAGTCAAGGAAACCAACAATATTGTTCTGCAATTCAACGACAAGCAGAGTCACAAGGAAGTCTGGCACGTCACCCTGACGAAGTTTGTAGAGGACGCTAACCGCGCGGACGTATCCCGGATAGAGAATGCCATGGGCAAGTCCATCACGCGCGCTCTGAAAACACTGCCCGAGGCATCGGCCCCGTAGCGCTGTGAAAGCGGCGTCTAGAGCGCCGCGTAGACCTCCGGATTCACACAGTAAGGCATCGGCTCGCCCCGCAGAGCCGCCACCGCATTTACGACCGCACGATCCGCCATCTTTAACCGGGTGCTGGCCGTCGCACTGCCAATATGCGGCACCACGACAACTCTTGGGTGCTTGAGCAGCAGACTATCCGCGGGTACCGGCTCCTCCTCGAACACGTCTAATCCAGCCGCGAACAGACGGCCATCGTCGAGTGCGGCCGCGACTGCGGACTCGTCCACAATACCGCCACGGGCGGTGTTGATCAGCACCGCGCCAGGCTTCATGGTGGCGATGCGGGCACCATTGATCAAATTACGAGTCGTGTCCGCGAGCGCGACGTGTACACTGACAAAATCGCTTGTTGCCAGTAGCGCCTCCAGAGACAATGAACACACACCGGGCACTTTACGTCCAGACGGCGTCCAGCTGGCTACCGTCATGCCAAAGCCGGCCGCACGCCGCGCCATAGCCTGTCCGACAGGTCCCAGACCGACAATGCCAAGCGTCGAGCCGCTGACGTCCTTGCCAAGAAAAAACCCCGGAGACCAGCGATTGCTCGCAGTCCATTTACCATCGCGAATATAACGATCCCCCTCTGCAATACGCCGTGCCGCCGACAACAACAGGGCAAACGCTGTATCGGCAGTTGCATCCGCCAGCACACCCGGTGTATTCCCCAAGGCGATACCGCGGACCGACAGCGCCGACACATCAATATGGTCGACACCAACAGATACACTGGACACGAACTTGAGCATATTCATATCTTTTAAGAGTGCGCGATCAATCGTATCCGTCAATGTGCAAACCACCCCGTAGCAGGCGGACCTCCGCGTGCCTAGTGCCGGGTCTGACAGGGACTCACCCGCATCTAGCACATCGAGCTCGGCATGTTCAGCCAGCCTAGCAAGGTATTGATCAGGTAAGGGTTGGGTAACGAGAACCGTGTTTGGCAACGTATTCGTCTCCGACTTAATCCGGCAGCGTTGCAGAGTTCAGGCCGAGATGCTCGACAAGACCTCTCTGCCACTCGCGTAAGGTATGCAGCGCATACGGACCGCCCTCGGACAGATTGCCCCATACCGGTTGCGGCCAGCAGGGGTCCCCCTCACGACGCCCGATAATGTGTAAATGCATATCCGGCACCACGTTGCCAAGGCCGGCAAAGTTCACCTTCGGGTAACCCAGTTTCTGCTTGATGAACGCTGAAACGCCGACACATTCCGTCATTACCCCACGCAGCTCAGCCTCTGGTAGATCGAGCACATCCTGCAGGGCGGTGCGCGGTACCAGAATGAACCAGGGCAGCGCAGCGTTGCGATTAAGCAATACCTCCGTGGCGCGCAGGCTGCCCAGATAATGACAGTCCTTTAACAGTTGTTCCGGCAGGGCGAAGTCCAACATATCTAGCAGCTAAATGGTCATGCCACCATCGACCACGATACACTCACCGTTGGTGTAAGAGCTGGCATCGGACACGAGGTAAAGCACGGTGCCGGCCATCTCGCTTGCTTCCGCGTGACGACCCATGGGAATACCCTCGACCGCGACTTTGTAGATATCCTCGTTATCAAAAAGAGCGCCGGCAAACTTGGTCTTGGTGAACCCTGGCAACAAGGCATTGCAACGGATGCCCATTGGGGCACACTCCTTTGCAAAAACTTTGGTCATATTCACCACTGCCGCTTTGGTAATTGAATAAATACCTTGCATGATGCCGGGCTGCAAAGCGTTAATCGACGCGGTGTTAACAATGGCACCGCCGCCGTTATCACGCATCAGCTTGCCAGCCTCAATCGACATAAAAAAGTAGCCGCGCATATTTACATCCACGGTTTTATTGAATGCACCCAGGTCGGTATCCAACACGTGACCAAAGTAGGGGTTGGTCGCGGCGTTGTTGACGCAAATATCCAGCCGTCCGTGAACGGCGCGAATATGCTCGAACAGAGCTGCAATGTTATCCATGTTTCCCACATGACACGCGAAAGCCTCTGCACTCCCGCCAGCTTCCTGAATTGCGCCAGCAACAACACTACAGTCGTCAATCTTTCGGCTGGACACAATCACATGGGCACCCTGCACCGCCAGCAATTTGGCGACTTCTTCACCGATGCCTCGGCTGGCACCAGTGACAAGGGCAATTTTCCCGGCGAGATCAAATAGCTGCGTGGTCATAGCTCAATTCCTTCCAAAAAAATGATTGCCCACGACGTGATAACAGCAGATCCGGACGGCTGAGATACTACGCTTTTTCTACCCTCACTGCACATGGGTTTGTGAGTGCTGCACCGGCCGTTTCACACTCAAAAACAAAGTCAGAATCAGGTACACCGATACCAACAGTGCGGACACCAACCACGCACTGGAAAAACCCAATAGGGAAAGGCTGGTTCCCGCGACCAGTGGACCCACCACCCGCCCCCAACTAGAGGCCGCATTGGTGATACCCATCATCCGGCCTCGGTACTCCAGCGCGGTAGTGTAGCTGATAATGGTATTCAACATCGGAACACAGAGGGTCGCGCCGGTCATCGCAACAAAAATTGAGCCGACCATGGTCACCATAGAGTCAGCCATGCTCGCAGCCAAAAGACCCAACAACAGCAACGTTACGGCAATATGCAGCAGCCGCCACTCGCCGAGCAACCTCGCCAGTATGCCCAGAAGGCCGCCCTGACAGATCACCATGATCACACCCTGAATACCAAATACAATACCGACCTCCCGCGCACTGAAGCCCAATTCCTCGCCCATCCAGAGGGGAAACATATAGACAATGGTGCTGACTGCCGCCTGGTGCAGAACAAACTGAAAAACAAATAAACGGTTTTGAGTGTGCCGCAGCAACTGCAACAGAGACAGTGACTGGCTGGTCATGCGCCGCGACTCAATCGCCGCCCGTTTATCCGCAGGCAGAGACTCTTGTAAAAAAAACGCAGCGGCAACAATCGCCAACAGTGACATGACCCCCGCTACCAAGCAGGGGAGCGTGAAACCCGTGCCGTCTAAAGTAAGCAAGCCACCCATCACGGGGCCAAGGACAATCCCCGCACCAAACGCAGCACCGATGAGCCCCATGCCTCGCGCTCGATTCTCCGTAGTGGTAATGTCAGCGATCATGGCGGAGGCCACGCCAAAGTTACCGGCCATCAGCCCGGCGAAACCACGTGCCGCGAACACCATCCATAGCTCTGAGGCAAAGGCCAGCATCAGGTATGCGAGGACAGCGCCCGCCAGGCAAATTATGATCACCGGCTTGCGACCAATCCGGTCAGATAACTTGCCCCACTGTGGGCCGCTGAGACCAGCGCAAGTCGCGTAGGTGACTATCACCAATGCGATATCCATCTTGTCCGCACCGAGTTGCGGAGACAGAAAAGGCAGAATGGGTATGACTATGCCAAAGCCGATCAGGTCGATAAGAATAACGCAGAAAAGGACAGCCACCGTAATCTAAATCCGCAGGGGCGAGGACGCGATTAGCGGAACCACTCTGCTAATCGCCTTGCCAACGTTTTACCTGCTCGTGGTCAAGGTCAAATAGGTCGAGGGCACGACCGACCGTTTGAGTCACCATCTCATCAAGGCTCGCGGGCCTGGTATAAAAAGCCGGCACTGGCGGTGCGATAATCGCACCCATCTCAGACAGCGCCGTCATACTGCGAAGGTGCCCGGTGTGTAAAGGTGTTTCGCGAACCATCAACACCAGACGACGACGCTCCTTTAGAACCACATCCGCAGCACGAGTCAACAGGGTTGAGGTAACACCTGTGGCAATCTCAGACAAGGTGCGTACCGAACAAGGTGCAACCAGCATGCCCCCTGTTTTGAACGAACCGCTCGCAATCGTCGCGCCGACATTACTCGTGGGATATACCTCGCTGGCCAATGATTCCAGCTCCTCAAGCGGCATGTCCATCTCATAGTGCAGTGTTAATTTGGCAGACTTACTGATCACCAGATGGGTTTCTACCCCGCAATCGCGCAACAACTGAAGTGCACGCAGACCATAAATAATACCCGATGCACCGCTGATACCCACTATTAAACGCTGCGCCATAAACACTCTCCGCTAAGCCGTTGCTGTAGGACTCTAGCAGTACCCATGAAAAAAATCATTGTTCTGCTCCGCTATGACGTTAACGGTACGCGCTGGCGGAACAAGGCGCTGCTCCAGTGAGGGTATCGCCGGATCGAATAAACGCTCTGGCTATCTAAAGAAGAAAGCCTAAGGAGCGTAGTCAGCCAGTATCGAAGAAAACGGCGAAATAGCTCGAGGCGGTGAGACGCCCCTTTTCGCCGTGTAGAACTTTAACCAGGGCGCCGTGCACTCATGCGCAGGCGCCCATCACCGCTGTGAGGGTTTTGCCCGTATCGTCGCCTCTACGTAGACGCGAAATCGATAGGGCCTTCACTCGTGCTCAAAAAGAGAAACGAATACCCGCTGCAACCGACTGCCCCGCCTCCGGCGCATAGTTACGCAGGAATGAGGTGCTCAATCGAATCTCTTCATCGGTGATATTCTTCCATTTTATAAACACTAGAAGCTCTCGCTCCTGAGCAAAACTGAAGCGGTAGTCTGCACCCAGATCCAACCGCGTATAGCCGTCAGTATCAGTCTCGAAGTCACCCGGGCGATCCTGGTCACCTGCATTGAGCACACTCACCCAGGTACCAAAAGCATCTCCGGTCCAGCTCAGGCGAGCGCCGACTCGCACCGGCGGCAAGCGGGGCACGTCTCCGTTGTCCTTAAAATCACCCCTGATCGCGTCGCCGCGTAAATCAAGCGCAAGCGCACCGGGGCCAAGATCGGTCAGGTGAAAGCTACTTTCAAATTCAACGCCGTAGAACTTTGCATCTTCCTGCAGGTAATCATAGACAGCGGTTTCGTCTACTTCTTCACCGCTATTTCGCAAGAAAATATAGTCATTGAACTGATTATAGAATACGGACAATTCCGCCCAAGAATTCGCGGAGTGCCACTGCAAGGCCAAGTCGGCATTCAGTGATGTTTCATTGTCCAAATCCGGATCACCCACTTCGATAATGCCCGTTGCGGCGTGAGTTACTAGCTCCTCGGGATCCATGGCGTCGACGTTGGAGAAAAGCTCCTCGGTTGAAGGCGCACGCGCTGAGCGCGCCAGGGAAACACCTGTCTGCCAGTTATCGTCGAACTGCCAAAGAGCCGATAAAGACGCACTCCAGTTGGTGAAATCCTCATTGGAGGCGGCATTAGTACTCGGGTCACGCTCTACGTATTCGCCACGCAGACCGGCTTCGTAAGTCCACTCATTTCGATGAAAATCCTCGATGAGAAACAAGCCGAGCTCTGTGCTGTCTGTTTTGGGAATAAACCCCTCCTCACCAACGGCTTCGAAAGTATCAGACTTGGCCTGCAGGCCTACTACACCTTCTGTGCCAAGCAGGGCGTTGTGCACCACTTCAAGCCGCGTTTCCCAGGTATCGCGCTTGAAACGCGTGCCAACCTCGCTGCCCTCCAGCTCCTTGTGCTCATAATCCGTGTAGGTGAGGAAACCGCGCACCACCTCAATCGAGTCCATCGGCTCGTAAAGATGCACCATGGCATCATAGCGAGTCTGGTCCATATCGATGCGAACAATCTCTTCTTCTTCCTCTTCTCCCTCGTGATCCTCTCCCTCGTGCTCTTCTCCTTCGTGCTCTTCTTCTTCGTGATCTTCTCCCTCGTGCTCCTCTCCTTCGTGCTCCCCATGCTCTTCTTCGTGCCCATGCTCATGGGCCCCGGGGGGAATGCCGTACTTGTTGTTCAGGTTATTCACCGCGAAGCCAGCATAACTTCCCTTTTCATCGAAGTGGAAGCTGAAGCCGGCGGTAATCACATCCGTGTCGGTGTCGGTATTGGCGATTTTCCCTTTCGAGTTGTTGATCTCCTCCTCGCCGTGCTCCTCGCCTTCATGATCTTCGCCTTCGTGCTCCTCGTCGTGACCCATCATTTCTTCTTGTTCAGCAAGGGCTGCCTCATCGATAGCTCTGCCAGGAATTCGCAGATCACTGGTAGAGCGGGACGTGCCGGAAAGGTGAAAGGCGAGGTTGCCAAAACCCGCTTCCAGAACGCCTACACCGCTGTTCAGGTCGGGGGCATAGTCGTACCGGTATTCCGCCGCGCCCTCGATACCTTCGATACGCTCACGTGGAATGCGATTGTCAATAACATTGACGATACCCCCAATCGCGCCACCCCCGTAAAGCAGCGTGGAGGGTCCTCGCAAGACCTCAATGCTTTTCGCCAGCAGTGGTTCTACGGTGACAGCGTGATCCGGGCTAAAACTGGAAACATCCGCAGACGAGGTATTATTTTGTAGGGTAATCGCCCGCGGACCCTGCTGCCCACGGATAACGGGGCGACCGACGCCCGGCCCAAAAGATGAGTTCGCGAGACCCGCGCGGTTTTCCAGCGTCTCGCCTATGGTGGTAGCAACCGACCGCTGCAGCTCTTCACTGGTGATCACCGTCACCGGCAGCACGGAGTTACTCTCCTGCCGGTGAAT
This sequence comes from Candidatus Marimicrobium litorale, assembly GCF_026262645.1. Classification (NCBI taxonomy): domain Bacteria; kingdom Pseudomonadati; phylum Pseudomonadota; class Gammaproteobacteria; order Cellvibrionales; family Halieaceae; genus Marimicrobium; species Candidatus Marimicrobium litorale. The sequence continues at coordinate 2,701,508 of NZ_SHNO01000001.1, forward strand.
AGGCACTGAGACCAGAACATGTTCTAGAGTCCTGTCTTCCGCAGAGACAGGTATTGAGGCGGCAGCCACCGCAAGGCATAACAAACGTTTCATGAATTTCTCCTGATGAATTTTAAGTCCGAGATTCAGGAGACTTGGGGCGGACCCCGGATAACAACAAGACGGAATGGTAAGCTGACAACAACAGCATCAGCTGTCGAGGCTATCCGTGCTGAAATAATAGTGGGCACTTGCAACGCGACGGCTGCAGAGAGCAGGACGTCACCGGAAGCAGAACTAGTGCATGCCGCACAATGAACAACGTCATCGTGGTCAGCATGGCTATGCGTCAATTCCAGATTGAGGGCAAGCGTGCACAGCAGCGCCATAAAGGCCAGACCGCGCACCAACAATGTCTGTCGTATTTTCATCAGCCGGCTACCTTAAACCAAAACTTGCTCACAGTCACCCCGCCAGTGCTTTCAGTATGGCCTGCATTTGGGCATGCATGAGGTTTACCGCTTTTAAAGGCCGCAGCATTACCTTGAATTCAGTAATCTTTCCCTCTTTGTTGAAGGTCATGATATCGACTCCATTTATTGAGATGCCTTCCACCTCGCAACTGAATTCCAGTACGGCATGCTCTGGAGTGACGACCTCTTTTGTGTAGTGAAACGTCTCGTTAAAAACACCGAGAGCACCATTTAAATAGAGGCTGGTCAGGTCGCGACCACATTGTGGCGTATGAACGATGGGCGATAGAAATACGCAGTCCGGATCCAGGATATCACCCAATCTGTCGAGATCCTGTCGCTGGATCATGTCGTGCCACAAAGCCAGTGTGGTCATATCATCTATCCCGGTTTTAGTATTCTTGTTCTTGCTTAAACTCACGCTCAATGCGCTGCTGCAGCTCGTAGCGAGCGACGCCCCTTCGCCGCCCGGAGGCAGTCAGCCGTTGTTGGTAGCGTCCACGGCGATAGTGCTGGACCAGCTGCGCGAAACGATCCGGCTCGGTTTCACCGGCAATCAACTCTTCGATGAACGCAATATCGATGCCCACCCGAAACGCAATGCGACTGGGTCGAATCTTGTGCGCGTGATACTCGGCAACAATATGCAGTTGCTGCTCCCGTGAGTGGGTACATGCTCGAGAGTACCCGAACGGGGGCGACGGGGTGCGGCTATCGGCCTGTGGCAGGTCCTTACTCACGCGTACGCTACCGTGGTGTAGTCAGCCATTCGAGGCTTCCGCAGGCAGTTGGCCACAAATAACCCTCCGGTTTGGTTAATTTTCGCCCATCTGGGGTCTATACTACGCGCCTGACTACTCATTCTGTTGGCCACAACGCCGATAACAAGGACCTGATCATGAATGCACCCGAGCAAGCACCCACCGCGGCCGATATAGAGCAACAAATGATAGCCACTCTCACCTGCCAACGCGAGGACTACCTCCAGGAGGGGGTCGTGACGGCAGAAACACGGATCGACCGTTTGCAGCGCGGTGCAGACGTGCTTATCAAATACAATGCCAAACTGGTCGACGCGCTCAACACCGACTTCACCTGCCGCCCCCGGGAAGTAACACTGCTCACCGATATCGGCGCCGGTATTGCACCCATGAAGCATGCCATCAAGCACGTACGCAAGTGGATGAAGCCCGAAAAGCGACCCACCATGTTCCCTTTCAACCTTCTCGGCGGTCGCTCCCGCGTTGAATACCAACCGCTTGGCGTAGTCGGCGTGATCGCACCCTGGAACTTCCCGGTGAACATGGTTTTCGCTCCGCTGGCCGGCGTACTCGCCGCAGGCAACCGCGCCATGATCAAGCCCTCCGAATTCACCCCCGCCACCGCTGAGCTGTTGGTTGAAATGATACACGAGGCCTATGACGAAAAAGAAGTCGCCATCTTCAACGGTGGCGCCGAGGTAGGACAAGCCTTTTCCGCGCTGCCTTTTGATCACATGATTTTTACTGGCGCGACCTCAATCGCTCGACACATACTCGCCGCTGCCTCGCGCAACCTGGTGCCCGTTACATTGGAGCTCGGTGGAAAATCACCCGTTGTTATTTCACGCGGCGCCGACCTGGAGAAAAGTATCGGCAGGATCATGCTCGGCAAGACGCTCAACGCGGGACAGATTTGCCTGGCCCCGGATTACCTCATGGTCCCGGAGGAAAAACTGCAGGACGTGATCGAAGCCGCAAAAACAGCGGTCACGAATATGTACCCCAGTATTCTCAATAACCCCTCTTACACGTCGGTGATTAACGAACGGCACTTCAGCCGCCTGAACGACTATCTCGCCGAGGCACAGGAGCGCGGCCAAACTATTCTCCCCATCAATCCTGCCGATGAAGACTTCAGCAGCCAACAGGGCACTTTGAAAATCCCACCCACTCTGGTGCCGCAGCCCGCGGATGACCTGAAGATGATGGAAGAAGAGTTATTCGGCCCCTTGTTGCCTATTCGCACTTATAGCAACTTTGAAGAGACTATCGATTACATTAACAGCAAGCCCCGCCCTCTGGCCGCCTACTACTTTGGCGAGGACAAAGCCGAGGAAAACGCCTTGATCAGTCGCACCACCTCCGGTGGCGTATGCGTCAACGATGTGGTCATGCATGTCGCCCAGGAAGAGCTGCCGTTCGGCGGCGTAGGCCCAAGCGGCATGGGCGCCTATCATGGCCAGAAGGGGTTCCAGACCTTTTCCCACGCCAAGTCGGTATATCGACAGTCCAACTTGAACATCGGCAAACTGGGTGGCATGCTACCCCCCTACAGCAAGGCGACCGAAAACACGATCAAGATGCAGCTGAAGTAGAACCTAGCTGGCAGCCGCGTGCAAACGCGGCCGACTCATGCTATCGCGGACAACAGCACTGCGGCCATTCGAGTCTGCCCCGAAACCTAATCAGGAGAAAAACTATGCGCAACCTAGCCCTCATTGGCGTTTTTGCTTTTCTAACAGCGTGCGCTGCAGAACCCGGCAGCGAACGCTGGTGCACCCAGAAAGCCGATCAGCCCAAGAGCGAGTGGTCCAGCTCCGATGCTGTTACTTATGCGAAGAATTGTCTGGTCGATGGCACGTCGATCGGCTCAAAAGAATGGTGTGAGGAGCTTGCCAAAACGCCCAAAGGCCAGTGGACCGGTGAAGAGGCCGCAAGCTACACCAAACACTGCGTCATGTAACACGCATCGGCGGCGCGCTTGTGCATCAGCTTGCCGCCGGCTGGATGAGCAGAGTCGGTATGCCGAGGTCGTGGCTTTTTAGCGTAGCCACCCGTGTACCGGGTTTGCGCCCGTCCCGCGGTGCTGACACCTGTACACCGGCGTCCTGCAGAATCCGCACACGCTCTGCCAACGACGTGCACTGGTAGGCTACACCCCAGAACACGTTTTTCTCAGGCCCGTCCGCCGACGTCTCAATCACCTCGAGGGTCATCTTGCCGCCGCGGAAAAACAACATGCGCCCGCCCCAGGCCTCGATATTTTTATCCAGCGCAAGGCGTATACCTAACTGGTCCCGGAAGAGGTCGATACAGGCGTCCGGGTTGACGGTGCGCAAGACCACATGGTCAACAGATAAGGCCGGGCGGTGCTCGCTCGACCATTTTTCCCGCAGCTGCTCCGTAAAACGTCCATCACACTGGCACAAATGCAAACCCAGTGAATTCTCTATGACCTCATCCCCCTCCGGGGCGTGCTCCCGTGCGAAAACCAGACCTTGCAGATGAGGTGCCGCTGCGCCACGCTCTACCAGTTCCACAACGGTGTTCGTCAGCAGCCATCGCGCGGCGCGCGCGGAATCCTTAGCGCCACCCGGCAAGGGCGGCACGCCCATAACGGTCTGGTACTGATTCACCGCCTCCGCCAGATCAGGAACCGACACCACCAAACGATCAAATGCATTGGCCAAAGCTGAATCTCCTGTGTCAACGCCTGCCACATCATAAAAGGTTTTGGCATATTTGCCGATCAGTCTTACACTGGAAGCACTAGAATAATAGTAGGCCAATGCCAGTCTTGTCACACCCGCCGCGACTAAAACATTAACCCGATGGAGAAGTTAACTATGTCAGCAACTCTTAGAAAAATCGCAATGTCCGGGCTGGTAGCGCTGCTCGTCACACTTCCCCTGTCCGCAGTTGCGGGCGATTCGCTACAGCGAATCATCGACTTTCGCACACTGAAGGTGGGCATGTCTGGCAACCAGCCACCTATGACTATGGCCAATCGAGAAGGCGGGCTAATGGGCTTCGACGTGGACTTGGCCCAGGCCTTGGCGGCTGCGATGAATGTTGAACTGGAAATCAAGCAAATGCCATTCGGTGACCTGATCACGGCACTGGAAAAAGACGAGATCGACATGGTGTTGTCCAACCTGTCTATCACGCCCGAGCGCACCGAACTGGTATCCTTTGTTGGCCCCTATATGATGTCTGGTAAATCCATACTGACAACCAGTGATTCCATGGGTGCGCTGACATCGACCGACGAGTTCAATCGCAAGGGCCTGAAAATTCTTGCCTTGAAAAATTCTACTCACACAAGCTTCGTTAAGCAGGTAGCGCCCGAAGCCACGCTCATCGAGGTAGAGAGCTATGACGAAGGCGTTTCTCTCCTGATAGAAGGCAAAGCCGAGCTCATGGTGGCGGACATGACCCAGTGTATTCTGGCTGTCATGCGATTCCCCGATGCGGGGCTGATTACGCTGGACGAGCCACTGACCGTCGAGCCAATAGGAATAGCCGTCAGCAGGGAGGACAAACAATTCTATAACCTCGTAGACAACTACCTGCGCTCCTACGAGAAAACCGGTGTGCTGAACCAGTTGCGCAACAAATGGTTTGAAGAGAGCGCGTGGATCGCGGCGATGCCCTGATCGGGATTACCTTTGACAAGCAACGCCTCTTCGCTTATCACGGTGGGCCAAAAGGCGTTCAACCTGTGAGCGCCCATCACGACTCCCTTCTGCGGAGTACCCAACCGCCACTATGAAGACATCAAGGCCCATTATCATCGCCCACCGCGGCGCCAGCGGCTATCTGCCAGAACATACCCTCGCGGCCAAGGCCGTGGCCCATGCAATGGGCGCCGATTATATGGAGCAGGACGTGGTCCTTACCCGGGATAGTATAGCCATCGTGTTACACGATATTTACCTCGACAGTACCACTGATGTCGCACGGCAGTTCCCCAAGCGCGCGCGAGCAGACGGCCATTTTTACGCCATTGATTTCGAACTGGCAGAGATACGGCAATTACGTGTGCGGGAGAGGGTGCACGATGACAACCGAGACGGCAAGGCCGTGTATCCCCAGCGCTTTCCAGTAACACCTCATCTGTTCGCAGTGCCCACACTGCAAGAAGAGATCGAGCTACTCGCCGGCCTGGACAAAAGCCGGAATCGGCGCACCGGTATCTACGTGGAAATGAAACGCCCAAACTGGCATCGGGAAGAAGGCCTGGACCTGCCGGGTACAGTGCTGGAGGTGTTGGCCGAGACAGGTTATATCGAGCGACCAGAGCAAGTTTACCTGCAGTGCTTTGACGACCAGACTCTGCTGCGCCTCAAAAGCGAACTTACCACGCCTATTCCACTGATACAGCTGCTGGGCGATAACGAATGGGGGGAGGACACGCGGGCAGATTACAACTGGCTGAGAACAGCGGACGGCATCGCCTATATCGCGAGCTACGCCAACGGTATAGGACCGCACCTCTCCCATATTCACGTTGGCAGTGATGACAGCGGCGCGCCGCAATTCACTGAACTGGTGGACCTGGCGCATGCCCATGATCTCCAAGTGCACCCCTACACCTTCCGCAAGGATGACCTACCCGAGGGCGTGAGCGACTTCACCGCGCTGCTTGAGATATTTGTGACCGACGCCGGTATCGACGGTATGTTCACAGATTTCCCCGACGTGGCACTGGCATTCCTAGAGCCGCCATGAAGCGCGAGGAGCTGCGCCTCTACCTGCTGGCACGACCGGAAGCCTGGGAGGACTATCCTTTTGGCCCCCGTGTCGCCGTCTTCAAAATACGCTCGAAAATGTTTGCAACGCTGATCGAGGATGAGGGTCTCGTGAGGATGAACCTCAAGTGCGACCCCCACGAGGCAATGATCTTACGAGATATCTTTGCATCGGTGGGCCCCGGCTATCACATGAACAAGCGACATTGGAATACAGTGATTGTCGATGGCAGCATTCCCGACGGAGAGATTCAACGCATGATTGATAGCTCCTACGGACTGGTGGTCAGCGCGTTGAAAAGTTCGCAGCGCAAAGCCCTGGAAGTACAGCACGGGAAAGCGGCCCTCTACCCGGCTCCGGTTCCGGTTCCGGTTCCGTAGCTTTGTAAGGCGCAAGGGCGCGTCCGCCTGTAAATACTTCGCCCTATCGCCTCTCTGCTGAGCCAACGCTGGCAGTTACTCCTCTAACAAGGCATTATCTTGCCTGACAGTTTCTCGCCAACCCACAGCACATGCAGAACCTGTGGCCAGCGATAACAACAACGGGGATGGAAGTGAACCCAAAGGTCATAAGACGTACAAAAATTGTCGCTACGGTTGGTCCGGCCAGCGAGTCAGAAGACCTGATCGCCCGACTGATCGGCGCCGGGGTGAATGTTTTTCGCCTGAATTTCAGTCACGGCACTACGGAGAAGCACGTAAAAGTAGCTGAACGCATCCGCAAACAGGCAAGCATTGCCGGTCAATACGTGGGCATTCTGGCGGATTTGCAAGGGCCCAAAATTCGTGTCGGCGCTTTCCGCAACGGCTCCATTGAACTGGATGTGGGTGACCGCTTCCGCCTGGACCTAGAGCTGGAGGACGACGCAGGCGACATCCGCGGCGTCGGTGTGGATTATGCAGAACTATGCGACAACGTAGTGCGCGGCGATACGCTGCTCCTTGATGACGGCCGCATCCGTCTGCGCGCAGACGATGTTGAGGCCAGCGCCGTGGAGTGCACCGTGCTGGTCGGCGGCCAACTGAGTTCCCGTAAGGGCATTAATCGGCTTGGCGGCGGGCTGGCGGCTCCGGCGCTAACAGCCAAAGACTTAACCGATATTGACAGCCTCGTAGAGGTAAACCCGGATTTTGTAGCCATCTCTTTTGTGTCCGACGCGGAGGATATTTTTCAGGCCCGCGGACGCCTCGAGCAGCTCAATTTGAAGCCGGCCATTATCGCCAAAATCGAAAGGGCGGAAGTCGTAGGTGACGAATCGATTCTCCATGCTGTTCTCACCGCTGCCGACGGCGTCATGGTAGCCAGAGGGGATCTTGGCGTCGAAGTCGGTGATGCACAGCTGATCGGCATCCAGAAGGAACTGATCACCCAGGCACGCAAGCTGGACAGGGTGGTCATTACCGCAACCCAGATGATGGAGTCGATGATTAATAGCCCTATGCCAACCCGGGCAGAGGTATTCGACGTTGCCAATGCAGTACTCGACGGTACCGATGCGGTCATGCTCTCCGCCGAGACGGCGGTAGGCAACTATCCGGTAGAAGTTGTATCCGCTATGGCCGACGCGGCGCTGGGGGCCGAGCGGCAACGAGTGGCAAAAACCTCGAAGTACCGACTCGACACGGCGTTTTCCAACGCCCAGGAAACTATCGCAATGTCGGCCATTTATGCCGCGAATCATTATGATAATGTGCGCGGTATCGCCTGCCTGACAGAATCGGGCACCACACCCCGACTGATGTCGCGCCTGAGTTCCGGCCTGCCCATTTTTGCCCTCAGCCACCTCAGCACAACACTGCAGCAACTCGCCCTTTGTCGCGGCGTGGTGCCCTTGTTTTTTGACGCCGACGCCTTCGATCCAAACAGTGTCGACAGCCGAGCCATCGAGTTCCTGCTGGATGGTGGTTTTCTGAGCAAGGGCGACTCCATCCTTTTAACCAAGGGCACTGTTCTGGGCACTGCCGGTTCTACCAACATCATGAAAATCCTGCCGGCTTACTGAGCATGGTAGCGACGGCCGACCGCATGGTTGGGGATATTGGCGGCACCAATACACGCCTCGCACTGTTCGATGCGCACGCCAAGCAACTGCGGTTTCAGCGCAACTATCGCAACCGGGACTACGGCAGCCTCGCCGACATTATCCTCGCCTGGCGGCGCGACCTCGGTGACAAACTCCCGGAGGAAGCGTGCCTTGCAGTGGCAGCGCCGCCCTTCGATGACGAGGTACGACTGCTGAATATCGACTGGCGCTTTTCGCCTCGCGAACTGGCGAAGCAATTCGGTTTTTCCCAATTTGGCTGCATAAACGACTTTGAAGGTAACGCCTATGCCCTGCCCCACCTGGGCGCTCATGAACTGGTGACCCTGCAGGCCGGTAAACCCGCGCTGCACGGACGATTGGCAACACTTGGGCCTGGCACTGGTCTGGGCGGAGCCACACTGGATACCCGGGGACCGGAACCCCTTGCCTGCGCCAGTGAACCCGGCCATATGGGTCTTGCCCCGGCCACGGCACTGGAGTTTGCACTGTTCGAAAGGCTCAGGGGTGAAAACGGCGAGATATACGCAGAACGCCTGCTATCCGGTCCCGGCCTGCTGTGCCTTTACCAGGTATTGGCCAGGGAGCGCCGCGTCGATGCAACTCTGCAAGAGCCGGAAGCGATTTCTGCAAAGGGCCTGCGCGGGGAGTGCACACTGTGTGCAGAAGCACTGGAGCTCTTCTGCGGCCTATTGGGTTCCGCCTGCGGCGATTTTGTGCTCGCCAACGGCGCCTATGGAGGCCTTTACCTGGCCGGCGGCATATTGCCGACCATGACGGATTTCCTGCGCAAAAGCACATTCTCCCGGCGGTTCGCGGCGAAAGGGAAGATGAAAAAACACCTGTCCGACGTGCCTCTGTATCTTGTCTGCGGCGATTCCATCGGTCTTGTGGGTGCCGCACACGCGCCTATCTAGCAGGATGCGTGGCGCACTCGCGTCACCGAAAACACCACAATGGACTCACCAATGGCCACAATTCCCCTAAAAATTGTTTTCTTCAATTTATGCCAAGTGCCCAATATAGTGCTACACTTATCGGTGCTGATAGGTTTCAGCGATGTTTATGCTCACGGTCGAAGTTCCATTCAGTTCCTCGGTACGTAACCCATAAATACATTTCTTAATGATAAAGGCGCCTGGACATGGCGCTGCAGCAATACAGGTAAACACTATGTCTAAGACAAACGGTACCGTTAAGTGGTTTAACGAGACGAAAGGATTCGGCTTTATCGAGCGTGAAGACGGCCCTGACGTATTTGTACATTTCAGTTCCATTGAAGCAGAAGGATTCAAAACCCTGGCCGATGGTCAAAAGGTTGAGTTCAACGTGACGGACAGCCAGAAAGGCCCTCAGGCCGAGAACGTAGTCCCGCTCTAAAGCGTAAAACAGTTTAGAGTGAACACAAAAAAGGAGCTCATCGAGCTCCTTTTTTTATTCCCGGAAATTAAGTGTACTCAATCACTTTTCTTGTTCACAACGTCCTCGGGAGACACTTCGACTTCCAGTTCCTCATCCGTATCAGGCTGGGTCAGCGCCTCGGTCATTTGCTGCAGTGCCGCATCTTCCTCTTGCAGGGCCTTCTGTCGCGAAAGCTCAGACTCCATATAGGCCATCCACTGCTTGGCATACTCTTCCGAACGCTCATCCTCAGCCGCGGCCTCAAACGCATCGCGCGCTTTGTCATACTGCTGCGAGTTGAAATAGGCCATACCCAGCACCAGTCGTGCGCTGTCCGGACGCTTCACCCCACCGCGAGACAACCCTTTGTTGATCGCTGACACCGCCTTTTTATACTCGTCATTGTCGAGATACACATTGCCAAGACGGGCGTATAGCTCACCCTTGTTGGATTTCGCCGCTGCCTTTTCCATCGCCGGTATTGCTTTCTTCAGCTCCTGCGACTGCCGCCATGACGCACCGACAAGCTCCCAGTTTTTCGATGTTCCCTCGATCGAATCATTGTTCAGGCCCTTGTCCATTACCTTGGCCGCCTTGTAAGGCACATCACCGTTAAGATACAGGTAGGCCATATTGACCTGCTCGCTGTCTTTTTCCAGCATGCTCTGTACATAGGCCGTTTCCATCGCCGCAAGCTGGTCCGCTTCCTTTTTCTGCTCACCGTACATGTGCGAGACCTGCACCCAGTACTCTTTTTTCGGATAGTAGGTCAGCAGCGCTTCCAACGTGCGCACCGTGTTCTTCACGTCATTTTTTTCGAAGTAAAGAAAGCGCGCCAGGTTATACCATTGCTCCTTCGGAATCTTGCCCTTCTCGAGCTGCATGCTGATCGCTTTTTCAACATTGATCAGCGCCTTGTTGTAGTCTTTCACTTGGTAGTAACCCTGAGCCAGCAGCACGTAGGCGTTGGCATTAGGGGTGTCGGTCATGTTGAACCACAGCTCCAGTGCATCAATACCCTTCTGCCATTCTTCCTGAACGAAGTACAACTGGGCAATGGTGAAGCGTGTGTTGATCTCCATAGCCAGCGGGATATCGGGCTGCGACACCACCTGCTCATAGGAGCGAAGAGCGCCGGCGTAGTCTTCTCTGGAGTACTGTATAAACGCATACAGGTTGTAAACATTAGCCAGTTCATAGCTATTGAGGGCTTTTTTGCCTCCTTCGGCGATCATGGCATCGAGGATGCTTTTCGCCATGGCGAGATCCTTGGCCTCAGCTGCCGCCTGCGCCTCCGAGAGTTTCTCGTACACCTTGTTGCGCAGCGCAGGTGTCCTGCGTGTTTCCCGCTCAGGTTTTTTCGCGTCTTTCTGTGCGTGGGCCGCAGAGAATACAGGCAAACCCAGATCGCGCTGCACCTGGGTGATGGCAACCTGAACAACCAGAACCAGTGCAGCCGGGATGGCAACGCGGGTCAAGAAGGTGCTCTCAAACCATGTCATATCAGTTTTCCAGCTCATAGGTAAACTTGTTCTGCACTCCCGCCACTTCGATGGGTTCACCATCCACCACGCGAGGCTTATATTTAAACTTGGTTGCAGCTTTCACCGACGCGCGGTCGAATACGCCCGATGGCTTACAATCTACCGCGACGGGATCCCGGATAGCACCCGTGGTGGTCACCGTGTACTCGACGATACAGTAACCCGTGATACCGCGTGTCTGGGCGCGACGGGGATAAATAGGCGCCACCTTCACAATCGGCAGGTACTCACCGTCACCTCCCAGATTCCCGCCAACACCGATCTCAACATTCACACCCACCGTGGGTGCGAAATTGTTCGCATCGACATCCATATCCACGTCGAGCTCAACCATTTCCATCTCGGGTGGCGGCTCTTCGGGGTCCTCTACCTTGTCAGGCTTGGGCGTACTGGTCTCCAACTCGATTTCTTCATCGGGTTGAACCAGGTCAGCAATTTTGCGGTTTTCCAGCTCGGGGTTCTCATAGTTGCTGTCGATCAGGCTGTGCATGATCCCGAACAGGCCTACCACCACCGGGATAGCAAGCAGTATCGAGATAACCATTCTCAGCGGGCTGTTCTCCATATCAACTACCCCCGCTCATCCGTGGAGGCACACAGCGGTGCATCCATCAGTGGCTTGATCAGGGACAATAACTCGCTAAGAACGGCCGTCGGTGCTTCTTTATCGGCTTGGACAACAAAGTTCGCCCTGGGCGCTTCCTTCTTGGCCGCCTCGGCAAGGCGATAGGCGCGATCGAGAGGGATTTCCTTTTTGTCATAGTGAATCTTGCCGACGGAATCTATCGCAAAAATAATAGTTCCGCGCAAGCAAGGATCCGTGGTCACCGCCTCGTACTTGGTGAGGTCAGCGCCGGGTTCTTTCACGAAAGAGGACGTCACAATAAAAAAGATGAGCATAATGAATACGACATCAAGCATCGGTGTCAGATCGATATCACCCTGATCGCCACCCTCCTGCGCGCGCCCGCCCGCCGATAATCCACGCCTGCTCACTGCTTTTTCTCCGCTGGCCAATTCACTTGATTAACGCCTGCCTCTCGGGCAGCGTCGCCCACGGCGAGGAGCGTACCAGCGCTAGCGCCAGTCTCCGTCTTAACCGTAAATGCCTGCTCCGGATCCGACGCCAGTAGTCGAGCGATGTTGGCTCGTACCGCGCGGATATCAATGCGCCGGTTCTCCATCCAGATCTGGTCGTCACCGGTAATCGTCACCACGATGCTGGTAGCGTCCGCTTCCGGGGGGTTCTGGTTGCTGTCCGGCCGATTCATCTCAATGCCGGCCTCCTTGAGAAAGGACGCCACCACAATGAAAAAGATCAGCATGATGAACACCACGTCCAGCATAGGCGTCAGATCGATCTCCGCCTCATCGGCTTCCGCTTGTCGGTTTCTCTTACGCATCTAACATGGCTCTATTAATGATCCGTTGTCAGGTTGTCCTGCAGGAATTCACTTTCCCGCTGGGCAATTCGCGTGACATACGTATTGGCAAAAACGCCGGACAACGCGGCCACCATGCCCGCCATGGTGGGGATAGTGGCCTGCTGCACACCGCCGGCCATGGATTTGGCATCGCCGCCACCTGTTACCGCCATAATATTGAACACCTCAATCATGCCCCACACCGTGCCCAGTAAGCCGAGCAGGGGACACAGTGCTACCAGCGTTTTTATCATCGGCAGATACTGGTTTATCTGCATACGGGCTTGGGAAATCAGCATGTTGCGCACCTGACGCGCCTCCCAGGATTTTCTTTCCCCGCGCCCTTCCCACTGGGTGATTACCTTGGCAACGTCATTTTTCCAACCAAACTTGAGATACCACACCCGCTCAAAGATGAGGGTCCACATCACGAACAACAGCGCGGCAATCAGCCAAAGGACCTCGCCGCCCTTGTCCATGAAAGCGAGCAGTACCTCACTAAAACCACCCATCTCAAGACCTCAGGTTGGCTTCTGTGTGTTCTGCAACCATACCGGTGGTCTGCTCGTCCAATATGTGGATGATCCGTTGCGCACGGCCATTCACAATGGTGTGGAGCAATACAGTCGGGATTGCGACCAGCAGGCCGAGTACGGTTGTGATCAAGGCGCTGGAAATACCACCCGCCATGGCCTTGGGATCGCCCGCGCCAAAAATCGTAATCGCCTGGAAGGTTAAAATCATGCCGGTCACAGTACCCAGCAGACCCATCAGGGGAGCCACCGCCGCGATGATCTTCAGTATTGTAAGACCACTCTCCAGTTTCGGCGTTTCCTTCAGCACGCCCTCGGACAACTTCAACTCGAGCGTCTCGGTATCCATGTTGGGGTTGTCCTCGTGAATCTTCAGCACACGGCCCAGTGGATTGTTCTCATTGGCCGTGTTGCTCTTGAGCTGCGCATTGACCTTGCCACCAATGGCGGTCAGCGCAACCATGCGGTACACCGCCAAAAACAGGGCAAAAATACCCACCGCGGTAATGGCGTAACCCACGTATCCGCCCTGGTGCCAGCGCTCGGTCAGTGTCGGCGTGTCGATAATCGCCGCCAGGAACGACCCGCCTGTAGGGCCGGTGGGGTCTATGCCGAACGTATGCAACCCACTGGTGGCACCGGCAAGCTCTTCCGCCCAACCGGTGTAGGGCCCGCTCGGCTGGCGCGCCAGTTCACTCAGTGTGTCGTTGTCATAGCTCAGGTAGTTGCCGTCTGTGTCGATAATATTGAAGGAACCGATGCGCACCACGTCGCGCGAGGCGCGCTCACCGCCCGGCGAGGAAACTTCCGCTGAAAAGGCCGTAACCTCTCCCGTTTCCCGGATTTCCTGCAATAGCTCAAACCAGACACGCTCGATTTCTTCAATGCTGGGCAAGTCGTCCGAGTTGCTCATCTTCCTGACCAGGTCGCGCAGGAATGCTTCACGGCCGGGATACTGTGCCGATACCAGTGACACCTCGACGTTGGAGGCGAGGTCACCGGATGCGGATGTGAGATGGCCGAACAGCTCCGTCAGTGTGCCGAGCTTCTCCCTGAGCAGCTCTTGCTTATCCGCAATCTCGAGTTCATTCGCCTCGAACGCGTTTTCCAGCTCGGTGGACAGCGCTTCCTGCCGGGCGCGCTCATTTTCCGCCCGTGTCAGTGAGGCCGCCTGATTGGCTTTGTCATTGGAGAAGCGCTGCTCGCGCTGCCGGTTTTCCTTGGCCTCTTGCGCCTGGCCCTGTTTCACAAACTTTAACAATTCGTCCAGTGACTTGGCTTCCTGCGCCAGGGCAGGCCCGGCAGACAAGGTCAGTGCACCGCACAGTGCAAGGGCCGCGCCTTTTATAAAGTTAACGCTCATCAGTTAGCCTCCGGCGCCGCTACGGGCATGTTCAACAACTCAATGGTGGCCTGCTTCTTCGCGATGCGTATGCCCTTGCGAATGGCAGAGTTATAATCGCCCGAGGGCAGGTCCACCCAGCTTCTGGCGGCATTATCCCAGGCACCGGACACAGCGCCGTCAGTGGTCTGATACACCAGGGCGATACGACCGACGCGGAGAAAGTCGACCTCACGCTCGGCGTCGCCAAGATCGATCGTGCCGCGGTAGGTATCAATACCGCGACCGTACTGCAACTCGATATTGTAGGCTTCCAGCACTGCGCGGAACTTCTCGGCGACGCTGACGTCAGCCCGGTCGAGGTTGTCACGCAAAAAACCGACTCGCTGCATTCTCTCTTCTCTCTGGAACGGAACGTCCAGTTCGACGAACTGTTGCAGTCCATCAATCATGCGGATAATCAGCGGCGTCATCTGACGGGCGATAACGGTGGAGTTATCGATGTTCTCCTCAATGGTCGCAATGCGCGCCACCTGATTTTCAATCTGGCGCTGCAAACGCTCGTTATACACCTTGAGGCCATCGACCTGTTTCATCACCGTCTTGTACTCAGTGAGGAGGTCGCGGGTTTCTTCCGCAAGCCTGTCTATCTTCACCTGAGATTTGCGCGCTGCGTTATTCTTGGACTTGCCTACCGCGAGGACGGAGTCCAGATTATTTGCGTGTACCGCCGTCACCGGGCCCCCGAGGGCACCCGCGGCAATCAGCGCAGCGATCAACACTGCTTTCAATCGATGCATAGTCATGGGAATCATGCTTCCTAAAGTAAGCCAATAGAGAAATACGAATCTAAATAAACTCGTCCAAGTTCCCGACTTTCACTGGCGGGAAGACCCTGGCGCCTATAAATACGAGGTGGCAAATTTAAACCACTTGTCCTGTGTTTTCAATCAATGCCCCGAACCAATTGTCTTTCTTTCCAGTGTGGGTAGTTTGGTTACACTCGGCGTCAATAAACCTCCGAAAGGTAACAGTGGTTCCTATCTTTTTCGTGCCTGCGGCCGCCCATACTGCACAAAACTGTAGGCCAAGCCACTGGACTGTGGCCCCGCGTCATGATACCCCCGACTGACCTCCCGCCAACCACCGAGATCAAGGTCAAGGTAAGCATCCCCTTCAATTGCCGCATGCACCTCAGTGACATACAAACGATCCGCCGCGGGCAGACTTACCCGATAAACCTCTGCGCCTCCCATCACGATCACTTCCTCCGCCCCATCGGCGCGGGCAACAGATTGTGCGCGCAGAACCGCCTCTTCAAAAGAAGGCACGACCTCGATTCCCGGGGCACTGAAGTCTGGATTGCGCGTAATCACTATATTGGTTCGGCCCGGCAGTGGACGGCCGATAGACTCGTAGGTCTTGCGGCCCATGAGCAGCGGCTTGCCCATTGTGACGCGTTTGAAATGGGCCATATCAGCCGGGATCTTCCAGGGCAGGTCGTTATCGCGGCCGATAACACCATTCTCCGCCACAGCGACGATTAGGGCGAGGGGCCGCGTCTCTGTCACACTGCGACCGGCGCTGGAATGTGAGCGTGGGGCGAGTAACCCGTAATCTGGAAATCCTCGAAACAGTAGCTGTAGATATCCTCGGGGCGGCGGCGGATGTCCAGTCGCGGCAGTGCGAGTGGTTCACGCTGCAACTGGGTGCGCACCTGCTCAAGATGGTTGCTGTAAATATGCGAATCGCCTGTACAAACGATGATTTCCCCTGGCTCCAGGTCACACTGCTGGGCCAGCATATGCGTCAACAGCGCAAGGCTGGCGCTGTTATAAGGTAATCCGAGAAAAGAATCGCTGGAGCGAATCATTAACTGAGACGAGAGACGGCCCTGCGCGACATAAAACTGGTACAGCAAATGACAGGGCGGCAGGGCCATGCGCCCGGCACGCACATTGTCCTGAGGGCTCATGCTTTCGTCGGGCAAGTACTCCACGTTCCAGGCATGAAAAAGGATGCGCCGGCTATCCGGATTGTTGCGCAGGCAATCCACCACATAGTCGATCTGGTTGAGGGTACCGCCGTCCCGGGTGGGCCAGGCTGTCCATTGGGCACCGTAAATCGGCCCAAGGTCTCCCTCCTCGGTCGCCCACTCGTTCCAAATACTCACCCCGTTTTCATTCAACCAACGGGTGTTGGTATCGCCGTTAAGAAACCAGAGCAGCTCATTCACGATACTTTTGAAATGTAGCTTCTTGGTGGTCAGCAAAGGAAACCCGTCGGACAGGTCATGGCGGAACTGACGCCCAAACACGGAGAGCGTACCGGTGCCGGTGCGGTCGCCCTTTTGAACGCCGTTTCCGAGAATGTCCTGCAGTAAATTCAGATATTGTTTCATCTTGCCGTTTTTTTACCGGGTTGTTGTTGGGCAGCGCTGGCCCGGCCGTAGGCGATGCCAATAAGGTACACGCCCAACAATATCATCGGCAGGGAGAGCATCTGGCCACGTGTCATCCAGCCGAACGCCTGAAAACCAATGTGCTGGTCCGGCTCGCGGAAAAACTCAGAGACGAACCGCACACAACCGTAACTGAGGGAAAACAAGCCCGACACGGCACAGGTCGGCCGCGGCTTGGCAGAATACCAGTAAAGGATGATGAACATGAGCAACCCCTCCAGCGCAAACTGATAAAGCTGAGAGGGGTGGCGCGCCAGTTGCAGCGGGTCCGCAGGGAACACCATGGCCCAGGGGACATCACTGGGCCGTCCCCACAATTCCTGACCAATAAAGTTACCTATACGACCGAGACCCAGTCCGACCGGCACAAAAGGCGCTATAAAGTCCATCAGACGCCAGAAGGGAATCTGGTGACGACGGCCAAAGAGGTACATGGCCAGCAAAACTCCAAGAAAGCCGCCGTGGAATGACATTCCTCCTTCCCACACGCGCAGGGCCCAGGCGGGGTTTTCCAGCAGGCGGTCACCACCATAAAAAAGGGTGTATCCAACACGGCCGCCCAGGACGATGCCAAGCGCGCAATAAAAAATAAGATCATCTACCTGATCGCGGGACACCGGCGTCCAGGGCAGCTTGCTACGACGAGCGGCGAGCCACCAGCCCACTGCAATCCCGGTGAGATAGGTCAGGCCATACCAATGTACCTTGAGCGGCCCCAGGGAAAGCGCCACCGGGTCTATTTCTGGATAGATCAGCATAAAAGCCTGTCTGTGCTGGACGTACCCGGCGGGTTTGGCCCGCCGGGTACGTCCCGGAAAGTCGAGGGCTTCATTATTATCCAGCCGACTTCGTTTCACAATTCTTTACCCGGTAAAGAACGCTCCACGTCGATCAGACACAAATGACATTGGCAATAAGCTCGGGGAATAAGCGAAGATAGCGCTTACTTTACGCGAGTGGCAGCTTGCCTTTGCACTTTCAGGCCAACAACCCATGTGTCTACTGATCTTCGCCCACCAGCTATCAGCCGATTATCCCCTGATGGTTGCGGCCAACCGCGACGAGTTTTATGCACGTCCCACCGCCCCCGCAGCGTTCTGGCCTGAATACCCGGGTCTGCTGGCAGGCCGCGACCTCGAGCAGGGGGGCACGTGGATGGGGGTGACCCGGGAGGGGCGCTTCGCCGCAGTCACCAACTATCGCGACCCGGACGTGGCCATGCCGGCCCCCCGCTCCAGAGGGGAATTACCTCTGGACTACCTCGCAGGCAACAAGACCCCGGCGTCCTATCTGGCGGAATTGGCAAAGCGCAGTAGCGAATACGCAGGCTTTAACTTGCTGGCAGGCGACAGAGACAGCCTGTGGTACTTCGCTAACAGCGGCGGACAGGCTCCCAGGGCTCTGTCGCCGGGGCTTTACGGATTGAGCAACGCACGCCTTGATACGCCATGGCCCAAGGTGGAGCGAGGCAAAGCAATGCTGCTATCGCTGCAGCAAGGGGATGGTGTATCACACGACGACCTCGCACAATTGGTCGCAGACCGGACGCGGGCAGACCCGCACAGTCTGGCCTGCCAGGGCCTCAACGACACTATGGACCGGACGCTCTCAGCACAGTTTATCGTCACCGAGGGGTACGGCACACGGTCATCCACCACCCTGTGGACAGAGAGTTCAGGGAGCATCCATTGGCGGGAGCTCAGCTTTGGTGAAGAGGGCGAACTGAGCGGGGCGCGCGCCGAAGTGATGGAGCCCTGGTCGAGGTCAGTGAAAACGCGGCTCAAGCCACCGGGTTGTGGATAAACTTCTCCATACCATGCTCCGCGAGAAAGCGATCCAGCCGCCCGCTGATATGCTTGGCACTTTCCATTTCCTTGACCTCGGCCAGCAGGCGCTCCGCTTCCTTGACCGTCACGTTACGCAGGGCGTTTTTTACCCTCGGGAGGCTAGTAGCGTTCATCGACAAGACGTCATAACCCATGCCTAATAACAGCACCGCGGCACCCGGGTCACCCGCTAACTCGCCACATATCCCGATGGGCACACCCTCCGCCCGGCTGGCGTCTGACACAAATTCCAGGGCATGTATCACCGCGGGATGCAGGCTGTGGTAAAGCCCGGCGACCTGCGGGTTATTACGATCCACCGCGAGCAGGTACTGGGTGAGGTCGTTACTGCCGACCGAGAGGAAGTCCACACGCCTAGCCATAAGCCGAGCTTGCGAAACGGCTGCCGGCACCTCAATCATGACCCCGACCGGCGGCAGCCGACCGGTCAGCCCCTCCTGCTGCAGCTCCTCGTGGCTGCGATGGATAAGCGCAAGCGCCTCGTCCACTTCAGCAGTATTACTGACCATGGGGAGCATGATCCGCAGATTCCACAGGCCCTCGTTAGCCTTGAGCATGGCACGCACCTGCGCCAGAAAGATTTCAGGGTGGTCCAGTGTCACCCGGATACCGCGCCAGCCGAGAAAAGGGTTGTCCTCCTCGATGGGGAAATAGGGTAAGGATTTGTCGCCGCCAATATCAAGCGTGCGCATGGTAACCGGCTTGGGTGCGAAGGCCTCCAACTGCTCCCGATAAATCTGGCGTTGCTCCTCTTCGCTGGGAAAGCGATCGCGCAGCAGGAAGGGCACCTCGGTGCGATAAAGGCCAACCCCCTCCGCGCCTTGCTCCAGCGAGCGGGTTACATCGGCCATTAGCCCCGTGTTGACCCACAGCGGCATCCGGTGGCCGTCGACAGTCACGCACGGTTGATCTCTGAGAGACTCGAGGTCTTTGCTCAGAGCCGCGTCCTGGTCCAGCACCTCCTGGAAGCGTTGCTTTATTTCGGGCAGTGGGTTGAGGTGCACTGTGCCGTTATAGCCGTCGATGATCAGCTCACGGTCCTGCAGCCGGGCATAGGGCAAATCGACGGCGCCCATCACCGTGGGAACGCCCATCGCCCGAGCGAGTATCGCCACGTGGGAGTTGCCCGAACCACTGACTGAGATCAAACCGGCAAGTTTCTCCCGGGGGATCTCTCCCAGGGAGGTCGCGGTCAATTCTTCCCCTACGAGGATAGCCCGGTCCGGGTATGCGCGCGGTTCCTGGTTTGCAGCCTGCAAGTAAGTAAGTACTCGCGTACCTAGATCCCTAACATCTACAGCGCGTTCTTTCAGATAACTGTGCTCCATGCGCTCAAAATGGCGAATGTGCTCGATCATCACCTGACTCAGGGCACCCTGGGCCCACTGCCCTCCCTTGATCAGCCCCACCACTTCTGCCCCTATAGTGGAATCGTCAAGAATGCTCAGGTAAACATCAAAAAGTGCGTGATCCTCCGGGCTCAATTCCGCTCCCAGGTTATCCGCTACCACCTGAATATCCTTACGCACTGCCTCGAGGGCCTCGCGGAATGCCCGCACCTGCTTGCGCCTGTCCTTCACTTCTCGCGGCGGCACGGCGTAGAGATCAGCCCCCGGGGACACCACCACCGCGGTACCGATGGCGACTCCCTGAGCGCCTGGCACGCCGGTAATCTTGGCCGGCACGGCCCCGGTAAGAACACGGGATTCCAATACCCCGGTGACCTGCGCGTGTGCGATAACGCCGGCCAGCTGCGCCGAAAGAGTGACAAGAAAGGCCTCATCACTCTCGTCAAATCGGCGACGTTCAGCTTGCTGCACTACCAGCACGCCCACGACACCACGCTGGTGAATGATGGGCACTCCGAGAAAGGCGTGGAACTGTTCTTCGCCAATCCCGGGAAGAAAACGGAAGCTGGGATGCTTTTCGGCTTCTTCCAGATTGACCGGTTCGCCGCGCGCCGCGACCAGGCCAACCAGGCCCTCACCCACGGGCAGGCTCGCCTCATCCACCAGTGCCTGATTGAGTCCCTGGGTAGCACGAAAGATCAATCGGTCGTTGTTGCCGTCCTGCAGATAAACGCTGCACACCTGCGTTTGCATAGCGTCTTGCACCCGCCGCACGATAATATCGAGAGCCTCTTCAAGGCCCCTGGCAGCATTTACCTCCTGCACAATATGACGCAATGTTTCAAGCATAGGCGTCAATCACCCTGAAACCGGTTGGTGTGTCGTGCCAGTGGAGCAGCCAGGTCTTTCATCGCCCTGCGGTAAACCTCGCGCTTAAAAGGAATAATCTGATCAAGGGGATACCAATAGCTCACCCAGCGCCAGTGATCGAACTCGGGCTTTTCGTTTTGGTCCAGTTGCACAGCGGCATCCTCCTCCAGCATACGCAGCAGGAACCACTTTTGCTTCTGCCCGATGCACACCGGCTTCTGGCCATCGCGGACAAAGCGTTTAGGCAACCGGTAGCGCAGCCAACCACGAGTAGAACCGAGAATCTCTACTGCGTCACGCGCCAGACCCACTTCTTCGTGCAACTCGCGAAAAAGTGCCTGCTTCGGCGATTCGCCCGCGCTAATGCCACCCTGGGGAAACTGCCAGGCATTGTGGCCTCCAACGCGACGGGCCCACAACAACTGGCCCCGGTCATTGGCCAGCATAATGCCCACGTTCGGTCGGAAGCCGTCTAAATCAATCACGTGAAAGGGCCACCTGTTCCTTGAACTACCGCATTGTTCCACACTTTCGTGGCCCTGAGAAATTTACTCTGCAAGCCCCTGCCGCTATGCTGGCTGACCGAGTACGGAGCGCAGTCACGTGGCACTGGCAATATTTGACCTCGACAACACCCTGATCGGCGGCGACAGCGACCATCTTTGGGCACAATACGTCTGCGATAACGGTCTTGTCCACAACACGGATTTTGCTCAGCGCGGCGATCGATTCTACGCCGATTACGAGGCGGGCAGCCTCGATATCGATGCCTACCTGCGCTTCGCGCTGAGCCCCCTGATTGACCAGCCGCCCGATGTACTCACCGCCTGGCACGCGGGCTTTATGCAGAACGTGATCCAGCCCATTATGCTGCCGGCCGCGACGAAGCTGGTGGCCCATCATCGAGATCGGGGTCACGAACTACTGATCATTACCGCGACCAACCGGTTTATCACCGCTCCCATCGCGACAGCATTGGGCATAGAGCATCTTATCGCCTGCGAGGGAGAGATAGTGGGTGGCCGGTACACAGGAGAGCCCGCTGGAATCCCCTCCTTTCAGGCGGGCAAAGTCACACGCCTGCACCAGTGGCTTGAGGGCCGCGACACCAACCTCGCAGGCGCCTACTTCTACAGCGATTCTCACAACGATCTCGCTCTGCTGGAGCTGGTTGATCATCCTGTGGCCGTAGACCCGGACGCCACTCTGCGGGCGCAGGCAGAAGCGCGCGGCTGGCCGGTGATCTCACTGCGCTGACATCGGGTGCGGCCAGTCAGCACAGCATTATCGCAACGCCAAAACACCCGCTTGATGGCGGCGGTCCCGCCGCATACCATGCCGTTTTGACAGTATCGAGGGGTTCGATCAGGCCTCTATCTTAAGCGCGAAAAGGGATTTTAGATATTCCGTCTCCGCTATCGCAGGATGCACGGGGTGGTCCGGCCCCTGGCCACCTTGCTCCACAATGCGAACGCCGCAGGCGGCTCGCACCGCGGCTTGTTGCAGCGCGAGAATCAGGTCAGAGCGCTGCAAATGCATAGAGCAAGAAGCCGAAACCAGCAGGCCGCCCGGCTTTAACAGACGCAGAGCCAGCTCATTAATGCGGCGATAGGCGTTGATGCCTTTTTTTAAATCCTTCTTGCGCTGAATAAACGCGGGGGGATCGAGAACAATCACATCAAAGCGCGCGCCCTCCTCGTGTAACGCGGCCATTTGCTCCGGCGCCGAGCCTTTGCGGGTCGTTACTCGCTCACCGACATCATTCAGGTGTGCGTTCTTCATAACGCCTTCCAGTGCGGTGGCGGAACTGTCGAGGCAACACACCGACACGGCACCGGCGTTAGCGGCCTGCACCCCCCACCCGCCGATGTAGCTGTAGACGTCCAGCACCGCTTTGCCCGATACCCAGTGCGCGAGTCGCGCACGTGACATGCGATGATCGTAAAACCAACCGGTTTTCTGTCCGGCATGGACCGGTGCCAGGAACTTCGTGCCGTTTTCCTGAAGCGACACCTCCTCGGGCACCTCGCCGTAAATCACCTCACTGCCCGTTGACAAGCCCTGCTCGCGCCGGGCGCGGCTATCGGTCCGCAGCAGAATACCCGCTGGCTGCAGCACCGAGAGCAGGGCCTCCTGCAACAGCTCGCTGTAACGCTCAAGACCCGCGTTATGCAACTGGGCAACAAGGTAATCGCCAAAGCGGTCCACAACGAGACCGGGCATACCGTCGCTGTCACCGTAGACCAGGCGATAGTATGGTTGGTCGAAAGCGGCCTCCCGGACGGCCAGCGCTGTCGCCAACCGCTGCTCGAACCATTCGGCATTCATGGCTTGTTCGACATGCGGTGAGTAAAGCCGGGCACAGATCAGCGATTGGGGCTCCATATACGCGCTTCCCTGAAGGCGCCCGTCCGAGCCACGCACGACCACGAGATCACCCGCCTCGAAATCACCGAGATTTGAGCGCTTGCTGTCAACTTCGTTGGAATAGACCCACAGATGACCCCCGCGCAAACGACGCTCGGCACCCTTGCGCAGGAATAAATCAATCATGGAGTAAGTAATGTGAGGAGGGCGGCCCTATTCCTCGGCACATTGCAGCTGGTAGTCCTCAGCGGACAGGAGAGCGTCGATTTCCGCAGCATCGGCCGGCCGCAGCTTGTAAAACCATCCGTCGTTATAGGGATCGCCGTTGACGGTTTCGGGGTCATTCTCGAGACTCGGATTAATGGCGATCACCTCGCCCGCCAGCGGCGCGTAGATATCGGAAGCGGCCTTTACCGACTCCACCACCCCGGCCTCGTCGCCGGCAGCCAGAGCCACACCGACTTCAGGCAACTCAACGAAAACAACATCGCCCAGTGCGCTCTGGGCGTGGTCAGTAATGCCTATCGTGACGGAGCCGTCCTCTTCCAAACGGGCCCATTCGTGAGTGCTGGCATATTTGAGTTCACTGGGCGTCTGGCTCATAAGGGTTCCTCTGCAAACAACGACTGGCCTGTGCGACCAAAGCGGCCTATTCTAACCGGCCTCCATCGAAAAACAATGTTCACGCCACACCCATGGCACGACGCATCAGCTCACGCTTGACGGGGCGGAGCTGGTCAACTGCGTGTAGCCCGGCGTTGCGCAACCATCGCAGTGGCAGTGCCTCCTGCTCGAACAGGCGCTTAAAGCCCTCCATAGTCGACATCATCAACAGGTTTTCGCCCTTGCGTTGGCGCTGGTAGCGCTGCAGCAGGTCAAGCTGCCCCGGGCTGATTCCACGGCGGTAGCCCATCAGCACCTCCCTTGCCAATACCGCCACATCCTGCAAACCAAGGTTGATCCCTTGACCGGCCAACGGATGAAGGGTGTGTGCGGCATCGGCCACCAGCGCGACACCCGGCTGCACATAGTCCCGCGCATGTCTCTGCCGCAGGGGGAAAGCAAAGCGCCGTGTACAGCCTGTTACCTTACCCAGTCGCATTTCAGAGGCCTGCTGCAGCGTCCGGCAAAACGCCTTGTCATCCAAAGCCATGATAGTATCCACGTGTTCGTCCTGCAGTGACCACACAATGGAACAGAAATGCTGCTCGGCAGTACTCGGCAGCGGCAGCAATGCCAGCGGCCCGGAAGGCAGGAAGCGCTGCCACGCAGTTTCCTCGTGAGATTTCTCTAACTGCACGGTACATACAATACCGTGGTGGCCGTAGTCCCACTCCCGTAAGCGAAAATTCATCATTTCCCGCACCCGGGACTGGGCACCATCAGCGGCGACGATCAACCCCGCCTGCAGTGACATGCCATCCTCCATAGACAGCACCATGCGCCCTGAGGCCTGCCGGTTACAGGCCTGCAGTCGGGCAGGACTCAGTACCGAAACGTCGCCCGCGGTTTCAATCTGCGCAACGAGAGCATCGACTATAGCGCGATTTTCCACGATGTAACCGAGTTGCTCAGCATCGACGTCTGCGCAATCAAATTCTACCTGACCTGTTCCTTCGGCATCCCAAACGGTCATGTGTCGGTAGCGGCAACTGCGATAGTCGACGATGACATCCCAAGCGCCCAAGTTGTCAAGCAACGCCTGCGAGCGGGGTGTCAGTGCGCTGACGCGGGGATCAAAGCTGTCCAGGGCCAGCCCTGTCGGGAGGGGTGTTCGAGTCAGCGGCTGCGCCTCAACCAGTGCGATAGACAAACCCTCACCGCTCAGAGCCACCGCCAACGCACTGCCGGCGATACCCGCGCCCACAATCACTACATCGTAATACCCGGGTTCAACCATTAAGTCCTCCACCCGGGCCGGCAACTCCCGCTGCGTGGCGCACAAACTCACGCTTCAGCCCGGGCAGGATATCGAGCCCCGCCAAGGCCAGGTCACGCCCCAAGCCCAACAACGGATCCTGATGCATAAACAGCCCCGGCAGGCGATCGCTCAGCTGGATCGTCTTATACTGGTCTGCCGACTGGCGTTGCTGATAGCGCTGCAACATGTCCAGATCGCCGACGGGTAAACCCGCAGCCAAACCCTCGCAAAGCACGCGACCCAACTCCGCCACGTCACGCAGGGCCAGGTTAAAGCCCTGCCCCGCAACCGGGTGCAGCGCATGAGCCGCATTCCCCATAACCACGAC
Organism: Candidatus Marimicrobium litorale; assembly: GCF_026262645.1. Lineage (NCBI taxonomy): Bacteria > Pseudomonadati > Pseudomonadota > Gammaproteobacteria > Cellvibrionales > Halieaceae > Marimicrobium > Candidatus Marimicrobium litorale. The sequence goes on from NZ_SHNO01000001.1 coordinate 2,726,901, forward strand.
ACCCTGGCGCACCTGTTCATTCGCCTGCAACAGCGACAAACCATAGCTATAGCGCTCACCCGCCTGCTGCAGACGGCCCAGGCGATAACCGAAGCGCGCCTGCAGTGCCTGCAGGAATTCATCCTGCGGACACGCAAGCAACTGCTGTGCCTCTGCCGGAGGCAGAGTCCACACCAGCGCGCAACGGTTGGCATCGTCCGACGGCAACAGAGGCAAAAGAGCGAGAGGTCCGTCCGGGGTGAAGCGTTCGTACGCGCAGCCGCGATGTGGTTCTGCGAATGACACATTGGCAACCAGTGCATGCTGGCCATAGGACTTCTCACTCACCGCGACACCCAACTGCTGCCGCAAACCGGAATCTGATCCATCGGCCACCAGCAGCAGGCCCGCGTCCAGCTGGGATAGAGGTCCGTCGAGGCCCAGCCTGACGCCCGCCTCTGACGCCTCGACCGCAATGACCTTGGCGGGACTGCAGACCTGCACGCGATCCCTGCGATAGAGTGCCTGCAGCAGTGATCGCCCCAACCAGGCATTCTCGACCACGTAGCCCAAAGCGGGCCAATCGTATTCCTGCGCCTGCATCACCGCACTACCGAAGCGACCCCGGCTGGACACATGAATACTCTCGATCGGACAAAGCCACGACTGCAGTGCATCCCAAACCTGCATGCGCTCATAGATTAGGCGAGAACTGTAGCTGAGAGCGGTGGAGCGCGCGTCGAAGGAGGGATGGTACTCTGTTGCATCAGACGTCTCAGGGTCGGGTAGGCGAAAACCCTCAACCAGTACGATAGAGATATCCGATGGCAACAAGGCATCGAGTTGCAGTGCAAGACTGACACCAACCATACCCCCGCCAGCAATCACAATATCAACGTTCGCAAACATAACTCAGGCCGCCATTAGCGCCTCTATCTCCTTTGTGGTTTTCGGTGCCCACGCCGTCATTACCTCACAACCCTCCTCCGTGACCAGCACATCATCCTCGATTCGAATACCAATGCCACGCCACTTTTTTGCCACGCTGAGGTCATCTACAGGAATATAGAGACCGGGCTCCACTGTCATGACCATGCCGGGTTCTAACACGCGCCATTCTTCGGCGACACGGTAGTCCCCCACATCATGCACATCCAGCCCGAGCCAGTGGCCGACACGGTGCATGTAATAAGGACGGTAAGCCTCTTCCTTGACGAGCGCTGCAACACTGCCCTTCAGCAAACCCAGCTGCACCAGCCCCTCCGTCAGTATCAAAACGCTGGCGTCGTGCGGCTGGTTCCAGTGGTTACCGGGCTTCACTTCCTCTATCGCCGCCAACTGGGCCGAGAGCACGAGGTCGTAAAGAGCGCGCTGTGCGGCGCTGAATGTGCCGTTCACAGGAAAAGTCCGGGTGACATCCGAGGCATAGTTTTCCAGTTCGCAGCCCGCATCGATCAATACCAAGTCGCCGTCACGCAGCTTGTCGCTATTATCGACATAGTGCATTACGCAGGCGTTCTGCCCTCCTCCGACAATACTTGGATAAGCCGCATAACGTGCTCCGGACATGGAAAATTCGTGTTGCAAGCCCGCCTCTAACTGATACTCGAACATACCCGGTCGACAACTTTGCATCACGCGGCAATGCGCCCGCGTCGTGATTTCTGCGGCCTTGCGCATCAGGCGCAACTCGGCGGCGCTCTTGAACAAGCGCAACTCATGCAACATGTGGTCCAGATCCGTGAACTCCCCCGGCGGTATCGCACCAGTGGACTCCATACCGCGAATCCGGTTCACCCAAGCCATGATCTGCCCGTCAAACTCCGCCCGGCGCCCCATTGAGTAGTAAACGCGATTGCGCCCTTCCAGCAACCCGGGGAGTATGTCGTCTATGTCCCCGATCGGAAATGCGTCGTCCGCGCCATGGTGTTCACACATGCCCTCGGGGCCCACGCGGCCGCCGTGCCAGAGTTCCATTTTTTTGTCACGCTCCCGGCAAAATACGAGAAACTGTCCATGACGACGCCCGGGCAACAGCACGAGTACCGACTCCGGCTCATCGATACCCGAAAGATAAAAAAAATCGCTGTCCTGGCGGAAAGGGTAAGCGGTATCCCGACTGCGCTGTTGCTCTCTGGCGGAAGGGATTATAGCGATGCTATCGGCCTCCATAAGGGCCATAAGATTTTTCCGTCGGCGGGCGAACTCCGTCTTGCTAATGCTCATGGTATAACTCTTTCAAGCGTCTGCAGCGACTGCGGTAGCGGCTGCGGGATAGTTAGTGCAGCGGAGACGTGCCGGGATGACTAGCATGATCTTGCGGCTCTGCTCCATTTTCCAGGTACACATTGATGACGGCGATACGCAGGTACTCGACGAGTTCGGCGTAATTTTCCTCAGCCTCATCATCGATTTCATCCTCAGCGGCCTCTGCCTGCGCTAGCGCGGCGATATCCCTCAACGCCTCACTACAGGGTTCAGAGAACGTCTTGCCTGATTGATCTTCACCGGCCGCGGCATAGGCAAAACCCGTTAAAAATCCTTCACACCAGGCCGCCAGTGCCAACGTTCTTTCGGAAATGTCTGTTTCCTCGGCGGGCAGCAGCGGATAAAAAGTGAACTCTTCATCCTGCAGGGCCGCACCCGAGGCACTGTAAAGTTGCATGACCCGTCCGGCGAGCTCCCCGTGCACGACCAGATCCAGCGCCTGCGCCAGTGCGTCGAGACCGTATTCCGCCATCGGCGGCGCACCGGCGCTGAGCAAACCACACAAGCAACCGTGCAACTGGGAAGGCGAAACCAGCGTGCCCTGCTCCAACAGATGATCAGCCAGTTCGTCGAAGTCAAAGACTACGACCCCTTCATTTGTCTCGTCGTACATCAGGACTGTCTCTCCAGACCGGCAGGCGGTTGTGTTACGTGGTGCCGAGCTTCGCTCAAAAAGTATGCCATGCCATTGATATGTATGGCTTTTGTGTCGTTGACCTCGGCGCGCCGGGCCACTATAGTAGGACATTGATAATAACTATCCAAGTATATTCACATGTCCGGCAACCAACTCAAAGACCTTGAAAAAAAGCTCGACGAGCTTATCGCCCTGTGCAGGGAACTCAATTTAGAAAACGGCGCGTTAAAAGCCGAAGTGGCCGGCTGGCGAGACGAGCGCAAGGACTTAATGGACAAAAACGAATTGGCGCGCACCAAGGTCGAAGCCATGATTGACCGTTTGCGCTCGATGGAGTAACCCGCGTGACGAATAAGAACAATACGGTAACTGTAAAAATTCTTGAGAAAGACTACCAGGTCGCCTGCCCGGAAGAGCAGGAAGCGCAGCTCATCATGTCTGCTCAGTATCTGGATAAACAAATGCGTGGCATCCGCGACAGCGGCAAGGTCATTGGTGTTGAACGCATCGCCGTTATGGCCGCATTGAATATAGGCTATGAATTACTCTCAGCCACTGACGGCAGCAGCGCGCAACCGGGCACCGAGTCAGTGAAGCGAATCAATCATAAACTGGACGAGGCACTACACGACTTGCGCCAGCTGGAAATTGGTTAGTTCGCCACGCCTGCACGCGAGAGTCGCAAGCGGCGCGCCAATCGAAAAAAACACATATTGTCAACTCTCATCCAGCAGCAATAATCAAATGCAGGTTCATCTTTTAGGCTATAATGCTCCGGGGCCCTGACGTATTCGCCAGACTTACAGTCCTCGAGCCGATATTATGACCCCGGGGGTTTCTCGCTTCTGTTGGTGTGCATGTCCGGCGCAGTCCGGAAAGCCTTATACAGTTCAGGAACCACCACCTTGAACCGTCGGGTTCAAGGGCAGTTCTGTCAGCGGTACGCCGGGAACCCCATCTTTTGCCTATGCCAGATATACAGCAGCGCAAAGTCGAATTACGCCGCACACTTCGCCAGCGGCGAGCGGCCCTCACTAAGCAGCAACAGCTAACCGCTGCAGCAGATCTCCAGCAGGCCGTTCGTCAACTGACCGCCTGGAACGCCGCGACTCGTATCGCTCTCTATATTGCCAGTGATGGCGAAATAGACCCCGCACTCCTCGCACAGCAAGCAAGGGAATCCGGCAAAGACGTTTTTCTACCCGTCATCGGTCCTGACAAGTCACTGGCGTTTGCGCTGTGGCAACCGCAGGACAATTTAAAGGACAACCACTACAACATCCCAGAGCCAATGCCTGACGCCAAACGATGCGAACTGGCGCAACTGGATATACTGTTTCTACCTCTGGTTGGCTGGGATGAGGGGGGGCGTCGGTTGGGAATGGGCGGTGGGTTCTATGACCGGGCACTGACGACTGATTCGGGCCCCGTTCTGGTCGGGTTGGCCCACGAATGCCAGCGACTCGAGCGAGTCCCGGTAACTGAGCAGGATGTCTCGATGGATTTTGTCGCGACCAATGCTGCCCTGCATCACTGCAAGGAAAACACAGTCTAGACATCATTCCTATTCAGGAATGATAACGCCCGCTTGCAATGCTGATGCCGGGTCTGCAACCGAATGGTTGGCAGCCAAAGGCAGCAACAGAGTCAGAACGACCCCAAGAGCGAATGCGGCTGTCAAAACCAACACTAGATCAGGTTTTCGCTTCACTGTTTTGTTCCATTTTTTTATTGAAAGAACACCGTCATTACACGATGTACCTTTCTGCCCACGCCCACTGTCACTTTTTATTTGTCGTTATTCTCGGTGCACCGAAATACTATCCTAGCGACCTCTAAAAGAAAACCCCACAAGCCAATAGCGGTGCGGCTTTTAGCCTATTAGGCGGCGCCTCCTAAATACAGTTGATAGGCCCGGTTGCCGGTTTCGTCCGAATAGGGGTAGCCGATATGATCCATCACATCTTCCAACGCGCGACGCTCAGTCTTGCCCACCTGAATACCGATAAGTATTCGACCGTAGGCCGCGCCGTGATTGCGGTAGTGGAACATTGAAATATTCCAGCGCTGACCAAGCCCGGAGAGAAAGCGCAACAAAGCCCCTGGCCGTTCCGGAAACTCAACTCGATAAACCCGCTCATCGCGAAGCCCGAGGGGGGCGTGACCGCCCACCATGTGCCGGATATGCAGCTTTGCCACCTCATTATGCGTCATGTCCTCAGCGGTATAGCCACGCTTACGCAGGCGTTCCGCGAGGGTAGCGAGGTCGTCTCCGCCCGGCGTCACAGACAGACCTACAAAGACCTGCGCCATGTCCGTATCCGCATAACGATAGTTAAATTCGGTGATATTACGTCGACCCAGTGCACTGCAGAAACGTTTGAAACTGCCGGGACATTCCGGCACCGCGACACTGATGACCGCCTCGCGGTTTTCGCCGATTTCCGTGCGCTCGGAAATATAGCGCAACCGATCAAAATTGGTGTTGGCACCGCTCACGATAGCCAACAGATCACGACCTTGCACGCCTTCCCGTTCTACATACTTTTTTAAACCTGCCAGTGCCAAAGCGCCAGCGGGCTCCGCGATGCTGCGAGTGTCCTCGAATATGTCTTTAATAGCAGCACACATTTCGTCAGTGGACGCGGTGATAACCTCGGATACCGTCTCCCGGATAATACGAAACGGCTCCTTACCCACCTGAGCCACCGCACAGCCGTCCGCAAAAAGGCCCACCTCCGGCAGTTTATCGCGGCGCCCTTTATTCATTGCGAGTTGCAAGCAGGCCGCGTCCTCTGGCTCGACGCCGATAATACGCGTATCGGGCCAGACATAACTGACGTAGGCCGCCACACCCGCCAATAGCCCGCCGCCGCCCACCGGCACAAACAGGGCATCCAGTGGTGATGGATGCTGGCGCACAATTTCCATCCCGATAGTACCCTGGCCGGCAATGACATCGCGGTCGTCAAAAGGGTGGACATAGGTTTGCCCCTCGTCACTGGCGATTTTCACGGCATGTGCGGCGGCGTCATCGTATGAATCCCCGTGCAACACGACACGAGCGCCGAGATTGCGAACCGCGTCAACCTTGATGCCCGGCGTGGTAAGAGGCATCACGATGATCGCCTTGGTATTGAGCTTGCGGGCAGCCACCGCCACACCCTGGGCATGGTTGCCCGCGGAAGCCGCTATGACGCCCCGGTCGAGCCGCTCTCGACCGAGCCGGCTCATCTTGCAGTAGGCACCACGCAGCTTGAATGAAAATATGGACTGCAAATCTTCCCGCTTCAGGCAGATGTTGTTATCCAATCGTTTGGAGAGCAGCCCCGCCTCGTGGATAGGCGTTTCTCGGGCGACCTCGTAAACCCGTGCGTCGAGAATGCTTTTGATGTATGACTGTGGCATGCCGTGATCTCATTCAGGCGCTCGGTCACTCCCTGTGAGTGCAGACGAGCGCGAGCTGTTTTCCTCATTGTAAGCGCATACGCATCGGGTTTTCCCCTTTCGCTTGCCCTATACTGTTATGCGACTTGCTGCCCTGCTCCCTGCCGGGCCCATCACCGCATCTGAGGCTATACGGATATGACGCAGGACGAACTAAAACAAGCCGTCGCGGATGCAGCACTCGCGTATATCAAACCCAAGCTTGACGCCGACACCGTGGTTGGTATCGGCACGGGTTCTACTGCGAACCTGTTTATCGATGCGCTGGCCACTATCAAGGGTCTGATCAGCGCCACTGTCGCCAGTTCCGATGCCTCGGCCCTGCGTTTGAAGCGTCATGGTATTCCTGTGCTGGATCTCAATGCCGCCGGCAAGGTGGATATTTATGTTGATGGTGCTGACGAGAGCAATCACGCCCTGCAGCTCATCAAGGGGGGCGGTGCCGCACTGACACGAGAGAAGATAGTTACTGCCGTGGCGGGTGAGTTTGTCTGCATTGCCGATGAGAGTAAATTGGTGCGCACCCTGGGCAACTTCCCACTCCCTGTCGAGGTGATCCCCATGGCTCGCAGCCACGTTGCCCGGGAGCTGGTCAAGCTGGGCGGGGATCCGGTTTATCGGGAGGGTGTTGTCACGGACAATGGCAACGTGATTATCGATGTCTACCACTTCCCGATTGCACAGCCACTCAGCGTGGAAGAAAAGATCAATAATATCACTGGCGTGGTCACAAACGGACTGTTCGCGCTGAAGCCTGCCGACGTTCTGCTGCTCGGAACGCCGGCGGGGGTAAAAACGCTGTACCCCCAATAACGCGCCATGCGGCAGCGACGCCGTTGAGCATAAACCGTGCTCTCAATTGACCTATGAGGTTAGTAAGCGCTTGCTATACCGTAGTTGGCCAATCATTTTACGCTGTCAGCGGCATCAAAAATCTTGCCGGGATTCATTATTCCGCGAGGATCAAACGCCTGTTTAACCTGTCGCATGATAGCCACCTCGTGAGCTGACCGGCTGAAGTGCAGGTAGTCTTTCTTCAGCAGGCCGATGCCGTGCTCCGCGGACACGCTGCCGCCATAGCGCTGAACAATATCAAACACCCAGCGACTGACATCGCCACAGCGACGCTGGAAGTCATCCATCGGCAGACCCTCGGGTTTGAGCACGTTCAGGTGGACGTTGCCGTCACCGATATGACCGAACCATATGATCTCGAAATCGGGGTAATTCTGACTGACCACGGCCTCCACCTCGGCGAGGAAATCTGGAATGCGCGAGACAACCGTGGATATATCATTTTTGTAGGGAGTCCAGCGTGAGATCGTTTCTGAGATATCTTCGCGTAAACGCCACAGGGATTCTGCCTGAGCCACACTCTGGCTGACCACGCCATCAAGCGCCCATCCCTGTTCAACACAGTGCTCGAAAAGCTCCAGCGCCCTGTCCATTCCCGCTCCGTGTTGGTCCTCGATCTCCAACAACGCGTAATAGTCTGTGGGCGTCTCAAAGGGACGCTGCAACCCGTTGTGCTCGATCACTTTCTGCAAGGCCGGTTCAGAAAAAAACTCGAACGCGCCCAGTGCCAGAGCGCCCTGATAAACGCCGAGCACCCGCATAATAGCGCCCATGTCGGGGACGCCCAGCACCAGGACTACGGGTTCCCTCGGGGCTGCCGCGAGCCGCATCGTCACCTCCACCACCACGCCAAGGGTTCCCTCAGCGCCAATCACCAGCTGCCGCAGGTCGTAGCCGGCATTGTTTTTAACCAGACCGCGGTTGAGATCGAGCAGTTCACCGGTTCCATCCACCAGTTTAATCCCCGCAACCCAATCACGGGTCATACCGTATCGAATCACCTTGATGCCACCCGCGTTGGTGGATACGTTGCCGCCGATCTGACTGGAGCCGCTGGAGGCGAAATCGACCGGGTAATAAAGTCCCTGTGCGGCGGCGAATTCCTGCAGTTGCTGGGTCACTACCCCCGCGCCACAGCGGACCGTGCGATCAACAGGATTGAAGTCACCGATATCGTTGAGGCGGTCCAGCGCCATCACCAGTTCACCCCTGCACGCCACGGCCCCGGCGCTCAGGCCAGTGCGGCCACCGGAGGGCACAATTGCGACACCCTCTGCCGCCGCCAATCGCACAACTGCCTGCACTTCTTCCACACTCCCGGGCAACACAACCGCCCCCGGGCTCGGTGCATAAACACGCGTCCAGTCGCGTCCATATCGCTGCAGCGACTCCTCGTCTTTAAGAAGACGCTCGGGGCCTACAATAGACTCCAAGCGAGACAAGATAGCGTTATCGATAGCGGGCAACGTTTCCTTCATCAATCCATAAGAGGCGCGAGTTTCAAGGGGTGCGTATGGTAACATACTCGCCTTTTTTCACCCCCCTTCGCCTCGCGGAGGGCACTGCAGCGGGTCGCCGGGGAGCCTTAACCATGTCGCAACAATCTCTGCAAAAAAGCAAAATCAAGTTTCTGCTGCTTGAGGGCGTTCACCCCTCTGCTGTGGAGGCGCTGCAGAGTGCCGGCTACAACAACATTGACCAGCACCCGAAAGCACTGCCCGTTGAAGAATTGAAGAGCGCAATCGCCGATGCGCATTTTGTTGGCATCCGCTCGAGAACACAGCTCTCGGAGGAGATATTTACCGCCGCAAAGAAACTGGTCGCCGTGGGCTGTTTCTGCATTGGCACCAATCAGGTGGACCTTAACGCTGCCACCCACCGCGGGATCGCCGTTTTTAATGCGCCGTTTTCAAACACCCGCAGCGTCGCCGAACTGGTGCTGGCGGAGGCGATCCTGTTGCTCCGAGGTGTTGCCAGCAAAAACGCAGCGGCCCACCGGGGCGAATGGCACAAGAGCGCCGCCAACTCTTTTGAAATCCGTGGCAAGACACTGGGCATCATTGGCTACGGCAACATTGGCATGCAGTTGGGCGTGATGGCAGAGGGACTGGGCATGCAGGTCAAGTTCCACGATCTCATTAATAAGTTGCCTCTGGGCAATGCCCAGCAGGTTGCCAGCTTGGACGAATTGCTGCAAACCGCCCACGTGGTGAGCCTGCACGTGCCCGAGCATAGCTCCACCCGAGACCTGATAGGCCCTGCGGAGCTGGCAAAAATGAGTCCCGGCAGTGTCCTGATTAACGCCTCCCGCGGCACCGTAGTGGATATCGATGCGCTGGCTGACGCACTGAAGGAAAACCGGCTGGCGGGCGCTGGTATCGATGTCTTCCCGAAAGAGCCCCGCTCTAACGACGAGGAGTTCCGCTCCCCCTTACGGCAGTTCGATAACACCTTACTCACCCCCCATATCGGCGGCAGCACGCTCGAAGCACAGGAAAATATCGGCATGGAAGTGGCCGAGAAATTGGCCCGCTACAGTGATAATGGTACGACCACCTCCTCGGTCAACCTGCCCGAGGTCAACCTGCCAGAGCATGCAGGTAGTCATCGCCTGCTGCACATCCACCGCAATGTACCCGGTGTGATGAGCGCGATTAACAGTATATTTTCTGAAAACCGCATAAACGTTTCGGCACAGTACCTGCAAACCGATGAATCCGTTGGCTACGTGGTTATCGATATCGATGCCGATTACAGTAAGCTGGCGCTCGAAAAGTTGGCCACTGTCGAGGGAACGCTGCGCACCCGCGTCCTGTTTTAAAGCCTGAACACCTTCCCGCCAAGCCACGTTTAAAATCGCATGTAGCGGTATTTTTTGGACATTTTGCGCGTTTTCGCAGCATGATTAGTGATGTTAGAGTTCAAGTCAGTTGCGCATGCAAGCTAGGCAGGCTGTCATTGCACCAAAGGGGTGCCTGATAAAAACCATATGTCGCAGAGAAGACCGATACGTCAACCCTGCCCGAGAACATACACACGGGTCTGCGCGTAGACGTAATTGGGAGAGGCGAACATGCAGAAAAGTTCAGTATTCAAGACCAGCGCACTGTCCGCCGCAGTCGCATCCACTATCGTCTGTGGAGACCTCGCTGCACAGAGCGGCACCCTCGAAGAAGTAATCGTTACGGCTACGCGCAGGCCACAGTCCATTCAGGATATTCCGATCAATATTACCTCTATCAGCAGTGAGCTGATCGAGCAGCAGCGTCTGACCGACCTGGCGGATATCGCGCGAATTGTGCCGGGAATGACCGTCATTGACCAGGGGCCTCGCAGCGGCAATACCCTTACCGTGCGGGGCCTGAGCGCGGGCTCGATTCAGGCAACAGACCAGGACAATAACGGCGGCGGTCTGGTCGCCACCTATGTCGGTGAAGTACCGCTCTACATTGATCTTAAGCTTAACGACATGCAACGGGTTGAAGTGCTCATGGGACCGCAGGGTACGCTGTACGGCGCCGGCACCCTGGGCGGGGCCGTGCGCTATATTCCGAATAAGCCCCAAACCGATGTTCTCTCCTATCAGGTGCGCGGCGATGTCTATGATCTCAGTGAGTCCAGCGATGCAGGCTACGAGGGTGGCGGTACGATCAATATTCCCCTCATTGAGGACCGACTCGCACTGCGGGGATCTATCGACTACCTCAACGACCCCGGGTTTATCGATTACAATTATCTTGTGCGCGAAGCAGGCGTCTCCTACCCGCAGGAAGTTGAAGGCATTCCCGAGTCACAGGACCGCAATGCCAATCTGAAGCGCAAAAAGGATGTGAACGACCAGGAGACCTGGTCTGGCCGCCTGGCTCTGCGCTATACCGGCGACTGGCTGGACAGCACACTAAGCTATTACTATCAGGACGAGAAAGTGGGTGGCCGGCAGGTTAACAGCAGGGATTCCTTCGGCACGGGCAAGTACGAGGCGGCCCTTCGCTTCGAGGAGCCCAATGAGCGCAAGAATGAGCTGATTGCACTGGAGCTGGTTGCAGACCTCGGATTCGCGGAGCTTACGTCGGCAACAGGCTATTCCGAGTATTCGGAGAACGGCCAGCGAGACCAGACAGATTTGCTACTCAATCAGGAGTTGTACTACGAATTTTTCCCCTCCTTCTCCGCCTTTACCCGCGACGAAGGCAACGAAGACACATTCACTCAGGAAGTGCGTCTGGTTTCCACAACCGATGGCCCCTGGAGCTGGATTATCGGCGGTTTTTATAGCGATTTTAAGTTGGACGCTCTGAGTCAGGAATTCACACCAGGGCTGGATCAGTTCTTCATTGACTGCTGCGATGGAGAGCAGCTGCGCCCCGATTCACTGGAATACAACCAGACCGTTAAACAAACCACCAAACAGATGGCTGCGTTTGGCGAACTCGGCTACCAGATCACTGACGCATGGCAGGTCACCGTTGGCGCGCGCTGGTTCAAATTCGATGACGAGGTGGCATTGCAGATAGCGTTCCCGCTGCAGGATACGGTGTTTTTCGGAGAACCCCCAGATTCGATCATTCCCTTCACAAATGAAAAAAATGATGCGGATGATGATGATGTTATTTATAAGTTCAACACATCCTATGACTTTTCCGACGATATCCTGGGTTTCTTAACAATCAGTGAGGGTTACCGACTCGGCGGCGTAAATGCGCTGGTCGCATGCCCCAACCCACCGCCGGATGACAGGCAAATCGCCTGTGCACTGCCCGATGAAGCGTTGGTAAAGTCCGATAAAAGTACCAACTATGAGATCGGAGTTCACTCCCAATTCAGCGACTCACTGCTACTGAACGGTTCGGTGTACTACATAAATTGGGACGATATACGCCTGCCAACCACCTCGACTTTCGGCGCTATTCCTATCGAAACAAATGGTGGTAAAGCAGAGAGCTACGGCATCGAACTCGCAGCGCATTACCTGATTACACCCGACCTGTGGTTCACCGGCTCCTATTCCTACAATAATGCGCAGCTCACCGACGATGCTCCTGGAATCATTGATGGCGAAGAGGGCTTTAAGGGCGACCGGTTGCCGGGCACTCCCAAGCATCAAGGCTTTCTTTCGGCAAATTATTCACTGGGTCTGAACGACGGCTCAAGCCTCGACCTCACTTGGTCAATCACGGCACAAAGCAATGTTTACACCAAAGTGGGCAAACGCAACTTCGGGGAAGAGCTGGACGGATTCAGTCTGCAATACGTTTCTGCCACCTGGCTAAAAGATGCCTGGAGCGTGGGTCTGTATGGCGAGAACATCTTTAACAAGTACGCTGAGACCGGGGTAAGGGGTGACGTGAGCGACATACGCACTGTCGGCCTATTCAACCTTCGCACCTACTACCACAACGTAGTGAGACCGCGGCAAATCGGCCTGCGATTTACCTACAGCTTCGACAAGTAAACGCTTCACATAAAAAGGATGGCGCACCGCCGCCCTTTTTTACCCCGGCGGAGAGCACCACGTGACGAGTGCCGCCGCTGCAGCATAGAATAAAGCTGTCATGAACCCCGAAAAACAACAGATCGCAACACTCCATGATGCCGCTAGGAAAGCCATGGCAGCGGGACAGCTGCGGGCTGTCCATGAGCACTGCCTTGCCATACTGCAAATAGATCCGACATTCGCCGACGCGTGGTTCCTGTGCGGAGTTGTAGCCGCGCACAACGGCTCGCTCAGCAAATCTATTGAAATTTTCGAAAAAGCGACTGCACTCGCGCCTGACAACCCGGAATACCATGCGGAACTGGGGAAGCAACTGCTAGCCGATCAGCAACCCGAGCGCGCTTTGCAGGAGGCGACAAAAACACTGCATCTGTCGCCTTCACAACTTACAACAATCAACACCCTCGGCAGTCTCTTGAGTCACGTTGGCGAGCACGAAAAAGCCCTCGGCTGTTTTCAGCGTGCAGTGCGGTCGCTGCAACGGCGCTCGAACGGAGATACGAGCCTGTCCAGCAAATGGCAGGCAGACCTTTACTTCAACTACGCTGCCTCTCTTCAATTCGCCGGCTGCTTCAAGGAGGCGGCAACAGCATACGAACAGTCCATCAGCATACTACCGTTGTTTTTCAAAGCACATTCGGCTCTGTCTACGCTACGTCAACAAACCGAGGATGATAACCATCTCAGCCGCCTTGATGGGTTGCGCGAGAAAGTTGTCAGCCCACGTGACCAATTACATATTGGGCACGCTATCGCCAAAGAACAGGAAGATCTCGGTCGTTTTGAAGAGGCGTTCGACAGCCTCGTCTGGGCCAAGCAAGCGCAAGCGCACGCGGTTAACTACAGTAGAGAAAAAAGCGACCGGCTGTTCACCGGCATCAGAGATTTATTCAGCGCAGGTGCATTTACAAGCGCCAAAAAAGGTCACGACACCAACGAGCCCATCTTTATCGTCGGCATGCCTCGAACTGGCACCACGCTGACAGAGCAAGTGCTGTCCAGTCACTCTCAAGTATTCGCTGCCGGCGAGTTACCGCTCTTTCCGTTGCAGGTCAAACGTTCCATCGCATCAACGGTCACCGATTTATTCGATCTTGAAACATTTGCCGCATCGCTTGCTACAAATAGCGCCGACCTCGGAGTACATTACATTGAGAGTACTCGTCCACGTACCGGGCATACGGCGCACTTTATCGACAAACTGCCACTCAATTTTCTTTTCCTCGGCCTGATCGGACAAGCGCTGCCAAAAGCAAAAATAATTTGCCTTCGGCGAGACCCTATGGACACTTGTCTAAGTAACTATCGACAGATTTTTGCGGCCAACTTTCTGCATTACCAGTACAACCTCAATCTACTTGATTGCGGTCAGTATTACCTACAGTTCGATCGTACTATGCGACACTGGCATCAAATGATGCCGGGTAGAATTTTCGACCTACACTACGAGTCGCTGGTAAAAAATCCGGCGCCGGTTGTGCGAGACTTACTAAACTACTGCGAATTACCCTGGGAAGAACAATGCCTGTCTTTTCACAGTAAAGAAGGAAGTGTTGCAACACCCAGCGCAGTACAGGTCAGGCAAGGTATGTACGCCACTTCAGTGGATCGCTGGCGGCGTTACGGCGATCAGTTACAGCCTCTTTACGAATTGCTCCAATCAGCCGGCATCTATCGCAGTTAGTCTTGTAACGGTATCCCTTGTTCGGTCAGCCAAGTTGCCACCTCTACGAGATAGCGATCCCGATACTCATTGGACTCCCCCGCCAGATGGTGCCCCGCACCGGGAAGATATACGACACGACTGGCAGGAAATAGCCGCGAGATCACGCCAACATTATACTGCCAGTCAACAGTGAGGTCTGACTCGCCCTGTATGACCAGGGCCGATCCGACACCGAGATCAACGGGCCGCAGCGCCGCAAGCCAGCGCCGCAAAGCCCCCAGCCAGCGCAGAGAAACTCGATGAGACTGCAGCGGATCGACTTTCACAAATTCAAGGAAATCACGATCGGCAGAATTGGGGCCAAACGTGCGCGGCACATAATCGACGAGCTTACTGAGCAGTATATGAGCGGCTTTGATTGCGAACCATTGGGCTGGGCGCACCAGAGGTGCAAGCAAAACGGTCGCGGAAAAAGGCCAATCATACTTGGCAGCATAATCTACCAGAGCGGCACCACCCGTACTTTGAGCCATGGTCCAAAGAGGCAGCGTCGGTAAATTTGCAACAACGAGTACGTCGGCGATTGCGCGACTGTAGTCACCAAAGTCGTCAATAACTGCGGGCTCGCCCGTCGATAATCCGTGTCCGGGCAAATCGACAGACAGTACGTTGCATCCCCGCAACAACGCCCACTCCGCAAGCTTGCCGAACAGGCCAGTGTGATCGAAGTAACCGTGTACAAGAAACAGATTATTAATCGCGCCGGGCTGGACCCAGGAGTGAACGGCAAGGCTATATGAGCCGGAATCAACTCGCCCAACCTTATACCCCACATGAGGCAAGCGCTCGGCAAAATCAATGCCGTAAAACTGACAAAACCTCCCCGCTAGCGCAGGGGCGCTGTCTGTACCAAACAACGGCAACTGAGCCCGTAGAGTCTGCAGCTGTCCTGGTGATAAAGTGACTAGGCTCACTAGTTAACAGTGGGCGCCAACGTCCCCGCGTCATAAGCGGATTGCATGTCTGCCAGCGAACGCACCTTGATCTTGTCCGCATTACCCGCCGTACCAAAGGATTCGTAACGTGCGATACAGATCTCCTTCATGGCCGTTATGGTCTGTGCTAAATATTTGCGCGGGTCAAACTCGGCGGGGTTCTGTGCCATGAAACGACGAATCGCTCCCGTAGAAGCCAAACGCAGATCCGTGTCGATATTCACCTTGCGCACGCCATGGCGGATTCCCTCTTGCACCTGCTCTACAGGAACACCATAGGTTTCAGGAATTTCACCACCGTACTCATTGATGATCGCAAGCCAGTCCTGTGGAACAGCGGATGAACCGTGCATAACAAGGTGCGTACCGGGAATACGGGCGTGTATCTCCTTGATGCGGTCGATGGCCAGGATATCGCCAGTGGGAGGGCGCGTAAACTTGTACGCGCCGTGGCTTGTGCCGCAGGCAATAGCCAGCGCATCTACCTCGGTGGCCTTTACAAATTCCGCCGCCTCTTCCGGGTCCGTCAACATCTGATCATGGGTGAGCTTGCCCTCCGCACCGATACCGTCTTCCTCACCCGCCTCGCCGGTCTCAAGCGAACCCAAGCAACCAAGTTCCCCCTCCACTGATACCCCGCAGGCATGCGACAACTCCACGGCCCTGCGCGTGACAGCCACGTTGTAGTCATAGTCCATGGGAGTTTTACCATCCTCGCCCAGGGAGCCGTCCATCATTACGGAACTGAAACCCAGTTGAATAGAGCGCTGGCACACACCAGCAGAAACGCCGTGGTCCTGGTGAACCACCACAGGAATATGCGGAAACTCGTTCATCGCTGCGTCCATCATCGCACGCAGAAAAGGCGCACCGGCGTATTTTCTGGCGCCCGCACTGGCCTGCATGATCACAGGTGAATTAGTCGCATCGGCCGCCTCCATAATCGCGCGGGTCTGCTCAAGATTGTTGACATTAAAAGCGGGCACGCCGTAGTTGTGTTCTGCCGCATGATCCAGCAATTGTCGCAAACTGATTAATGCCATGGGATATTCCTCTCGCTAGTAAACTATTTCAGATGCCGGGCTTAACCGCCGGCACGCTCTTCCAGTACGGCAACGGCAGGTAGCGTTTTGCCCTCAACATACTCAAGGAAAGCCCCTCCGCCGGTAGAGATATAGGAAATCTTGTCGGCAATTTCAAATTGGTCGATCGCCGCCAAGGTATCGCCACCCCCTGCCAGGGAAAACGCATCGCTGTCTGCAATCGCCAGTGACAGTGTCTTGGTGCCTTGAGCGAACTGTTCGAATTCAAACACACCGACAGGGCCATTCCATAGAATGGTGCCCGCCCCCTTAACAATATCCGCGATTTGCCGCGCAGACTCCGGTCCGATATCAAAAATTCTGTCATCATCGACCACTGCCTCTGCAGCCTTAAGGCTGGCCGGCGCGTCTTCTGCAAACACCTTCCCCGTTATCACATCCCGGGGCAGTGGAATATTTGTCTTTGCCATAAGCGAGCGTGCAGTATCGAGCAGATCGTGCTCACAAAGAGACTGCCCTACCGGGCTGCCACTGGCGGCGAGAAATGTATTGGCGATACCGCCGCCCACGACCAGTTGATCTACTTTTTCAGACAGGGCCTCGAGCACCCTTAACTTGGTAGACACTTTAGACCCGCCGACGATGGCCACCATGGGTCTTGCAGGTTTCGCAAGCGCCTGCTCCAACGCCAACAGCTCGGATTCCAATAGCGGACCGGCACAGGCCATGGGCGCGAACCGGGCCACGCCATGAGTAGACGCCTGTGCGCGGTGTGCCGTACCAAAAGCATCCATTACGAAAATATCACAAAGAGACGCGTAATCTTTTGCAAGCGCCTCATCATCCTTCTTCTCACCAGGGTTGAAGCGCACGTTCTCAAGTAGCGCCACTTCGCCGTCGCCGAGCTCCACGCCGCCGCGCCAGTCGCTGATCAGCGAGACGGGCAGATCGAGCAGCCCCGCCAGATGATCCGCGACCGGGGCCAGTGAAAATTGGCTGTCGAAATCGCCCTCCACCGGACGGCCGAGGTGAGACATTAGAATAACTTTCGCCCCTGCCTCCACCGCGTGCCTGATGGTTGGCAGCGCCGCGCGCAAACGTGCATCGCTAGTGACCGCTCCTGCCTTGATAGGCACATTGAGGTCCTCGCGTATCAACACCCGCTTGCCCCGCAGACTCTGGTCACGCATAACGTCTACTTTCAGTGACATAGGTTTTCTCTCATATTGCGGTGCTGCGCCTGCAGACCCAGCACCGCGCAGCGCATCACGCTCAGACCAGTCCGTGCCAAAACCCCGCCACATCCAACATCCGGTTGGCGTAGCCCCACTCGTTGTCAAACCAGATCAATACTTTTACCAGCCGCGCGCCGCTGACCCGGGTTTGGCTGGCATCAACGATGCCCGAACGGGGATCGTGATTGAAGTCACAGGATGCCAGAAGCTCCTCGGTATAGCCAAGCACGCCGTCAAATCCACTCAGTGACGCGTTCTTCAGAATCTGGTTTATTCCGACAATATCCGTGTCTTCCCTTGTCACCACGGTTAAATCCAGCGCAGAAACATTCAACGTAGGCACCCGCAGTGCCTGTGCCGAGAAGCGGCCCTCCATCATCGGCAGGAGGCGCGTGATTCCCTTCGCCAGCTCGGTATCCACGGGAATCACCGAATGTGATGCAGCACGGGTCTTACGCAGGTCTGTATGGTGGTATGCATCCAGCACGGGCTGGTCATTCATCGCCGAGTGAATGGTAGTGATCGTCCCCGTTTCAATACCGACAGCCTCGTCCAAAGCCTGAATTACCGGCACGATCGCATTAGTGGTACAGGACGCGTTAGACACAATACGCTGGCTCGCATGCAGCTTTTTGTGGTTGACCCCAAAAACCACGGTTTCGTCCACGTCGATCTCTGCAGGCTGAGAGAACAGGACTTTGTGCGCACCGCGATCAAGATGAAGCTGTGCCGTGGCTCGATCCGAGAAAGCGCCGCTGCATTCCAGCACCATGTCCACTCCAAGGTCTCCCCAGGGAAGAGCCTCCGTACCCTCGTGATTCAGCAATGCGATAGTGTCATCACCCACGAACAAACTGCGTTGATCGCCTTCCAGCGGCAGCGGAAACCTGCCATGGGTAGAATCATAGCGGGTGAGGTGCAGGATGGTGCCCGCATCGGCGAGTTCGTTAATGGCGACAACTTGCATATCTTCGCCGGGCGCGCGTTCGTAGAGGGCGCGCAGGATGCTGCGCCCAATTCTGCCGTAGCCGTTAATCCCCAGGCGCAACATAGAATGATGTCCTACAAAAGGTCTTCAACGACGGCAACCACGTTCTCAGGGGTAAACCCGAAGTGACGCATCAACTCGCCGCCGGGTGCAGATTCGCCAAAGGTGGTCATGCCCACAACGCGCCCGTCCAGGCCCACGTATTTGTACCAAAAATCTGCATGCAACGCCTCTACAGCAACCCTGGGCAGCACGTCACTGGGCAACACCGATTCCCGATAGGCCGCATCCTGCTGCTCAAACAGCTCTGCGCAGGGCATGGAAACAACGCGAGCCTGCTTGCCGTTCGCTGTTAACTGGTCAGAGGCATCCATCGCCAACTGAACCTCGGACCCGGTCGCTATCAGAAGAACGTCAGGGGCACCAATACAATCGCGCAGGACATAGGCGCCTTTGCTAATATCCGCCAGCTGCCGCGCATCACGCGACTGATGGGGCAGGCCCTGGCGAGAGAATACCAGGGCCGCCGGGCCGTCACGACGCTCGATAGCTGATTTCCAAGCCACAGCAGATTCCACCGCGTCACAAGGGCGCCAGGTATGCAGATTGGGAGTGGCGCGCAGGCTAGACAGCTGCTCTACCGCTTGGTGGGTAGGGCCATCTTCACCCAGGCCAATGGAGTCATGGGTGAAAACGAATATCGACTGTTGCCGCATCAATGCCGCCATGCGCACCGCATTGCGGGCGTACTCCATAAAGATCAGGAAGGTCGCGCCGTAATTAATGAAACCACCGTGCAGCGCGAGCCCGTTCATCATCGCCGCCATGCCGAACTCGCGCACCCCGTAGTAGATGTAGTTACCATCCGCATCGTCCGCGGAAATACCCTTTGAGCCGCTCCACAGGGTCAGGTTGGAACCTGCCAAGTCGGCGGAACCGCCGACCAATTCGGGCAATAGTGGTCCATAGGCATTCAGGCAGTTCTGGGAGGCCTTACGCGAGGCAAGCGTGACGCCCTCATCCTGACATTGCGCAATATACGCGTCGGCCTGTTCGGCAAAGTCCTGCGGCAACTCACCGGCCAGTCGCCGCTGTAATTCTTTCGCCAGTTCCGGGTGGGCCTTGGAGTAGCCCGCCATGACACTGTTCCATTCCGTCTCGTTGGTAGACCCGCGCTGACGCGCATCCCAGCCAGCGTAAATCTCCTCGGGCACATCAAATGGCGCATGCTCCCAGCCCAATGCCTCACGGGTGGCTGCCACCTCGTCTTCACCCAGGGCTGCACCGTGCACTGATCCGGTACCCTCCTTGTTCGGCGACCCCTTACCAATAACGGTTTTACAGCAGACCAGCACTGGTTTGTCGCCAACACCACGAGCTTTTTTGATAGCGCGGCCAATGGCCTCCGGGTCATGGCCGTCGACTGACTCAATCACGTCCCAGCCATAGGCTCGAAAGCGCGACGGTGTATCGTCGGTGAACCAGCCCTGCACCTCCCCATCAATCGAAATGCCATTGTCGTCGTAAAAGGCAATCAGGTTACCCAGACCCAGTGTGCCCGCGAGGGAGCAAACCTCGTGTGAAATACCCTCCATCAGACAGCCGTCACCAAGAAACACGTACGTATTGTGATCAATGATCTGATACCCGGGCCGATTGAACTTCGCCGCCAGCACTTTTTCTGCCAAGGCCATGCCCACGGCATTGGCCAGCCCCTGTCCAAGGGGTCCGGTGGTGGTCTCCACGCCCGGCGTGTAGCCCACTTCGGGGTGACCGGGTGTTTTGCTGTGCAACTGACGGAAGTTTTTTAATTCCTCGATGGGCAGGTCATACCCCGTCAGGTGCAAAAGGGAATAAATCAACATAGAGCCGTGCCCGTTGGACAGCACGAAACGATCGCGGTTGGCCCAGGCTGGATTGGCCGGGTTGTGCCGCATAAAGTCATTCCAGAGGACTTCGGCGATATCCGCCATCCCCATAGGTGCGCCGGGATGGCCGCTATTGGCGCGCTGGACAGCGTCCATGCTCAGGGCACGTATGGCGTTGGCGAGTCTGGCGCGATGAGACGGCATTGAATTCTCCAGGACGGATGGGGCGTGCCCCAGAAATTGGACGCCATTCTCGCGTAAGCGAGCGACAACGGCAACAAGCGGGCGGATATTTGCATACGCCAGCGGTTTCCAGAGATGTGACCGAGATCACACCTGTATATCAAAATATTTTGATATAGGTTCCGGGGCCTGCTAGACTCGCCGGCCATGTCGATTACTCATAGCGCAAATTTGGTGACAGAACCGGTGACTGAGACAGCTGATCCGTCGCAGACAGGCGCACACCTTGTCGCTCTCACCAATCTCTGTAAGGCCAGCGCCGATACGCTGAGGTTGCTCGTACTACGCGTGTTGCGCACTGATTCTTTCGGCGTTTCCGAGTTGTGCGCTATTTTTGACATTCGTCAACCGGCACTCAGTCACCACCTCAAGGTATTGGCCAACGCAGGCCTGGTCGCGGCCAGGCGTGAAGCAAACTCCATCTTCTACCGACGCAGTGAGCTGGGACAGAACACTCACCTTGAAGCGCTGCAGAATAGCCTCTTCGATACCGTTGACAAGATCGACCTGCCGCCAGATATCGAGGGTCGCCTCGCAGGGTTGCAGCGCCAGCGCGAAGAAAACTCCGCCAATTTTTTTCGAGACAATGCCCACAAGTTCCATGAACAGCAGGATCTGATTGCCAGCTATCACCAGTACGCCGACGTAGTACTTCAAGTCCTCAAGGACACGCCTCTCAAGCAACACAGTACTGCCGTGGAGGTCGGCCCGGGAGACGGGTCATTCCTGCTGGAGCTGGCCCCCCTGTTCGACCGGGTGGTAGCGCTGGACAACGCGCCGGGTATGTTGGAGAGAGCCCGAGGAAAAACAAGCGCTGCCGGACTCAACAATATCGAATTCATTCTGGACGACACGCGCAGCTCAAACCTAAAAAAGTTTCAGGCAGATTGTGTGGTGATGAATATGGTTCTGCACCACACTCCTGATCCCGGTGACGTACTGCAGGACGTGGCTTCTTGCCTGGCACCGGGAGGCGTGGTGCTGGTAACCGATTTGTGCAACCACGACCAGGGCTGGGCGCGCGAGAACTGCGGCGACCTGTGGCTGGGCCTCGACCCGCAGAACCTTGCGCAGTGGGCCGCAGAAGCAGGTCTCGAAGAGCTGGCCGGCATCTACCTGGCGCAGCGCAATGGTTTTAAAGTACAGGTGCGACTATTTGGTCGAGCCTGATTAATTTCAGCAATAAGGATAACACTATGAGCGAGTACAACATCTTCACCTCTGAATCCGTCTCCGAGGGGCATCCGGATAAAATGGCGGACGCCATCTCCGATACCGTCCTCGACTTCATTATCAAGGACGACCCCAACGCCCGGGTTGCCGTCGAGACCATGGTAAAGACCGGCATGACGATTGTTGCCGGCGAGGTAACCACCTCCACCCCGATGGATGACCTGGAAGATGCCATACGCGACACCATCAACGAAATCGGCTACAACAACTCAGACGTAGGCTTTGACGGCCACAACTGTGCGGTACTGAACGCAATAGGCAAGCAGTCCGTCGATATCTCTATAGGTGTGACGGAGGGCGAAGGTGCACACCTCGAGCAGGGCGCAGGCGACCAGGGTCTTATGTTTGGGTATGCGACCAACGAGACCGATATCTTAATGCCTGCTCCAATCCACTACTCCCATCGGCTTGTAGAAAAGCAGGCGGAGCTGCGCAAGAATGGCACTCTGCCCTGGTTGCGGCCCGACGCGAAGAGTCAGGTCACCCTGCGGTACGACAACGGCAAGCCCGCTGCCATTGACGCGGTTGTGCTGTCTACACAGCACGATCCCGATATCAGCCAGCCCGATCTGTACGAAGCCATTCTGGAACACGTGATCAAGCCTGTACTGCCTGCCGAATGGTTGCACAGTGAGACGCTGTATCACATTAATCCCACGGGCAACTTTGTCATCGGTGGACCCGTAGGCGACTGCGGCCTGACCGGTCGCAAGATCATCGTTGATACCTACGGCGGCATGGCTCGCCACGGTGGTGGCGCGTTCTCGGGGAAAGATCCCTCAAAGGTTGACCGCTCCGCGGCCTATGCCGGGCGCTACGTGGCCAAGAATATTGTTGCCGCAGGTCTCGCAGACCGCTGTGAGATTCAGGTGTCCTACGCTATCGGTGTCGCAGAGCCCACCTCTATCTCCATCGATACCTTCGGTACTGGTAAGCTCGGCGACGACAAGATTGAAGAACTGGTGCGCGAGCACTTCGACCTGCGTCCCAAGGGTCTGATCGCCATGTTAGATCTGAAACGCCCGATTTATAAAAAGACTGCGGCTTACGGTCACTTTGGCCGCGACGACGCAGATTTTACCTGGGAGAAAACCGACAAAGCAGATGCCCTGAAAGCGGCACTCTAATATAACGCGGGAAGGGAAAAACCGTTACAGGTTACTCCCAACCTGACCAAAGAAACTTAAACGGGTCCAAAAGAGGGCCCTGACGTTAAAAAGGAAGGAAGCAGTTATGACGAGCGCAGAAAAAATTACCGCGAACGAAGACTACAAGGTAGCCGATATTTCATTAGCCGAATGGGGCCGCCGAGAACTGGAAATCGCTGAAAGCGAAATGCCGGCATTGATGGCTATGCGTGCCAAATACTCCGACAGCAAGCCACTGGCTGGAGCGAAAATCCTTGGCTGTATTCACATGACGATACAGACCGGTGTACTGATCGAAACACTGGTTGAGCTGGGCGCCGATGTGCGCTGGTCTTCATGTAACATTTTCTCTACTCAGGACCACGCTGCAGCGGCCGTCGCCGCTGCGGGCGTACCCGTTTTCGCCTGGAAAGGCGAGACCGAGGAGGAATACGACTGGTGTATCGAACAGACCATAATCAAAAATGGTAAGCCTTGGGATGCCAACATGATCCTGGACGATGGTGGTGACTTGACGGCTATGCTGCACGACAAGTACCCCGCAATGCTGGATATCATCCACGGGATTACCGAGGAGACAACAACCGGCGTCCATCGTCTGCAGGAGATGCTCGAGCACGGCACACTGAAAGTGCCTGCGATCAATGTAAACGACTCGATTACTAAATCCAAGAACGACAACAAATATGGCTGTCGTCACAGCCTCAACGACGCGATCAAGCGCGGCACAGACCACCTGCTGTCCGGCAAAAAAGCTCTGGTTATCGGCTACGGTGATGTTGGCAAAGGATCATCACAGTCTTTGCGCCAAGAAGGAATGATCGTGAAAATCGCCGAGATCGACCCGATCTGTGCCATGCAAGCTTGCATGGACGGCTTCGAAGTCGTCTCCGCCTATAACAATGGCATCAATGACGGCACCGCGGCATCCGTCAACCACGATCTGTTGCAGAATACAGACCTTGTGGTCACCACCACGGGTAACTATAACGTGTGTGATGAACATATGCTTCAGGCACTCAAGTCCGGCGCTGTGGTCTGCAACATCGGCCACTTCGACAACGAAATAGACACGGCTTTCATGCGTCGCACCTGGGACTGGGAAGAAGTTAAACCGCAGGTGCACAAGGTCTATCGTGACAGGGCTAACAATGACTTTCTGCTTCTTCTATCCGAGGGTCGACTGGTAAACCTGGGTAACGCGACAGGCCACCCTTCGCGCATCATGGATGGCTCCTTCGCTAATCAGGTACTGGCACAGATCTATTTGTTCGAGCGTCAGTTCGCTAACCTCGAGCCCGAGATGAAGCCCGACGCGCTTTCGGTTGAAGTACTACCAAAGACGCTGGACGAAGAAGTAGCGGCTCACATGATCGGTGGTTTCGGCGCAGTGCTCACTAAGCTGACGCCCGAGCAAGCCGACTACATCAAAGTGAGCCCGGACGGGCCGTTTAAGCCTGACAGCTACAAGTACTAAGGCGAAAACAATGTCCGACATAAAGCAGCGAATCAGCTGCGAGTTCTTCCCGCCTAAAACCGAGGCGGGTATCGCGAAACTGCTCGCAGACGTTACGCCTGTGCTGAATGCCCTGGGGCCCGAATTTTTTTCGGTGACCTACGGGGCTGGAGGCAGTACCCGAGACAGCACCATGGGTGTGGTATCGGCTATTCGGGATCTTGGAATAGATGTAGCGCCTCATCTGAGTTTTGGTGGTGACGACGAAAATGCTGTGGCTGACTTGCTGGAAGCCTATCGGGCCAAGGGTGTGAAACGCCTTGTCGCCCTTCGCGGCGATATTCCATCAGGCACTGGCGGCAAGGCGCAGTCTGTCTACGCCAACGAACTGGTAGCATTTATCCGCAAAACCACGGGAGATCATTTCAACATCGAGGTGGCCGCCTACCCCGAGATCCATCCTGAGTCGAAAAGCTACGACAGCGATATCCACTTCCTTAAAGCGAAATTTGATGCGGGTGCCAACAGCGCGATCACACAGTATTTCTATACCGTGGAAGCATACTTTTATTTTCTCGATCAATGCGCGGCGGCGGGTATAGACAAACCGATATACGCCGGCATTATGCCGATCACCAATTTCGCAAACCTGAAGCGATTCTCAACCAACTGCGGTGCCGAAATTCCTCGCTGGATCTGCCAGCGCATGGATGCCTACGGTGACGATCAGGAGAGTATCGGTAAATTCGGCCTCGAGGTGGTCACCCAGTTGTGCCAAACACTGTTAGACAGCGGCGCTCCTGGCATTCATTTCTACACTATGAACCAGGTCGAGCCGACCAGGCAGCTATTCCAACATCTCGGCCTGACTCAATCCTCTTGAAGATGCCACGCTGATAAGCGCGCTGGGATTTAAAACTCTCCGGCGCGTATACTAGCGTGCGACGAACACCGGATTCGCAGTGATCATGAAGAATTTCCTGTCCGACATTTTCAGGCGGACTCGCAGAATCGACCAGCCAAAAAAGACGCTCTATCTCCATATAGGAATGGGAAAGACCGGCACAACAGCTCTGCAGCTATTCTTTGCCGACAATCGCCATGCCCTGGAACAGCAAGGCATCCTTTATCCAAAACTGGGGGAAGTCTCCAGCGCCCATCACAAACTATCACCTCACGTACCTCGCTTTTTGGAACAGACCTGGAACTTCATGAGCGCAAGCGACTGGGCGCCCCAGGTGGCTAACACGCGTTGCCAGTGCATACTGCTGTCATCTGAACTGATTAGTCGCACAAGCCCCGAAAAAGTAGGGCCTTTTTGCGATTCGGTGCGAGCATTATTCGATCTTAAAGTAGTGATATATGTTCGCCGCCAGGATGACATCGTTATGGCGAGCTATAACCAGCACATCAAATCGGGAATGCAAAAAAGACCGCTTCTCAATATTTATCAGGACATGATTCCCAAGTTTGACTACGAAGCACTCCTATCTCCATGGGAAGAATCCGTCGGGGCCGACAGCATTATCGTGAGGCCTTACGAACACGGTCAATTTTTCGATGGGGATTTACGCAAGGATTTCCTCAAAAATGTTCTTGGCGTAGAAATAGGCGATCGCTTCAGGTTTGACAGCACCAACCCCAATCCAGGCCTTTCAAAAGTGACCGGGGAATACCTCCGTATGATTAATAACGTTGTCGAGGACGAAGTTCGAAAAAAACGTTTCCTGGATCTATTGCTAGATCTCGCCTTGCATCCGCGTAACGATCTAGAATGGGACCAGGACAAAGAGGCGTACCTGCCTGCGGATAAAAGGCTGGAAATTATCGAAAAATGCCATAAAAGCAACGCCGCTGTTGCCTGTAAGTACCTGCAGCGGGATGACGGCCACCTGTTCCATAACGCCGCGCCCGAAATGAATCAGCCATGGCACGGCAATCAGCTATCCACACAAACGGTCGCGTCACTATCTCGCTACCTTGCGGAACAAGATCCAGGGCTGATGCGCTGGCTGGCGAATCATGTTCCGCAATACTGCGACGATGAAAAGTACGCTGTCAAATCGGCGGCCCGATTTCTGGCTGCTGCATTGTAGGCGCTTCCACACAGAGTGGCGTGAGACCAATAGGCGCGCAGGAATTTCCGAAACCACGGTCATACCCCTCGTTGACGCAGACCATAACGGCGAATGTCACTTTTGGCACACCGGTATCGAATGGCGCGCAGAACTATCCAGCAGTATCTATCGAGAGACTGTGAAGTGGATTATCCTTGACCGTCAGCCAGGCCCTGTCATAAACCGCACCGTCCCGAGGTGCCTGCAACCCAGCCGGACATACCGCGTCCGTCAGTCGGAGGAAGATAACCAAACATGCGCATACCGAGAATATATACGGAGCAGTCACTTGCCAGCGATGCCCATGTGACACTGGAAAAGCGGCCGAGCCATCATCTGGCAAATGTGCTGCGGCTGGGT
This sequence comes from Candidatus Marimicrobium litorale, assembly GCF_026262645.1. Classification (NCBI taxonomy): domain Bacteria; kingdom Pseudomonadati; phylum Pseudomonadota; class Gammaproteobacteria; order Cellvibrionales; family Halieaceae; genus Marimicrobium; species Candidatus Marimicrobium litorale. The sequence goes on from NZ_SHNO01000001.1 coordinate 2,753,933, forward strand.
ATCGACGATACGATCACACTTTTTAACGGCCGGGGCGCGGAATATTCCGGTGTGATAACAGCATTAGGCAAAAAAGCCGTTTCTGTCGAAACGGGCGAAAAACAGCAGAACACTTGCGAATCGCCGCTTGCCATACATCTCGGAGTCGCCATTTCCCGCGGCGAACGCATGGACTGGGTCATACAAAAGGCTACCGAACTCGGCGTTGCTGCCGTGTCACCATTACTCAGCGAGCGTGTTGAGGTGAAGCTGAGTAGTGATCGAGCGGAAAAAAAATTACGCCACTGGGAAGAGATCGCTATAAGCGCCTGTGAACAGTGCGGCCGCAATACGCTTCCTTTCCTGTCTCCACCACAGACTATAAAAGACTGGCTGGCCAATACTGAGGCGGCGCGTAAGTTCGTTCTTCACCATAAGGCAAGTCAGAGGCGGGAGGGAAAAGACGCACCATCATCTATCGCTTTACTGATAGGGCCGGAGGGGGGGCTTAGCGCTACGGAAATTGAGCAGGCAGAGAATAACGGTTACGTGGCTTTAAGCCTTGGCCCGCGCGTATTGCGCACGGAGACAGCACCCCTTGCAGCAATTGCTATTCTGCAAAGCAAATGGGGTGACATGAAGCCCCACGCATAGGGTCAGCCTATTCTGGACTCAGCCAACGCGCGTGCGACCACTCCAGAAAATCGGCTACACCATTTACCGTGTGTTCTGTGCGTACGGAATGAAAAATCTCGAACGCGTGCTGCGCGCCGGGCAACTCAGCGTAAACGACCGATTCACGGGTCGCCGCCTTTAAAGCCGAAACAAATGCGCGCGCCTCCTCCACCCAGACCAAGCTGTCGTGGGTGCCCTGTATGACAAACATAGGGGGGGCCTCGTCCGAGACATGGCTGATCGGCGAAGCGGCTTCCCAAGCCTCCCGTTTCTCTGTTGGCGTGCACTGCATCACCTTGTCTGATAGCAGGCTCTCCATGGACATTCCCGAGCGTATATTATTACGATCTAGAAAATCGTAAACACCGTAAATCGGCACGGCGGCCTGCACCGTTGTATCAATATCTTCAAACCCGGGCTGCCACTCGCGGCGATTGGGTGTCAGCGACGCCAGTGAACTGAGATGGCCTCCGGCGGAACCACCCGTAATGGCGATAAAATCAGGATTACCGCCATACTCATGAATATTCTGGCGTATCCAGGCAATCGCTTTTTTTACATCGATAATATGATCGGGGAAAACGGCCTTGGGGCTGAGGCGATAGTTGATCGCCACACAAATCCAACCCCGCTGGGCCATGTGATACATGAGCGGTTTACCTTGCTGCTCTTTTTCACCGATGATCCAGGCCCCGCCATGCACCTGCAACAACACGGGAAATCCGCCCTCTCTTTCTTCCTGCGGCTGGTAAATATCCAGTAAGTTGCGCTTGCCCGCGTCCCCGTAAGCAATGTTGTTATGTTCCTGCACGCCGGAGCGAGAAAAATGGAACGGCCGCAGCCAGTTGCTGGACGAGATAGTGTCACTCAGATGCTGTCGTCGCTCTTGCGGTATGTCCTGCCGGTAGTCCTCACCGAGGCCTTTGCCCAGTGCGGGGCGCAGTCGTCCGGCAGTATCCAGCGCTTGGCAATGCAGGTACACCATGCCCAACCAACTCGCGGCAAAAACCCACAGGCCAGTCTGCACCAGTGGATCTGACAGACCGCCAAAAAATGCAACTACCGCTGTCAACGCTACCTGCCAGATAATATGAAGGAGTGCCAATTCGCCACACAACCAGGCGCAAAGAAAGTAAACAGGCGTCAGGTAGAAAATTTTGCGTGCCTGCACGATAGCGGCAAAGGTACTGAATGCGCTAAACAGCGCCAAAAAAAGATATATGCCTGCCAGGCTCACGGTGTCCTCCTACGCGGGTGATGTTTAAGGGCGACTATTCTATGCTAATTTTTACCGTCCCGGCACCCGCCAAACACGGTAAGCGGCAAAGGCCAGCAGGCGTAGGCTGAGTAGCCGCCGCCTCGGACACTTGCGCCAAAGACGGCCATTGCGTAAGTTAGCAAGCCTTCAGGGCAGCAGAGGTTACCCGATGACAGTCAAACTGGGTGTGGTGATGGATCCCATCGCCGACATTACCTATACGAAAGACACCACCATGGCCATGCTCTGGGCCGCTCAATCGCGCGACTGGGAACTGTTCTACATGGAGCAGGGCGACCTGTATCTAGAAGACGGCGTCGCGCGGGCAAGCATGGCACCGCTAAACGTGTTTCATGATCCTGATCACTGGTTTGAACTGGGCGATAGTGCGCCGGTCGAGCTCGCAGAGCTTGACGTTATCCTGATGCGCAAGGATCCGCCCTTCGACAACGAGTATATTTACAGTACCTATGTTCTGGAAGCGGCCGAGAGAACAGGCACTCTCATTGTGAACCGATGCCAAAGTCTGCGGGACTGTAACGAGAAAGTCTTTGCTACCCAATTTCCCCAGTGCTGCCCACCGGTGCTGGTCAGTGCAAGTATGCCTCGCCTGCGGGATTTTCATGCGCGGTACCGGGATGTGATCTTCAAACCGCTTGACGGCATGGGTGGCAGCGCCATTTTCCGGGTAAAACCCGAAGACCCAAACGTCAGCGTGATACTGGAGACGCTTACCGCCTACGGTCGGCATACCATCATGGCGCAGGAATTTATTCCCGAGATCAGCGAGGGTGATAAACGCATTCTGATGATCAATGGGAAGCCCGTACCTTACTGTCTGGCGCGGGTCCCACTTGCCGGCGAAACACGCGGCAACCTGGCGGCGGGCGGGTCTGGCCGCGCTCAACCCCTCTCCGAGCGGGATGCCTGGATTGCTGCGCAGGTGGGTCCTGAACTGCAAGACAGGGGACTGTTATTCGTCGGACTCGACATCATTGGTGACTATCTCACCGAAATTAACGTCACCAGCCCCACCTGTATTAGGGAAATTGACGCCGCTTACGATCTGGACATTGGCGGCCAACTGATGGATTGTATTGTGGAGAAATTAGAAGCAAGGGGCTAACAGGTAGGTGTATTACCTGGATACCGCAGATACCGGGGGTACCCGGTTCAAAAATGCCGTCGTCGTCGCATTGCTGCTGCACGCAGCCATAGTCATGGGCGTCACCTTCAAACCCAATAACGTTCGCGAGTATGCGCCCCAGATCGAAGTTACCCTCACCTCCATGCCCGCGCAGGCCACCCCTGATGATGCAAAACTTATCGCGCAATCGAATCAGGACGGCCAGGGCCAAGAGGCGCATCGGGAGCAATTCACCAGCCCCGGAGAAAGCGCGGGCAACATACAGGTTCAAGCACTAGAGCGGGTTGCACGGGAGGCTCAGGAAGCACGGCAAAACCCCATTTCCACAGCTAACCTATCGCGACGTAAAATTGACAGTACAGAGGCAAAGCCGCGCCGTTCTCGCAGCGAGACGAGTAGTGGCAGTCAGGAACTGGATCGACTTGCACAGGAGATTGCCAGCCTTGAAGCGGAACTCTCCGAAAAAAATCCGTCCCATAAAGACAACTCAAGGGTCAGGCGACTGTCTGCCGCATCTGCCAAACAATCTGTCGATGCCGCCTACCTACTCGACTGGCGTCGTCGACTGGAAGCCGTAGGTAACCAATACTACCCAACCGCCTCCGTTCGCTATGGTATCTACGGCGACCTTCGCATGTTAGTCGTGATACGCGCCGACGGTAGCCTTGAAGAAATCCGTGTATTGTCTTCATCTGGCTACGCGGTGCTTGATGAGGCTGCAATCAAACTCGTACGCATGGCATCACCTTTTGCACCCTTTCCGCCCGAGTTAAAAGCCACCACGGATAAACTCGAGATCGTCCGTACATGGCATTTTCAAGAAAATCAGCTAAGCTCTCCCTAGTGCCTTTTAATTTCGAGACGACAGCAATGGCTGCAGCACTTTCGGTCAGCACCTCAAAAAGCGGCGACTGCCTGCGGGATCACTTCCTGCTTGCAATGCCGTGCCTGTCTGAGGGTATTTTTTCACAAAGCATCACCTACATCTGCGAGCATGGTGAAGCCGGTGCAATGGGTATTGTTATCAATCGACCCCTTGATCTATCCGTCGATGAAATTTTCGAGCACTTACAGATTACCACCCTGAGGGACTACTCTACCGAGCCGGTGATGGCGGGCGGCCCGGTACAGATGGATCATGGGTTTGTATTACACCGTTACTGCGAAGATGCTTGGGAGGCCAGCCTTAACGTCACCAATGAAGTCACGCTGACCACGTCACGCGATATCCTGCGCGCGATTGCCAACGACGAGGGCCCATCGGAACACCTCATTGCACTGGGCTACGCGGGATGGGCCGCGGGCCAACTGGAGCAGGAGTTGGCGGAAAACAGCTGGCTCACCTTGCCGGGTAACAGCGACATCATTTTTTCAACACCAGTAGACCATCGCATGGAGGCCGCCGCGGCCCTGTTGGGCGTCGATATGAACCTGATTTCCGGCCAGGCCGGCCACGCCTGATCATCTCTCCGCTTTCGTGCAACCCAGTGAATAATCCAAATCGCAACGTCATCAGCTTTGATTTTGGTTTGCGTAATATCGGTGTCGCGGTCGGTAACCGCCGGCTCGGCACAACCCAGCCACTGGCAGTGCTAAAAGCCCGCGATGGCCAGCCGGACTGGCGGGCACTAACAAGTCTTGTGTCGGAGTGGCAGCCCGAGCGCCTGGTGGTGGGTGAGCCCCTGCATATGGATGGCAGCGACAGCGAGCTTAGCCAGCTAGCGAACAAGTTTGCGCGGCGCCTGCATGGCAGGTTGGGTCTGCCGGTAGACATGATCGATGAGCGCCTGAGTAGTGCCGAGGCCAAGTCGATCAGTCGCGAACAGGGACATCGGGGCGACTACAGCGCCAACCCGGTAGACAGTTTAGCGGCCGAGTTGATTCTCAAGTCGTGGCTGGAGCGCGCGAGGGGAGAGGCGTAAGCCCATCGACTAACGACCGAGAAAGCGGCCTTCGTCTTCCTGCTCTTCGAAGGAAATATCGAGCGTATCTCCGGTACCGAAATCTCCGCGGTCCAGCATCTTGATTTTCAATCTTACATCGTTGGCCGAATCAGCATAGTACAACGCGTCCTCTTTGGTAATCAATTTGTCCTTGTATGCTTTGACCAGAGACTGATCGAGGGTTTGCATACCGTGCTCCGTAGATTTGGCCATCAGGTCCTTGATGAGATGCACCTCTCCCTTGCGGATATAATCACTGATCAACGGGGTATTTAACAGAATCTCTATCACGGGCACACGGCCTTTACCGTCCTTGTGTGGTAGCAATTGTTGCGCAATCATTGCCTTGAGGTTCAAAGATAGATCCATCCAGACCTGGTCATGCATATCCGCAGGAAAAAAGCTCTGTATCCTGTCGAGCGCCTGGTTCGCATTGTTTGCGTGCAAGGTACAAAGACACAGGTGGCCAGTTTCAGCAAAGGTCAATGCCTGCTGCATGGTCTCCGCCGTTCGCACCTCACCGATCAGTATCACATCCGGCGCCTGACGCAGCGTATTCTTCAGAGCCACCTGATAGGACTCCGTATCCATCCCCACCTCGCGTTGCGTAATAAGGCAGCCCGCGTGCTCATGAATGAATTCGATAGGATCCTCGATGGTAATAATATGGCCTCGGCTATTATGGTTACGGTGTCCCACCATTGATGCCAGAGATGTCGATTTACCAGTACCCGTCGCACCCACGAAAATGATCAGGCCGCGCTGGGTCATGGATAGCTCTTTAATAATTGGTGGCAGACCTAAACCATCAATTGTCGGAATCTCGTCTTGTATACGGCGCACAACCAAGCCGCTCTGCCCTCGCTGCACAAAAGCGCTGGCCCTGAAACGACCGCAGTTCTGGGTCGTTATGGCATAGTTGGCCTCGCGATGCCGAACAAAGTCTTCCTCTTGCTCAGGCAGCATGGAGGACAGAATTACCTCACGCGCTTCCTCCTCGCTGAGCGCAGTACCACTAATAGGAAATATCTGTCCATCGACTTTGATGCTCGGCGGCGCGTCTGCTGTAATAAAACCATCCGAAGCACCTTCCTTCACGATCCTTTCGAGTAATTCCTCAATCTTCATGTCGTCCTTCCTCTGCGGCAACCCTGCGTCTTTTGCGGACTCTAAAAATTCTCCGGATTTCTGGCTTTTTCTCGGGCCACTTCGCGCGTAATCAAGCGTTTGGCGACCATGTCCTCGAGGCACTGATCCATAGTCTGCATACCCATGGCCTGTCCGGTCTGTATAGCCGAGTACATCTGAGCTACCTTGTCTTCCCGTATCAGGTTACGAATAGCAGACGTTCCGCGCATAATCTCATGCGCGGCGATACGGCCACCGGTACTGCGCTTTAGAAGCGTCTGGGAAACAACCGCCTGCAGCGATTCAGACAACATGGAACGTACCATATCTTTTTCTGAGGCGGGGAACACGTCGATCACTCGGTCGATCGTCTTCGCCGCAGAAGTCGTATGCAGCGTACCGAAAACAAGATGGCCAGTTTCAGCGGCCGTCAGAGCCAGACGAATAGTTTCGAGGTCACGCAGTTCGCCCACCAGAATGATGTCCGGATCTTCTCGCAGTGCCGAGCGCAGCGCTTCAGAAAAGCCCAGGGTATCGCGGTGAACCTCACGTTGGTTGACCAGACATTTTTTACTCTCGTGTACGAATTCGATAGGGTCCTCAATGGTCAGGATGTGTTCATATTTATTGTCGTTGATATAGTCGACCATCGCTGCCAGCGTCGTCGACTTACCGGATCCGGTGGGGCCAGTGACTAGAACCAGGCCCCGGGGCATCATCGATATATCGCGGAAAACCTGACCCATACCCAGATCTTCCATAGTGAGAACCTTACTGGGAATGGTACGAAATACGCCCGCAGCTCCGCGATTCTGATTAAATGCGTTCACTCTAAAACGGGCAAGCCCCGGCACCTCGAAGGAGAAGTCAGTTTCAAGGAACTCTTCGTAGTCCTTGCGCTGCTTGTCATTCATAATGTCGTAGATCAGTTCATGAACCTGCTTGTGCTCCATGGGCGGCAGGTTGATGCGACGAATATCACCATCCACACGAATCATTGGTGGGAGGCCTCCGGACAGGTGCAAATCGGAAGCGCCCTGCTTTGCAGTAAAGGCCAATAGTTCCGTTATATCCATTCCTTCCGCACTCCCCATTTGACGCCAGGATGGCGCAACCCAACCGCCAACTAACCCACGTATTTTGCCGGCTCGCGGTGCTTTGTTATTGTCGTGTACCGAAGCTGGGAATCAGCTAAGATTCGCCCCATGGACAAACAACAGCTCTCCCACAATATCGCGCAACTACTCTCAAGAGTAAGGCGCAGCGCAGAAAAAAGCCAGTTCAGCAATAGTGATATTCTTGTGGTTGCGGTGAGCAAAACGAGACCTGCCTCACACATACGATGGGCACATGAAAGCGGGCTTTCTCACTTCGGCGAAAACTACTTGCAGGAAGCGCTGTCAAAGATCGACGAGCTAAAGGATCTGCCTTTGTGCTGGCATTTCATCGGACCCATCCAGTCCAATAAAACAATCTCCATAGCGGCGCACTTCGACTGGGTGCACAGTGTCGATCGCGACAAGATTGCCCGGCGACTCAGTGATCAACGGTCGCCACATAAATCGCCGTTACAAGTCTGCCTGCAGGTCAACGTATCCGGCGAGCACAGCAAGTCTGGAGTGACACTGGCAGCGCTTCCTGATCTGGCCAAGACAGTGCTGGCGCTGCCCGGCCTCACTCTGAGAGGCCTGATGGCGATTCCCGCAGCCGGGTCAGACGAAAAGCAGCAGCGTCAGGATTTTGCGGCGATGCGCGCCGCACTGTCCGAGCTACAGGCACTGGCACCCGGTCTGGATACCCTCTCAATGGGCATGTCCGCTGATCTGGAGGCCGCTATTGCCGAAGGGGCCACGCTGGTAAGGGTGGGCACCGCCCTTTTCGGGCCGCGTAATAGATGATTTTGGGCCGTCGCGGCGTGTATACTGGCAAATTGTTTTGAATCTCGCGCGCTTATGAACAACAGTCGTTTGCAGCAGTACCACATCGCATTTGTCGGCGGCGGCAACATGGCTGCCAGTATTATTGGCGGCCTGCTGGAGAGCGGCCAAACGGCCAGCTGCATCAGTGCTGCCGACCCCATGCCGGATAGCCTGGCGCGCCTGCGCGATATCGGCCCGATCGAGGTATACAAGGACAACGCGGAGGCTGTGACGCATGCGGATGTCATCATCATGGCAGTCAAGCCCCAGGTTATGGCAGAAGCGACAGAAAGCATTGCCGATGCGGTCAAAAAAAACAGTGCACTGGTTATTTCCATCGCCGCAGGAATCACGGTCGAACAAATACAGTCTCGACTCGACCCTGGTGCCGCTATCGTCAGATGCATGCCAAACACCCCCGCCCTGCTGCGATCCGGGGCCAGCGGCCTGTTCGCCAATGCGCAGTGCTCTGAGCAACAACGCGACTTTGCACAAACTATATTGTCGGCAGTGGGGATCACCTGCTGGGTTGATACCGAGAACGAACTGGACGCCATCACCGCTCTCTCTGGCAGCGGGCCCGCTTATTTTTTCCTGTTCATGGAAGCTATGATCACCGCGGGCAAAGAGCAGGGTCTTGAGAAGGAAGTGGCTACACGCCTCGCTGTGCAAACTGCTCTTGGCGCCGCGCGCATGGCGCTCGAAAGCGACGTCGATCTTGCGGAGTTGCGCCGCCGAGTGACCAGCCCCGGCGGCACGACCGAACGCGCCATCCAGAGTTTCGAACGAGACGAATTGCAACATACAGTCGCCAGAGCCATGCAGGCCGCCGCGGAGCGCGCCGTGGAGATGGCGCGGGAAATGGGCTAGACAACATATGACTGCGCTAACTGATATCTTTGTTTACCTCGTCTACGTGTTTTTCGGGCTGTACCTGATGGTCATGCTGTTGCGTTTTTTACTGCAACTGACTCGCGCTGATTTCTACAACCCAATCAGCCAGACACTGGTTAAATTGACCAATCCACTTGTTATACCGCTGCGCCGCATCGTGCCTGGCTATGGCGGAATTGACCTGGCTTCACTGCTATTGGCGCTAATCCTGCAAATGCTGATGATCGCCCTGCTGGTTGCACTGCAGACGGGCGCACTGCTGCCAGTGCTGCCCCTGATAATGGCCAGCCTGATCGGCCTGGCGGCCTATCTGGTAAAAATATACTTCTTCGCTATATTAGCCATGATCATACTGAGCTGGATCGCACAGGGAGGCAACAATCCAGCACTGCGGCTGCTGTTCCAGTTGACTGAGCCGGTGATGGCGCCTTTTCGTAAGGTGCTACCCCCCATGGGTGGGTTGGATCTGTCGCCCATTTTCGTCTTTATCCTGATCAATATCATACAGATTGCTCTAGGGCATTTGGCAGGCTCTCTCGGTGTTGCCGGCCTTGTCCCCTGGTTATAGTGGCCGGTATGGAATCTGCCAAGCTGAACCAGTCTATCGGTATCGTCACGCCGCAGGTTGCGCGCTTTGATGAGCCCCTGGCACTGACCTGTGGCCGCGAGCTCCCCGCCTATGAACTCATTTACGAAACCTACGGCGCGCTCAACAAGGCTCACAGCAATGCGGTGCTGGTCTGCCATGCCCTGAGCGGAAACCACCACGCGGCCGGCTTTCACAGTACTGAGGATCGCAAGCCGGGTTGGTGGGATGAGTGCATAGGCCCCGGTAAACCCATAGACACCAATCGCTTTTTCGTGGTCAGCCTGAACAACCTTGGCGGCTGCCACGGTTCCACCGGACCCAGCTCAACCAATCCGGAAACCGGCAAACCATGGGGGTCCAACTTCCCCCCAATGCGCGCACGCGACTGGGTGCACAGCCAGGCCCGACTGGCTCAGCGCCTGGAGATCGATTGCTGGGCAGCTGTTATCGGAGGCAGTCTGGGCGGCATGCAGGCCATGCGCTGGTCCCTTGAATTTCCGGATCGCATCAAGCACTGCATCGTCATTGCTGCGGCGCTTAAATTGAGCGCTCAGAACCTCGCATTTAATGAAGTAGCCCGCCAGGCTATCGAGTCTGACCCCGAATTTTTCTCCGGCAGCTATCAGGATCATGCAAAAGTTCCGAGTAGGGGCCTCGCCCTGGCGCGGATGATCGGTCATATTACCTACTTGTCAGACGACGCCATGGCCAACAAGTTTGGCCGTGACCTGCGCTCGGGTAGTCTCATCCCGGGCGAGGAAACGACGCCCGAGTTTCAGGTACAGAGCTACCTGCGCCATCAAGGCAGCCGCTTTTCCGGCTCCTTCGACGCCAACACCTATATCCTCATGACACGGGCGCTGGATTATTTCGACCTTGCGCTGGAACATGGCAACGATCCAGTGGCAGCCTTCCGGCAGGCCAAGTGTAGCTTTCTTGTTATGTCGTTCTCCACCGACTGGCGGTTTTCGCCAGAGCGTTCTCGAGAAATCGTCAATGCATTGGTCGAGGCTGGCAGACCCGTGAGCTATACCGAAATCGACGCAAATGAGGGTCACGACGCTTTCCTGCTCCCGATTCCTCGCTACATGGATATCTTCAGTGCCTATATGCGGCGAGTGGGGGAACAGGACTGATGCGCACAGACCTCACTCATATACAGCGGTGGATCGCCTCCGGCTCGAGGGTGCTCGACCTGGGCTGCGGCGATGGCGAGTTTCTCAAAAACCTGAGAGCCCAGCGACAGGTGCGTGGCACCGGTCTAGAAATTGACCAATCGTATATTACTGCCGCCATCGCCAAAGGTATCGATGTCGTGGAGCAGGATATGGATGGGGGTCTGCACAACTTCCCCGACCAGAGTTACGACACCGTGGTGTTGGCACTGGCTCTGCAAGCTGTCAGGCACCCCGACCAGGTTCTCGCAGAAATGTTGCGGATCGGACGCGAGGGCATTGTGACCTTCCCAAACTTTGGCCACTGGCGGTCCCGCCTTATGCTCGGATTAAATGGCCGCATGCCAGTATCGAGCTTTATGCCCCACACCTGGTACAACACGCCTAACATTCACTACTGTACCGTGAAAGATTTCGAAGCCCTTTGCCAACAAAAAGGCATTCGCATACTGGAGCGTGACGTTGTCGGTAACACCAATCGAACCCCGATGCTCTCTAATCGGTGGCCCAATTTGTTCGCGACCACCGCAATTTATCGAATTACGCTGTGAGGAGCACATGATGTCGATTATTCGCACTGCATTAATCAGCCTGCTGGTACTGTCAGCCCCGGCGCTCGGTCAGCAATCAGAAAAGTTTGGCGACTTCGAGCTCCACTACAGCGTAGTCAACACCACATTCCTCAGTCCGGAGATCGCTAAGCTTTATGGCATTACGCGCGGAAAGCAGCGTGCGATTCTCAACCTGGCTCTGCGCAAGCCCAGCGCGGGAACTCTTGGCACCGGGCAGGCCATGCAACTGCGTGCCGAGGTTCGCGACCTGATGCAGACACAGCAGGCACTGGAGTTCAAAGAGATACGTGAGGGCGATGCGATTTACTATATCGCGGAATTTCGCTTCATTAACGAGGAATGGCGCTTCTTCGATCTGAATTTCCGACCCGCGGGCACAGACAAGACCTACAGCTTTGACTTCAAATGGCAACTCTATGTCGAGTGACGGTGCACGCGCTTCGGCAGACACTGTTGTTCTGGCCAGCGGTAATGCGGGCAAGCTCCGTGAGTTTGAAGACATCCTCAAGCCCCTCGGTCTCGCCCTGCAGCCACAGGCGAAGTTTGATGTTCCCGATGTTGAGGAAAATGGTCTGAGCTTCGTCGAGAATGCATTGATCAAAGCGCGGGCAGCAAGTCAGCACAGCGGACTACCAACGATTGCGGATGATTCCGGGCTTGAGGTAGACATCCTCAAGGGTGCCCCGGGCATTCACTCCGCACGCTTTTCAGGTAAGGGTGACGAGGCCAACAACGCCCTGCTGCTGGAGCGACTTGACGGCGTTCCAGACTCAAAGCGCAGCGCCCGGTTCCAGTGTGTCGTAGTCTATCTGCGACATGAACTGGATCCAACGCCCTTGATTTGTCAGGGTACCTGGGAAGGTTTTATCCGGCTGAGGCCTTCCGGTGCTAACGGTTTTGGTTATGACCCGTTATTCCAGGTGCCGACACATAACTGCAGTTCAGCCGAGCTGACCAGGGAAGTAAAAAATCGTATCAGCCACCGGGCGCAAGCCAGTGCGCTCCTCTCTGAAGCACTCCGCAGGTCCTGATGCCGGTGCCACCGCTGGGCCTTTACATCCACCTGCCCTGGTGCGAGCGCAAATGCCCCTACTGTGACTTCAATTCTCACGAACTCTCGGAACGACCCGAGAGGGCGTATGTCGATACTCTGTTGCGGGATCTGGACAATGACCTTTCCCTCGCCAAAGACCGGATCGTAGATACGGTGTTCATTGGTGGAGGAACACCCAGCCTGTTTCAGGTGTCGGCTATCGATACCCTGTTGCGCGGCATTAAAAACAGCGTAACCCTCTCCGTCGATGCAGAGATAACCCTGGAGGCAAACCCTGGTAGCGCAGAGGCCGACAAATTTATCGGCCTGAAAGAAGCGGGAATCAACCGGCTGTCCATAGGAGTACAGAGCTTTGCAGACGCGCAGTTAAACGCTCTCGGCCGGGTTCACGACCGGGAGCAAGCGCTCCGGGCCATTGCGCTCGCGAGGCAGGCCGGCTTCGATAATTTCAACCTTGATCTCATGCACGGTCTGCCGGGACAATCTCTGCAGGGCGCGACCGAGGACTTGAAACAGGCGATTAGCACGGGTGCGCCCCACATTTCCTGGTACCAATTGACTATCGAACCCAACACGATTTTCTACAAGCAGACACCGCGGTTGCCGACCGAAGACTCGCTGGCGAGCATTCAGCAGGCAGGGGAACAGCGGCTGAACAGAGAAAACTATGCGCAGTATGAAGTCTCGGCTTACAGCAAAGAAGGCTTCCAGTGTCGCCATAACCGCAACTACTGGACCTTCGGTGATTATCTCGGTATCGGCGCTGGTGCTCACGGCAAAGTCACATCATCTGACGGACGCATCGTGCGCCGCGCGAAGCGCCGCCAGCCTGCAGACTATATGGCCGCAATCGACGCTGCGTTTGTCTCAAGCACCCGCGTGTTAAATAACAGTGAAGTCATTGGGGAGTTCATGTTGAATGCACTGCGCCTGAACGAGGGTTTTTCTCTGTCACTGTTCGCGGACCGGACCGGACTGGACTGCGCCACGGTGGAGCCTCGTATTGCCTCGTTATGTGAGCGTGGTTTGCTCTTGCAGCAAGGTGCTCACGTGGCGACGACAGAGCTGGGACGACGCTTCCTTGATACTGTTGTGGCAGAGTTTTTCTAGATTCGCAGCACGTCGCAGGCATCACGTGCGGATAAACAGCAAATCCCAGACGCCATGGCCGAGACGTTCTCCGCGTTTTTCGAACTTGGTTAAGGGTCGGTCGTCGGGCCGCGGCGAGAAGCAGCCCGCACCAAATGAATTGGTAAGGGACGTCTCGGCGCCTAGTACGTTCATCATTTGCTCTGCGTAGTTCTCCCAGTCCGTGGCGATGTGCAGAGTCCCACCTTTTTTAAGCTTTTTCACCAACAGGCTGACAAATGGCGCCTGCACCAGGCGACGCTTTTGATGCCGTTTTTTGTGCCAGGGATCGGGGAAAAATATTTGCACGGTGTCGAGAGACGCATCCGCAATACAGTCGCGCAGAATTTCTACCGCATCGTGGCAATAGACCCGGACATTGTCCGCACCGGTATTTTCCAGACCGTGAAATAGCTTACCGATACCAGGCCGGTGTACCTCTATGCCAATAAAATTGGTCTCTGGCCGCGCCTCTGCCATTTCCACCAGGGAGTGGCCCATACCAAAGCCGATCTCAAGTACCCTGTGCCCGGGCCGACCGAAGGCCGCGTCAATATCCAACGAGCCCTCATCGTACTCCAAACCCCACCGTGGCCAGTTGTCCTCCAGAGCACGCTTTTGCACAGGCGTCATACGCCCCACTCGCAGCACGTAACTGCGAATGCCTCGCTTTTTTACAGGGTCTTGCAACGTATCTACACCGGCCGGTCAGACCAGCAACTTCCAGCCGGTTGCCGCCAGACAGGCCCAGCCAGCGATGAATGCCAATCCTCCTACGGGGGTAATGGCTCCCAGCCAGCGGACACCGGTGACACTCAACAGATAGAGGCTACCTGAAAAAATCAGTATGCCGATAACAAACAGCCAACCACTGCTTTTCAGCATCACAGTCTGGGGCTGGCTGAGTGCAATTACACCCACTGCCAGCAAGGCCAGGCTGTGATTGAAGTGGTACTGGGCAGCCGTCTCGAAAACACCCAAGGCATACTCATCGAGCCTGCTTTTCAGCGCATGGGCGCCGAATGCACCCAGCATCACCGCAAGCATGCCACTCAGTGAACCCAGGGTAATGAATAATTTCGCCATTGTTGAAGTGTAACCGAGAGGCGGCCAGGCCGCCTACTAGAGGATGATATTTTCAGGCAGAAAAACTGACCCGAATTTGCTTCATTGCCGCCTGTTCAAGCTGCCGAATGCGTTCGGCGGATACGCCGTACTGATCGGCGAGGTCGTGGAGCGTCGATTTTTTCTCCGACAACCAGCGCTGGGCCAGAATATCCCGGCTGCGCTCATCAAGCTCGCCCAGCGCACTATGCAGTAGGGCTTCATTGCTGTCCTGCCAATCACTGGATTCAAGAATATCGGAGGGGTCAGAGCTCTGATCTTCCAGAAAATACTGCGGTGCCTGCCAGGCACTGTCGTCTTCTCCATCTACTGGCTGATCGTATCCGAGATCCCTGCTACTCAAACGGCCCTCCATGCGCTGCACTTCACGGACATCAACGCCGAGGTCGTCTGCGATGGATTGGGCTTCATCTGCACTGAGCCAGGAGAGCGACTTCTTGGCGCTGCGCAAATTGAAAAACAATTTACGCTGGGCTTTGGTCGTAGCAACTTTGACGATCCGCCAGTTACGCAGGATGAACTCGTGCATCTCTGCCTTGATCCAGTGAACCGCAAAGGAAACAAGACGCACGCCCTTCTCAGGGTTATAGCGTTTCACCGCCTTCATCAGGCCGACGTTACCTTCCTGTATGAGGTCTGCCTCAGCGAGGCCATAACCTGAGTAGCTGCGCGCAATATGCACAACGAACCGCAGATGCGACATAACCAGCTCCCTTGCTGCCTGCAGCTCGCCATTGTAAAACAGGCCTTCGGCGAGCTCGCGCTCGCGCGCCACGGACAGGATCGGAATACTGCTAACGGCCTGAACATAGGCAGGCAGATTAGCACCGGGCACCATCTGGTCGATAGGTTGTAGGCTGTTGGTCATCATGCCCCCTCTCTTGGACGTCTCTCATTTTAGCACTCAATCTCTTAGAGTGCTAACGGGCGGAAAGTTCCCTGCGCAAAGATTAATCAGAACGCCTTTTTATATGCTTTTGGGTTATAAAGCGGTTGGCTAGCGCGGTTCTATGCGGGCGATATGGCGCGATACTGCTACCCAAGCCCCCGCCAAACCGAGGCATCCACCAATGATCACCAGGTTAAGAATGCCCATCACGCCAAGGCCAGCAAGCCTGAAGCCGCTCTCGTAGAGCAACACAAGTGCGCCAATTGGCCCCTCAAGAAACCATAGGCCACAGGATACCAGCAGGCCAGCCAGCAAACCGCCGCCCACGCCGTACCAGAGACCGGTATACAGGAACGGACGCCGCACAAAGCCATTACTGCCCCCTACCAACTTCACGACGACAATTTCGTCGCGGCGGCTCTCGATCGCAAGGCGAATGGTGTTGCCGAGGATAAGCAGTACGCCGATGATCAGCATACCGCCAATCGCGATCACCAGCCGTCGACTCAGCTCCATCACACTGGCCAGCCGTTGCAACCAGACCATGTCCAACACCGCCTCTGCCACTCCCTCATGCTGTTGCAGCTGCGCATGAAGATCCGTCATTTGGTCGTCACCGGATGCAACTGGCGTTACCAGTATCAGGTGCGGCAGGGGGTTTTCCTCCAGGCTGGACAGGACGTCGGCAAACCCGGAGAGACTGCGGAACTCATCCAACGCCTCATCTCGCGCAATCAACCGCGTCTCTCTGACCTGCTCCCAGCTCGCCAGCTCGACCTGCAATTGCCGCGCCTCCTCCTCATTTATCTGCATCTCCAGAAATACAGAAATACTGGCGGGGCTCTCCCAACTGGCCCTTAACTGGTTGACATTATCCAGCGCGATATTCAGACCCACGGGCAATGCCAGTGCAATGCCAATCACCAACCAGGTGAGCAGGCTCGCGCCGGGCTGGCCCAGCACGCGCGACAAGCTATCCGCCGCCGACAATCGATGGTGTTGTAACCACGCATTGTATTGATCACGCAGGCGGGCCTGGCTGTGACTCGCTCCCCCTCGACGGGAAGGACTTTCGCGGCGTTCGCTCACAGCGCACCCCCAGTGACGAGGCCACCATCACGCAGGGTGAGGAGACGGTGTTGCATGCGGGAAATCAGAACCAGATCATGGCTGGCAATCAAGACCGTGACACCGACCTGATTGAATTGCTCAAACAGGTTCATGATCTCCGCGGAGAGCTCCGGGTCGAGGTTGCCCGTGGGCTCGTCGGCCAGAAGGATTTTTGGTTTGCCCACCACCGCTCGCGCAATCCCAACGCGCTGCTGCTCACCACCAGACAGGGTAACGGGCATAGCCTGCTCGCGCTTGAGCAACCCGACCTTATCGAGGGCGGCTCTCACCCGCCGCCCAACTTCGCGGTAGTCATAGCCTGCTATGACCAGCGGCAGTGCCACATTATCGAAAACTGACCGATCGTGTAGCAGCCGATGATTCTGAAATACGACGCCGATATTCCGCCGGTGTCTTGGTATGCCGCGGCGGCGCACCTCTCTCAGGTTTTGATCGTCAACCACTACCTGGCCCCGGGTGGGGCGGTCCATCAACATAATGAGCCGCAGCAGCGTACTTTTGCCCGCACCGGAGTGGCCGGTGAGAAAGACCAATTCGTCCCGGGTTATTTCAAAGCTGACCTCCCGAAGCGCGTCGTGGCCCTCCCCAAAGCGCTTACTGACCCGGTCGAAGGTGATCATTCCAGCGGTTTATCTACAGCAAATAGAGCATCGATAAAGGCCTCAGCCTCGAAGGGTCGTAAATCGTCCACGGCCTCACCGACGCCGATATAGCGAATGGGAAGACTCAGCTTCTTCGCGATAGCAAAGATAATACCTCCCTTGGCGGTGCCATCCAGTTTGGTCAGGGTGATACCAGACACACCAACCCACTGCTGAAAATTTTCTGCCTGAGCCAAGGCGTTCTGCCCGGTGCCGGCATCCAGAACAAGCATCACCTCATGGGGCGCACCGGCGTCGAGCTTGCCCATTACGCGAACGACCTTCTCGAGCTCTTCCATAAGGTTGTCCTTATTGTGAAGCCGACCCGCCGTATCCGCAATCAGCACATCGATATTACGCGCTCTGGCCGCCTCCAGCGCATCGAATATCACCGAGGCGCTATCTGCACCGGTGTGCTGGGCAACAACCGGCACGCCATTACGCTCACCCCAGACCTCAAGCTGCTCTACAGCCGCCGCGCGGAAGGTATCACCCGCCGCCAACATCACTGACTTGCCATCGGTCATATAGTGTTTGGCCAGCTTGCCAATCGTAGTGGTCTTGCCAACACCATTCACTCCAACCATGAGAATCACAAAGGGAGTGTGTCCGGAAGCCTCAAGCGGGCTCTCACAAGGCCGCAGCAGATCAAGCAACTCCTCGCGCAGCGCCGCGCGCAGTGACTCGGGTTGTGTGAGCTCCTTGCGCGACACCCGGTTTGTCAGCCGCTCGATTATATCCAGCGTTGCATCGACACCCACGTCCGCCATCAACAAGGCCGACTCCAGCTCCTCGAAGAGGTCATCGTCGATTTCCTTACGCCCGAGGAACAGTGTCCCTGCACCCTGCAGGAGGTTGTCGCTGGTCTTTCCCAGGCCCTGACGCAGCCGAGCGAAAAGGCTCCTTTTCGATGCTGCGGCGTCTGGTTCCGGTTCCGGCTCTGGCTCGGGTTCTGGTTCTGGCTCTGGCTCTGGCTCTGGCTCTGGCTCTGGCTCTGGCTCGGGTTCGGGTTCTGGCTCGGGTTCGGGTTCGGGTTCGGGTTCGGGTTCTGGCTCGGGTTCGGGCTCTGGTTCTGGCTCTGGTTCTGGCTCTGGTTCTGGTTCGGGTTCTGGTTCTGGTTCTGGTTCTGGTTCTGGTTCTGGTTCTGGTTCTGGTTCGGGTTCTGGTTCTGGTTCTGGTTCTGGTTCTGGTTCTGGTTCTGGTTCTGGCGCCGATTCTGGCTCTGGCTCCGGTTCCGATACAACACCGGACGGCTGGGCGGGCTTGCCCACGCCCTTAGCGAAGCGCTTACCCATCCAGCCTGTCAGGCAGACGACCACAGCCACGGTGAAAAAAACCGCACCCAGGACTATGCCGGTCAGCAGTGGATCCGCCTTGGCCAGGGCTAGCAGATTTTCAGTGGAAACGGCCATGACGTCACTCCTCACAATCAATCAATCTCAATCGCCCGGGCACTATTGCGGGTTGAGCCAACAGGGCATTCGGTTCGTGCTTACAACAAGCCGTCAGGGTCGTGGTAAAATGGACGCCCTCACGAGCGCCGGGAAGGTGCCTATCTTACCACCCTTGGATATCGCGAACACATGTCACACGCCGGCAAGCAAGCGGGAAAACAGCAGGTCCGCATTATTGGGGGGCAATGGCGGGGGCGCAAGCTCTCCTTCAAGCCCGCCGCAGGCCTGCGTCCGACCGGTGACCGCATCAGGGAAACACTGTTCAACTGGCTGGCGGCGGATATTCAGGGAGCAAAGTGCGCAGACCTGTTTGCCGGCACCGGAGCCCTGGGGCTGGAAGCACTGTCACGCGGAGCGGCGCACTGCGATTTTGTTGACAGCTCGCCGGCCGCGTTGCACCAGATAAGCGAGCATCTGGATGCTTTGGGCGCAACTGAACGCGGCCACTGCATCGCGAGCACCGCCGGGGACGCCGTCGAGCAGGCCGCTGCGCCCTATGACATCGTGTTTCTTGACGCACCCTTTCAGTCCGGCCTTGTGGAACCCGCCATCAATGCGCTCTCTCAATACAACACTGTGCGAGAAGGAACACTCGTCTATATCGAAACGCATGTAAAAGAAGGCACACTGGTAACACCTGAGGACTGGCACCTGCACCGGGACAAGCACGCCGGGGCCGTGGCCTACCGTTTGTATCGGGTGTCGCCGCTCAGCACTGCCCGATAACAGGGCCCGAGCCAACGCATTGTCGCTGCAGCCCAAATTGTTTACCATCTTTCATCCTGCACGCACCGATGGCCGCCACAATGAGAACCAATTGCGTTATCTACCCTGGCACATTTGATCCTATTACCAACGGGCATGTGGACCTGACAGAGCGGGCCGCAAAACTGTTTGACCGGGTTGTGGTTGCGATTGCTTACAGTGAGACCAAAACTCCGCTATTCAACCTGGAAGAGCGTGTCGAGCTATGTGAGACAGCTCTTGCACATCTGGACAACGTAGAAGTTACCGGCTTCAGCAATCTGCTGGTAGATTTCGCCCGAAGCCAAGACGCCCGATGCGTGTTGCGAGGGCTGCGCGCGGTGGCAGATTTCGAATACGAGTTTCAGCTAGCCAATATGAACAGGGCCCTGTATCCAGAGTTTGAGAGTGTCTTCCTGACTCCAGCTGAGCACCTGTCCTATATCTCATCGTCGCTGGTAAGAGAGATTGCCTCCCTGAGTGGTGACATAGGTCCCTTCGTGCCGCCCAACGTGGCCGCAGCACTGCAGGAGCGTTTCACCAGCCGCTAGTGCACGCCTCAGGAGTCAGTCTGCGCAGCGGATTCCAAATCGGCTTTTTCGGCGGCACGCCTTTCTTCGCGACGCTTGATCGCCTCGCTGTCGTTGTTGGTATAGCCGGGCTGTCGACAACCAAGGCAGCGCATAAACGTGGTTTCCGCCGGCCCGGCAACAAGGGTATCGGCCGCTTCGCCAGCATGCCCTGCCAGCAGCGTGAATGGCAAGCTGACCAGAAACACCGCTGCTCCGCCCACGGTAAGCACCAAGCCTATAGGCCTCGCCACAAGCAGGTCACCCACCATTGCCCATTCACTCGGGCTTTCGTCCACAGCCTGCTGCGCCCACAATATCTGCGGCATCGCCAGACAACTGATTAGCAGGGCGGCCGTAGCCCGACGTGTAGCTGATTTTATTTTCATCACTATTGCCCCCGGTGGTTCCCAATCCCCTTTCTTATCCCCCTAGTTTAGCCTGTTCAGCGCTGGCAGGTCACGCAGTAGACGCTGGAGCGCTGACCCAGCCGAGTCTCGCGGAGCGTGTGGCCACACTGTTTACAGGCCTCTCCTTTTCGGCCGTAAACGAACAGCTTTTGGGCGAAGTATCCCGGCTTACCATCACCGCCCACAAAATCTCTTAGGGTAGTTCCGCCGCTGCTTATGGCGGTAGTGAGTACTTGCTTTATCTGGCTCGCCAGGTCGTCGTAGCGAGCACGGGATATGCGCCCGGATGCGCGATCCGGTCGGATTCCAGCGAGAAAAAGCGCCTCGTTAGCGTAAATATTACCAACACCAACAACGACTTTCGCGTCCATTATAAAGTTCTTTATAGGTCCTTTACGGCCTCGGGAGCAGCCATAAAGATACTTTCCGTCAAAATTCGCAGACAGTGGTTCGGGGCCCAGCTTACCCAGCAACGGGTGTAATTCTCCCCTCTCCAGCCAGAGACAGCAGCCAAAGCGACGCGGATCGTGATAGCGCAGGCACAAACCATTTTGCAACAGGATATCTATGTGGTCATGGCGGCGCGGCGGCTCGCCTTGAGGCACCAACCGGAGCGAGCCTGACATGCCAAGATGGACCAGCAGAGTGCCTGCACTGGTCCGGAACAACAGATATTTGGCCCGCCGCTCAACGCTCTGGAACACCTGTCCAACAAGCAGCGCTGGAAGCTGATCCGGCACCGGCCAGCGCAGGCGATGATCGCGCACCTCCACGGCGGTCACCCGCTGACCTTCACAGTGGGGCGACACCCCTCGGCGGGTCGTTTCAACTTCTGGCAATTCAGGCATAGTGGCGATGCACCCGTTTTTCCCCGATGCAGACACAAAAAACCCCGGTGGTTGCCGGGGTTTCTGTGTTTACACGCTGCGGCATGGCCGGGCTACTTGATTTTGCCTTCCTTGTAGACCACGTGCTTGCGAACAACCGGGTCATACTTCTTGATTTCGAGCTTGTCCGGCATAGTACGCTTGTTCTTATCCGTCGTATAAAAGTGGCCGGTACCCGCCGTTGAATTCAATCTGATCTTCTCTCTCACCAGTTTTCTCCTTTATACCTTCTCACCACGGGCACGCATGTCTGACAACACTTGCTCAATGCCCTTTTTGTCGATGATGCGCATGCCCTTACTCGATACACGCAGGCTGACAAAGCGCTTCTCTGAGGGTAACCAGAAGCGATGTTGGTGCAGGTTCGGCAAAAAGCGCCGACGTGTGCGGTTTTTCGCGTGTGATACGTTATTTCCTGCTACCGGACGCTTGCCGGTAACCTGACAGACTCTAGCCATGATTCTCACTCTCCCCTAAACACGCGGGAATTTCCGAAATAAACGGCGGGATTCAGGAACTTTGAAGGCCCCCGACCGCACAGAGCGCGCTTTTATACCAGAACACCCTGACCTAATCAACTTTAGCGCCAAAAAGCTGTTTTTACACCCATGGCCAGGGGCCAGAACCCGCTTGCCGAACGACTTAGAGCAATCCCTGCTCCGCAAAGGAGTAGGCCGGGCCGCTGCCCACGATAATATGGTCCAGCACCCGAATATCCAACAGCGCCAACGCGCCGACCAACCGCTCCGTGATGCGGCGATCGGCGGCACTGGGCTCTGCTACACCAGAGGGGTGGTTGTGGGCAAATATGACTGCTGCCGACCCGTACTGAAGCGCCCGGACCGCCACTTCCCGCGGGTACACCGCCGCACCGTCGAGCGTGCCGAAAAACAGGTCCTCACAGCGCAACACCCGATGCTGGCTGTCCATAAACAGACAGGTAAATACCTCTCGCGGGCGCGTGCCCAGATGATAACTCAGGAATCGCCGCGTGTGTCCGGGGCTGCTCAGCACATCACCATTGGCCCGCATCTCCTGCAGCGCTTGCCTCCGGGCCAGCTCCGTGGACGCCGCCAATTTTGCGTAGCGCGCTGGCCCCATCCCCGGGTGAGCCAGCAGGTCGGGCTGCCCGGCCCGCGCCAGCCCGACCAAACCACTGAAACACACCAATAGCTCCCGCGCTAGCATCAGCGAACCGCTGTCGCCAAAGCCGAGGTGCAGTAGCAGAGCCAACAGTTCCTCATCTGACAATGCCGCCGCGCCTCTTTCCAAAAGCCTGCTGCGCGGGCTCTCTGCCGGCATATCTCTCGATAGCTTCAATTGGCTCCTCCATGAGCAACTGCGCTCCAGTGTCAAATGGCACGGCACAATGGTATCTTTCCACCTCCGCTATTTTCCCAGCTTGGGTAGGCAAATGGCACATCTTTTCAATCGCAATATCCTCCTCGGTGTGAGCGGCGGCATCGCGGCTTACAAGGCGGCCGAACTGATCCGCCAGTTACAGGAGCACGGCGCCAATGTGCGCGTGGTCATGACACCAGGTGCGCAGGCATTCATTACACCACTGACCCTGCAAGCCCTCTCAGGTCACCCGGTACATACCGAGCTGCTGGACGAGGAGGCCGAGAAGGGCATGGGGCACATCGAACTGGCCCGGTGGGCGGATCTACTGCTAATAGCCCCCGCGACCGCGAACGTAATCGCACGACTGAGCGGCGGCCGCGCAGAAGATCTCTTGTCTACGGTTGCACTGGCCTGTCCGGCGCCGTTAATGTTGGCGCCTGCGATGAACCAGCAAATGTGGAAGAACGCCGGCACCGCAGTAAATATCGAGACACTCGCGCAGCGAGGCGCTCACATAGTAGGACCGGAAACCGGAGAACAGGCCTGCGGCGATATCGGACCGGGGCGCATGGAAACGCCGGCCATGATCGCCGCCGCGGCCGCCAGTGTTTTTGACACCGGGCTACTGGCAGGCAAACGCGTTGTTATCACCGCCGGGCCCACTCGAGAGGCACTGGATCCGGTGCGGTATCTGTCCAACCACAGCTCCGGAAAAATGGGCTACGCGCTCGCTCAGGCCGCGGTGGATGCCGGCGCAGTTACCACCCTGGTGAGCGGGCCCGTGAATCTCAAGGCGCCCGAGCAAGCGGGACTGGTGAACGTAGAAAGCGCTCAGCAGATGCTGAAAGCCTGCCTCGACCTCACGCCGGATTGCGACATTTTTATTGCCTGCGCGGCGGTAGCAGATTACCGGCCGGCCGTTATAGAACAACAGAAAATCAAGAAAGGGGCAGAGGAGTTACAACTCACCTTTTTACGCAACCCTGATATTGTCGCCACGATCAGCGGCTTACAACCACGGCCTTTCACAGTGGGCTTTGCCGCGGAAACAACCGGTGTGATCGACTACGCAAAAGACAAAATGCAACGCAAGGGTCTCGATATGATCGTGGCTAACGATGTCTCCGACCAAGCTATAGGCTTCAACAGTGACAACAATGCCGCCACGGCAATTTGGTCGGGAGGGGAGAAAGCGCTCCCCTGTGCAAGCAAGGCCAATATCGCCGCACAAATCATCGGACTGATTGCAGGCCAGATATCCGAGCCAGGCTAAACACCCCACATCACAGCAATACCAACGCGCTCTTGTGGCCTGGTAAAAACGGGACTATGTCCGTTTGAGCAAACTGCACGATGTACTATTATGCCTCGACAGACGTGAAACCTGACTCGATTAATGCTGCAGTTTAAAAAATCCAAAAAGAAAAAAGCAGCGCCGGTCAATGCCGAAGAAGCTACGGGCACCGGCACCCCCATGGGCATTTCTGCCAAGGGGAACGCACTCATCACTGCCGCTGCTGCAGCGTTACTGGTTGTTTTACTCCCGACAGTGCTGGGTTTCGGCTACCTGCTACTGCTACGGGACCCCGGCCTGCAAGAAATGCAGATTACGCAGTTGTCCTCGGCCTACGCGCAGCAGCAAGCGGCCAGTATTCAGAGGACGATATCCCAGCTGAAAGACCGCGTCGAAAGCGCCTCGCGGTCGCCACTGGCCCTGTCTGCCATCGCCAGCGAGTCAGAGAGCGACATCGCTCTGGTGGAAAGAGCCATTCTGGACTACTTCCCGGAGGTCATCAGTTTGCGTGTCATCCCTATCGGTGACATGGGCACTGCAGGTTTTGCCGGGGGCAACAGCGGTTTGCGCAACCATATAGAGTTAGACCTTGTCAGGCGCGCCAGTGAAGGCGAGAACACACAGCCGGAATCATACAAGTTTGAGGATCAGTGGCTCACCTCCATAGGCGCTCGTGTGCTACACCCTCGTATCCAGCAACGTTCTGCGGTCATCATCATCACCATTGAGAACCAGCGGCTGGAGAAAGAAATGAGAACGCCCACGGGCGCCTCGGGAAAATTCACCCTGATACAGAGTTTTTTGCCCGCAAAGGGCTCACAACGCACCCAGGTGATCGCTGCCAATGGCAGTGGTGCCGAAAGCGAGTACACCCGCTACGCAGACGTGCCCGACACCAACTGGCGTGTCGGCTTCAGCCCCTCCTCCGCGATGCTGGAGGGCCTTGCTCTCAGTCCATCGCCTTTGTATTCCGTGATGGGTCTCATCGTAATGGCGATTGTCCTCGCGCTGGGTTTTTTATTGTGGTTTTTCCCGCGAAAGCTGAAATCAGAAATCAACCGGGTAATTTCAGCGTCTGACCAGAAATCCACGCTCAGCCTGTCTATTCCAGAACTCGTCTCCATTGCCAAGCAGTTGCGTCGGGCAACACTGAGCACGCTGCGTCATAGCAGCAGTAATAACTGGACGATACCGGAAGCAGAGGTTGAAACCATTGGCTCTCATCCCCCGGAACGCGCTCTGCCCGAAACCCGCCCCAAGGTAAGCTCCGCAGGCACTGAGGCAGATCTGGATCTGGATCTCGATCTCGATCTCGATCTCGATCTGGCCGATGACAACATCGTCTCGGGGGATCCACAGCGACAAGCTGGCATTCCCCGCCACGTGTTTCGGGCTTACGATATTCGCGGCAACGCCGACACCGAGTTGACCGATGAGCTGGTCAGAAAAATCGGCCTGGCCATTGGTACCATCGCCGGCGAAAGAGGCGAACAGACTCTCATAGTGGGCTGTGACGGCAGGGTTTCCACGCCACGTATTAAATCGGTTCTGTTGCACGCCTTGATGGCGACAGGGCGCGACGTAGTGGACATCGGGCTGGTACCCACTCCGCTGCTGTACTTTGCCACCCGTCGGCTGAATCATCACTCCGGAGTGATGATTACCGGTAGCCACAACCCGGCAGACCAGAACGGGCTAAAAATCGTTATGAACCGGGAGACCATCGCCGCCGGCGGTATCGCAGAGATTCGGGATAGGGTTATAGAAGGTAGTTTCAGCACCGGAAAGGGCATGCTCACGGGCGAAGAAGTCATCCCCGCCTATGTGGATGAGGTCCTGCATGATATTGCCATCTCTATTCCTTTGAGGATTGTGGTCGACGCGGGGAATGGCGCAACCAGCGATATAGCACCGGCCCTGTTGGAGGAGCTTGGCTGCGAGGTGATTCCTCTCAACTGTGTCGTCGACGGATCATTTCCTGGCCATCCGCCAGACACCAGCAACGAGGACAACCTCGCACAACTGACCGAAAAGGTTGTCGAGGCCCGCGCAGATTTCGGTGTAGCTTTTGATGGCGACGGCGATCGGCTGGCCGTCGTTACGGGCAGTGGGCGGATCATACGCTCCGACGTCCTGCTGATGCTTTACGCGCAAGACGTGGTATCACGAAATCCAGGAGCCGATGTGGTATTTGACGTCAAGTGCAGCCGGCTGTTGTCCTCGCTCATCACGCAGCACGGTGGCAGGCCCGTGCTGTGGAAAACCGGCCATGCCTTTATGAAGGAGAAAATGCGCGAGACTAATGCGCTGTTGGGCGGCGAGTTCTCTGGCCACATGTTTTTTGGTGAGCGCTGGTACGGTTTTGACGACGGCATTTATGCTGCCTGCCGCCTGGCGGAAGTCCTGAGCACACACGGTGAAAGCCTGGACGAAAGTATCGGGAAATTCCCGGAGACTGTGAATACCCCGGAAATCATCATCCCCGTAGACGATAACTATAAATTCACACTAGTAGACAAAATTATAAACAATGCTGACTTTTCGGCAGGTAAAGTCAACATTATGGACGGCATTCGGGTAGATTTCAGTAATGGCTGGGGGCTGATTCGGGCATCCAACACAGGGCCCGCCCTCACCGCCCGATTTGAAGCAGATACCCAGGAAAATCTGGACATTATCAAGGAAGAGTTCAGGGCACAGATCGCCCTGGCCGACCCGACAATCAAGCTTAACTTTTGAGCCCCCGCACTGCGGGGAGTTACAACAACAGGCCACGCTATGTCCCTCAGTCGCGAAGATGCACTCAACGTTGCCCAGGTCCTGACCGAGGCCCTGCCTTATATTCAACGCTTCACCGGCAAAACCATCGTTGTAAAGTTCGGTGGCAATGCGATGGTTGATCCAGCACTGCATGAACATTTCGCGCGGGACGTGGTGTTGATGAAATTGGTGGGGATGAATCCTGTGGTGGTGCATGGCGGCGGACCGCAGATTGGTGCGCTGCTTGAAAAGCTTAATATCCAGAGCGAGTTCGTAGAGGGCATGCGTGTTACGGACGCCCAGACCATGGATGTGGTGGAAATGGTTCTCGGGGGCAGCGTGAACAAGGAGATCGTGTCCTCTATCAACCGCAACGGCGGCAAGGCCATTGGGGTGTCTGGAAAGGATGGCCAGATGATCCGGGCCAAGAAAATGACTGTTTCCCGCCCGGGACCGGAGCACGGCGCCCCCGAAATTGTCGATATAGGCCACGTGGGAGAGGTTGACCAGATCGACACCGAGGTGCTGCAAGTCATTCTTGACAGTAACTTTATTCCGGTCATCGCTCCCATTGGCGTGGGAGAGGATGGGAGCACTTACAACATCAATGCGGACCTCGTCGCCGGAACCCTGGCGCAGGTGCTGCAAGCCGAAAAGCTGATGTTGTTAACCAACATCGCCGGACTACTGGATAAACAGGGCGAGATTCTAACGGGCCTGACAACGGAGCAAGTAGACGCGCTGATTGCAGATGGCACCATCAGCGGCGGTATGCTGCCCAAAATTCGTTGCGCACTGGCGGCGGTAAAATCCGGCGTCAACACTGCACACATCATCGATGGGCGAGTACCTCACGCGGTCCTGTTGGAAACCTTCACGGATGAAGGTATGGGAACCTTAATTAGTAATAAGCAGCAAACCTAGAAAAAAACTTGAAGAAATAGTCCTCCATTTTGTCCGCGCTTATTGCAGGGGCGACACGTTATCGCTAGCATTGCATGACATACCTTCGCTGTGGATCGCCATGTCCCCCAGAAAATCTCAAAGGCGCCAGCAGATACTTGAAGCTCTGGCACACATGCTGGAGGCAAGCCCCGGCAGCCGCATAACCACGGCAGGCCTGGCCAGACAGGTCGGCGTTTCCGAAGCAGCGCTCTACAGGCATTTTCCCAGTAAGACAAAAATGTTCGAGGGCCTTATCGAGTTCATTGAAGAGACCTTGTTCAGCCGCATCAACCTCATTCTCACCGAAGAGCCAACAGCGGCACTGCGCTGCGAGAAAATGATCATGCTGCTCCTGGTATTCACCGAGCGCAATCCAGGACTGACCCGAATCCTCACCGGAGATGCCCTCGCGGGGGAGACAGACCGCCTGCATGCGCGAGTAGCGCAACTGTTCGAGCGTTTCGAAACGCAACTAAAACAGGTGATCAGGGAGGCAGAACTGCGGGAAGGCTTGAGGCCAAGCATTTCCCTGCCCGCGGCCTCAAACCTGCTAATGTCAGCGGCCGAAGGTCGAATTTCGCAGTATGTCCGCAGCGGCTTCCAGCGCCGTCCTACCACCGACTGGGCCAGCCAATGGCAACTTTTGATGGGGGGGTTCTTTCGCGAGGCTGTTACACAGCCCGCGCACGGACAGGCATCCGGACTGGCCGGTTAGGGCACTCAACGGGGTGAAGAAGCCCTTTCCGCGCTGAGGTTACGGCGCAGTTCGACCACATCCAGCAACATTCTAAAGCGCTTGATGTCGGCATCATACTCCCCCGAGATCTCCCTGATTTCCTGCTGCCGCTTCGCAATGTCCTTGTCCACGTTGACGATCTCCCCCCGCAGATCTTCGATCTTTCGCAGCCACTCCACCTCTACCTCATGCCCTGCGCGCTCTTTATCTGCAGCCTGGGTCTGGTAATTTTCGACTTGCTGTTTTAATGACCGCCTGTTGCCGCGCAGTATACTCAAGCGGATCTCGAGATTACCCAGCCCTCGACGCTGCGCGTCTTTGATATCCTCGATACTGCTATAGCGCAGCATCAGCGATTCATCCCAATCCCGCAGCCGCTGTTGCTCCGCAACAGCTTCCCGACGCAATTTTTCAGTCATCTCCTGGGATTCCAACTCTTCCTCGGTCAGTTCCCGCGGCACCACGTTGACAACCATACCCTTGCTATTGAGGACCTCGTAGCCAAGGGAAATTCGGTCTGCAGGCACCTGAAAATCGACCACGACCTTGCCTTGGGCATCGCTGTAACGGTAAAGCTTCTGGCTGAAGGCAGCACCGGCCAAGAACAGCTGGCCGCATGCCAAGACCCATACCAGTGCTCGACGCAGGGAGTGTAAACGGAGTGTCATCGCGACAATATAAAACGAGTATTGAGACTGAACAAGCGAGTGCTTAGCCTAATAATGCCATCGACAGCCGGGCCACATTAGCAGCAAGCGGCGTGCGCTCAGCTATCCACTATCGCCCCGAACTGCTCGCGATAGTGCTGCATGGCGCCGAGCAATTCCGTGGATTCCGCCCCGGCGCTGCCGAGGTAATCGATAATGTGCTCCAGAGCAATAATACTAATAACGGGAATCTCGTGGGCCTGACGCAATTCCTGCACCGCCGATACTTGGTCCACGCCTCGCTCCTGCCGATCCAGCCCGATAACGACTCCCGCCAGGGTTGCGCCCGCGTCCTCGATCATGGCGAGCACCTCGCGAACAGCAGTGCCAGCCGTTATTACATCGTCAATAACCAGTGCACGTCCTACCAAAGAGGCCCCTACCAGACTGCCGCCCTCCCCGTGGGCTTTCACTTCCTTGCGATTGTAGGCAAACGGCACATTGATACCGTGCTGATCAGCGAGCGCGATCGCAGTAGCTGTTCCTAAAGGAATACCTTTATAGGCGGGGCCCAGCAGCAAATCAAACTCCACACCTGAATCCACGATACACTGCGCATAGCAACGCCCCAGGGTTGCCATCGCGCGCCCCGTAGAAAACTTTCCCGCATTGAAAAAATAAGGACTGGTGCGGCCTGATTTGAGCTCAAATTGGCCAAATTGCAACACGTTACAGGCTCGGGCCAACTCGATAAATTCGGTCTGGTAGCCTTTCATAAGGGTCTTCCAATTCTGGTAAAGGGGTTTTGTATTCTTGCTAGCACGTTATAGAATAGGGTATTCCAGACCGGTTTTAAGCTTAATCGTTGGATCCTATCCGCTCGGCCCTGACTCTGTCCGTCCCGGCTCCATGAAGGACCCAACGGGCTGGCTTTTAAGCGATACCTAGAAGCTCAAATAATCCCGTCCGGGTCGTGCTGTTTCAAGCACCCCCCTGTCGGCGCATGATACACGCTCTCACCGTAAGGGGCCAAAGATGAGGATCATCAGTTTCAGCGCAGACGGCATCAGAAATGCTGCCGAAAACGGTTTCTACGACTGGCTGAAAGAGCAAGACGCTGACTTTGTCTGCGTCCAGGATTTGCAGTGCTCTGAATACGACCTGCAGGAAGCGGTATTTCACCCCGAGGAATATAACGCCTACTTCCTCGACGACGTCGATGGCAAGGCGAATGGCGTTGCGATCTACTGCCGCCAGCTCCCAAAAGCCATTATGACCGGCCTCGGATTCGCCGACTTTGACATGGAAGGCCGCTATATTCAGGCGGACTATGAAAATCTCAGTGTGGCTTGCCTGCTAGCGCCCAGTGCTGAGACCGGCAACGCCGAGCAGCAAGACCGCAAAAATGAGTTCTACGGCCTGCTCGGCTCGCACCTCCAGAAAATCCGTAACAAACGCAGGGAATTCATCATCTGTGGTAACTGGCATCTCGCCCATTGCCCCGCGGACATGCAGAACTCTCAGGAGAGCGCCACACAGTCCGGTTTTCTGGCAGAGGAACGCCAGTGGATTAATGAGGTGCTTGCCGCTGGCTACGTGGATGCTTTCAGGGAGGTGAGCTCTGACCACGACGAATTTAGCTGGCGGCCCGATGGTAACCGCGACAGTAATGGTTGGCGCACAGATTACCAGCTCGTTTCACAGGGGCTAAAGTACGCGGTGGATTATGGCGCCATCTATAAAAAACGGGTTTTTTCCAACCACGGGCCGGTCATCATGGACTACGATATCGAAACATGAGTGAAGCACTGCAACTTATTCGGCCAGCGCCGCCTTTTGTATATCAATCAACTGCTTGATTCCGCGCTCCGCGAGATCCAGCATACGGTTTAGTTCTTCCCTGGTGTAAGGCGCTCTTTCCGCCGTGCCCTGCACTTCAACGAACCCACCAGACTCCCCCATTATCACGTTCATATCAGTGTCCGCAGCAGAGTCCTCCGGGTAATCCAGATCGAGTACCGCCTCACCCTGATATATTCCAACTGACACAGAGGCCAGCAGCTGCGAGAGAGGGTTGTCAGAAATCAATTTCTTATCGCGCATGTAGCTCACCGCATCCGCTACAGCAACACAAGCCCCAGTGATCGCCGCAGTGCGGGTGCCGCCGTCGGCCTGAATCACGTCACAGTCAACCGTTATCGTGTTCTCTCCCAGGCGAGACAGATCAAGTGCCGCCCTCAGTGAACGACCGATCAGCCGCTGGATTTCCACCGTACGCCCGCCTTGTTTACCGCGGCTCGCTTCACGTCCCATGCGACTTCCCGTAGACCGCGGCAACATCCCGTATTCGGCAGTGACCCAGCCTCTGCCCTCCCCGCGCATAAAGCCGGGCACGCCTTTCTCCACTGAGGCCGTGCAGATCACCTGGGTATCGCCAAAGCACACAAGCACAGACCCTTCGGCATGGCGGGTGAACTGGCGGGTAATTGTCACTTTGCGCAGTTGATCAACACTGCGGCCACTGGGTCGTTGCATATAAAGCTCCATGAAAATAATTCGCCGCCGTAGTATACGCGAGGCGAACGCTGGTTTCATTTCTAAAGGCGACAGGGCCGTACTGCGAACCTCGCACTCGCCTGTAAGGGTCTATAACAAACTGCTACACTCGGTTACTTGTCGCGCAATCCAGAGCCACTACGCAAAATGATCCAGAGCATGACCGCCTTCGCACGAGAGAGTGCCCCTCTGAACGAGGGCGTCCTCACAGTGGAATTGCGCACCGTCAATCACCGCTACCTCGACTGCACGTTCAAATTGCCCGACGCCCTGCGAGTGATGGAACCACAGCTGCGCGACGAGGCAGGTAAAGCACTCGCCAGGGGTAAGCTCGAATGTCTGGTGCGCCTGCAGGCGCACCAGAACAACACCACAGCGTATCGAATCGATGACCAGCGCCTTGCGGACCTGCTGCAAGCCGTTGACGCGCTGCAGACACAATTGCGGGAACCGGCCCCCGTCAACGCCCTGCAGGTCCTGCAGTTCCCCGGCGTTTACACGCAGGCTGAAGAAACGAACGAGGCCCTGCAGCAGGCCGCGTCAACCCTGTTTAGCGAGGCTCTCAAGAATTTGCAGGAAACGCGCGGGCGCGAGGGGCAAACACTGGCCGGGCTAGTACTCGACCGATTGTCTCAGGTTGAATTCGAGGTCGAAGCCACACGCAAGGTGCTGCCCGAGCTGAGGGAACAACAGAAACAACGCCTACAGACGCGTATTGAAGCCCTCGATGTGGACGCGGACCCGGGGCGTATCGAGCAGGAAATGGTATACCTCGCCCAACGCGCGGATGTGGACGAAGAGCTGGACCGGCTGGATGCGCATATCAGCGAAGTGCGTAGAGCGCTGAAGAAGGGCGGCCCCTGCGGGCGAAGACTGGATTTTCTGATGCAGGAACTTAACCGTGAGGCCAACACGCTGTCGTCAAAGTCGCAGTCATCCAAGACCACACAAAATGCGGTAGAGCTAAAAGTACTGATCGAGCAAATGCGTGAGCAAATCCAGAACATCGAATAATAATCGTGTTATCTATCCTAGACTCTGCGAGGCCACACACACTGACATGACAAGCATCGGTACACTGTTCACTGTGTCTGCGCCCTCGGGCGCAGGCAAAACCAGCCTGGTCAACGCGCTGATAGAGCAGTGCGAAGGCCTACTGGTATCGGTTTCCCACACAACAAGGCCCCGCCGACCGGCAGAGGTCGATGGCGTAAATTACAACTTCGTCAGCGAGCCGGGCTTCCGGGCGATCCTTGAACGCGGCGAGTTCCTGGAGCACGCCAGGGTCTTCGACAATCTCTACGGCACTTCTGCAGTCTGGGTAGAGGAGCAGCTAAGCCACGGACACGACGTTATTCTGGAGATTGACTGGCAGGGCGCGCAGCAGGTCAAGCGGCTTATGCCCCAGGCCAAAGCCATCTTTATCCTTCCTCCGTCCCGGGACACGCTACTGGAACGGCTGCGGGGTCGAGGGCAGGATGACGCCGGCATCATACAGAAACGCATGGATGTCGCCGTTGAGGAGATGTCTCATTACGTGGAAAGCGATTTCATGGTGGTCAACGCCAATTTCGACAGGGCTTTGGCAGAACTGACCGCCATCGTGAACAGCCAGCGGCTGGCAACCCCCCGGCAGCAGGCCCTGCTGGCAGACATGCTGAGGGGTTTGCTCAGCTAGCGCCCTTTTTGGTGCTACCCGCATTGCCACTGGACGCACCCCGGGTCAATCGCGGTATAATCAGCGGTTCCCCTTGAAAATTATGCCGGTCACTGTTGAGATGAGTTACGTGGCTGTCAAGTTTAGATAAACCGTGTCCGCGGCATTCTTTGATGAATTCCGCTGTATTTTCAGGGCACACGCACAGAGGAAGTATCGAGCAATGGCACGTGTAACTGTAGAAGATTGCCTTGAAAACGTCGAAAACCGATTCGAGCTGGTAATGGTGGCCAGCAAGCGGGCTCGACAAATGGCCACAGGCGGCAAGGATCCCCTGGTTCAGGAAGAATCAGACAAACCCACTGTTATCGCCCTGCGCGAGATCGCGGAAGGTTTGATCACCAATGAGATTCTCAGCCGGGAATCGGAAATGGAAGCCGAGGAAGAGCTGGCCGAAGTGATGGAAGGTATCGATGTTGAAGAGCCTGCAATAACCACCACGGAGAGCCCTGAAACTCCTTGAGGCCGCCGGGCCCACCCCGGTGGGCATCGCTGGCCGGGTCATAGACCACTATGGAAACCATTGATGCCCTCAACACCACTCTCCGTACTTATCTCGATTCCGAGCAGACAGCGTCCGTAAACCGCGCTTACTACTTCGCGGAGCAAGCTCACTACGGACAGCGCCGGCGCAGTGGTGAACCCTACGTCACCCACCCCCTCGCCGTGGCCGGCATACTCGCCGAAATGCACATGGACCACCAGAGCCTTGTGGCGGCGATGCTGCACGATGTTATTGAAGATACAGGCATAGAAAAAACCGCCATCGGTGAGCAGTTCGGCTCCACTGTGGCGGACCTGGTCGACGGCGTCAGCAAGCTTACCCAGATTGAATTCCAGTCTCTGGAAGAGAAGCAGGCGGAGAACTTCCAGAAAATGGCACTGGCCATGGCGCGGGATATTCGCGTGATTCTGGTCAAGCTGGCAGACAGGCTCCACAACATGCGCACCCTGGGCGTGCTGGATTCCAAAAAGGCACGGCGCATTGCCCGAGAGACGTTGGATATCTATTCCCCCATCGCCATGCGCCTGGGAATAAACAGTGTACGGCTGGAGTTTGAAGACCTTGGTTTTCGCGTTCTTTATCCGATGCGCGCAAAACGCATCGAAATTGCCATGGCGCAGGCTCGAGGAAACAGGACGGAGCTGGTTTACAAGGTCCGCGACCAGATCAAAGCCACACTGCAGCAGGAAGGCCACCAGGTAGAGGTGCTCGGACGTGAGAAGCACTTGTACAGTATTTACAAGAAAATGCGCTCAAAGCGGAAGTCCTTCTCCGACATCATGGATATCTATGCCTTTCGGATCATTGTTGACTCCGTCGATACCTGCTACCGCGTACTGGGCTGTATTCACAGCCTGTATAAACCCGTACCGGGCGAGTTCAAGGACTATATCGCCATACCCAAGGCCAATGGCTATCAATCGCTGCACACTGTGCTGATGGGCATGCACGGTGTGCCCGTCGAGGTGCAAATCCGCACGCAGGAAATGGAGGATATGGCAAACAATGGCATCGCTGCCCACTGGCTTTACAAAAGCGACGGCCAGTCCGCCAATGGCAGCCACACCCGCGCCCGTGAGTGGGTACAGGGACTGCTGGAAATGCAGCAGCGAGCCGGCAACTCCCTTGAGTTTATCGAAAGCGTCAAGATTGACCTCTTTCCCGATGAGATTTACGTGTTTACACCCAAGGGCCGAATACTCGAACTTCCCCGACGCGCCACCGCAGTAGACTTTGCCTACGCCGTTCATACCGATGTGGGTAATCATTGCGTGGCCTGCCGTATTAACCGACGCTTGGCGCCGCTATCAGAGCCACTGCAGAGCGGCCAGACGATTGAAATAATGACATCCGAGGGCGCTCGACCCAATCCGTCCTGGCTGGACTATGCCGTTACGGCAAAGGCGCGCTCAAACATTCACCACTTCCTCAAAAATCAGACCCGGAATGATTCAATGGCATTGGGCCGCAGCTTGCTGGAAAAGGGTCTGGCTGGCTTTCACAGCAATCTGGACAGTCTTCCGGAGGCGAAACTCGCCGATTTTCTCGAGCACAATGGCTATAACGACCTCAATAACCTGCTGCTGGACATTGCACGTGGCAATCGCCTGCCGACCTTCACCGCCCAACAACTGCTGCACGAAACGTTCGACGATCAGGCAAAGCCTGATGGTGAGGGCGCGCAACCGGTCGATATTCGCGGCACAGAGGGCTTCGTGGTGAGTTATGCCCGCTGCTGCCACCCGATCCCTGGCGACGCCATAGAGGGCTACCTGAGCCTTGAGAAGGGCGTGGTGGTGCACCGGGAGCAGTGCAACAACCTCAACGATATGCGCGATCACAGTGAGCGACAGGTCGCCTTGCGCTGGGACAAGGAGGTAGAGGGTGAGTACCTGGCCGAACTGCGTATCGAGGTGGAAAACCGGCGGGGGATGATTGCGGTCATCGCTACCCGCATTAACAGTATGGGCGTCAATATTGAGAAGATTGCCTCCGACGTGAAGGACTACCAGTTTACTTACGTCAATCTCGAAATGCTGGTGACCGACAGAGTGCACCTGGCTCGGATTATGAAGCGGCTGCGCACTATTACCCACGTGCACAGGGTTACGCGAGTCAAAAACTGAAGACAAACAGTGCGGCTGGGCAGGCTCCACGGGGTTGTCCAGTCACTCGTCAGCAACACGTCGAACACGGAGGTACGCGGTGAGTAACCGAGCCATCATTGCAACGCCGGACGCGCCGGAAGCGATCGGTCCCTATTCACAGGCGGTCAAAGTAGGTAACACCGTGTGGCTATCCGGTCAGATTCCGCTGATACCCGGCACGTCTGAGTTGGTCAGTGATAATATCAAAGACCAGGCCACACAGGCCTTCAACAACCTTGCTGCGATAGCCGTGGCAGCCGGAGGCAGCCTGGACAAGGCGGTCAAAATCAATATATCGCTGGTAGACCTCTCCCACTTCGCCAGCGTGAACGAGATCATGGCGAACTTTATTTCGCCGCCTTTTCCGGCCCGCGCCTGCGTGCAGGTAGCCGCACTGCCCAAGGGAGCGCAGATCGAAATCGAGGCTATTCTCGTCCTGTAGCCCAACGCCCCTGCGTGATGCGCTGAACTAGATCAGGCACTTTCCGGCACATTGCCGGGGTGATCGTGGAGCGCAAGCAACGCGCTATACCCCGCTTTGTAGTCCGGGTATATTAATTGGTAGCCACTGTCGCGCAGTTTTCGGTTCAGGCACCGCTTGTGCCCCGCACGATTGTGTCGCGTGGGGTCACTGGCGGCATCGGGCAGCGCGCTTTCCAGCTCAGCCACTCCCATTTGTGCTGCCAGCCAGGACTCGACTGCGTAGCGAGGGGAGGGCTGGTTATCCACACCAATATAAACAGGCTCCAGGTCAGCACCGATCTCTGACTGCTGCAACAGGTACGCAAGAAATCCGGCACAATCTTCCCGATGAATGCGGTTGGTGTAGCTCACCGGCCGAGGGGGGCACAATTCACCGCGGCGCACCCGTGACAACAGCCTGCCGCCCGGAATACCGTAGATGCCGGCAAACCGCACCACCGACGCACGATGCCCTGAATCCAGCAATTGCCGCTCCGACTCGATGATTGCCTGGGCCCATGGGTCGTCACGAGACAATGCGCTGTCCTCGTCAACCCAGCCTCCCTCCGATTCGGCAAATACTCGCGTACTGCTGGCCATCAGAATACACCGCGGGCGATGCTCACCCAGCCCGCAGAGAAGGTTTGTCATGGCCTGCTGGAACCCTTTGACGTAACCCGCTGTAGACCGGTCAGGGGGATTAAATGTGGCAAGCACAAAGTCCGGCGCCAGAGTCGCGGCAAAATCCAGACTTCCCGGCAGGGTATAGTCCCCAGACCGGGCATTGATCTGCAATGGCAACTTGGCAACATTGCGCCGCAGCCCGGTGACTTCCCAGTCGCGTTCCGCCAACAGGGACCCTGCACGAATGCCAAGGTCGCCGCAGCCTACAATTAGAACAGAACTGCTCTTCATATTATTGTCTCTCACTGGTTACACTAAGGGCCTTTGAACAAGGCTCCTCGCAGCCAAGGGCACGGCTTACGCCTATGACATTAACAGAATTACGCTACCTTGTGGCACTGGCAGAGACAGGACATTTTCGCAAGGCCGCAGAGCAATGCAGTGTCAGCCAGCCTACCTTGAGTATCGCTATCAAAAAGCTGGAGTCAGAACTGGGGATCAGCCTGTTTGAACGGGCTCGCCATAAGGTTGCCACTACCCCTACGGGAGACGGGATTGTAGACCAGGCGCGGTCGGTCCTCAACGCAGTGCAGGGTCTTTACGATCTGGCTGAACTGGGCAAGGACCCGTCGGGCAGCGTGCTCTCCGTAGGCGCAATTTACACGGTGGGGCCTTATCTATTTCCCCAGATGGTCAGCGCTATGCAGGAATCGGCGCCCCAGATGCCTTTGTACATAGAAGAAAGTTACACACACATCCTCCGCGGTAAACTAAGCGGGGGAGACCTGGATGCGATCTTCGTCGCACTACCTTTCGAAGACGTTGATGTCGTAACACGCGCGCTCTTCGATGAACCCTTTGTCGTTGTGGCACCTCGGGGACATCTCCTCGCGGGCGAGCGCGCTATCGCACCATGTGCACTGGCAGATCATCGCGTATTGCTTATGGGTGAGGGTCACTGTTTTCGAGACCAAGTACTGGAGGCCTGTCCGGGCCTGGCGGACGCGGTAAGAGAGCAGGCCGCCAAGGGGGAAGCGCCGGTCGAGGGTAGCTCATTGGAAACGCTAAAGCACATGGTGGCCAGTGGCCTGGGCATTACAGTCTTGCCGAAGTCAGCGGCTCTGGACTCGGGCTATGACAAGAATAACGTGGTTGTGATCCCTTTCCTGGACCCACCGCCCTCACGCCGTATCGCGCTCGCCTGGCGGGCCAGCTTTCCGCGCCCGGAGGCAATTGACCTTTTGATCAACGCCCTGCGAGCCCGGCCGCTATCTTGACACAGCACATCGCCAATCAATCCGTTGAGATACTGCACGGCGTCGGGCCGGCACTCGCCGGCAAGCTTGCCGACTACGGTGTCCGAAGCCTTCAGGATCTGCTTTTCCACTTGCCACTGCGCTATCAGGATCGAACCCGCATTACACCTATCGCCACCGCCCGAGAGGGTGATGATATTGTTGTTGAGGGTGATGTGATGGCCGCGGACGTGGTGTTTGGCAGACGTCGCAGTCTTGTTGTGCGCTTACAGGACGGCAGCGGCACGCTGACCTTGAGATTTTTTCATTTCTCGGCCGCACAGAAAAACAATCTCTCCTGCGGGACGCGACTGCGTTGCTTCGGTCAAGCACGCAGAGGCAGCAGCGGCATCGAGATGTATCATCCCGAATACCGGCAAGTTCTGGACGAAGATTCACCCGTGGATACTTCGCTGACACCGATCTACCCGACCACCTCGGGCATTGGGCAGAGCCAGTGGCGCAAGCTGTGTGCTCAGGCCGTGGCGAGGCTTGAAGGGGAGGAAGTCCACGAACTACTGCCCCCCAACGAGCGCTACCCCTACGAGCTGACGCGGGCCCTGCACTACCTGCATGCACCTCCACCGGACGCGCCGCTGGAACAACTGCGCGAGGGGCGCCACCCTGCACAACTGCGCCTGGCACTGGAGGAACTGGTCGCTCACAACCTGTCCCTCTGCAGACTGCGTGAAAATCAGCAAAGGGAAGGCGCGCCGGCATTGCCTTCCCAACCCCAACAGCTGGACGCGTTTTTTGCCGCGCTGCCCTTCAACCCAACCGGCGCTCAACGGCGGGTACTGTCAGAGATCGCAGCAGATCTTGCCAAGCCATTACCCATGATGCGGCTGGTGCAGGGTGATGTGGGCTCGGGAAAGACTCTCGTGGCCGCAGGGGCTGCATTACAAGCGATCTGCAACGGCTACCAGGTTGCCCTGATGGCACCTACCGAAATCCTTGCGGAACAGCACCGCCATAATTTCCAGCAATGGTTCGAGCCTTTGGGTATCACGATGGAGTGGCTCAGTGGTCGCTCCAAGGGCAAACGACGAGCGCGCGCTCTCGCGCGCATGGTATCCGGAGAAGCGAGCCTGGTGATCGGTACCCATGCCCTGTTTCAGGATGACGTCGAATTTTCGCGTCTTGGATTGGTTGTCGTCGACGAACAGCACCGTTTCGGTGTGCACCAGCGCCTTGCACTGACACGAAAATCCTCCCCCGAGGAGGGGCAGCCCCATCAACTCATCATGACGGCTACGCCGATACCCCGAACACTGTCGATGGTCGCCTACGCAGATCTTGATGTCTCCATTATCGACGAACTGCCTCCGGGAAGATCGCCGGTAGGTACCGCGCTGATCGACAGCAGCCGGCGCGCAGAGGTGGTTAACCGGGTGGCGGCAGCCTGTGCGGAAGGTCGTCAGGCCTACTGGGTATGCACACTTATCGAGGAAAGCGACACACTGCAAGCACAAGCGGCTGAAGCGACAGCGACAGAATTGCAGCAGGCGCTGCCGGCTCTGAGGATCGGCCTCGTTCACGGGCGGCTCAAGCCTGCAGAAAAGGAGCTGGTCATGTCCGCATTCAAGAGTGGAGAGGTATCGCTGCTGGTGGCCACAACTGTTATCGAAGTGGGCGTCGATGTTGCCAACGCCAGCCTGATGGTTATCGAAAACCCGGAACGCCTGGGCCTCGCACAGTTGCACCAGCTGCGCGGCAGAGTAGGGCGGGGCGAGCAGGCGAGTCACTGCGTATTGCTGTATCAGTCGCCCCTCTCGGCGAACGGTCGTCAGCGTTTGTCGGTACTGCGTGAGAGCACAGACGGTTTTTACATCGCGGAGAAAGACCTGCAGCAGAGAGGGCCAGGAGAGGTGCTAGGCACGAGACAGACTGGCCTCATGGAGTTCCGGATAGCCGAGCTGCCTGCCCACAATCATCTGTTGGACGATGTTCAGTCTATCTCGGACACTATCCGCCAAACCCGCCCCGAGCTGGCGGAGCCACTGATCACACGCTGGACAGGCAGTCGACAGCACTTCGCCAAAGTATGAGCAGGGCCTGACCGGCCTTTAGACGCGCCGTTGTTTTCCCCGCTCAGGTAGTGCCTGCGCGATCCGACAAGCTTTCCCAGCGGGCGTACGCCATTTCGAGTTCAGCCACAATATCGGCCAGTGCCTGCAACCGGGCCTCGCTAATATCATGGCCCTGCTGGTAAAACGCAGGCGCGGCAATCTCTGCCTCCAGCTCTGATTGGCGTGCCTCCATGGCCTCAATGCCCTTTGGCAAATCGTCCAGCTCGCGTTTTTCCTTGAAGGTCAATTTTTTGCTGTCCTGCGGTTGTTCGCGGAGGCTTTTTTTGCCGGCCGGCGGCGGTTGCGCTATCGTTTTCTCGCCGCTGTGTTCGAGGCTTTGCAGTCGGCCCCCATGCTCTACCCAGTGACTATAACCGCCCACCCATTCCTCAACACCGCCGACACCGTCAAGCACCAGGATGCTGGTCACCACATTATCCATGAATTGTCGATCGTGACTGACAAGCAATACGGTACCCTCGAAACTCAACAGAATTTCCTCCAGCAACTCCAGCGTTTCGACGTCCAGGTCATTGGTCGGCTCATCCAGCACCAATAGATTCGCGGGCTTACTGAAAAGTTTAGCTAGGATGGCGCGGCTTTGTTCGCCGCCGGAGAGTGCCTTTACCGGAGTGCGCACCCGTTCCGGTGAAAAGAGAAAATCCCCGAGATAACTAATGGCATGCCGGCGCTTGCCATCGAGCTCAATAAAATCCTGGCCACCACAGACATTGTCGATCAGATTTTTTTCCGGATCGAGGTGTGCTCGCAGCTGATCGAAATAGGCTACCTCCAGACGTGTTCCCAATGTTACCTGGCCCGCTGTCGGGGTAAGCTCACCGACCAGGATTTTTATCAGGGTAGATTTGCCCGACCCGTTGGCGCCAACGATACCAATACGATCACCCTGACTGACCAGCGTCGAGAACGGTTTCAGGACTGTCTTGCCCTCGTAGGCCTGTGAAACATTTTCCAGCTCCGCGACCCGCTTACCGGATCGGTCCGCAGACTCCATGTTGAAACTGGCATTACCTGTTCGCTCACGTCGGGATGCACGCTCTACCCGCATGGCTTTCAAGGCGCGAACGCGGCCTTCATTGCGGGTTCGTCTGGCCTTGATCCCCTGTCGAATCCACTTTTCTTCTTCTGCCAAGCGCTTATCAAACAGTGCGTTTTCCCGCTCCTCGGCGGCTAATTGCTGATCGCGAAAGCGCAGAAAATCCTGGTATGTGCCCTCCCAGGCGCTCAGATGTCCACGGTCAAGTTCGGCGATGGTTCGCGCCAGGCTTTGCAGAAACGAACGATCGTGGGTAATAAATATGATCGCGCCCGCATAGGCCTGCAATTGGTTCTCCAGCCATTCGATCGCGGGAATATCAAGGTGGTTGGTGGGTTCGTCCAGCAATAAGATATCCGGCTCGCTGACCAGCGCGGCACCCAGAGCCACGCGCCGGCGCCAGCCACCAGACAAGGTGGACATACTGGCATTCGCCGGCAGCTGCAATTGAGAGATTACGGTTTCAACTTTCTGCGCCAACCGCCAGCCGTCCTTCGCCTCCAACTCGGTCTGCACGGAGGCCATGGTGTCCATATCTCCCTCAAGGATGCTGTGATGATAGCGCTTCAGCAACTCACCCACATCCGCCAAACCTCCGGCGACAACGTCGTAAACGTCCTGCTCATCAGCACCCGGCAGTGACTGGTCCAGGTAGCTGATGCGGGTCCCGTCGCGCACCCAGCGTTTACCGCTCTCCAGAACGATATCGCCCTTGATCACTTTCATTAAGGTGCTCTTACCCGCACCATTACGCCCCAGCAGCCCGATACGGTCGCCCGGGTTTAAGTTGAACTCCACCTTGTCCAGAAGAACATGAGTGCCGTACTGGAGGCAGGCTTGATCGAGGGAAAGCAGGGGCATGGATAACAGGCCGGTGACAACGGGCTCAGAATTGTACGTGAGAACGCACAATTACTCGAACAGATCGTCTCCTGGTTGCCAGGACAAGTTTCGTCGCACGATGCGCGTGTAATTCCTCTACTGCCCACGGCCTGTCTTGCGCCACGCAGATAAGTGCGCGTGTGCAGAGCAATTTGTGACCGACGATAAGCGCATGGTTCTGCAGAAGAGGCGTTTCAGGCCGTATGACACTCCCGTTCACGGGAAAGAGCACTCTATTCAGAAAAAAGGGCTTGCCAGCGACGTGCCAGCTCGCGGTTCCCGATTTTTTCGAGCGCTTCAATGTTGCGAGCAGGAATACGCTCCGGTTGGGGATAGTCCGCCACGGCCGCGCTGACCATATCCTCCCGCAGCAGATGTATCAGGGGGTAGGGTGAGCGGTTGCTGTAATGGCTGGCGGAGGCGGAGTCCTCACCCGCGAATACGTAGTCAGGATGAAAGCTCGCCAATTGCACAATACCTGCAAGGCCGGCCTCGTTTACCGTGTCCTCCGACACATGCAGAAACGACAGATAATCCGAAAATTTTTGAAGTGCGAACGGAAACACCAGCAGCGTGGTTGCGACCTCCGTCTGTGCGGTGGAATACAGCATGTCCAGCTCGGTGAGGAACGCCTCGTGAAGCGCCTTTCGACCGGTTTGCTCGCAGATAACAATGCGCAGGGTCTCGCCGCCCAGCAGCGGTCGAGCGAAGGGACAAAGATTCAGGCCTACAACGAATTGATCCAGCCAAAGCCGAACCTGTTGCTCAACTTTAGCGCTCAACACTGCAGGCCTGGGGCCACATTCAGCCCATGATAGATGGTAGTTCTTTCTGCAGGGCCATCTTCTCCTTAATTGCCCCACCTGTTAGCGCAAAGCCCAAAAGTTTGCCGTCACTGTCACGGAATTGGGCATTGACGCTGTTGCCATCTGCCTCGATGTTCCACTCGCCTGTTGTGTCTGGCGTTACGGGGGCGACAACAACCGGGCATGCCGGTGTTTTGATTGTCACCGGCATAGCAGGATAAACCACCTCCGTCGGCTCTCCTGCCAGCGTCTTGCCGAGGGCCTTGGCCGCTGCCATCAGGGGCGCGACGTA
Source organism: Candidatus Marimicrobium litorale (assembly GCF_026262645.1). NCBI lineage: Bacteria > Pseudomonadati > Pseudomonadota > Gammaproteobacteria > Cellvibrionales > Halieaceae > Marimicrobium > Candidatus Marimicrobium litorale. Next base: position 2,797,382 of record NZ_SHNO01000001.1, read on the forward strand.
GACCAACACATGGCCATCCACCTCCGCACAATCACCCATGGCATACACATTGGTCGCACTGGTTTGCAGCAAGCGGTTGGTCACAATGCCGCGCTGGGTCGCGATGCCGCTCGCCTCTGCCAGGTCCGTGCGCGGACGCACGCCAACCGCAGAGACGACGATATCCGCGTCAATCGTATCGCCATTGTTTAATGTCACTGTGACGCCATCTGCCGACTTGTTCACCTCGGTGACAAGGGGGCCAAAATGAAATTTCGCACCCTTCTCTTCCAGCGCGGCTTGCACGGCCTTGCCGGCAGTCTCTGGCAACAGTGTTGGCAGGCAGTACCCGAGAGGGTCGACGGCCTCCACCTCGAAGCCACCGTTGAGAAGGTCATTGGTGTATTCGCAGCCAATGAGGCCACCCCCGATAATGCAGATTTTCTTCACATCGTTCTTGGCCACAGCGGTGCGGAAATCCGCGTAGTCCATGAGGTCGTTGACGGAGTAGACGAGTTCCAGACCGTCGCCCTGGATCGGCGGACGGATTACCTGAGCGCCAACCGCAAGCACCAGTTTGCTGTAATGCACCGCCGTGTCGGCATCACCGGTCTTGATCATCTGGTTGGCCGTGTCGATTTCATTGACCTTGGTCATGGTCCAGACACTGGCTTTCAGCTGGGTGCCCATTGCGCCGGCATCTGACTGAGCGAGGTCGTCCGCGGACTGATCCCGCGTGTATCCGGTTGACAGCATCGGCTTTGAATAAGCGCGGCCATCATCAGAGGTAATCAGGATCAGGGGCGTTTCCGTATCGTGCTTCCGAAATTCCTTGGCAACACCATAACCCGCCAAACCGGTACCCAGAATCACCACCGGGGCGTGTTCCTTATCTACCGCAGGCTCCTGATGATGGGGTGCAGACTCCTCTACCTCGTCCTCCAGCAGTTCAAAATCCTCTTTGCCCACGCCACAATCAGGGCACAACCAGTCTTCGGGGACATCCTCCCACTTGGTGCCCGGTGCAATTCCATCATCGGGCCAGCCCAGTTTTTCATCATAGACCAGGCCACAAACAATACATTCCCACTTTTTCATAACCATCTCACTCTGCTGATTTTCATAGCTCCCCTGCCGACTTGCAACGCTGCGGCCGGAGGCCAAAATTCGAGACGAAACACTATAGTTCTGTACAATAATTGTGCAAGGATTTTCTTGCTTCAGGCGCTCTAATTCGAGCCTGTCCCGTCTTGCAAGCCCCGTTCGGATAGCGCATCCTCGCTTCTCCAAACATGGAAGGTAGACCTGTGTCTTCGAACAATCTGGCCTCGGGGGGGCCTGCACAATCCCGCCAGAGGATTACAACAGAGCCACGCTGGCAGCCGGTTCTCCGCGCTACCCATGCCCAGCTGCCCCCCGAATCGCGCCGCTGGCTCACCGATAACGGCTCACTGACGGGTCATCTAGTCGCGTCAGGACGCGGCCAATTCGCTGTGAAGCGGCTTTATCAGGGCTGGGAGAGGCCCCTGCCCAGTGAAAGCACCCTATTGGGCATTTCACCGCGACAATTATCGCTAGTGCGGGAGGTCACGCTGATGCTGGGCCGGGACCCGGTGGTATTCGCACGGAGCATCTTTCCTATCTCCAGTCTGGTCGGCAGCCTGGCCCACCTGAGGCGGTTACAGAGCAAATCGCTGGGTGCCATATTGTTTCGCCACCCAGGCATGCAGCGGGATCCCTTCGAAATCGCGCGAATGCCAGGTAACAGCCACTACCTGCCAGACCACCTGCGCCAGGCAGAGTCGGCCTGGGGTCGCCGCTGTCGCTTCGGAATCGAGGGAAAATCGCTTATGGTCAGCGAGGTTTTCCTCGAGTCTTTCACGCCGTGGCCGGGAGCCCTGCCGGTTCATCGCTCCCAGCGAGGTAAGGTCAACGCTGCATTTCCATCAACAACGCAGTAAGCTGGGCAGACTGCACCACCAGATCTGGATTAAATGGCAAGCACTTCAAAGGCCGATGCGCTTCTTAAACTGATCCGCTTCGACAAACCGATCGGCACCCTGCTTCTCCTGTGGCCCACTCTGTGGGCACTCTGGCTGGCGGCGAGCGGGGTGCCTGACGCGCGACTCCTCGCGATCTTTGTTGCGGGCACCTTCCTGACCCGCTCCGCAGGTTGCATCGTCAATGATCTGGCCGACCGCCATCTCGACGGAGGCGTCTCACGCACCCGGGACCGCCCTCTGGTAATCGGAACTGTCAGTCCCGCTGAGGCCCGCACCCTGTTTGCGGCCCTGATGCTGCTGGCGTTCATTTTGGTCCTGTTCACCAACGCGCTGACCATCGGACTGTCTGTTATCGCTTTGCTGCTGGCATCGGCTTACCCCTTCATGAAGCGTTACACCCACCTCCCCCAGATTGTGCTGGGTGCCGCATTTTCCTGGGGCATACCCATGGCCTTCGCCGCCCAACAAAACGTGCTGCCTGCCAGCTTGTGGCTGATCTACGCGGCGAACCTCCTGTGGACTGTGGGCTATGACACGGCTTACGCCATGGTAGACAGAGACGATGACCTTACCATCGGGATAAAATCTACCGCCATCCTGTTTGGGCGCTTCGACCGCCTCGCTATCGGGGTATCGCAATTTGGCTGCCTGATTTTGCTCGGCTTGGCCGGCAAGGCATTCGGCCTGGGAAGCTACTATTATCTTTCTCTTGGCATGGCGGCCACACTCTTTATCTACCAGCAGATTCTGATTCGAAAGCGGGAACCGCAAGTCTGCTTTCTCGCGTTCAAAAACAATCATTGGGTGGGACTGATTATTTTCGCGGGTGTGGCCCTTAACTACGCGCTTACAGGAACCTGATCTAATGTCCTCGACTCATGATAAAGCACTGACCGGCGAGTTCGTCAGCAGCCTCGCACAGATTGCTGCCGAGGACTGGAACAGAATCGCCGGCACAGACTACCCCTTTCTGCGCCACGATTTCCTCTACGGTCTCGAGCTGGCCGCCTGCACCACTGCTGAAACTGGTTGGCAGCCTTGTCATCTGCTGCTGCGACGCGACGAAGAGCTCCTTGCACTTATGCCGTTGTATCTGAAATCTCACTCCTACGGTGAGTATGTATTTGACTGGTCCTGGGCGGATGCATGGCGCCAGCGCGGCCTCGCCTACTACCCAAAATTGTTGAGTGCAATTCCCTTCACTCCCGCTACCGGCCCACGCCTTTGCGCCGCACAGGACGCCGATGCTGAACTGTGCTGGTCAGCCGCCCTGGACGCGGTGCAGCAGCTAGCGAAAGAGCGTGAGATCTCGTCATGGCATTTGTTGTTCCCCGAGGAGGCGGTCAGTCAGAGACTGCTGGACGCGGGGCTGCACCGGCGAACAGCCACACAGTTTCACTGGTTTAATGAAGGCTTTAACACTTTCGATGATTTCCTTGGCACCTTTAACAGCCGCAAACGAAAATCCCTGAAGCGGGAGCGCCGGCGGGTGGAGGAACAAGGGCTCAAGCTCGTTACCCTGGAGGGCAGTGAGATTCGTGAAGAGCACTGGGACCGGTTTTACCACTTCTACCAGACCACGTATGCAAAACGCAGCGGGCACGGAGGTTACCTCAGTCGGGAATTTTTCCTCAACACGGCGGCGGGTATGGGATCACAGGTTGTGATGGTAATCGCTTATCTGGATGACCAGGCTGTCGCCGGGGCACTGTACTTTCGCTCGAGCAAGACCCTCTTCGGTCGCTACTGGGGTTGTGTGCATGAATTTGACGCTCTGCATTTCGAAGCGTGCTATTACCAGGGCATCGAGTATTGTATCGCCAATGGTCTATCGCGCTTTGATCCCGGCGCGCAGGGCGAGCACAAGATACAGCGGGGATTCAGGCCCATCACCACCTGTTCGAACCATTGGATCGCTGACCCAGAACTTTCTGCTGCCGTGGGTGATTTCACTCGCCGCGAGGCAGGCCATAACACACAATACAAGCAGTCTGCGGAAGGTTTTCTGCCATTCAAACAGCAGGGTGGAGCCTGAAGCACTCTGGTTTACTGCACGCGGACCTCAGGAAATGGGCGGCTCGTCCCGGGTGAATACCCAATTGCGGGCGGTCGATTCGGCTTTATTGAAGCGATAGCCGTCCCGCTTGAATTTCTTGAGGCCCTCCGCCTCATTCAATTCTTTGTCGATGATGAAGCGTGCCATCTGGCCACGGGCTTTCTTGGCAAAAAAGCTGATCACCTTGTATTTACCTCCGCGCAAATCCTTGAATACCGGCGTGATAATATCTGCATCCAGATCACCCGCCTGTACAGAGCGAAAATACTCATTGGAAGCGAGGTTCACCAGCATCTTGCTGCCCGACTTTTTTAGCCCTTTCTGCAGTGTCCGGGTAATTTCCCCGCCCCAGAATTCATACAAATTTTTCCCCCCGCGGTTTGCAAAAGTGAGCCCCATCTCCAGCCGGTAGGGCTGCATCAGGTCGAGAGGTCGCAACACACCGTACAAACCGGAAAGAATGGCGAGGTGATGCTGTGCAAAGTCGAGCTGCTCTTTGTCCAGCGTGCCTGCTTCCAGCCCAAGATACACATCACCCTTGAATGCCAGCAGGGCTTGCTTCGCATTCTGCAGCGTAAACGGCGTTGTAAAGTTCATAAACCGCTGGTAATTAAGATCGGCTATCTTTTCACTGACGCCCATTAGCCCTTGAATCTCAGTGGGAGCAAGGCCACGCGCATCCTCGACCAGTTGCTCCGCAAACTTTATAAGCTGCGGCTGCGTTTTCTTGCGCGTGCCTGCGGGGGTGTCGAAGTCCAGCGTCTTGGCCGGGGAGATGACGGTTAGCATTTCTATAGTTCCTGACTGTGCTCTCGGGGAGAACGTGTTTTCAACAAAGGTAATGGCCTATACTACTCTACCTGTCGAATAATCAAAAAGATCCAGCGCTATGACTTTTGTGCACGCCGTAGTGCATATTGTAGACCGATTCACAGACCGTTGCGGTCGCGTGCTTGCGTGGCTATCGCTGGCAATGGCACTGACGGTCGGATTGATTGTGGTGCTGCGTTATGGGTTCAGTATTGGATCCATTCCCCTGCAAGAGTCTGTTATTTATCTCCATGCCAGTCTGTTTCTGCTGGGCGCGAGCTACGCACTGAAGAACGGCGCTCATGTCCGTGTTGATATTTTCTACCGCCGATTCAGCCGTCGAGGCCAGGCGTGGATTGACAGCCTCGGAGGCATTATTTTCCTGCTGCCGCTCTGCACATTCATCTTTCTGAGCAGCTGGGACTATGTTTTTGAATCCTGGTCGATGTTCGAGTCCTCGCCAGAGCCCGGAGGGATTCCCGCGGTCTACCTCTTGAAATCGCTGATCCCCCTTGCTGCGGCCAATCTGGCCCTGCAGGGGGTCGCCGAAATTCTGCGCAACGCACTGGTTCTCGCAGGGAGTAGCGCGCGCTGATGGAATTCATTTCCCTTTACCTGTTTCTCGCAGTCTGTCTCCTGCTGATGCTGGGGTTCCCAGTCGCTTTCACCCTGGCGGGAACGGCCTTAGCCTTCGCCACTGTGGGCACACTCACAGGTGTTTTCGACACCCGCTTTCTGGCCGCATTGCCTGGTCGCATTTTTGGCACCATGAACAACACGACCCTGATCGCCGTGCCCTTGTTCATTCTCATGGGCACGATTCTCGAGCGTTCGCGGGTCGCAGAAGAGTTGTTACACAGCATGAGCCGGTTATTTCGCGGGGTTCGCGGCGGGCTGGGTATTTCTGTGGTTGTCGTCGGTATGTTTCTTGCCGCCAGCACCGGTATTGTCGGAGCGACCGTTGTCACAATGGGGCTGTTGTCCCTGCCGAGCATGCTAAAGGCGGGTTACAAGCCCTCGGTTGCAACGGGCACTATCTGCGCGACGGGCACGCTGGGACAGATTATCCCACCCTCCATTGCCCTGGTATTGCTGGGGGACGTCCTTTCCAACGCCTACCAGCAAGCCCAATTGAATATGAATATATTTAATCCCAAGACGGTGTCCGTGGGCGACCTGTTTGTTGGCGCGTTAATTCCCGGGCTGTTGCTGGTTGGGCTATACATCCTCTACTTACTGCTGCAGGCGCGGTTCGACCCGGACGCCACACCAGCCAATGACCTGGAGCCCATTTCCCTTGAGGAGGTCGCTCGAGGGCTACTGCCACCCCTGTTACTCATAATGGTTGTTCTTGGTTCGATTCTCGCCGGGGCCGCTACTCCAACCGAGGCTTCGGGTATCGGCGCCATAGGCGCACTAATGCTGGCTATGGCCAAGGGACAGATGGATCTCCCGAGGCTTACAGGTGCGCTGCAGAATACTCTGGAGGTCACCTGCATGGTGTTCATGATTCTAATCGGCGCCGCAGTTTTCTCGCTGGTTTTCAGGGGCTTTGGCGGGGAAGAGCTGATTCATCAGTTCTTCGAGCAACTCCCGGGGGGCGCGGTGAGTGCGACCTTGGTGGTCATGCTGGTCATTTTCCTGCTTGGTTTTATTCTGGATTTCATTGAAATTACGTTCGTTGTGGTCCCCATTGTGGGCCCGATACTGCTTGCCATGGGTCTGGACCCCGTCTGGCTGGGCATCATGATTGCCCTCAACCTTCAGACCTCATTCCTCACGCCACCCTTCGGTTTTGCGCTATTCTACTTGCGCGGAGTTGCACCGGAATCTGTGCCAACCGGCGCTATCTACCGGGGCGTAGTTCCCTTTATACTTCTCCAGCTCCTATTGATAGGCGCACTCTGGTACTGGCCAGCTATGGCGACATGGCTACCTTCCGTACTCAAATAAAAAGACAGCCGGCGATTGGCCGGTAGCAGGCGATCCAGATGAACGATATTGACACGACACCCGGGCCCGGGGGCACACTCGCGCTGCAAACAGTTGCCATGCCGAAGGATACGAATGCCAGTGGCGATATTTTCGGCGGCTGGCTCCTGTCACAGATGGACATCGCAGGGCTGATTACCGCGATGAAGGTAGCCGATGGCCGCGCCTCCACCGTCGCAATCAACGGTATGGCCTTCCTGACACCAGTGCATGTAGGTGCTGTTGTGTCGTGCTACTGTGAAGTGCTTGAAGTCGGCCGCAGCTCAATCCGTATTCTGGTAGAGGTCTGGATCAATTCACAGCACAGTGGTGATCCCCTGAAGGTTACCGAGGGCGAGTTTGTGTTTGTCGCTATCGATCAGAACGGGCGAACACGCGCCATTCAGCAGTAACCGCGTGCGGGCCGATAGACGCTAATAGTCCTGGTCGCCAAGCACTCGATCGCGGGTGTTAATATACGCTTGTTCCGAAATATGATGGTAGTTGCGTACGCCGTTGTAGAAGTCGCTATACGAGTCATACACCTTCGCCGCCATAGGATCCGTGGCGACCAATTTGTCCATTACCTGTTGGGTGCCCTGCCAGAGCGCCAATAGCACATCATCAGGAAGCCTGCGCAGTTGCACGCCGTGCTCCTCGATCAGGCTTTTCAAAGCATTGTTATTGCGCGCGGTGTATTCATCCAGCATGTCCTGGTTTACGGCCCGAGCTGCGTACTTGACGATTGCCTGCAAATCCTGCGGCAGGGCACTCAGGGACTTTTGATTCACGATGAACTCCAGCATTGCCCCGGGTTCATGCCAGCCAGGGTAGTAGTAGTACTTGGCAACCTCCTGAAAACCGAATGCCAGATCGTTGTAAGGCCCAACCCACTCAAGAGCATCAATAACCCCGGTTTGCATTGACGTGTACAGCTCGCCGCCTGCAATTCGCACAGCGGTGCCTCCTGCAGCGGCGAACACCTCGCCGGCCATCCCGGGAATTCGCATGTTCAGACCCTTAAGGTCATCGATAGATTCAATTTCGCGGTTGTACCACCCCGCCATCTGCACGCCTGTACTGCCGCCCGCGAAAGGCACGAGGTTATAGGGCGCATAGGTCTCTCGCCACAGCTCGATGCCGCCGCCATAGTGCAGCCAACCGTTCATCTCCTGAGCGGTCATGCCAAAAGGTACCGCGGTAAAAAACACAGAGGCGGGGACTTTACCTTTCCAGTAATAGGCGGCGCCATGCCCGGCATCGACTACACCGAGAGAAACGGCATCAAAGACTTCCAGCGCAGGCACAATTTCTCCGGCGCCATAAACACGTATCTTCAGGCGCCCACCGCTCATCTCGTTAACATAGCGAGCAAAGTTCTCAGGCGCAGAGCCCAAGCCCGGGAAATGTTTGGGCCAGGTAGTGATGAGCTTCCACTCAAATTGCCGGCCGTTTGTCGCCCCAGCGGAATCCGCGGTAAGTTCTGCGTCGCGAACACTGATCGATCTATCCCGCGCCCAGAGACCAAGCGTCATTACCAGCGCGGCAACCAGGATCAGGATGATCAGAGGTGTGTAGCGCTTTTCAGTGGATGCGGTGCTCATGGTAGGTTGTCCTGATCAGGGCTCGCAAAAACAGCGGTGCGAAAAAGCGTTATTTATTATAGCAATTGCAGGTTGGCATATTGCAGCACCAGCCATTTGCCTCCCTCGGTATCGAAATTCACTTCTACTCTGGCACTGCCACCGCGCCCTTCAAAGTTTAACACGACCCCCTCTCCAAACACTTGGTGGTACACGCGCTGACCCAGCGATAAATCGGTCTCAGGCACCTGAATCGCGCTCATACTGCTAGCGGGCACGGCCACCGTCCCCTGAATACGAACCTCCTGTAATAACTCGGGGGGGATTTCACGCACAAACCGGGACGGCGTGTTAAAAGAATCGCTACCGTGTAATCGTCGACACTCAGCATAAGTCATTACCAGCTTCTCCATAGCGCGGGTAATCCCTACGTAACACAGCCGGCGCTCCTCTTCCAATCGCCCCGGTTCTTCCAGTGACATTTGATGCGGAAACAGATTCTCCTCCATGCCCGCCAAAAAAACGAGGGGAAACTCCAGGCCCTTCGCAGAGTGCAACGTCATGAGCTGCACGCTGTCTTCATGCTCCCCTGCCTGCGCTTCTCCCGCATCCAGCGCTGCGCGATCAAGAAACTGTTGCAATGGCGTCAACGCCTCGTCTTCGGGACTAAACTGTCTGGCAGCGCTTATCAGTTCTTGCAGGTTTTCTACCCGCGCCTGGCCTTTTTCGCCTTTTTCCTTCCCGTGATAATCGATCAGACTGGAGGCATCTATCGCCAGTTCAACCGCCTCTTCCAGAGTGAGTGCCTCAATCCCAGAATCCATTTCGTCGATTAGCGTTGTAAATCCTTCCAGCGCGCCCAGCGCCCTGGCCGGCAGCGGCTTTTCATCCAGCACTGCTCGAATTGCTTGCCACAGAGGAATGCCCCGGGTACGCGCGCAATCGCGCACTACGTCAAGCGTTTTGCTGCCGATGCCACGGGGCGGCGTATTGATCACGCGTTCTAACGCCGCATCATCGCCGCGATTAAGAAGTAACCGCAGGTAGGCCAGCGCGTTACGAATTTCCAGGCGCTCATAAAAACGCTGGCCACCGTATATCCGATAGGGAATATCGGCCTGAATAAGTGCTTCTTCTAACACTCTGGATTGCGCATTAGAGCGATAGAGAATTGCCGCCGAGGCACGTGTGTTGCCCTCGTTCAGCCACTGCGCCGCCTGCTCCACAATGTACCGCGCCTCGTCGTGTTCATTGTAAGCCGCATAGAGGCTGACCGGATCACCTGACTCTCCGGCGGTCCACAGTTCCTTACCCAGCCGCCCGAAATTGTGGGCGATTACACCGTTGGCGGCTTGCAGAATCGTTTGGGTCGAGCGGTAATTCTGCTCCAGTCGAATGGTCCGCGTGCCCTCGAAGTCTTCATTGAAGCACTGGATATTTTCAATTTTTGCACCGCGCCAGCCATAGATAGACTGATCGTCGTCGCCCACTGCCGCAACAGGTATGTCTTTTCCGGCCAACACCCGCAACCACGCATATTGAATAGTGTTTGTATCCTGAAATTCATCGACAAGAATTTGTTTAAACCGCTGTTGGTAATGACGCAGTATTTCAGGATTTTTTAGCCAAAGCTCGTGCGCACGCAACAGTAGTTCGGCAAAATCTACGAGCCCTGCCCGGTCACAGGCTTCCTCATAATTACGATAAACCTCCTTCATTGTTCGAGCAAAAAGATCACCCGGCGGAGTATCCACATGGGTGCTCCGCAGGCCCTCATCCTTGGCGCTATTGATGTACCACATGGCTTGCTTAGGAGGCCATCGAGAATCATCAAGCTCCATCTCACGGCACACCCGCTTGACCAGGCGCAGTTGATCGTCACTATCCAGTATCTGGAAATTCTGCGGGAGTCCTGCATCGCGCCAGTGCGCCTTAAGCAAACGATGCGCCAGCCCGTGAAAGGTGCCGACCCACATACCCTGAGCCGGAATTTGCAGCATATCCTCTATGCGGTTACGCATTTCCCGGGCTGCCTTATTGGTAAATGTCACCGCCAGGATCGACCAGGGTGAATAATTCTCTGCCCGAATCAGCCACGCTATCCGGTGCACCAACACCCGGGTCTTGCCGCTGCCCGCGCCAGCCAGTACCAACAGGTTCGGGTCTTCCGCGGTAACAGCGTCTCGCTGGGCCTCGTTGAGAGGCGATAGAATATCGGATACATCCATTGCGTTATTCTAACGAAAATCGGCCCTGTGAACGTACTCTTTATCACGCGCTATGATCGCTTTCTTATCGGTCGGGCATACTCCTGTTTGACGCTCACGCACCAGACAGACTTGCCGTAATAATACCTCCTCAGCGACTTCACCAACGCAATTCCCCGGGGCGTCTGCTATGCTCGTCGAAAGCCGTCGAAACATGCAGGTAGCTTGAGCCATGGACAACAATAACAATGATCGCTCAGGGGCTCCTCACGCATTGTCATCCCATCAGCGCCGCCTTTCTGATGGTAATGACCGCCTCGAGCCCAGGATGGGCGAATTTGACGATGACCTTGAAAACTACGAAGAGCCCGACCGTGATACTGACTTCTCATCTGGCTATGGCACGGAGGAAATCGCCGAGGAAGAAGAGAACAGCCCTGTGTACCACGACAGTGAATCGGAGCACGACCCATCTCAGCTCGCGTCCAGCACCGACACCGGGCACACAGATATCGACGAGCCGCTCGAGTCGGACAGCAACGATGAAGACGAGGACTGGTACGAGGAAGAGTACCTTGAGCAAGGGCAAACTGATACAGGCTGGCCGCTGCGGCTGGTCATTGTGGCTGCAATCGCTCTGGTGATATTGGGCATCGGTGCCTACGGGGTCCTGCAGGAAAGAGCCGACGCACAGCAAGAATTGCGAGCGCTCCGCGCTACGCTCGCTACCAGCGTCAGCCCAGACGACATCCGCGATAACCGGGAGGCTCTGCGAGAGCTGCAGCGCTCCAATGCCGAACTTGCTACACTTGCCGAGGGCCTGGCGCAGGAAAATCGCATGCTGCAGAGTGCGATCGCCGAGCTGGAGACCAGCCTCGCCGCAGCGCCACAGATTCAAGCTACAACATCTGCTAAACCTGAAGCCATCGCTGCTGCGGGGGCCAGTAACACCACCTCCGCGGCTCGGCAATCACCCGCCAAAAAGACGCCGCCAAAACCCGCGCCTACCGCGTCCAGCAAAGGCGACTGGTTCGTCAACTTCGGCTCTTACACCTCAAAAAGCACAGCGGAAACATGGGCAGCACGGCTGAAACCGGTCACGGGCACGACCGTAGTCGTGGCAGGGGTGAAGGACGGCAAAACCTATTATCGGGTTCGAGTTATCGGCCTTGCCGACCGCGATGAAGGAAACAAGGTGGCGCGCGGGCTCGAGAAAGCACTGGAAGTCTCCCGCCTCTGGGTAGGGCAGGATTGAATCGGCCATTCGACTTGGCAGGGAGTCAATCTCCTGCTACTGTTTTCTATCAAGTATCGTTATTCTGTGAGGATATTCTATGAACCTGATCAAGCCATCTCTTTTTTGTCTGGCACTTGTAAGCAGTGCAGCTTTTGCTGAAGACTGCGCCATACCCGAAGTCCCCACCCTGCCGGATGGCGCGACTGCCGGTGAGCCGGAAATGCTGGCGGGGCAGACAGCCGTGAGGGCCTATCAGGCCGCCAACACCTCCTATCGCGTGTGCCTAGATGAAAAAATGGAACCCGCTGAGCAAGCCGCTCTGGGTGACGAATCTGACCCGGCGCTGGCAAACGCGGTCGCAACTCTGAATAACCAATACAACGCATCGGTAGCTGCGGAGGAAGAGATCGCCGTTAAGTTCAATACTGAGCTGAGAGCCTATAAGGCCGCCAACCCCGGGTAACCCGTTTGGGGGGGAGCTCTGCAAAGGGCGCCCCTCCGCACAGCAAACTTGTCTCGCTGTGAATGTTGAGCTGTGCTGACTGCACCGTGACGGAGATAGTGTCGTTGCGCTCGATGTTTTCTCTCAGCTGCCCATACACTCAGTGGGCGTTTGTCTTCTCCATATCGACTGCCGCCAGTAATAACAAACCGGCAAATATCCCCAAATTTTTAACGAAATTCTGCGTTTCGTGTTTGGCATCAACACCCTCATAAACGTTCCAAAAGTCGTGTAAATTGAGGTTTATCAATAAGATCATCACGGCAAAGCCAAGCGCGCAGACCACTACCTGTTTGTTCAATAAAAGACAGACGCTCCCGCCAATTTGAACAATACCTGCAATCGCCAATAGAGCGGGTACCATAACCATATTGTGCGCTTCCATGAGTTCTACATGCATATCCCATGATACAAACTTAGCGATCCCAGGCAGGAGGAAGTACAGTGCTAATAACACGCGGCCGGCAGTGATTAGTGCATATCTCATTGATAAGTCCTAGTTAAGCGTCGCATCTGTTATTTTTAAGTAGCAACGGTAATCCTATTCTACGGTTACTGACTTCGCAAGATTACGCGGCTTGTCGACATCGGTGCCCTTCTGCACGGCCACATGATATGACAATAGCTGCAAAGCCACTGTATAAACAATGGGTTTGATCACTTCCGGACAATGAGGCATTGGCAGCACTTTGACTCGATCTTCGTTATCAAAACCCGCCGCGCGATCAGCAAATACAAACAGCTCTCCGCCGCGCGAACGCACTTCCTCCAGATTGGATTTCAGTTTTTCCAGTAACTCGTCATTTGGCGCCACCGCCACTACCGGCATGTCGTTGTCTACGAGCGCCAGGGGGCCATGCTTTAGCTCACCCGCCGGATACGCCTCAGCATGGATATAGGAAATTTCTTTCAGCTTCAGCGCGCCCTCCATGGCGATCGGATACTGTATTCCTCGCCCCAAAAACAGCGCGTGACGCTTGGGGATAAACGCCTCTGACAATTCCTGTATAGCGGAGTTCAGCGCCAGTGTTTCCTGCACATAGCGGGACACGTTACGCAATGCCGCAATAATTTCCTGCTGCCGCTTCTCATCCATGCCACGACGTCTGCCTAGCACCAGCGTAAGCATAAGCAGTGCTGCTAGCTGCGTGGTAAACGCCTTGGTGGAGGCTACACCGATCTCAGCGCCTGCCCGGGTGAGAAACACCAGATCACACTCCCGCACCAGTGAACTGTTGTCGACGTTAGACACTACGAGGCTGCCCACAAACTCTCCTGCACTCGCATTGCGCAAGGCGGCCAGTGTGTCCGCGGTCTCCCCCGACTGGGAGATGGCAACCAGCAGAGTGCCCTCGTGCTGAACGCGTTTGCGGTAACGAAATTCAGATGCAACCTCTACCTCGCAACTAATACCTGCTAATTCTTCCAGCCAGTACCGCGCCACCATGCCTGCATGAAAGCTGGTACCACAGGCAACAATTTGTACTGTTTTTACCCGATCAAAGAGCGCAGTAGCACCCATGCCAAAACCATCTTCTACCTGACTTACATCCAGTGCGCCGGCCAGAGTAGCGTCCAACGCGTCAGGCTGTTCAAAGATCTCCTTTATCATATAGTGATCGAAATCACCCATATCGGGGACGTCCATCGCCTCTGTAATGCAGGTCGTCTCGCGCTCCACCGATTGGCCTGCAGCGTCAAACACCCTCACGGAAGCTGATGTTATCTCTACCAGGTCGTCCTCTTCGAGGTAGATAAACCGGTCTGTCACCTGGCGCAAAGCCATCTGGTCTGACGCGAGAAAGTTTTCTCCGATACCCACGCCGACCACCAACGGGCTGCCGCTGCGCGCACCGATCACAGTATCCGGGTGCTGTGAGTCCACGGCTGCCAGCGCATAGGCGCCCTCCAACCGTGCGACGGTTTGTTGCATGGCATGCAGTAGATTATTTCCCTCTGCCAGATAGCGATGCAGGAGGTGCACTACCACTTCAGTATCAGTGACCGAAGCCATCTGATATCCGGCCTCGACCAGCTCGTTTCTCAGCGCCGCGTGATTCTCGATAATCCCGTTGTGAACAACCGCGACTCTCTGTTCTGATATATGCGGATGCGCATTGACGCCTGACGGCTCGCCGTGGGTTGCCCACCGAGTGTGCGCGATACCTGTCGGGCCGTGATGAGGGTCTTTTGCCTGAGCGGCTTCCAGCGCTTGCACTTTGCCTTTCCGCTTGTGCGACGTCAGCTGACCATCATCGCTTATGAGTGCCATCCCGGCAGAATCGTAGCCGCGATACTCCAGCCGTCGCAATCCCTCTAACAATATTTCAGACACTTCACGCCGCGCTGCGGCTGCAACGATGCCACACATAAATCAGTCCCTGTTTTCTTTTTTTGAGGGCCGTTTCCAACCCTGGATGTTGCGCTGCCGCGCACGGCTGACCGCGAGCTCTTCGCTACCCACCTTGCTGGTGATGGTAGAACCCGCTCCGACAAAGCCCTGTTTTTCTATCGTAAGCGGCGCCACCAGAGTGCTGTTGGAGCCCACGAACACCCCATCGCCCATTTCTGTCCGATGTTTGTTCACGCCATCGTAATTGCAGGTAATCGTTCCCGCGCCTACGTTAACGTCGGAACCCATATCGCAGTCGCCTATATAACTCAGGTGATTGATTTTGCTTCCCTGCCCGATACGCGCTTTCTTGGTTTCGACAAAGTTGCCTATTTTTGCGCCTTCCTGCAGTGCTGTTCCCGGTCGCAATCTCGCGAAAGGACCGACGCTGCAGTCACTGCCAATGTCGACTTCCTGTAGATGGCTCATCGGGTGAATGACACTGCCCCGTCCGATACGGGCGTCGCGTAACACACAATTTGCACCTATTTGTACGTTGTCCTCCAAGTGGACGCAGCCCTCGAAGACCGCGTTAACATCGATGCTGACATCATCGCCGCAGGTGAGCTCACCGCGAATGTCCACACGGTTTGCATCGGCAATACTGACGCCATCGCGCATCAGCTCATGTGCTTGGCGACGCTGATACTCCCGTTCCACCTGATTGAGCTGTACCCGATCATTAACACCAAGTATTTCAATTTCAGATGCCGCCTCGCACGTCGACACTGTCTTCCCGGCCTCAACCGCCAGTGACAGGATATCGGGCAGGTAGTACTCAGCCTGTTGGTTGCTGTTGCTAACCCTGGGCAGGTATTCCGCAAGGTCGGCATAGGGCGCCGCCAGCAGGCCCGTATTGACCTCGTCAATCTCGCGCTGCTTCGCACTGGCGTCCTTGTCTTCCACAACACCGACCAGAACATTATCTTCATTACGCAGGATTCGACCGTACCCGGATGGATTGCCCAATCGCGCCGTCAGCAGCGCCGGGGCCTCCTGCGCCAAAATCGACAGACGCTGCAGGGTTGAAAGCTCCGCCAGAGGCACATCGCCGTAAAGCACCAGCACGACACTCTGGGGAGAGACATGCGGCAGCGCCTGCGCCACCGCGTGGCCGGTGCCCAGTTGCTCGGACTGCTCCACCCAGTTGATGTCAAATTCTGACATCGCTGACCGCACCGCCTCCGTGCCATGGCCGACTACCACGTGTATCGCAGCGGGGGCCAGCTGCTCCGCGGTATCAACGACATGCGCAAGCAGAGGTTTGCCGCCCAGCGGATGCAATACCTTTGGCAGCGTGGACTTCATGCGGGAACCCTGCCCCGCTGCGAGGATTACAACTTCCAGATTCATCGAATACTTCCCGTCTACCGGATGCCCACTATTTTTTGTATTTTTTGACAATATCGCTTGATTAAGTTCATATTAGGCAATGGCTAGCTTTAATCAACGCAATTTGTCACAAATATTATGACAACGCGCAAAACACAAGCGCTTGGCTCTCTCGGGCTCGACACGCGGCAGATCAAGGTCTACCAGTCCTTGCACAAGCTGGGGCCCGCCTCTATCCGCGACGTTGCCGCGGAGGCGGGCATCAATCGTGGCAGCACCTACGAAACATTGAAGCAGCTAGTCACCATGGGGCTCGTCAACTACCTGCCCAAAGGCAAGCGGCGGGTATTCCAGGCGGAAGATCCGGAGCAGCTGTTAAGCCTTGGGGAAAGCAAGCAGCAGGCGCTCGCACAGGCAATGGAGGAGTTGCGCAAAGACATTATCCCCGCGCTGAAACAAGCGCGTCCAGAATTCAGCCCGGGCAACGTGCGTTTCTATGAAGGCGATGACGGCGTGGAATTAGTGCTCAGGGATATCCTGAAAAGTACCGCGAAGCAGGGCAATAATGCGTATTCCGTTATTTCGACAAAGACCCTGCGGCAACACTTGTACCGGCCCTTTCCTAATTTCACTCGACAGCGCGTCCAACAGGGCATCGGGGTTCGCGTAATCGCCGTAGGTGAAGGGGGTGATGATGCCGAGCTAGCCGAGCGTAAATGGCTGCCCGCCGGTGCGGGAACAGATGCCTCCTACATCGCCATTTACCCACCCAAGGTCGCCATGATCACTCTGGCCGACCAAGATTATCCGGTGATCGTGATTATCGATTCTGCCGCCATCGCGTCTACGCAACAGCTGTTGTTCGACACGCTGTGGCGCTTTCTATAACGCGAGAGGCCGAATTGAGACGGCGCTGCGCTCCCCCTTTGCCATTCTTTCGCGTTGCAAAGAAGTAAAACAGCCTCGCTTGGGCAAAACACTACGGTGTCAGCTATCCGAGTGGAACTTATCGGAGAAGTCGTCGAACTGGCCGCCGTACATGGCAGGGCTGGATACCTGCTCTGGCGTAAGGTAGATCATGGCGCGCTCAGCATCCGGTGAATCCATACCGTCTGGCGGATCGATGCCGCCCGAGACCTTACGAAAATGGGCGGTGAAGAGTGCACGGTCCGGGTCGTCTTCCAGCCGCACACTGCCGCGGACTTCCACATAGTGCATAGGGTCCTGAGCGGAGACGACACACAAGGTCGCCTGGGGTCTGTCGACCAGGTTGCGGTATTTCATGCGCCCCTTCAGTGTACTGATCTCGAACTCGCTACCATTCCACAGAAAGCTGATCGGGTTGGTGGAGATTCTCTGATCCTTATGCCGTAATGTACTTAAGCACCCGATCACTGTGGTCGCAAGAACCGCTTCGTGCTCGGGTTTAATCTGGCCTTTAAGGGTATTCACCATCCGTTATTTCCCACGAATACTTCGGTTAGACGAAGATACTATGCGAAAAGCGTTCCCGGCAAGAGGGTGCCCCGGTCCGCGAGGGTTGTGCACGAAATTAACTCGCTGAGCCCGAGCGATAGTAGGCGCTGGTATAGGTACAACCGTTCCAGTGATACCTTTTGCGCTGAGCCGGCTTATAGTAGTGGTAAAGCGGCCGGACGCCCTTTGCGCAATAGTGACTGACCAGGCTCCGCCGGGTACCGTTATCATCGTTAATTGGCGCGCCGCCATGCGCGAGGGCCGGGTGCCAAAACAGCACATCGCCCTTTTTCGGGAAAAAGGACGACAGTCGCTGCGACCTATCGCGCGCTTCTTCATGCATCCACGCCAACCAGTTATGCAATTGTGCCTCTCCGTCCCGGTCTGGATCATAATGCTTGAAGTAGCGGCTGAACAGGAAGTCTGGCCAATGGTGGCTCTCAGGGAAGTACACGAGCTCACCCGTACCCGGTTGAATATCCTCTAGCGCGATCCAAACGCCGATAAATTTCATGGGGGCATTCATCCGAACAAACGCGGTATCCTGATGCACGGCCTGTTCAGAGCCGGTTTCAAAGCTCAAGCTCTGAGTTAATACCGGCTCGCTTTCCAAAAACAATGAGAGGTGTTCAGTGATTGACGGGTGAAATAGCAGATACCGTGCGGATTCAGAATAAAAGTAATCATCTACAATCCTGCTGCTGGCATTGCCAGAGAAAACCTCTGCGCTAAAAGGCGCCGGCGACTGCAGCGTGCTCGAAGTGACGCACAGAGGGGAGGGCGAGCGGACCTTAAGGCTCTCAAGCTCGTCGAGATAATCGTCGATAAGCCTGTGATCAACTGCATTATCTAATTTTAAAAAGCCCTGTTCCCGCCAACTGTTAAGGCTGTCGACCCTGTCCGCAGTCACCTCACCACGGTTAAGCCTGCGACGGAGTTGCTCTTCATAATCGACTCTGTCAGTCCAGAGTCCACCAAAACGGGAGGAATAGCGCGACCGGTGCAGGCGCTGTTTACAGTAATCAACGTTGAAAGTCGCAAGACCGAATGCTGTGCGGTAGAGCAGGGGGTTGGCATCAAAAAGGCGTTTTAGCGCCGCGACCGTGGGCAATATCACCTGCTCGAGTCTTCGCTGGAAAACACCGGTGCTGGGCTAACCGCGACCAGCCCGGTTTTTTAGTTTGCGCAGCGTGGCGAGCTGGGCCGCTGCTTCCGCCAGCTGAGCGGAAGCGCGTCCATAGTCGAAGTCACCTGTCTGGTTAGCCAGCGCATGCTCAGCCTCCTTGCGCGCCTCTTCGGCAGAGGCTTCATCCACATCGTCTGCTCGCAGAGCTGTATCCGCAAGAATAGAGACCACGCCAGGCTGAACCTCGAGGAACCCGCCAGACACGTAAAACACCTGCTCGTCGCCACTCTGAGTGATGATACGAACGGGGCCGGGTACAAGGGACGTCAGCAACGGCGCATGGCCGTAGCTGACACCCAGTTCACCCATCTCGCCGGTCGCCACGAGCACCTCTACCAGACCGGAGAAAATTTCTTCCTCCGCGCTGACGATATCGCAGTGAATTGTCATTGCCATTTTGTGGCTCCGCTAACTAACTAGCTTACAGGTTCTTCGCTTTTTCGACCGCTTCTTCGATGCCGCCAACCATATAGAAGGCCTGCTCGGGCAAGTGATCGTACTCGCCGGCAAGAATACCCTTAAAACCAGAAATCGTATCTTTCAATGACACATATTTGCCCGGCGAACCGGTGAATACTTCTGCCACGTGAAAAGGCTGGGACAGGAACCGTTCGATCTTCCGAGCACGATCCACCGTCTGTTTGTCATCCTCGGATAATTCGTCCATGCCGAGAATAGCAATGATGTCCTTGAGCTCTTTGTAGCGCTGCAATACGGATTGCACGCCACGTGCCGTATCGTAGTGATCATTGCCGATCAGCAAAGGATCAAGCTGCCGCGAGGTAGAATCCAACGGATCCACCGCGGGGTAGATGCCCTTGGCCGCAATATCACGAGACAGCACAACCGTTGCATCAAGGTGTGCGAAGGTTGTTGCCGGTGACGGGTCGGTCAAATCATCCGCAGGCACATACACCGCCTGAATCGAAGTGATAGACCCTAACTTGGTAGAGGTAATTCGCTCCTGCAATACACCCATTTCTTCTGCCAGCGTCGGCTGATAGCCAACCGCAGAAGGCATACGACCCAGCAGTGCCGATACTTCAGTTCCCGCTAATGTATAACGGTAAATATTATCGATGAACAGCAGGACGTCGCGACCGTCGTCGCGGAATTTCTCCGCCATGGTCAGGCCGGTAAGGGCGACACGAAGACGGTTGCCTGGCGGCTCGTTCATCTGGCCGTATACCATCGCTACTTTGGAATTAGAAAAGTTCTCAACGTCCACGACCTTGGATTCCTGCATCTCGTAGTAGAAATCGTTACCTTCGCGGGTGCGCTCACCTACGCCCGCGAATACTGAAAGGCCCGAGTGCTCGGTTGCAATGTTGTTAATTAATTCCATCATGTTCACGGTTTTGCCCACACCAGCGCCACCGAAGAGGCCAATCTTGCCGCCCTTGGCGAAAGGACACACAAGGTCGATTACCTTGATGCCGGTTTCCAGCAGTTCTTCTGCTGCCGCCAACTCCTCATAGCTGGGTGCTTCGCGGTGAATAGGCGCGCGCTCTTTTTCGCCGATAGGACCGCATTCATCGATTGGGTTGCCCAAAACATCCATGATGCGGCCCAGTGTTTCAATGCCCACAGGCACAGCGATAGGGGCACCCGTGTTTTCCACCGCAAGACCGCGGCTAAGGCCCTCAGAAGACCCCAGAGCAATAGACCGAACAACACCGTCACCCAGCTGCTGCTGAACTTCCAGAGTTGTGTCTTTTTCGGTGATCTTCAGTGCATCGTATACCTGCGGGACGCTATCACGGGGAAACTCCACATCGATGACCGCGCCGATGATTTGTACGACTCGTCCGCTACTCATGTCCGGATCCTCTGTTTCTTAACTCTGTTATGGGCTCAGGGTTCAACCTGTTCCCGCATATTGTGTTTATCACGGACAAACATCTGCCCCAACTGCCTTGTCAACTAATCGCCGCGGCGCCACTCACAATCTCCGACAACTCTTGCGTGATAGCTGACTGTCTCGCCTTGTTGTACACCAGCTGCAAATCATCGATCAGCTCGCCCGCGTTCTCTGTAGCATTCTTCATTGCCAGCATTCGGGCCGCCTGTTCACACGCGCCGTTCTCAACCACAGACTGGTAAACCTGAGACTCGATATAACGCGTCAACAGGCCTTCCAATAATTCTTTCGCGTCGGGCTCGTAGATGTAGTCCCAATGGTGCTTCATTTCATCTGACTGTTGCGCCTCCAGAGGAAGCAGCTGTTCCACATTGGGGTTTTGAGTCATGGTATTGACGAACTCGTTACTTACCAGGAATAGCCTGTCTATGCCGCCTTCTTCGTAGGCATCAAGCATTGTCTTGACGCCACCAATCAGGTCTCCGACGCTGGGCTCTTCTCCCAGGTCACGAACAGCCGCTGTGACGTTTCCGCCATAGCTGCCAAAAAACGCAGCACCCTTGGCCCCAACCAGGCACAAATCGATCTCAATATTCTTGTCATCCCACCCCTTCATCGCCCTAACCGTCGCCTTAAACAGGTTGATGTTAAGACCACCGCAGAGACCGCGATCCGTAGAGACGACGATAAAGCCAACGCGCCTCACTTCCCGCTCCTGCATGTAGATGTGACGGTACTCGGGAGCAGAGTTCGCCAAATGGCCGATCACAGAGCGCATGCGACGGGCGTAAGGCTTACCTAGTCGCATGCGATCCTGGGCCTTACGCATCTTGCTGGCCGCGACCATTTCCATCGCACTGGTAATCTTTTGAGTACTCTGGATACTCGAGATCTTTGTGCGAATTTCTTTTCCAGCTGCCATCCGTTATCTCCGGGATTACCAGGTCTGGGTCGACTTGAACGTTTCGATAGCAGACTTGAAGGTCGCTTCGATCTCATCATTGTAGTCGCCACTCTCGACAACACTGTTCATCAGGTCGCCGTGTTCCGCGTGCATGTATGACAGCAGGGCCGCCTCAAAATCACCTATCTTATTGACTTCGACATCACTCAGATGGCCTTCGTTTGCCGCGTAAAGTACCAAGCCCATCTCCGCGATGGACTGGGGCGAGTACTGCTTTTGCTTCATTAATTCCGTTACACGCTCACCGTGATCCAGCTGCGCCTTTGTGGCATCGTCCAGATCAGACGCGAACTGTGAAAAGGCGGCCAGTTCACGGTACTGGGCAAGCGCGGTGCGAACACCGCCTGACAGCTTTTTCATAATCTTGGTCTGTGCCGCGCCACCCACACGCGATACAGAAATACCGGCGTCCATCGCCGGACGAACGCCCGCGTTGAACATACCGGACTCAAGAAAGATCTGGCCATCGGTGATAGAAATCACGTTAGTCGGCACAAAGGCGGAAACGTCACCCGCCTGAGTCTCAAT
This sequence comes from Candidatus Marimicrobium litorale, assembly GCF_026262645.1. Taxonomy (NCBI): domain Bacteria; kingdom Pseudomonadati; phylum Pseudomonadota; class Gammaproteobacteria; order Cellvibrionales; family Halieaceae; genus Marimicrobium; species Candidatus Marimicrobium litorale. The sequence goes on from NZ_SHNO01000001.1 coordinate 2,819,469, forward strand.
AATTGGCAGCGCGGTAAGAGAACCCGTCTTTCCCTTCACCTCGCCGTTAGTAGCTTGCTCCACGTAGTTGGCATTCACTCGTGCCGCGCGCTCCAGCAGGCGCGAGTGGAGATAAAATACATCTCCCGGATAGGCTTCACGCCCCGGCGGACGGCGCAGAAGAAGTGAAATCTGACGATATGCCCATGCCTGCTTGGTGAGGTCATCATAAATAATCAATGCATCTTCACCACGGTCGCGGTAGTACTCTCCCATGGTGCAACCGGCAAACGGCGCCAAATACTGCATCGCAGCCGGGTCAGATGCATTCGCGGCCACGATGATAGTGTGGTCCATCGCGCCGTGCTCTTCGAGCTTGCGCACAACCGCGGCAACAGACGATGCCTTTTGACCAACCGCCACGTAGATACACTTGATGCCTGTGTTTTTCTGGTTAATGATCGCATCGATTGCAATCGCGGTCTTACCAATCTGGCGGTCACCAATAATAAGCTCTCGCTGACCGCGGCCGATGGGCACCATGGCATCAATCGCCTTGAGACCGATCTGGACAGGCTCATCTACCGACTGGCGAGCGATTACGCCGGGCGCTACCTTTTCAAGTGCATCGGTAACGGCCGCATTAACCGGCCCCTTGCCGTCGATCGGGGTACCCAGTGCGTCTACCACGCGACCCTGGAGCTCAGGCCCCACAGGCACTTCGAGGATCCGGCTGGTGCATCGACAGCTTTGGCCTTCTGCTATCCCCTTATAGTCGCCAAGGATGACCGCACCGACAGAGTCCCGCTCCAGGTTGAGTGCCATACCATAGACACCACCCTCAAATTCAATCATCTCGCCGTACATCACCTCGGCCAGACCGTGGATTCTGATAATGCCGTCTGTCACGGAGACCACGGTGCCCTCGTTGCGAGCTTCACTGCTAACATCGAGCTGGTCGATGCGCGACTTGATGATCTCGCTAATTTCAGATGGATTCAGTTGCTGCATGCTCTGTTCCTCAATCCTGTTTCCTGTTCCGTTAGGAATTCATTGCTTCGGCCAGCTTATTCAGCCTGCCGCGCACGGAGCCGTCGATAACTGTATCGCCGGCCCTGATTAATACCCCGCCCAGCAAATCACTGTCCGTGGATGAACTCACTTTTACCTGGCGTGCCAGTTTCTGACCCAGCGCGCTGGCTAATTGTGTGACCGTTTCCTCCGGCAGTTCAAATGCTGAAATCACTTCAACATCTACCGACTTTTCCTGATTCGCCTTATACAACTCGAACTGCTTATGTATCTCTGGCACCAGGGTCAGCCGTTTATTGGCCGCAAGGATACTGATAAAGTTTTTTAACTCGGCACCAATATTTTCGCCGCAGACATCGCTCAACGTGCTCGCTTGCTGCTCGTTGGTCAGTTCTGGGTTAACTAAAACCTGCGCCATGCTTTCGTGCTCGACAACTGCTGACAACGTGGTCAACTGTGCAGCCCATTCAGCAAGAACAGACTTCTCGAGGGCGTACTCGAAAGCGGCCTTGGCATAGGGGCGAGCCAGTGTGCTTAGTTCAGCCATAATGACCTCGAATTAAAGCTCGGAAGCCAGTTTGTCGACCAGCTCCTTGTGAGCATTCTCGTCGATTGCTGCGCCCAGCACTTTCTCTGCGCCCGCCAGAGACAATGCAGCGACCTGGCCACGCAGGTGCTCTTTTGCGCGGTTGGCCTCCTGCTCAATCTCTGCCTGTGCCGCAGCTTTAACACGGTCCGCTTCGGTCACCGCTGCCTCTTTGGCCTCATCGACCAATTGCCCAGCGCGCTTGTTGGCGGAATCAATGATTCCTGCAGCCTCTTCCTTGGCTTCCTTCAGGCGCTCTACGGCTTTTTCCTGGGCCAACTCAAGATCATGGCTGGCGCGGTCTGCCGCCGCCAGGCCGTCAGCGATCTTTGCTTCCCGCTCTGCCATGGCAGCCAGAATCGGTGGCCACACATACTTCATGCAAAACACAACGAAGCCGATAAAGGCGAGCATCTGCCCAATTAAAGTAAGATTTAAGTTCACGCCTTATTCCTCACAGATTTCTTAGGACTGCGACAACTGGCAGCCCTGGTTCCGCCAGTTGTCGGCTTAGCCACCGACAACGAAGATCAGGTACATCGCTATACCAACACCAATAATGGGTATCGCATCGACCAGGCCGGCACCAAGAAAAAAGGTAACCTGAAGCTTGGGAGCCAGTTCAGGCTGTCGTGCAGACCCTTCAATGAGCTTTCCTCCCAGCAGGCCCACCCCGATAGCGGCACCAAGACCGCCAAGACCCATCATGATAGCGGCAGCTACGTAAATTAATTCAGGCATGTTTCTCTCCTAGTTTGTATAGACAGTAAAAATGAATTAGTGGTCTTCATGCGCCATGCTGAGATACACGATCGTCAGCACCATAAAAATAAAGGCCTGCAGGGTGATTACCAGAATATGGAAAATCGCCCAGCCAACCTGCAACAGTCCCGCGGGGAGCATCCAGGCAACACCGGCACCGAACAACGCTGCAATCAAGATGAAAATCATCTCACCTGCATACATGTTTCCGAATAGTCGCAGTCCGAGAGAGAAGGGCTTGGCGAGCAGGCCAACCACTTCCATAAACAGATTCACGGGAATAAAAACGGGGTGGTTGAAGGGGTTAAGTGTCAGCTCCTTCACAAAGCCGAACCCTTTCACCTTTATCGAATAATAAAGCATGAGGAAAAACACACCAACCGCCATGCCCATCGTGATATTCGGATCAGTCGACGGTACGATCTTATGGTAGTCAGCAACCCCCAGCAACATGAGCACATGAGGAATAAGATCAACAGGAATCAGATCCATCAGGTTCATCAAAAAAACCCAGACAAATATCGTCAGAGCGAGGGGGGCAACCAGCTTGTTCTGACCGTGAAAGGTATCCTTGACCGTGTTATCAACAAACTCGACCACCATCTCTGCCGCGTTAACGAGACCGCTGGGCACACCCGACTCCGCCTTTTTGGCAACAGAGCGAAACAGCCAGCAAAAAACAATGCCAAGGCCGATAGACCAGATCATGGAATCGACGTGTATCGCATTGAAGCCCATTGCAGACGCTTCTATTCCGCCATGGGCTGTTGTCCAAAGACCACCTTCAGCAACAACGCTACCGTCGTAACGCTCGAATCCCTCGGGGAGTTTGCCGTAGGTAAGGTTTGTCAGGTGGTGGACGATGTATTCGGAAACTGTTTGCGCTTCGCCTTCGGCTGCCATCTAGTCAAACTCTATGCGGTTTCATCAAATCGCCGTCTGTTGTCTTAACAACATCCAGCTTCCAGTAACTTGCACTGCCAGCATTCCGAGATATCCCCCGAACACTGCCGCTCCGTCGATCGGTCTCACCATTGCAAACACTAAGGCAAAACCGGCAACACTGAGCAAAAACTTTCCTATCTCTCCAGCGTATCCCGATCTGGCAACCGCGGCAGCGGTCTTGGCACCTCGCCACCTGAACGCGAGCAACCCAAAATACGCTTGGGGAATGACGGCAATCAAGCCGCCGCCCAATACCGAGTATGCGACTACCTTGTTGACTCCGATCAGTAACAAACACACCGGAACCAGCAACACCAACTGAGCGAGCGTAATCCGGTGCACCGCAGGACGCGCTATTTCAGCACCACCCATCTGCGCCTCGCACTCCACCTGACAGCGCTAACTGACAGGTCTCTTCCTCGACTCGGGCGCGCATTATAGGGCGATTGCTGAGACGGTTCAACAGCATTGTGAGCGCCGCTGGGGTCGTCGGTGAGCGCGACCACAGGTTGTGCGGAAACGTCTTCTTGCCGGCTGTTTTTCTGGTGGGCGCGTGGCGGGCTTTCACCTACCGTATATGGTGATTTTTTGAACTGCCTACACCACATACTGTGGTTTTTCGAAAAACCACAGCGCCTGTCTGAGGGGCGCGAGCGCGGGCGCCCTGCAGGCCAGGTGTTTGGTACGGGTAATCAATGGCCTCGCACTGATCCAGCCGATGCGGCTATACCATTGCCGCCAGCGCCACACTACTTGATATGCCCGAGAATCCCGTCGAGTTCATCGAGGCTACTGTAGGAGATAACCACCTTTCCGCGCCCCTTGCTGCCATGGCTGATGGCAACAGGCGCCCCCAGGCGTTGGGAAATATCATCCTGCAAATGCCGTATGTTGGGGTCGAGTTTTTTCGGGGCTGACGGGTTCTTCTGGCTCTCCACCAGCTGACGCACCAGTGCCTCGGTTTGTCTTACAGTCAGACCCTTACCCACCACCGTGCGCGCTGCGCTTGTTTGGTCGGGGCCTTCCAGCCCCAGCAAAGCGCGGGCGTGGCCCATCTCCAGGTCGCCGCGCTCCAGCATGCGGCGCACCTCTTCCTGCAGGCTCATCAAGCGCAGCAGGTTCGCCACCGTCGATCGGGATTTACCGACCGCAGTAGCAACCTCTTGTTGTGTCAGTTCAAACTCCAACTGCAACCGCTGCAGAGAGGCGGCCTCCTCGATCGGATTGAGGTCTTCACGCTGAATGTTCTCAATGAGCGCCATCGCAATGGCTTGCTGATCAGACACATCCCGGATGACTGATGGCACTGCCTGCAAGCCCGCCAATTGGGCAGCCCGCCAGCGGCGCTCTCCCGCAATAATTTCATACCGCTTATCGGAAATAGGCCGCACTACAATCGGCTGCATCACACCCTGAACCTTGATGCTGTCTGCCAGTTCCTGCAGTGAGTCCTGGTCCATATCCCTGCGTGGCTGGTATTCGCCTCGCTGAACCAGATCAACCGGCAGTAATCTCAGGGCATGGTCCCCGTTGCTCGAGTCACCACTCCCGGCGGCCGGCTCCGCCGCATTATCACTCTCAGTGCGCCCGGGCTGGCCCGCGCCGAGTAGCGCATCGAGCCCCTTTCCCAGGCCCCGCTTTCTCGCTGACATGAAGATTCTCCGTTAGTTCAGTTCACCGGGGCGCCATCCGCCCCCTGCTCACCCTGCTGCTCTCGACGCCTGATCATTTCCCCGGCCAACGCCATATAAGCCTTGGCGCCACGCGAGTATCTGTCGTAATGCATTACAGGCAAACCATGGCTTGGCGCCTCAGCCAATCGTATATTGCGGGGCACCACTGTGCGATAGACCTTGTCGCCAAAGTGCTCCCGCAACTGCGCGGAAACATCCTTCGTCAGGCTGTTGCGGGGGTCGTACATGGTTCGCAAGATACCCTCGACCTGCAGAACAGTGTTGGCGTTTTGTGCTACACCCTCGATCGTACTCAACAGAGCGGCCAGCCCCTCCAGTGCAAAGTACTCACACTGCATGGCAATGATGACCCCGTCTGACGCCACCAGGCCATTGATGGTCAACATGTTGAGCGATGGCGGACAGTCGACCAGCACGTAATCATATTGATCCGCCGCCTCTGTGAGAGCGGCCCGCAAGCGGCGCTCCTTGTTGTCGACCTTGAGAAGTTCAACTTCCGCTGCGGTGAGGTCCCCATTTGCGGGCAGCACGTCGTAACCGCTGCTGCCGGCCGGCCGCACTACCTGCGCGACGGGCGCCCGGTGCACCAACACGTCGTAGATGCTGCTCGTTAGGCTGTTTTTGTCGATGCCACTGCCTGTCGTGGCATTACCCTGTGGATCGAGATCTACCAGCAGCACCCGTTGCTTCATCGCAGCGAGCGATGCAGCAAGGTTAATACAGGTTGTAGTTTTACCCACTCCCCCTTTTTGGTTAGCGATCGCGATGACCCTGCTCAATGGTATTGCCCCTGGAAAATAGTGAGGGGTTGATTCAACCCGGTTGTAACCTTATCTCCACCAAGTGTCGCTGCTCATTCAGGTCCGGCACATTCAAGGCGTGTACCACGGCGTCAATACGCTCTGAAGCACAGGCTTGCAGCTCCAGACCTGGAGACGCACCCTTCATTGCCAGAAGGCGCCCCCCGGGCGCAACGAGGTGGCGGCAACCTCGAACCATTTCCTGCAGCGACGCAAATGCACGGGATATAACCGAGACAAATGGGCTGCCCGGCTGGAATGATTCTACTCGCGCCTGGTGAACCACTATATTATCCAAGGACAGGGCAGTTTTCACCTGAAAAAGAAACCGCGTCTTCTTACCGTTGCTGTCAAGGAGGTGCACAGGCTGCTCCGGGCGCATTATTGCCAAAGGTATACCCGGCAGGCCTGCACCCGTGCCAACATCGATACAGGGCCCGGAGTGAAGATAGGGCAGTACGGACAAGCTGTCCAGCAGGTGGCGGGTAACCATCTGCCCCTCATCACGCACGGCAGTCAGATTGAAGGTGTTATTCCACCGGGCAAGCAGCGCTTGGTAGGCTTGCAGCTGTTCCAGTTGGTCATGCTCTGGGTTGATGCCCATCTTTTCGCAGCCGCGGGTCAGACGTATAAGATTATGCTGTTCCAACTCAGGCCAGCTTCCGGTCTTCGCCTGATTTATCGTTTTGCAGCGCTCCGCGTTTTTTCAAATGTATCAGCAGCAGCGCGACCGCCGCCGGGGTTATGCCGGGCAATCGCCCCGCCCGCGCAAGGGTGTCGGGTCTGGCATCTGACAACTTCTGTTTCACTTCATTCGAGAGGCCGTCCACCTTGTCGTAATTCAAGTCCGCCGGCAAGGGCGTATTCTCATTGCGACGCAGACGATCTATATCCTCCTGCTGACGATCGATATAGCCGGCGTACTTGGCCTGGATCTCCACCTGCTCAGCCGCCTGTAAGTCCAGACTGGGGTCGCCTGTCAGGCCCGCCACATCGTGGTAACTAAGCTCTGGGCGCTTGAGGAGCTCGGCCAGCGAGTATTCTCTGCTCAAGGGTTTTTTAATTCTGGCTGCAAGTGCTGCGGCCTGCGGTGTATTGGGGTGAACAAAGCTATTTCGCATACGGGCGCTTTCCCGCTCGATTTCATCACGCTTTGCAGCAAAGCGCGCCCAGCGCGCATCGTCAACCAGACCAAGGCTCCGGCCCTGTTCGGTGAGCCGCAGATCAGCGTTGTCCTCGCGCAGCGTAAGACGATATTCCGCGCGGGACGTAAACATCCGATAGGGCTCAAGCGTGCCACGGGTAATAAGATCGTCTACCAGCACTCCGATATACGCCTCGTCGCGGCGTGGACACCACGGCGCATCACCCCGCAGTGCCAGCGCGGCATTGATGCCCGCCAGCAAACCCTGCGCTGCCGCCTCCTCGTAACCCGTGGTGCCATTGATCTGCCCTGCGAAGTACAAACCCGGCATGGCCCGGGTCTCCAGCGCAGCGGTCAGGTCACGTGGGTCGAAAAAATCGTATTCAATCGCGTATCCGGGACGGGTAATGTGGGCATTCTCAAATCCGCGGATGGATCGAACCATCGCCTGCTGGACATCGAAGGGCAAGCTGGTGGAAATGCCATTTGGGTAAAGCTCGGGAGTGCTTAACCCCTCGGGCTCGATAAAGACCTGATGCGACTCCTTGTCTGCAAATCGATGGATCTTGTCCTCGATGCTGGGGCAATAGCGAGGCCCTACCCCTTCTATGACGCCCGAATACAGCGGCGAGCGATCGAGTCCTTCGCGGATAATCTCATGCGTCTCTATGTTGGTATGTGTTACCCAGCAACAGCGCTGCTCCGGGTGCATCGATACATCGCCCATGTATGACATCACTGGCGAGGGACTGTCGCCCCACTGCTCTTCAAGCCCGGAAAACGCTACGCTCCGCGCATCGATGCGCGGAGGTGTACCGGTTTTTAATCGCTCAACCCTGAAAGGGAGTTCCCTCAAACGCTGGGCAAGTGCGATGGATGGGGGGTCTCCCGCCCGGCCGCCGCCGCTGTTCTCCAAGCCAATGTGTATTTTTCCACCCAGGAAGGTGCCCGTGGTGAGCACCACGCGTGGCGCCCTGAAAACGACGCCCATCTGGGTAATTGCGCCGGCTACCGCCCCGTTTTCGATCAACAGGTCGTCCACTGGCTGCTGGAAGATCGATAGACCTGGCTGTGTCTCCAGGATTTCCCGTATCGCGTTTTTGTACAATATACGGTCAGCCTGCACCCGTGTAGCGCGCACCGCGGGGCCCTTACGGCTGTTCAATATCCGAAACTGGATTCCCGCGCGATCCGTGGCCAAAGCCATAGCGCCACCCAGGGCATCCACTTCCTTCACCAGCTGGCTCTTGCCGATGCCGCCTATGGCGGGATTACAGGACATCTGGCCCAGGGTATCGATACTGTGCGTCAGCAGCAGGGTGCGGCAACCCATGCGCGCCGCCGCCAGGCACGCCTCTGCTCCGGCGTGGCCGCCGCCAATGACGATCACATCAAATTTTTCCTGATACTCCACGGTATACGCCTCTAACCTGGGCCTGTCACATTCTGTCGGGGGCGGCGATTATACGTCCCTCGGCACACTTGATCAAAAATCAATCGATGTCGGTCTTGACGCCTGTGGGTGCCGGCTCAAGGTGTTGTTCCAGCCAGACGACCATATCGGCAAGAACCCGATCTTTTTCAGGCTCGTTGAATATCTCGTGGTACAGACCCGGATACAGCACGAGCGTCTTGTCATCGGAGCTCACCCGTTCATGGAGGAGCTGCGATCCCTTCGGCGCTACCATAGCATCTTCACTGCCATGCATTATGAGCAACGGAATATGTATCTTCCCGGCGCTCGCGCGCAGGGACCGCATACTGCCAAAAAACTCATGCAGCAGCCGGGCACTCAGAGCACCATGGTAAACAAGCGGGTCCTCGACGTATTTCGTCACTTCATCCGGGTCCCGGCTTACACCCCCCGCATCAAGCCGGGTCAGACCCAAGCGCGGAATCACTCTGGACAGCAACCGGACGAGCCACATCTCAATAGCACCGGGCTGCTGGGACGTAATGACCGCGGCGCCGGAGAGCATAGCTCCACTAAAGCGATCCTGCGTCGCACGCAGGTAGCAACAGCTGATCAGGCCGCCCATACTGTGCCCCAGGAGGAAGACGGGTACCTGGGGGAATCGCTCCACCATCACCTCGTGAAACAAAGCCAAATCATCCTCGTAGTCTGTAAAAGCCTCTACGTAACCCGGTCTACCTCCGGAATACCCGTGGCCATTGAGATCGAGAGCCCCGACCACATAATCACGCGCCACGAAGTAGCTGGCGAGGTACTGGTAGCGGGCGCTGTGCTCTCCCAGACCATGCACAACAAGTATCATTGCGCGGGGCGACGTCTCTGGCGCCCAGCTTTGGTAATAAATCGACCGCCCGCCAGCCCCGGCGAATCTGTCTTCATTATGGTTCATCTCATCTCCTTGGCGCCCCGGCGGGTCGCCAGCTTCACCGCAAAATTCAGCCCCGTCGGCTCGCGACTCGCCTGCCGTGCGGTGGTATTCCTGCTGCTCTAACCCGGTAACCCAAACTAGCCATTATTTCTTTCACTTGTCACTGTTATCACAAGTTAGGTAGCATGCTGAACAGTTCGGTTCAAAAAACAACCAATAAACGCCCGGAGCAAGCCTATGTCTCAGTATTTTGCACTCCCGCCCATTCTCGGTTTAGCGGGACTGGTCATTGCATTTATCATTTACCACATCATGACTCGTCACGATGCCGGTGACGGCACCATCAAGAAAATTGGTGATCAGATTCACCTCGGTGCCATGGTCTTCATGAAACGAGAATATAAAATGCTGGCCATGTTCGCCGCCGTATTGCTCATCGGTCTTTACATCGCCCTCGGTGCCAATACCGCTATCGCTTTCCTGGCCGGGGCCCTGTCGTCCGCTACAGCAGGCTATCTTGGCATGTTCGCCGCTACCAAAGCCAACGTGCGCACCGCGGTGGCCGCGCAGAACCACGGGCAAGGCATGGCGTTGACCGTGTCCTTCTATGGGGGCTCTGTCATGGGCTTGTGTGTTGCTTCCCTCGGTCTTATTGGTCTAGGCAGCATCTATTGGCTGTTCGGTGGTGACCCAGAGACGGCTCATGCTATCCACGGTTTCGGCATGGGTGGCTCTGTTGTCGCACTGTTCTCTCGTGTCGGTGGCGGTATCTTTACAAAAAGCGCGGATGTAGGCGCCGATCTGGTCGGCAAGATCGAAGCGGGCATCCCGGAAGACGATCCCCGAAACCCGGGCGTTATCGCGGATAACGTGGGAGACAATGTGGGCGATATCGCCGGCATGGGTTCGGATATCTTCGAATCCTATGTCGGCTCCATGATTGCCTGCATCGCTATTGCATCAACAATGGCCATCAGCTCAGAGGAAATGGGCGCTATGATGTTCTTGCCGCTGAGCCTGGCCAGCATCGGTCTGCTCGCTTCACTGGTCGGTATCTGGGTAGTGCGCGTGCGCTCGAGCGCCGCGCCTGAAGCCGCTCTGCGCACAGGCACCATGCTGGCACCTGTGGTATTCGTTATCATCGCCTGGTTCCTTATCAGCGCGATGGGTCTGGACGCCCACATTTGGTGGTCTGTGTTATGTGGCGCCGTCGGCGGTGTCCTGATCGGGTTGATTACCGAGTACTACACCGGCGGAGGCCCTGTCCAGAAAATCGCTAAATCCGGCGAGACCGGTGCCGCAACCGTGATGATCACAGGTTTGGCTGTCGGTATGCAGTCGGTGGTACTGCCAGTCCTGTTTCTCGCGACGATTATCTATATTTCTACTGAGCTGTCCGGCCTCTACGGCGTCGGCATCGCCGCGGTCGGTATGTTAGCCACCGTTGGCATAACCATGGCAATCGATGCCTACGGTCCCGTCGCTGACAACGCCGGCGGTATCGCCGAAATGGCAGGCATGGGCGAAGATATCCGCAAAATCACCGATGGTCTGGATGAGGTGGGCAACACGACCGCGGCTATCGGAAAAGGGTTTGCTATCGGCGCTGCGGCGTTGGCAGCGCTGGCGATTATTGCAGCCTTCGTCGAGACAATCCAAGCTAACAACCCAGACTTCTCTCTGGAACTATCAGAACCGGTTGTGCTGGTGGGAATGTTCATCGGTGGAACCATTCCGTTTCTGATAGCCGCTATTACCATGACAGCAGTGGGAGAAGCGGCATTCGATATGATCAATGAGATCCGACGGCAGTTTCGGGAGATCCCCGGACTGCTGGAAGGCAAGGCCGAGCCTGACACCGCCAAGTGCGTTGACATCGCTACCACAGCGGCCCTGCGTCGCATGATCCTGCCTGGCGCTATCGCTGTTGCTGCTCCGATTATTGTCGGCTTTGGCCTCGGCGCAGCATCCCTCGGCGGCATGCTCGGTGGTGCGCTTCTAGGCTGCGTCCTGATGGCGCTCATGATGGCCAACGCGGGCGGTGCATGGGATAACGCCAAGAAGTTCGTTGAGAAAGGGAACCTCGGTGGTAAGGGCTCCGATACCCATGCGGCCGTTGTTGTGGGCGACACCGTAGGTGATCCGTTCAAGGACACCTCTGGCCCCGCAATGAACATCCTTATCAACGTGATGGCAATTGTCAGTCTGGTTATCGCGCCGTTATTGTAAGGCCTCTCTGGCGGCTCCGGCGCGCCGGGGCCTATTCATACCAAGGTGCCATTTCCCCACCCGGGAATGGCACTTTTCATTTCTTTAGTACATATTAAATGCTCGACCATGGTCTGAGGCTTGCGTGAATTCTCTCACCTTCGAAGAAAAGCTCCGCTTCATCACAAAGATGGGGGATTTTATTCCCCATACGAGCGGTCTAGGTATGGAGCTGCACTCGATAGAGGGAAGTGAACTGACACTGCGACTGCCCTATCAGCAGCAGTTGGTTGGCGACGCCGAGACCGGTGTACTGCACAGTGGCGCCCTGACTGTATTACTCGATCAAACCCTGGGCCTTTCAGCGGTATGCAGCAACGACATCGCCCCCTCTGTGACGCCAACACTGGACCTGCGTATCGACCACTTTGGCATAGCACCGCCCGGGTCAGATATTTTTGCCACCGGCAAGGTGTTGCGGGCTACACGCAAGATACTATTTGTTGATGGCTACGCGTGGTGTGAGTCACCGGATAAACCGATTGCAAGAGCAACCGGTACGTGGGTCAGGGTGATGGATATTGATCTGGAATGGATAAAGTCTATTGGGCGAGACAGTGCATGAGCCTGGCTGAGCTTATTGGCAGAGATCCAGACGCGACCACCCTTAAACGCTGGCTGGAAAAAATTCCTTATGCTGTTTACCTCGGAGTAGAGGCAGAGTTACACGACAATAGCATTTTATTTCGGCTACCTCCTGACGATAAGTTGATCGGTAACGCTTCGCTGCCCGCCATTCATGGAGGTGTGGTAGGAGCGTTCATGGAGTTGGCTGGCGCTATTCATCTGGTTGCACACATGGAGAAACCCGTGCTGCCGAAAGTAATCAACTTTTCACTGGACTATCTGCGCGCATCCCGTCTACAGGACACCTGGGCACGTTGCGAGGTCATACGTCAGGGGCGACAAATAGCCAATGTCACAGTGACTGCCTGGCAAGAAAGCGCGACAAACCCGAACGCCACTGCGAGGGCACATTTCTTGATCGCAGAGCCCGAAATTACAAAGGAGAAGACTCATGTCCCGCTGGAAACGTAAAGAAATAGAAGATGCATTTGATAAATACCAATCAGCCGCGTTGAAAGGTGCGCAAACCAAAGACTGGACAGATTGGGCTAATTGCTTTACCCCGGATGCGACTTATTTCGAGCATCATTTCGGCCGTTTCTGGGGACGGGAAAATATCCTCAACTGGATCACGAAAACCATGAACGAATGGCCGGCTAGTAGTATGACCGCATTCCCCATCACCTGGTATTCGATCGATGTCGACAAGGGTTGGGTTATTTGCGAGGTAATGAATCGAATGGAGGATCTGGGCGATGGAAAGATTTATGAAGAACCCAATATCACTATTCTACATTACGCCGGGAAGGGACTCTTTCGTTATGAGGAGGACGCCTATAACCCTCACAACATGGGCGTCACAATAGGGGCGTGGTTGGAGGTCAAAAAATTAACGGACAGCAATAATAAAAAGTGAGTCTTATAAAATAAATAAATAGGTAATGTATATATTGATATATATATAGGATTATTATTACTACTATTATTAGGGCGCCAACCCTTTGTGGAAAACAAGACTTTTCCTATTAAATTCAGCGCGTTGCTGCCCTGATAACCGCTCGGATAAACCCTGTAACTGATGCGTGTAAGCGGTGGTAAAGCCGTGCGTTCAGTGGTGATAGTTTTTAGCTTCCTCCTTAATCATTTATACCCTGTCGATAAAACATTCGGTTATCCCGACTTCGTCCCCAATTACTCTATGTTTTACTCACAAGTAAATTGTATTACACAATGAGTAGACTCTAACGGTGGAAAAACCAATAGCACCTTGTTATTAATCGGGTGACGCTTTAAACCCTGTGTACAACTGTGAAATAAGCTATTTGACAAGCAGTGGATTACTTACCGATACAGAAGGAAGAAAATATTTCTCCGAGCAAGTGGTCATTACTCACGGCACCCGTTATATAGCCAAGGCTTGTTTGACACATTCGTAAATCTTCTGCCAGTAACTCTGCCGCGCCTATGTCTTGCAGCTGAGTCTGCCCGTTTATAAGATGCTGTTTCGCTTCCTCAAGGTTTAACAAGTGCCGGCGACGAGCACTATAGTGGCCGTCACCGGCGTCACTTAATCCAACGCACCCTTTCAAGTGTTGACGAAGTAACTCCACGCCTTCTCCTGTTTTTGCAGACAGGTGGATAGTCATAGCCCCGGGTGTGCTGACCACGCCGGCAGGGTGATCGGTTAAATCGCATTTATTCAAAACAACCGTTACAGGAATATCCCGTTTCACGGTATCCAGGTGCTGATCATCATCATGCCCAGGGCTCGTTGCATCAATCACCAGCAAGACATGATCGGAAGATTCGATCTCGTTCCACGCGCGACGAATACCTTCTTGTTCAACCTCGTCGCTACTGTCGCGGAGTCCAGCTGTGTCTACTATATGTAATGGCATACCGTCCAGATGAATCAGCTCCTTCAATACATCCCGGGTCGTTCCCTCGACAGGGGTGACTATCGCGGTGTCGTGCCCGCACAGAGCGTTCAGTAGACTGGATTTACCTGCGTTGGGTTTGCCCGCAATCACGAGCTTCATACCCTCCTGTATAACACTGCCATGCCGCGCTCTTGCCTCCACGTCTTCGAAGCTGTCTACGATGGACTGTAGCTTGCTCGCAACCTGCTCATTTTTAATGAAATCGATTTCCTCCTCGGGGAAATCGATGGCAGCTTCTACCAGAATACGCAGCCGGGTAACCTTCTGTACCAGTGTCTCAATTTCCTTCGAAAAATCTCCCTGTAGGGAGCGCGTCGCGTTCAATGCAGCGCGCTCTGTTTTACTGCCTATGAGATCGGCTATGGCTTCCGCCTGAGTAAGGTCAATTTTGTCATTCAGATAAGCGCGTTGTGAGAATTCACCAGGGTTGGCTTGTCTTGCGCCGAGACGCAGGCACTCGCGCAAGAGTAGGTCGAGGATAATGGGACCACCGTGAGCTTGCAGCTCGATTATATCCTCGCCAGTGAATGAGTTGGGCCCAGGGAAAAACAGCGCAATGCCTGAGTCCAGTATTTGCTGTTGGCTGTCATGGAATGAACAATAGTGGGCATGGCGTGGCGACAGGCGTGTTCCGGTGATTGCTGAGCCCACGTGAGCAGCAGCAGGGCCAGACAACCGCACTATACCAATTCCGCCAGCGCCAGGCGCTGTAGCTACTGCAACGATTGTGTCTTCATCCACAGCGGACCCTCTCTGTTGGAGAGTTGTTTATAACAGTTGCGTCAGGACTTCGCGGCTGCTTTTTCAATCTGCCGTGTGATGAAATATTGTTGAGCAATCGACAACAGGTTGTTTACCAGCCAGTAGAGCACCAAACCAGCCGGGAACCACAGGAAAAAGAAGGTAAACATAACCGGCATCCACTGCATGATTTTAGCCTGCATGGGGTCGGGAGGGGGCGGGTTAAGCTTTTGCATGAAAAACATACTTGCCCCCATCAATAACGGCAGCACGAAATAGGGGTCCATCACAGACAGGTCGTGAATCCACAGGATAAATGGGGCGTGACGTAGCTCCACGCTTTCCATAAGCATCCAGTAAAGACCGATAAACACGGGCATTTGCACAACGATAGGCAGGCAACCACCCATCGGATTGATTTTCTCTTTTTTGTAAAGATCCATCATTGCCTGGGACTGTTTAGCCTTGTCATCGGCGTGTTGTTCCCTGATGGCAACCAGTTTGGGTTGTACCGCTCTCATTCTTGCCATTGATCGGTAAGATGTAGCAGAGAGCTTGAAAAAAGCGGCTTTAATGAGCACAGTCAGCAGGATGATAGCAACGCCCCAATTGACGACGACGGCTTGTATCTGGGTGAGTAGCCAGAACAATGGCTGGGCTATCCACCACAGCCAGCCATAATCCACACTCAGATCCAGGTAAGGCGATATCTCCTTAAGGCGATACTGGTCTTTTGGGCCGGCATAAAACCGCGCGTTGGTTTCTCCACTTTTTCCGGGATCCAGCGAGAACGGTGGGCTGGTAAAGCCCGCAATATTGGATCCTCCAGAGGTCACTCGCGCACTGTAGTTGTGAGATTGGTCCGCAGATGGAACCCACGCGCTGAGGAAATAATGCTGGATAATAGCGATCCACCCGCCTGTAATTTTCTCTTTGAAAGGATCTTCCTGAATATCGTCAAAGGAGAACTTGGTGAAGCGCTCTTCGGGTCGAGTTAGCGCGACACCGAGGAACGGTTGCATGCCCATCATGTTATCCGACGCGGAGGGAACAGGGGCATTGCCGCGCTTGATTTGGCCAAACAGGTTGGCCTGCCAACGCTCGCTGCTATTGTTTTCAACGAGATACTGCACGTCCATGAGGTACTCACCGCGCTGCAATATGTATCGTTTGGTGACCTTGACGTCTGAATTACTTTGCCACTCGAGGTCTACCAAGAGGGTATATTCACCCTCCTCAAGGCTGTATTTAGACGCTGCTGCTGTGTATTTTGCGCGGCCGTTGCTGTCGATACCATCCGGGCCTATCAAGCCACTCTGGGCTATGTAGACAAGCGCTTTATTGTCTTCGAGGAGCACAAACGGCTGTTCCGGGTCGTCGAGTTCAGCGAGGTATTTGCGCAGCGAAAGCTCAACGATGTCGCCGCCCTCAAGGTCAATCGCGAACTGCAAAACATCAGTATGTACCTCGATAAAACGGCCATTGTCTTTAGCGGCTTCCTCGACGAGGGTGATGGTGTCGTCTTTGTCCACGGGGACACTGGGGATATCGTCTTGGTCGGCTTCGCTGACTGCGGTTATCGCGGTAGGTGAATCCTCCAATTCAGGCAGAGCTATTGCGTCGCTCCCGTTTGAGATTAACCGAGTTGTCTCCTCTGCAAGAGAAGCATTTTTCTCTTCTTTAAATGCGACCCATTCGGTGAGTAGCATGAAAGACAGTACGGCGATGGCGCCAATGAGCAGTGTACGTTGCAAATCCATAATCGAATATCAGGAGCCTAGTGGGAGTGCGTGCAGGGCGGCACGGGGTCTGCGCCGCCTTCGTGCCATGGGTGGCATCGACCAATTCTTCGCAAGGATAAATAACTGCCTTTTAACACGCCGTGAACAGCGATTGCTTCCTGTGCGTAGCTGGAACAGCTGGGGTAAAACCGGCAGTGGTTGCCCAAAAAGGGGCTCAAGCAGGCCTTGTAACAAGTGATGAAAAAAATCAGCAGGCGACGCATCAGGATTTCCGGTGGCTAGTATCACGATTAGTCGCAGAATGTTGAACCAGCTTCTGCCATTGCTGCTGCAATATAGAGGATAGTTCAGCATTATCCAAATTAGCGATTCCAGGACGTGCCAGTAGTACTACATCAAAAGTGGGGGCTGTCACCGGTAGAACGCGAAAAGATTCTCGTGCCAATCGCTTGATCCGGTTTCGTTCAACCGCCAGGCGAACATGTTTTTTGGCGATGACAAGGCCGAGGCGATGCTGAGAGCGATCGTTTGAGCGACCGAGCAGCAGCATGTTGCGGTGGGAGGCCTTCGCATCGGGCTTATCGAAAACGCGGCTGTAGTCTCCGGCATTGAGTAACCGTTTGAATTTGCCGAAGGTGGCGCCCGCTTCGTGACTACCCAAGCTGCTGCCTGATGCCCGTATCAGGCTGAGAGACGCTTGCGCCCTTTTGCGCGGCGTCGGTTAAGGACCTGGCGGCCCGCTTTGGTGGACATGCGCGAACGAAATCCATGTGTGCGTTTGCGCTTTAGTACGCTGGGTTGAAAAGTTCTTTTCATAACGTCAATTTCCGACTGCTGGTGGAGCGAGTGAAATCCGAGCGTCGCAGTCGTTGCTGTGTGGCTGCGCTCTGGGACCCCCGCCTCAAAAAAGGCTCGCCATTCTATGTAAATGCGCTCACTAATTCAATCGGGACAGGACTATTTTTGTGGGTTTTCAGCTTCGCGACAACGCGGCAGCCGTGAGTCCCCGGCCGCTCGTCTCTGTCGCATCACAGGGCGAAAATAAAACCTCAATAGAAGCAGGTATTTAGGCCATCAGCACACACTTTCCCCCAAAGATATATACAGGTTATGCACAGGAGGGGTTGTTCAGGGCCGGCGCCTCGGAAGGCGATCAAAAAGCAACCATATTTGCCTTAAACATATGATAAATATAGAGTAAATAATTTACGTGCATTTGCTTTTAGGTGTG
This sequence comes from Candidatus Marimicrobium litorale, assembly GCF_026262645.1. NCBI lineage: Bacteria > Pseudomonadati > Pseudomonadota > Gammaproteobacteria > Cellvibrionales > Halieaceae > Marimicrobium > Candidatus Marimicrobium litorale. The sequence goes on from NZ_SHNO01000001.1 coordinate 2,837,242, forward strand.
GATAACTGGCGAAAACGGGAGTATTATTTTCCTGACGTCAGGCAGTTCATTCGCCGGCGTATAAAAACTATTGATAATTATTATCAGTTCCTATTTTCATTCAAAACGCAGGTCCCCATGACCCGCTTTAAGGGGCTTCCTTTGCCTGAAACTATATGGCCAAACATTGTCGACCGTCTTCGTGACGAACTGCCGTCACAACAGTTCAATACCTGGATCCGGCCGCTGCAGGCCTCGCGGGATGAGCGCACACTGACTTTATTCGCTCCCAACCGATTTATAAAGGACTTCGTAGCCGAGAAATTTTCTCAACGAATACAAGCACTTGTCGATGAGCTTCACCCTGATTCGTCGCTGGGCTTGGCCTTGGCAATAGGTGAGTCGGCCAGGAGCACAAATAACGAGACCACCAGCGCGGCACCGGTCGCTGCGGTCCGAGCGGTAAATGAGGTAGCGCGAGAGCCTGTCCTCTCGGGGCAGGCGTTCAGTGCTGCGGGTGCAGCGGATTCAGCTGGTGCGCCCCCGGTGTCCAGGAGACGAAGCAGCAGCCGTAACGTGGATGTAGAAGACTCGCTGCACCACCAGCAACACCTGTTCCAAAACTATACCTTCGATAGCTTCGTTGAGGGTAAGTCCAACCAGCTGGCGCTCGCCGCGTCACAGCAGGTTGCGGAGAACCCCGGAAACTCCTACAACCCCCTGTTTTTGTATGGTGGAGTGGGCCTCGGTAAAACACACCTCATGCACGCTGTTGGGAATGCGCTCAAGGCGCGTAACCCCGAAGCGAAGGTGGTCTATCTTCATTCGGAGCGTTTTGTGCAGGATATGGTAAAAGCCCTGCAGTTGAACGCGATCTCGGATTTCAAGCGCTATTATCGCTCAGTGGATGCCCTGCTGATTGATGATATTCAGTTCTTTGCGAAGAAAGATCGATCCCAGGAAGAGTTTTTCCATACCTTCAATGCACTGCTTGAAGGCGGACAACAGATGATTCTGACATGCGATCGTTATCCCAAGGAAATAGATGGCCTGGAAGAGCGATTGAAATCGAGGTTTGGCTGGGGTTTAACCGTTGCGGTCGAGCCGCCGGAACTTGAAACTCGCGTTGCCATTCTTATGAAAAAGGCCACTGAAGCGCGCATTGATCTCCCTCCGGATGCTGCATTTTTTATTGCTCAACGCATTCGCTCCAACGTGCGGGAGCTGGAGGGGGCGCTGAAACGAGTTATTGCCAGCGCTCGGTTTGTCGGCAAGCCGGTCGATATCGAACTGATAAAAGAGAGCCTTAAAGACCTGCTGGCGCTGCAGGATCGCCAGGTCAGTATGGATAATATTCAGCGCACGGCGGCTGAGTACTACAAGATCAAGGTATCAGATATGATGTCTCGCAGGCGCAGCCGGTCGGTTGCTCGCCCACGACAGGTAGCCATGGCGTTGTCGAAGGAATTGACTAACCACAGCCTCCCTGAGATCGGTGACAGTTTTGGTGGCAGGGATCACACGACGGTGCTGCATGCCTGCCGTAAGATCAAGGAATTGCGCGAGACGAATTCTGATATTCGGGAAGACTACAAGAATCTGCTTAGAACACTCACAACCTGAGCAGACCATAAAATCTGGCTTTCTAGCGCGCGGGCCAATGCTGCCGCCGCCGGACAAAGTACATTGAGGAAAGGACGTCACTTATTATGAAGTTCAGTATTTCGCGGGACAATCTGGTCAAATCTTTGAACCTCGTGGCGGGGGTGGTAGAGCGACGGCAAACCTTGCCAATATTAGCTAACGTATTGTTAGTATTAGAAAAAAATACGCTCTCTCTGACCGGCACGGACCTTGAGGTGCAGCTTGTAGGGCGGGTTCAGCTTGCCGAAAGCGGCGATCAAGGTGAGGTGACTGTGCCTGCGCGCAAGCTGCTGGATATTTGTAAATCGCTGCCTGAGGGGAGCGATATCAGTTTCAGCGTCAAGGACGGCAAGGCAACAATCAAGTCCGGACGCAGCCGGTTTACGTTGTCCACCTTGCCAGCAGCGGAATATCCCAATGTCGAGGACAGTATCTCGACTCACCAGATGACTCTGAAACAAGGTCAACTGAAGCGGCTGATTGACCGTACCAGTTTCGCCATGGCCCAGCAGGATGTTCGCTACTACCTCAATGGCATGTTGTTGGAGCTGGGCAAAAAGAAAGACCTTCGGGTCGTGGCTACCGATGGCCACCGCTTGGCGATGTGTACATTACGCGGAAAGGTCGCAGTGAAAGGCGAGGGTGAAAGTCAGGTTATTCTGCCAAGGAAGGGAGTACTGGAGCTTGCCCGCCTGTTGATGGACGAAGACGAGGATATAACCATCAATATCGGCAGCAACCATCTGCGTGCTAACGCCGGAGATTTTAGCTTTACATCCAAGTTGGTGGATGGAAAATTCCCGGATTATCAAAGGGTTATGCCTGCCTCCCCGGATAAAATCGTTACCGGCTCGCGTCAGGAGTTGCGGCAGGCGTTCACCCGCACGGCGATCCTTTCGAACGAAAAGTATCGAGGTGTTCGCCTGAAGGTGACAAAAAATACGCTGGATATCGTGGCCAATAACCCTGAGCAGGAGGAGGCCGAGGAGACGCTATCCGTCGACTACAGTGGCGATTCACTAGAAATTGGTTTTAACGTCAGCTACTTACTGGATGTTTTGGGTGTGCTGAGCGGTGAGAAAGTCAAACTTTCACTGGCGGACCCGAACAGCAGCGCCTTGCTCGAGGAGTCTGACGATGATGATGACGATTCATGCTATGTCGTTATGCCAATGCGTCTCTAAGGCTAAAGGCGGCGCGCATATCATTACGCTCTCTATCGGTGATAACCCAAGTGATTCAGTAGCCGGCTGACGTGGCTTTAGCAGCATTGCAGATAAATCGCGTGAGGAACTTGCGGAAGGTGGAACTGCAGGGTTTTGAGGGCGTAAACGTGTTGTACGGCCTCAATGGCAGCGGAAAAACCAGTGTTCTCGAGGCAATACACCTGTTAGGGATGGCCCGCTCCTTTCGGGGCAATAGCGTCAAATCCCTAATTACACACGGAGAGAATGACTGCACGGTTTTCGGGTCGAGCGAGCGTTCATCTGAAACGCAAGCGCTCGCCCTGGGCGTCCAGCGCACCCGCGTAGGAGAGGCCCGTATCAAGGTAGGTGGCGAGCCGGTGAGGACCGTAGCCGCACTAGCCGAGCATCTGCCTTTGCAAGTGATTACCGCAGAGAGCTTTGATCTCCTGACTGGCGCGCCGGGCGCTAGACGTCGTTATCTCGACTGGGGGGTGTTCCACGTGGAACAGCGGTTTTTTGGCCAGTGGAAACGCTTCCAGAGATGCATAAAACAGCGCAACAACCTGCTCCGCCGTGGTAAAGTATCAGGCGGAGAGCTTGAGGCCTGGACGCGGGATTTGGCCCAAACCGGCACGGCGATTAACGAATACAGAGAAGCCTACTTTGAGGCGCTGCAGCCTGTTTTTAGTGAGATAATTGCGCAGCTATCACCTTCGCTGGCGGGGCTGGAGCTACGCTATCAGCGCGGGTGGGACAAGCAGTTGGGCTATGCCGAGGCTCTGGCGCAGGGGCTCGTTGCCGATGAGGAGCACGGCTATACTCACACTGGTCCTCAGCGAGCTGATATAAGAGTAATGTCGGGGGCGTATGCGGCCGCGGACATACTGTCCCGGGGTCAGCAGAAGCTGGCGGTATGTGCTTTAAAGCTGTCACAGGGCCAGATTCTGGCACAAAAAGGGCACGTAAGCAGTACGTATCTGATCGATGATCTACCGTCAGAGCTCGATCAGGTGCACAGTAAGCGGGTTTGTGACCTGCTTGCCACAATGGAGGCGCAGGTATTTATTACTTGTATCGATCCGCGAGAGATTCGGTCAGTGTGGCCTGAGAGCCATGATCTGGCGATGTTCCACGTGGAACAGGGCTCGGTTGAGCCTCGTTCAGACGCGCAATAATGAAAATAACGCCCGGTTGCCGGGGCACAGTATCAAGGGTGAGCCATCATGAGTGAAACGGACAACAACTACGATTCTACCAGTATCAAGGTGCTCAAGGGCCTTGATGCCGTGCGTAAACGCCCGGGCATGTATATCGGCGATACGGATGACGGGTCGGGTCTGCACCATATGGTGTTTGAGCTGGTAGACAACTCGATCGACGAGGCGCTGGCAGGGCACTGCAAAACCATTAATATCGTGATTCATCCCGACGAGTCGGTCTCTGTAGCCGACGATGGGCGGGGTATCCCGACAGAAATGCACGAAGAGGGCGTTTCAGCCGCAGAAGTTATCATGACGGTACTACACGCGGGCGGCAAGTTTGACGATAACACCTATAAAGTGTCCGGAGGACTTCACGGTGTGGGGGTTTCTGTAGTGAACGCCCTCTCGGAGGAGCTGGTACTGACCATTCGTCGGGATGGCAAGATGTATGAGCAGGTGTATCGACACGGCGTGCCCAAGGCGCCACTGGCGGCGATTGGCTCTACCGACACGACAGGCACAGAGGTTCGTTTCTCGCCGTCCGCCGAGACATTTACCAATATAGAGTTTCATTTTGAACAGCTGGCCAAGCGTCTGCGAGAGCTAGCCTTCCTTAACTCGGGTGTGTGTATTGTCCTGAAGGACGAGCGCAGTGGCAAAGAGGAAACCTACCAGTACGACGGCGGCCTCGGGGCTTTTGTTGATTACCTGAATCAGAACAAATCTACGATCAACAACACGTTCCACTTTCAGGTTGATACCGAGGATGGTATCGGTGTTGAGGTTGCGCTGCAGTGGAATGACGGGTTTCAGGAGGGCGTCTTCTGCTATACCAATAACATCCCCCAGCGAGATGGTGGAACCCACCTTGGCGGCTTTCGCGCCGCCCTGACCAGGAGCCTCAATGGTTATATTGAAAAAGAGGGCCTGGGAAAGAAGGCCAAGATCAACACCACGGGAGATGACGCCCGGGAGGGCTTGATGGCGATTGTCTCGGTGAAGGTGCCTGACCCCAAGTTTTCATCACAGACCAAGGACAAGCTGGTGTCTTCAGAGGTGAAGAGTGCTGTTGAACAGGCGATGGGGGCCAAGTTCAGTGAGTATCTCATAGAGAATCCCGCCGAGGCCAAGGCTGTTGTCGGCAAGATGTTGGATGCGGCTCGTGCTCGCGAGGCTGCCCGCAAGGCCAGAGAAATGACACGGCGCAAAGGTGCGCTCGATATAGCAGGACTGCCGGGTAAACTGGCCGACTGCCAAGAGAAAGACCCCGCGCTTTCTGAACTTTACCTGGTAGAGGGAGACTCTGCCGGTGGGTCCGCAAAACAGGGCCGGAATCGAAAGTATCAGGCTATTTTGCCTCTGAAGGGCAAGATTCTGAACGTAGAGAAGGCCCGCTTTGACAAGATGCTGGGCTCGGCAGAAGTAGGCAACATAGTGACTGCATTGGGCTGCGGTATTGGTAAAACAGAGTTTGAGCCCGACAAGTTGCGTTATCACAGCATCATTATCATGACCGACGCGGATGTTGATGGGTCCCATATTAGAACCCTCTTGCTGACGTTTTTCTTTCGCCAGATGCGTGAGTTGGTCGAGCGAGGACATATATTCATTGCCCAACCTCCCCTGTATAAGATCTCCAAGGGCAAACAACACCAGTACCTGAAGGACGATGAGGCATTGGACCAATACCTGACGCAATCTGCGCTGGAAAATGCATCGATCTTTGTCAATCCAGACGCACCCGCCATTGCAGGAACGGGCCTGGAAGATCTCGTTCGCCAGTACCGCGAGGTGGTCGCGACCACCGAAAGACTGAACCGCTTGTACTCCGAGGCGGTGTTGTGGCAAATGGTTTACGGGGACGCCCTAACCCCGGAACAGATGGGGGACGAAACCGCCGTTGCTCGATTCTGTGAGCAACTAAGTGAGCGCTTACAAACCGTTGCACCCAAAGGCACCAGCTACTCCACGGCTGTGCGAAAGGATCAGGAGCGTCAGCTCTTCTTTCCGGTGGTTAAGCTCCTGTCCCACGGAGTGGAGACAGAAACCGAATATCACCACGAGTTTTTCTCCTCAAGTGAATACCGTAGCCTCGTCGCACTGGGCGAAACGCTAAATAACCTGATTGAGGAAGAAGGTTTTTTCCGCCGCGGGGAAAAAGTCCTCCACACGCAAAGCTTTGTCGAGGGCCTGGACTGGCTCATGGGAGAGGCCCGCCGGGGGTACAATATTCAGCGTTACAAGGGATTGGGTGAAATGAACCCGGAGCAACTGTGGGAGACGACGATGGATCCCGAGGTGCGCCGCATGTTGAAAGTCACCATTGAGGACGCGATCGCCGCAGACCTGATGTTCACAACGCTCATGGGCGATCAGGTGGAGCCGCGCCGAGAGTTCATCGAGGACAATGCGTTGTCGGTGGCAAACCTTGATATCTAGTGTCGGCCCTGTCGTTGGTTCTCACGCTATTTAGAAATTTCTCGCGAGAGTGGGTCCAAGGTTTTTGTGATGCTAGGTAGAGATTCAAGACGTTAACCTCTGGAGGCTCGGGCGCCTGCCTGAAGATTGAAAAACATCGGTGTATAAAACGAGGAACAATGCATGCTCCCTGTGTCATTAGACAAGCTTAAAACAGTGTTTAGTGGCGCTGACAGCGGCACGAGCGCGATACGCGCGATTGTCCGCTACTATGATGTTAGCGAAAAGAATTCTGACATCAATACATTCATCGTCAATAAAACAGTGCGACATTTCCGTGAAAATAACAAACCGGACGGCACGTATAGACTTGGCCACGGGCTAGAGTTGGTCCTCGGCAAAGACAGTCAAATCTGGGAAGCGGCACCCTTTTAACAGTGACGTAGCCACGTAACCGCGGGCGTAACGCGCCTCGGTCTCAAGCCGCAACAATCAGCAGCACTCGCCTTAATGGCGGTCACTCCGTACCATCGTCTTCGTTTGACTCTGGTTCGTCCGGGGGGATGAAGTCGATTTCCAGGTTAGCTCTTTCTGTAAAATAGTCGGGTAGCTCTGCCTTGATAGCGGGCGCCAGGTTTTTGAATTCGCCGACCTGCTTCACCAGGTTGCCCCGGCCACTGACCAGTTGGCCCTCTGCCTTGACATAGGATTCAACCGCGCGATCCAGCCCGCTTTTAACGCCCTCGAAACTTCCCAGGAAGGCGTTCAGCTTCTTGAAGACTCGCTCCGCTTTCTCTGCAAGCGCTGCGGTGTGTTTATTCTGGTCCTCATAGCGCCATAGCTGGCGGACAATGTTAAGGCTTGTCAGCAGGGTCGTCGGCGTAGCAACCAGCACGTTGTTTTCGATCGCCGTCTGGAATAGCAACTCGTCCGCTTTGAGCGCCTCGACGAACGCGGACTCGATGGGCACAAACATAAATACGATTTCGGGTGAGTTGAGACCGGGTAACTTGTAATAGTCTTTGTTGGATAATTCTGCGATACGCTGGCTCATGGCTTTCACATGCTCTTCAAGAGCGAGTTTGCGCTCTGTATCGTCCTCGCTATTGACGAAGCGGGTATAGGCCGCCAGGGAGACTTTTGAATCGATAATGAGGTGCTTGTTCTGCGGCAGGTATACCACAGCGTCCGGGCGCAGCTTGCCGTCTTCTGTCGTAATAGAGACCTCTCGCTTGTAGTCTGTCCCCAGCTGTAGCCCGGATCGGTCCAGAACATTTTCCAGCACCAGCTCTCCCCAGTTTCCCTGCAGTTTTTTTTGTCCGCGCAGCGCGGTGGAAAGCTCGTGCGCCTCAGTCGTGATTTTCTGATTGAGCTCTTTCAGGTTCTCCAGCTCTTTTTTCAGCTCGCCCCGCTGTGTGGTCTCTCGATGGTGAATGTCCTGCACCTCCTTCTTGAATCCGTCGATGGATTGCTGAAAAGGCGTCATGATGGACGTGAGGGAAGCCTTGTTTGTCTCTTGCATTGCACGAGTCTTGGCGTCCAGAATTTCGTTGGCCAGTAGTTTGAAGTGCTTCGCCAGTTTTTCTTCCTGCGCGTTCAATTGGGCCAGCTGGTTCTCATAGTTTTTTTCGCGCTCGTCCAGTGATGTTCTTAGCTCGGCAAATTCTGTACTCAGGCTCCGGTTCTCCCGCTGCAATTGATCACGGCTTTCTTCCATAGCGCCCAGCCGCTGCTGCAATTCCGCGATTCGCTTATTGCTCTCCTCCGCCTTAGTCTTGAACGCCGTGGCATTTTCTGTCGCCTCTGACAGCGCTTTGCCCTGGGCGTGAAAACGAGAGGTGCTCTCGCGTTCTTGTGAGGATCCGTCCTGCAGCTGCCTGCGAACTTCCGCCAGCTCACTGTCCAGGCCGACTCGCTCCTCTCGGGCTGATGCCCGGGCGCGGCCGCTCTGGGCAGCTTTCCAGATGGCGATCAGCATGGCGATAAAAAAGCAGGCGGCCATCGCACCGACGATGGTTAACAGGTGTTCTTCGGTTAAGATCATGGCGTCTTGTCCCTCCTGCCGGCAGTGTAAATCAATACCGCCGATATATCCGCAGGGACACGTCAGGCCTGTCGTGTTTTCAGGCAGCCAGGGATATCGACGCTACTTTGAGGTCGCCAGGAGTGAAATATCAGCGACTTCAAGAAACAGCTGCCGCAGCTGCATCAATAAGTTGAGGCGGTTATTGCGTTTCGCCTCGTCGTCGGTGTTAACCATCACCTCGTCAAAAAAAGCATCAACTGGATCACGAAGACTGGCCAGGCTGCTCAGCGCCTCGGTGTATTTACCGTCGAGCAAGTCCTGATGGCAGCTGGCTTGCAGTGGCTTTAGTTGCTCGGCCAGCACTATTTCCTGTGGCTCTTGGAGTAAGTTGGCGCTCACTTCACCGAAGGAGTGATCACTGTCGAGCTTGGCCAGTATGTTGGCGACCCGCTTGTTGGCAGCAGCGAGCGCCTGCGCTTGTGGCAGTCGTGAGAAGGCAGCGACAGCCAGCACGCGCCGGTGAATATCCAGAGGCCGAGACGGCTTCCGGGCGCTGACCGCCTTGAAGACCTCGGCGGGAATGTTGTCGTCCTCGTACCAGGCGCGAAAGCGCTCAATCATATAGTCGAGCACGGCTTCGGTCGTGTCAGGACTTAGCAGCCCCGCGGGGTATTGCCCGGCCGCTATTTCCAGGCAGTGCCGCAGATCCAGGTCGAGCCCCTTCTCCACGATAATTCTCAGTACCGCCAGGGATGCTCGACGCAGAGCAAAAGGGTCTTTTGAGCCGCTGGGTGGTTGCCCAATACCAAAAATTCCTACGAGGGTATCGAGTCGGTCGGCCAGGCCCAGGCAGGCGGCGGTGGCGGATTCGGGAAGTTTGTCTCCCGCATAGCGTGGCCAGTATTGCTGGGCAATGGCGGAGGCGACTTCTGCATCCTCGCCGTCGTGCAAGGCGTAGTAGGCGCCGGCGGTGCCTTGCATATCGGAAAACTCCAATACCATATCGGTCACCAGATCTGCCTTGCATAGCCGAGCTGCGCGCCTTGCCCTGTCTGGTGAGGCGCGCATGGTTTCGGCCAATTCTCCCGAGAGGGCTGTAATGCGCTCGGTCTTGTTCAGCAACGTCCCAAGCTTTTGCTGGAAGACAACGTTGCTGAGAGCGTCTACCCTGTTTGCCAGAGGTGTTTTCTTGTCGGTTTCAAAAAAGAAAGCGGCATCTGCGAGGCGTGGACGAATCACCCTTTCGTTACCTGCGACCACCTGAGCGGGATCTTTGCTTTCAATATTAGAGACAGTAATGAAGTGTGGTCGCAGCTGACCTTTTTTATCGACTACATGGAAATACTTCTGGTGCTCTTTCATCGACGAAACCAGCGCTTCGGGCGGCACTTCCAGGAAGCGCTCTTCAAATGCACCGGCCAATGCGACAGGCCATTCTACTAACCCGGTCACCTCATCCAGCAAGTCGTCGTCAATGACAGCCTTTGCAGCCAGGCTTCTCGCTGTCTCCTCAACCTGCGCGCGAATAATTTCCTGTCGGCGCTCGAAGCAGGCCACGACGCGGGCATCCCACAGCGCGGTCTCATAGTCCTCTGGACGTTTTAGCTCAATCTGGCCACTGCTGTGAAAACGGTGTCCCCGGGTGGTGTTGCCTATGGGCAACCCCAGAATAGTACCGTCTACAGGTGTGTGGCCCAGCAGGGCAACGACCCAATGAACCGGCCGCACAAATTCCTCCCGCCCGGCTCCCCAGCGCATACGCTTTGGAATCGGAAGCGTGTGCAGGCTGCTTTGGATTATATCGGCGAGTACATCGGTAGCGCGAGCGCCGCTTTCTGTTCTTACGATTCCCAGTCGCGCGCCCTTGGCTGTATCGATAACGGACAACGCGTCCGGTGTTACTCCCTGCTTGCGGGCAAAGCCTGCTGCCGCTGGCGTGAAATCGCCCTTGTCATCCCGTGCTTTGTCGGCGGGCGGCCCCAAAGCTTCCACGCGCTTATCCGGCGCCTGCTGCTGTAGTGTTGAAATCACTACCGCCAAGCGGCGCGGGGTGGCGAACCAGCGGACGTCACCGTGGGTCAGCTCTGTCTGCTGAAGACCGGCTACAATGTTATCCCGAAAGGCCAGCCCTAACGACTTCAGTGCGCTAGGCGGAAGCTCTTCTGTGCCTATTTCTATCAGCAGACTCTCGGTGCCCATGTCCTTACTTTGCCTCCGCCTGGATTTTCTGTTGCACCTGATCTCTCAATGCGCTGTCCGCCAGAGGAAACCCCAATGCGGCGCGTGTGTCAAAGTAGGACTCGGCGACCGCACGGGCCAGTGTGCGCACCCGGAGAATAAAGCGCTGTCGTTCGGTCACCGAGATAGCGTGGCGTGCGTCCAGTAGGTTGAACGTATGCGACGCCGTCATGACTTGCTCGTAGGCGGGTAAAGACAGCCCCTTTTCAACCAACCGCATGGCCTCGCTCTCGCAAAAATCAAAGTGCGAGAACAGCTGCTCTGTGTTCGCTTCTTCAAAATTATAGTGCGACATTTCCACCTCGTTCTGGTGGAAGACGTCGCCGTAGGTGACCTTGCCCGCAGGGCCTTCGGACCACAGCAAGTCGTAAATGCTGTCGACGCCCTGCAGGTACATCGCAATGCGCTCGATGCCGTAGGTAATTTCGCCGGTTACCGGAAAGCACTCGAGGCCGCCCGCCTGCTGGAAGTATGTAAACTGCGTCACTTCCATGCCATTCAACCAGACCTCCCAGCCCAGCCCCCACGCGCCGAGAGTGGGCGACTCCCAATTGTCTTCTACGAATCTTACGTCGTGGACCAGGGTGTCGATGCCAAGCGCTTCGAGTGACTGCAGGTACAGTGCCTGAAAGTCCTCCGGTGAGGGTTTCATCACCACCTGGAATTGATAATAGTGTTGCAGCCTGTTGGGGTTATCGCCGTAGCGACCATCGGTGGGCCTGCGACAGGGCTGCACATAGGCCGCGTTCCAGTTCTCCGGCCCTACAGCCCGCAGGAAAGTCGCCGGGTGGAATGTGCCTGCACCGACAGGCATGTCCAGCGGTTGCAGTACCACACAGCCCTGGTCAGCCCAGAATTGTTGAAGCCTCAATATTATCGATTGGAATGTCAGGGTCGTGCTATCGCTCTGTGCCACTGCTCTGTCCGCCAGCTCACCGCAAAAAGTGGGCTATTATACCGTTAACCGCATCGGCATAATACGCGCATTCCACGAAACTGAGCGTTAACGGGCGTGTTGTTCTCGTCCCTCCCGTAAGCGGAATATCCTGTTCACGTGGGGACACGTGACGAAAAGAGGTTTTTGGCCGATGAACGTAATGGTGTTTGGCAAGCTGATAGGCGGGGTGCTTGGATGGTCCAGTGCAGGCCTGCCCGGCCTGGTTATCGGCGTTGTTATAGGGCATGCATTTGATCGAGGCCTTGCCCGGGCGATGCAGTTTGGTAGTCCCGAGGGCATTGAACAGGTCAAGAAAAGCTTTTTTGAAACGACCTTTCTGTTACTCGGCTATCTTGCCAAGGCGGATGGCAGAGTATCGCGTTCAGAGATCGATCACACTGAACAGATCTTTGTTCAAATGAGACTGGGCCCCGAGCAGCGGGAGCGCGCCATCAAGTTGTTTCAGCAGGGCGCCGGGGCGGATTTTGAACTACAGCAAGCCATCGACGTGTTCGTCGCGACCTGTGGTCCCCAGAAACAGTTGCAACAGACGCTGCTGTTATTCCTTATCTCTCTGGCAAACGCAGATGAGGTGATGGACCCCTCGGAACATGCAGCGCTGGTTTCGATCGCTGGGAAGATGGGTTTCAGCGCGACGCATTTGGAGCAGCTGCTTAGAATGGCTCGTGCCCAGGAGCAGTTCGACCAGCAGGGCGCTGCCTCTGCCGCATCCAGTTTGCAGGATGCCTACGCTGCCATCGGGGTGGATTCTTCCGTGAGTGATAAAGAGCTCAAGCGTGAATATCGTCGTCGCATGAGCGAGAACCACCCAGACAAGTTGATTGCCAAGGGCGTCCCTGAGGACATGATTAAACTGGCGACGACTCGTTCACAGGAAATACAGGCCGCATACGAGACGATCAAAAAATCCAGGCGGTGAGAGGCGGTGGTTTTTAGATGCGCCAGAATGCAGGGGTAAAAAGCACAAGCAGGGTAAAAATCTCCAGCCGGCCCAATAACATGGCGAAACAGAGGATGGCCTTGGTTGGTTCACTAAGGCTCCCGAAGCCGTTGCTGACGCCCGCAAAGCCTATGCCGAGATTATTGAGGGTTGCCGCAACAGCGGAGAACGCCGTCGTGAAGTCTAGCCCGGTCAATACCAGCAGTATCAGTAGCACGATATAAGCGGACGTATAAATCGCAAAGAAACTCCATACTGCGCTCACGACGGTCGCCTCCACCCGTCGACCACCGACCTTTAGCGGGATGACCGCCTGAGGGTGCACCAGTTGTTTTAGTTCACGCATGCCCTGTTTGAAAATAAGCATCACGCGCATGGCTTTGATACCGCCGGTGGTGGAGCCAACGCAGCCTCCCATGCAGGAGAAGAAGATCGCCATGATAGGCAGCGCGATAGGCCAAGCATTTAAATTTTCAGTAGAGTAGCCGGTGGTAGTGATAATCGACAAAACCTGAAATGTGCCGTGCAGTATGCTGTCTCTGTGGCCGTGTATATCCCATGCGATGAGACAGTAAATCGTTAGAATGACGCAAACGAGAACGGCGGTGAGATAAAACCGGGTTTCGGAGTCTCGTCGATAGACCATTGGCGAGCGGCGGCTGAAGGCGAGAAAGTGAAGACCGAAGTTGATACTCGACACGATCATAAAAACGATCGCCACGATAAGCACCGCGTCACTGTTGAAAAAACCCAGACTGTCATCGTGGGTCGAGAACCCTGCGAGTGACACTGTTGAAAAAGAGTGGGCGACCGCGTCAAAGCCCGACATGCCTACAGCGTAGTAGGCGACCGCGCACGCCACCGTCAGCAGCAGGTAAACAATAAACAACGCTTTGGCAGTTTCCGTAATACGCGGGGTCAGTTTACTGTTCTTGGAGGGTCCGGGTGTTTCGGCTTTATACAATTGCATGCCACCTACCCCCAGCATAGGTAAGATCGCGACGGCCACCACAATGATTCCGATGCCGCCTAGCCACTGTAGCAATTGACGGTAAAACAGGATGGATCGGGGCAATTCATCGAGGCCCTCAATGACGGTGGCGCCCGTTGCGGTAAGCCCTGAGATTGATTCAAACACCGCATCCATGGTCGAAATTTGTAATGCTTCAGACAGTGCGAACGGCAGCGCGCCAAACAGGCCAAGCACCGTCCAGAACAACGAGGTGATCAAAAACCCATCTCGAATTCTAAGGTCGTGGCGAGCGTTGCGCACCGGCAGCCACAGAAACAATCCGGAGAAAAAAGTAATCAGGATTGCGTAGATAAACCCACTGGCATTCCTCTGGCTCTCGAATAAAGCGAATACCAGAGGCACCAACTGAATCGAGCTGAACAGCATCAGCAGGATGCCAAGGATTCTGAACGTGACGGAGAAATGCATCCTATGAAAAAAACCCGAGACCGACAGCAAACAGGTTCTCTACCGCTTTGATTTGCTTGCGGTCAAGTAGGAACAGGATCACGTGATCATCCGTCTCCACCACAATATGTCGATGTGCGATTAACACGTCTTCTCCACGCACGACAGCGCCAATGGTGACGCCCTGGGGCAGTTTGATGTCGTCCAACCGTCGTCCCACGACCTGGGAGGAGCGCTGGTCTCCCAGGGCGGTCACTTCGATGGCCTCTGCGGCTCCCCTGCGCAGTGAGTGCACGTTGCTGATGTCGCCTTTTCTTACATGGGTAAGCAGGCTTCCGATGGTAATCTGTTGTGGTGAGATAGCGATATCGATTTCATCACCGACTAACTCCGCGTAAGCGGCGTTGGCAATCAGCGTGATGACTTTTTTGGCGCCCAACCGCTTCGCCAGCATGGACATCATGATGTTGGCCTCGTCGCTGTTGGTCAGCGCGCAGAAAACATCGGTGGCCTCTATATTTTCCGATGAAAGTAATTGCGGCTCGGAACCGCTGCCATGCAACACGATGCAGTGCTTGAGTCGCTCAGACAGGCTGCGGCACTGGCTGTAGGATTTCTCGATCAGCTTCACCTGGTAATCGTTCTCCAGAGATTGTGCCAGTGTCGCTCCGATGTTGCCGCCGCCAGCGATCATGACCCGCTTGTAAGGCTTGTCGACACTGCGCAGCTCTGACATGACTGCCCGGATATTGTCGCGGGCAGCAATGAAGAACACCTCGTCGTCCACTTCTACAACGGTATCACCCTCAGGGATTATGGCGCGGTCCTGTCGATAGATCGCCGCGACACGAGTATCCACGTTGGGCATGTGCCGTCGGATTTCCTGCAGCTCGTGTCCGACAATAGGGCCTCCGTGGTAAGCCCGCACGGCAACCAACTGCACCCGTCCTTTGGCAAAATCCATTACCTGCAGCGCGCCCGGGGTAGCAATAAGGCGGACTATGCTGCGTGTGACCAGTTGTTCGGGGCCAATAATGACATCGACCGGAATATGATCCCGGTTGAATAGTTGTTTCTGGTGAGCCAGGTAAAACGGTGAGCGGACCCGGGAAATTTTGGTTGGTGTTTTGAACAGGGTGTAAGCCACCTGACAGGCCATCATGTTGATCTCGTCGCTATTGGTCACGGCAACGAGCATGTCTGCGTCCTCGGCTCCCGCCTCGCGCAGGGTGTCCGGATGAGAAGCGCCACCTGTCACAGTGCCGATATCGAGCCGCTCCTGTAACGCGCGGAGTTTGTCGGTGTCGGTATCGACAACGGTGATGTCGTTTTGCTCGTTGGCGAGGTGCTCGGCGAGGGTGCCGCCGACCTGGCCAGCGCCGAGAATAATGATCTTCATGGCCCGGTGAGCCTTGCAGTGATTACGGGTCCCGAAGAGTGCGCGACTAGGTCAGAGGCCCTCCCGGTTATGCAATCACATTAAAGAAGTCGCCCCGTGAATGTAAGAGCCGGTGTGGCGAAATTGTGCACAACTATGAGACTGTTTTTTGCAGCAACGCGTAGTACAGGCCGTCACTGCCACCGCTACTGGGGAGCAGTTGTTTGCCGTAGCTCGACGCCTCGCCCCAGGGGGTATCGAGGTCTTGATGCACCGCATCCGGTGTTTGGTCGAGGAAGCGGCCGATGACCGTACTGTTTTCTTCTTTGAAGATGGAGCAGGTTGCATACAACAGGGTGCCGCCCGGTTTCAGTAGTGGCCAGACACCCAGGAGCAGGCGGGTTTGCAGCTCGCTAAACGTTGCGATATCGGTCGTTTTGCGCAGCTGTTTTACGTCTGGATGCCGCCGGATTACGCCACTGGCTGAACAAGGGGCATCTACCAATATGCGATCGAAGCTGGCCGCGGATAGCTGTTCCGGTGGCGCGGTCCCGTCGGCGCAAACGAGTGATGCAACAAGCCCCAGTCGCGCCAGATTGTCCGAGACCTTGTCCAGCCTGTTCCTCTCTACATCCATCGCAACCAGTTCCGCAAGCTCCGCTTGCAGTTCCAGTATGTGACAGGTCTTTCCCCCGGGCGCTGCGCAGACATCCAGCACGCGCTCTCCCGGTCCGGGCGAAAGCAGGATTGCGGCCAGTTGTGCCGCTTCGTCCTGTACGCTCACCATGCCGTCTTGAAACCCCGGCAACTGGCTTACATCCATCGCGTGCGACAGGTAAATAGCCTGCGGGCCGAGTAGGCCCTCACTGCTGCCTATGCCCTGCTTGGCGAGTGTTTTGAGGTACTGCTCGCGGCTGACTCGGGCGGTGTTCACGCGGAGCGTCATGGGGGGGTGTTCGTTGTTGGCAAGCAGTATATCGCCGGCGGCGGCGGGCCACTGCGTCTGGATTTTGTCATAAAGCCAACGGGGGTGACAGCTGCTGGCTGCATCATCCAGCGCTTCTAGCAGTGGCTCACGTTCCCGCAGGAACCGCCGCAGTACAGCATTGGACAGATTTTTGGCCCAGTGCTTTTTGAGCGCCCGCGTGGCCTCTACGGTAGCCGCGACGGCGGCGTGGTCGGGTACACGTGTGAAGTCCAGTTGATACAAGCCACAGAGTAACAGGGCCTGGATATCGCGATCTTTGTCTTTCAGGGGTTTGTCTATCAGCTGTGCGAGGATTGCTGTGAGACGCGGTTCGTGGCGCAGTGTCCCGTAGCATAGCTGGCGCAACAGTCCCAGATCTCGCGTTTTGACCTTGCTTTCCTGCCGCGCGAGGGCACGGTCGAGGGATTGCCCGCTGAACACGTCTGCGATGGTCAGTGCTGCTGCGGCGCGGGTATCGACGCTCATTCTTGTGCCGCCGCGGCCGTGGGCGCAAAGCGTTTGCCCACAGAAAAGCGATCGTGGTGAGCGCGCAGCAGCTCTGCCGCGGGCAATTGTCTGCCGCCTTCCAGTTGCAATATTTGCAGAACCAGGTCGCCCTTTGCGCAACGCACGGTGATGCCTTCCTGGTCGGCCTTAACGATGGTGCCAGGAGCGCTATCGCAGAGCTCTGCGGCTGCGGGCCTCGCGCCCCAGATTCGGACGCGCTTGCCATCGAGTACGGCGTAACAGACCGGGGCAGGGTTGAAGGCGCGAATCTGCCGGTCCAGGGTGGTGGCGTCGCGGCACCAGTTGATCTCGGCTTCCTGTTTGTGCAATTTGTGCGCGTAGTTTGCCTGCGTATCGTCCTGGGGCTGCGCAGATGCGCGACAGGATTCCAGGTTATCCAGTACGCTCAGAAGCAGCTCGGGACCCAGTAGTGCGAGTTGATCGTGCAGATCGGTTGCGCTAGCGCGCGGGTCAACCGGGCAGGCTGCGGTGGCAAGCGTGTCGCCGGTATCGAGTCCTGCGTCCATTTGCATGATAGTGATTCCACTGGCTTCGTCACCCGCCTCGATCGCGCGCTGGATGGGTGCGGCTCCCCGCCAGCGGGGCAGGAGTGAGGCATGGACATTGAGGCAACCAAACCGGGGGATAGTCAGTACGTCGCGAGGCAGGATTAACCCGTAGGCCACCACCACGAGCACATCCGCGTCGTGTGCCGCCAGTTCGGTCTGTACCTCTTTATCTTTGAGGGTGTCGGGCTGATAGACCGGGATACCCGCCTCTTCGGCGACCTGCTTGACGGGGCTCGTCTGGAGCTGGCGGCCCCGCCCCGCGCGGCGGTCCGGCTGGGTGTAGATTGACAGTAGTTGGTGCTTACTATCGACAATAGCCTCAGCATGAAGGGCCGCGAAGCGGGGCGTGCCGGCAAAAATGACTCTGAGGCTGGCATCTGTCATGGCGTCAGTCGCGGCATCGCTGGTCTTTTTCCAGCTTCTTGCGTATCCGTTGCCGCTTCAGGGGAGACAGATAATCGACAAAAAGTTTGCCGTTGAGGTGATCTATCTCGTGCTGCAGGCAGATGGCCTCCAGCCCGGACAGCGTCTGGTTGAATGCGTCGCCATTGCGATCCAGGGCCGCAACCGTTACTTCTTGGGGACGGGTTACGGGCTCAAAAAAACCCGGCACAGACAGACAGCCTTCATCATAGTCTTCCAGCGTTTCACTGCGTGCGGTGATGTCCGGGTTAATGAATACCAGTGGGCGGTCGTTTTCTTCGGAGACGTCCATGACCAGAATGCGCTGGTGCACGTTGACCTGGGTCGCGGCGAGGCCGATGCCCGGTGCGTTGTACATGGTTTCAAACATGTCTTCGATGAGCTTCCGTGTTATCTCGGTGACCGTATCTACAGGCGCCGCACGGGTGCGTAAGCGAGGGTCAGGGAACTCCAGTATTTCCAGTAATGCCATGATATTCAGTGCCTGCGCAGCGGCTAGTGTTGGCCAGAATTGGCTGCGTGATTTGGTAACATTTGGCTTGCCAGCGTCATGTTGCAACAGCAAACTGTGAGCATTATACAGCGTGCGATTACGGGGTGCCTAGCGTTAGGACGCCGCTGCGCCTCGGCCGAAGGGCAAGGGTATGGCGGTGTTTTCGCCGCCAGAGCAGGTCGCACGGTGACAATCAGTCGGCCGGAGGCACACGAATTCAGCAGCGGTGGTGTGGGAGAACGTGAGCCAGGCGTTGGATGCCCGCCTGAATGAAAAGGGTGCAATAATGAAAATAAAGTCAATTTCTCTTGGTCTATTTCTGGCTTCACTGCTGTTTGCAGGATGGGCGCAGGCGGCAGTGCAACTCAATGAGGATGTACCGGAAACGTACATCGTTGAGAAGGGCGATACACTTTGGGGGATTTCAGGGATGTACCTGCAGGAGCCCTGGCGCTGGCCGGAGCTCTGGGATGTTAATCCGCAGATCGATAACCCCCACCTGATATTTCCCGGCGACGAACTCTACCTTGTCTGGATTGACGGCCAGCCGCGGCTTCGTTTGCGGCGAGGCAGGGAAAAGGTATTAAGTCCGAACATGCGGGTCAGCGACCTCGACCTGGCTATTCCCTCTATTCCACTGGACCAGATAGGCCCCTGGCTGCAGAACAACCGTGTCATGGAAGCCGGGGAGCTGAACCAGTCCGCGTACATTGTTGCCCAGGACCAGCGCGCCCTGATTGGCGGGCCCGGAGACACCATTTACGGCCGCGGCCCGTTTCCCGATGGCGAGCGGACCTATGGCATTTATCGCATTGGCCAGCGTTTTATAGATCCTAATACCGGGGAGCACCTGGGATACGAGGTTATGGATATCGGGACGGGAAGACTCACGAGCAGCAACCGTGATGAGGTCACCCAACTGGAAATTACCCGTGTTGCGGAGGAAGTCAGAATTGGTGATCGACTCCTGCCCCAGGAAGAACGCGTGCTGGACTCGACCTTCCACCCCCAGGCGCCGCAGGCGGCAATTGTCGGCGGCGCGATCATAGCCGTTGTCGGCGGCCTGACGCAGGTGGGTGACATGAGTATCGTTGTCATTAATCAGGGCAAGCGGGACGGCCTTCAGATTGGCAACGTGGTCGCGGTATACCAGACGGGCCGCACCGTATTCGATAAGGTCTCCGAGTCGAATGTGCGTCTGCCAGATACCCGGGCAGGTCTGGCGATGGTGTTCGAATCTTATGAAAAGGTCAGCTACGCCATTATCCTGAGAGCGACCCGCCCGCTCGAGATATTCGATTTGATCAAGAATCCCTGAACAGGGCCGGTAGCGCTAGCTGCCGTGATACCGCCGCCGCACATAACGTCAAGGACGATGTATGAATGTTGGCAAAGCACACCTCGATGCCCGCGCGGGCGGTGTCTCGACCGTCGCAATCGATGACGAACACTATCCGCCGCTGCTGCGCGAAATCCACGATCCGCCGGCGCTGTTATACGTGCTGGGTGAGCCCGCCCTGCTACTCACTCCGCAGCTGGCAGTAGTGGGCAGCCGCGGTGCAACGTCCGCGGGGCTTCGGCTGGCGCGCGACCTGAGTGGCCAGCTATCAGCAGCCGGTTTGCTGGTTGGCTCCGGGCTGGCTCTGGGGATTGACACCGCGGCGCACGAGGGTGCGTTGCAGGTGGGCGGCCGGACGGTCGCCGTCATGGCCACGGGCATCGAGCAGGTTTACCCGCATCGGAACCGCGCACTCGCCCGCCGTATCGAGGCGACGGGTTGTCTCGTATCCGAGTTTCCGCCGGGCACGCCGCCGCGTCGTCACCATTTTCCGAAGCGCAACCGGATCATCAGCGGGATGGCCCTGGGTGTCGTGGTGATCGAGGCGGCCCTACCAAGCGGCTCCCTGATCACTGCGGGCGCGGCGCTTGAGCAGGGGCGAGAGGTCTTTGCCCTGCCGTGGTCACCCCTGCATGAAGGGGGGCTCGGGTGCCTGCAGTTACTGCGCGATGGCGCTAAAATGGTGCGCGCGGTGGATGATATTCTCGAAGAGTTTGGCGTCTGCGATGTTCCGCGAGGTGTGAGTTTTCAAACAGCTCGCGAGAAGGGGCGCGAGGAATCCTGGCTGCTGCCCCTGCTTGGCTACGAAGCGATTACTCTGGATGAACTGGTGACGGGTACAGCGCGCCCAGCGGCGCACTTGCTGGCAGAATTGTCCAATCTGGAGTTGGCGGGTCGGGTACAACGCCTTTCTTCAGGTTATATCCGCTGTTGAACTTGCCAATTCCGCCACAATTAGTAAGAATCGCCGGTCTTTCAGGCTCTTGTAGCCGTTGTTTTAACGTAATAGGAGAAAATGCATGAGCGAGCCGTTTGTCGCAATTGTGATGGGTTCCGATTCCGACCTGCCGGTAATGGAGGCCAGCTTTGATGTGCTGCGTAAATTTGGTGTGCACTTCGAAGTAAGAATCACCTCTGCCCACCGCACACCGGAAGAAACCAAAGCGTTTATCAAAGAGGCCGAGGAGCGCGGCTGCGCCGTTTTTATTGCTGCGGCCGGCATGGCAGCACACCTCGCGGGCGCTGTCTCTGCTACCACCGTAAAGCCGGTGATTGGTGTTCCGATGAATGCATCACTGGATGGCCTAGATGCGCTGTTGTCCACCGTGCAAATGCCCGCGGGCATCCCCGTGGCAACGGTTGCGATTGGTAAGGCGGGTGCAAAAAATGCGGCCTATCTCGCAACTCAGATCCTGTCCGTGGCCAATCCCCAACTGGCGCAGCAGTTGCGTGACGAGCGAGAGGCAAATGCCCGGGATATTGCCGATAAAAACGCAGCACTGCAGGAAAAACTGAAGGCCTAAGGTTGTCTTTTTCACCGAGCTTTCTCGCCCTAAAGCAGGCCACCGATGCGCTGTGCAGGGAAGACGTGATCGCCTGCCCCACAGAAGCCGTGTGGGGCTTGAGTTGTGATCCCGACAGTCGAGCCGCCGTCACGCGCCTCCTGCAAATCAAGCAGCGGTCAGAGTCCAAGGGGCTCATTCTGGTGGCGGCGCACATCGAGCAATTGGGTACATTGCTGTCGGGTCTGGACCCTGAACAGCTTGATGCCCTGCGTGCCACGTGGCCTGGCCCTGCTACCTGGCTATTGCCCCACCATGACCGTGTGCCCCCGTGGGTCTGTGGTGCGCACGATACGGTTGCGGTGCGGGTCAGCGACCACCCCGTCGTCTCATCGCTTTGCATTGCCTGGGGCGGGCCGCTAGTTTCCACGTCGGCCAATCCGGGCGGTGCACTCCCTGCCCGTGAGGCGTTTCAGGTGCGACGTTATTTCGGAGGCAGTGTGTCCTGTTTTGTGCCGGGCAGGGTCGGTTCATCGGCGCGGCCCACTGCGATCCGGCACCTCGTAAGCGGGGACATTGTCCGCTCCTGATCCGCACCATTCCCAGGGAGCGGTTTCCCTGTGGCTTCAGGGGCGTATAATGCGCGTCGAATAATTTCCTCAAGGAAATGGAAGATGCAGATTGAACAGGTAAAGGCCTATCTGCTGGGTTTACAAGACAGTATTTGCGTTGCCTTGTCAGAGGAAGATGGTGCGGCGAGCTTCTCGACTGAAGCGTGGCAGCGTCCTGAAGGTGGTGGCGGTCGGAGCCGGGTGCTCTGCGGTGGCGCCGTGCTGGAAAAAGCGGGGGTTAATTTTTCCCATGTGACCGGCCAAAACCTGCCTCCCTCCGCCTCCGCGGCGCGGCCTGAATTGGCGGGTCGCAGTTTTGAAGCGTTAGGGGTTTCTCTCGTTATTCACCCCGAGAATCCCTACATTCCTACTTCTCACGCCAACGTTCGATTTTTTGTCGCGAACAAGCCCGGCGAAGAACCGGTATGGTGGTTTGGAGGCGGCTATGACCTCACACCCTACTATGCCAGTAAGGGCGATTGTATTGCTTGGCACAGCGTGGCTGCGGAGGCCTGTGCGCCATTTGGCGAAGATACATACAGTCGATTCAAGACCTGGTGTGACAGGTATTTTTACCTGAAACACAGGGATGAGGCTCGGGGAATCGGCGGCCTGTTTTTTGACGACTTGAACGAATGGGATTTCGATACCTGTTTTGCGTTCACCCGCTCCGTGGGCGATTCTTATCTTCGCGCCTACCGCCCTATCGTGCAGCGCAATAAGAATAAACCCTACGGTGAGCGGGAACGCCAGTTCCAGCTGTATCGCCGGGGTCGTTATGTCGAATTTAACCTGGTGTTTGATCGCGGCACACTGTTTGGCTTGCAGTCTGGCGGTCGTACTGAGGCAATCCTCATGTCGATGCCTCCACTGGTGCGCTGGGAGTATGATTACCAGCCCGAGCCCGGCTCTCCCGAAGCGGAATTGACCGAGTATTACCTGCAGCATAAAGACTGGCTTGCAGAGGCCTGATGGCATGATTGAAAAACCCAGATACGCTGTTTTCGGCAACCCGATTAAGCAGAGCAAATCGCCGGAAATCCATGCGCTGTTCGCGGAGCAGTGCGATCGCGAGCTGCTTTATCGCGCGGTGCGGGTGGATCGAGGTGCCTTTGCCGCCGCCGTTGCGCAGTTTTTTGATGGGGGAGGCGCCGGCCTCAATGTCACCGTGCCGTTCAAGCAAGAGGCGTTCGATCTCGCAGATCATCTGAGTGAGAGAGCTGCCAAGGCAGGTGCCGCCAACACGCTGACGCGGCGTGAAGATGGCACGGTTGCCGGCGATAATACCGATGGTATCGGCTTGGTGCGAGATCTGGTCGCCAATCTCGGGTGGATGATACAGGGCCAGCGGGTGCTGTTACTGGGTGCTGGTGGTGCCGCCCGCGGCGTCCTTGGCCCCCTGTTGCGAGAGAGGCCGCAGGAACTGCTGGTGGTAAACAGAACCGCGCAACGCGCCGAGCAATTGGTGCGGGAGTTTCGGGACCAGGGGCAGGTCTCCGGTGGTGCCTACGCGCTGGCGAATGACCGTCAATTTGACCTGGTAATTAACGCGACCAGCGCCGGGCTCGATGGCACGGTGCCGGACCTCCCGGGTGAATTATTGACCGAGCGCGGTTGCTGCTATGACATGGTTTACGGTGCCGAGCCCACGCCCTTTATGCGCTGGGCGGCCCACCATGCGGCCTGGGCGGTATCTGATGGGTTGGGCATGCTGGTAGAGCAGGCGGCAGAATCTTTCTATATCTGGCACGGTGCGCGCCCGGATACTGGGCCGGTTGTGCAGCAGTTGCGCGGGGCCATGAACGCCCTGTGAGAGCACATTGCCGTCTGCCTCAGGCCGTCTCCGGCAGGGCCTCCAGCTCTTCTATGTGCTGGTCCTTCAAAGACAGATAGTTATTGGCGCTGTAGGTGAAGTAGGCACGCTCTTTTTCTGACAGGGCTCTGATTTCGCGCGCCGGGGTGCCGGCATAAAGGTAGCCGCTGCGCAGTGTTTTACCCGGTGTTACCAGCGCGCAGGCACCGATGACGACCTCATTTTCCACGGTGACTCCGTCCATAACGGTTGCGCCCATACCCACAAGAACCCGATCACCAAGCGTGCACCCGTGCAACGTCGCGTTGTGCCCGATAGTGACATCGCAGCCAATATGCAGCGGCCAGCCACCGGGGTTATAGGGTCCATCGTGGGTAATGTGCAGTACGCTGCCGTCCTGAACATTGGTTCTGGCCCCGATAAAAATACGGTGCATGTCTCCGCGAATGGCGACTTGAGGCCAGACAGAGACGTCATCCTCCAGAGTGACGTCTCCGATGACCACTGCGCTGGGGTCGATGAGTACTCTCTGACCGGTGGTGGGGGAAATACCGGCAAAACTTCGCAGGCTGGTGGGACGATAGTGGCGCATTCGGGCTCCTCCTCGAGTGATGGGCTGTTACAATAGCGGGGATAACATCGCCTTTCCAGACAGCCGCAGCTGTTGGAGTATTTACATGCCAGACAAGCCGAACAGACGCCGTTTCATCGCGGGGGCCGTGTGCCCACGCTGCGCACTGAAAGATAAAATCGTCGTGGATCTCGACACGGACCAGCGGCTTTGTGTGAGCTGTGGTTTTTCTGAAGACCGCCCGGACGGCGGCGTGGCGGAGCTGCCTACCCGCGTCAGCCGGGCGATGGCGCGCCGGGTAGATACCCCTGCGGAGCCTGTGACCCTGCTCGATGGTGAGGATTCCTGACGTCAGGCAGACAGGCGCAGCCGGATACTGTGCTTTGGCCCCATGATCTGCTCGGAGGAGATCAGGGCCGTATCGGGCCGGGAGGAGCCGGGGAGCGCGCGGATTTGGTCCCACACATACTCCTTACCGAGCAGCTGCCCCGCCGCAAACTGCACCAATTGCTCCAGGCTGGTCGCAAAGGCGTCGCCGAGTAAATGGTGCACGATGATATTGGCCTCTGTCATGTCCAGCGGCACTAGTGGACGCTGTAGTTGGCGAATATGGTGATCATTGACCTCTTCCAGCAGCCTGTGGGCCAAAAACGCCTCATCGAGCAGCGCCTCCAGCCCCCCGTCCTGTGGCAGTGCGTTGGGAGGCTGCAGAAAATAGTCCTCAGCCATGTGCAGAAAGGGCGCGGCGTAGTCGTAAAAGCCAAATTCTTTGCTGAGTGCGGTTACCAGATGCAGGCACCCGGGCACGCTCTCCACGTAGTTCGTGACAAACTCCATCAGCGCAAGAACGGGCTCATTTTCAGGTAAAACGAGTTTGTCCCGCAGCAGCGGCACTTCCTGTGCGAGTTTTTGGCGTAGCTGCCCTGATTCCTCTTCCTGCAATAGCGCCACACGAATTGTTTCTTTTATGCCGAGGGTGACCAAAACTCGCTACCTGTATCGAGGGGTAATGCTGTGAGACTCTTTTCAGGCTAGACCATTTCGGGCATTTTGCTAGCAGCCCGACCCACGAAGTACCAGTGCAAACGGGCTAAAACCTGAGCGAAATCAGGCGTGAATATTGAATATCCGACAAAGCCTTTAACTCTGTAGGATTCGCGCCAGAGTTCCGCTATAATCCGCGCGGTTTTTGACGTCAGGCCGCATCTTGGAATGAGGCTCGTCCGCAGCAGGCCTGTTTATTCGCCCCGAGTGGCCTGCGCCCAATCGATTGCGAGAGCGCCATGGTGGAGGAAAGGGGTTTGTCTGGGAATACAGTTTTTCTGAATGGAGACACGGGAAATGGGTTTTAAAGCGAAGCGGCTTTTACAGCTCGCGGTTGCGCCTATGCTGTTGCTGATGAGCGTCATCGCCTTTGCAGCCGACGGTGGGTTGAGCAGTATCAATATGTCACCCGGAGTTACCGAGGTCGGGCGGCAAATCTACGACCTGCACATGATTATTCTTGGAATTTGCGTCGTGATCGGCGTCCTGGTATTCGGTGTGATGTTTTATTCAATCATCTACCACCGAAAGTCCCGGGGCGTTACACCGGCAACTTTCCACGAGAGTACCAAAGTCGAGATAGCCTGGACTATCGTGCCCTTCATCATTTTGATCGCGATGGCGGTGCCTGCCACCACGACCTTGCTCGACATTTACGACAATGACGAAGCCCAGCTGAATGTCATCGTCAAGGGATATCAGTGGAAGTGGAAGTATGAGTACATCAACGAAGAAGGCGATAACGTGGCTTTCTTCAGTAATCTGCGCACTCCGCAGGCGGAAATTTACAACACCGAGGCGAAGGGTGAAAACTACCTCTTGGAGGTGGATGAGCCGCTTGTTCTGCCTGCGAACACCAAGATTCGCTTCCTTGTAACGGCGAACGACGTCATTCACTCGTGGTGGGTGCCGCAGCTTGCGGTTAAAAGGGATGCTATTCCCGGCTTTATCAACGAAATATCAACCCGCACTGCGGACGAGGGAGTCTATCGTGGACAGTGCGCGGAGCTCTGCGGCAAGGACCATGGCTTCATGCCCATTGTGGTGAACGTGGTCAGCAAAGAGGAATACGCAGAGTGGTTTGCGAACAAGCAGGCGGAAGCAAGGGAGGTCAATGACCTAATGGCTCAAACTTTTGTCATGGATGACCTGATGACCCGCGGAAAGTCGGTGTATGAGCGCAATTGCCTTGCGTGCCACGGAGCCAATGGTGAGGGCGGTGTCGGCACGGCAATCGCAGGCAGCACTGTTGCTACAGGGGGTGTTAGTGGACACCTGGACATCGGTATCAATGGCGTTCCCGGTACCGCGATGCAGGCGTTCGGCGGTCAGCTAAATGATGTCGATATGGCGGCGGTGATCACTTATCAGCGCAACGCCTTTGGCAATAACATGGGCGATCTCATTCAGCCCATTGACGTATACAACCACAAGAAAGGCCAATAGGAGGGTTTAACGATGGGAGAACATCATCACGGTCCTGCCAAGGGCCTCGGAAGGTGGCTGTTTACCACCAATCATAAAGACATCGGAACCATGTATCTGTGGTTCTCGTTCGCGATGTTCATTCTGGGCGGCTTTTTCGCCATGGTTATCCGGGCAGAACTATTCCAGCCCGGGATGCAGTTGATAGACCCCGCTTTTTTCAACCAGATGACGACGCTCCATGGGCTCATAATGGTGTTCGGTGCGATCATGCCCTCCTTCGTGGGCTTGGCTAACTGGCTGATCCCAATGATGATCGGCGCACCGGATATGGCGTTGCCGCGGATGAACAACTGGAGCTTCTGGATTCTTCCTCCGACTTTCCTGTTGTTGGCGTCGACTCTCTTTATGGAAGGCGGTGCGCCGGCCTTTGGCTGGACTTTCTACGCGCCTCTTTCGACGACCTATGCGCCGCCGTCGGTTACCTTCTTCATCTTTTCTGTCCACGTTTTGGGGCTGTCTTCCATCATGGGCTCGATCAATATCATTGCTACCGTGATGAACATGCGCGCGCCCGGCATGACGTACATGAAAATGCCGCTGTTTGTCTGGACCTGGCTGATCACTGCGTTTTTGCTGGTTGCTGTTATGCCGGTATTGGCCGGAGCCGTTACCATGATGCTCATGGATATTCACTTCGGCACCAGTTTCTTCTCGGCAGCCGGCGGCGGCGACCCCGTGCTGTTCCAGCACGTATTCTGGTTCTTTGGCCACCCCGAGGTCTATATCATTATCCTGCCGGCATTCGGCGTGGTGTCCCAGATTATTCCTGCGTTTTCTCGCAAGCCGCTGTTTGGCTATGACTCGATGGTCTACGCTACGGCATCGATTGCTTTTCTATCCTTTATTGTATGGGCGCACCACATGTATACAGTCGGTATGCCCGTCGCGGGTGAGCTGTTCTTTATGTATGCCACCATGTTGATTGCGGTGCCCACCGGGGTGAAGGTGTTCAACTGGATTTCCACCATGTGGCGCGGCGCCATGACGTTTGAGACCCCGATGCTATTCAGTATTGGCTTCTTGGTGCTGTTTACGCTGGGCGGTTTTACCGGGTTGATGTTGTCTATCGCGCCGGCAGACTTTCAGTACCATGACTCCTATTTTGTTGTGGCTCATTTCCATTACGTGATGGTGGCAGGTGCGGTCTTCAGCATGACGGCGGCTATTTATTTCTGGCTGCCCAAGTGGTGTGGACGCATGTACAACGAGACGATGGGCAAGACCCATTTCTGGATCTCGTTTATTGGATTTAACCTGACGTTTTTCCCACAACACTTCGTCGGGCTTGCGGGCATGCCCCGCCGAATCCCGGACTACGCATTGCAGTTTGCGGACTTCAACATGATGTCCTCGATCGGTGCGTTTATCTACGGTGCATCGCAGATTTTGTTTTTGTACAACGTGATTGCGACAATTGTAGCGGGTGAGCCGACCTCGGAAGAGAAGGTCTGGGATGGGGCTGAGGGATTGGAATGGACGTTGCCGACACCGGCGCCCTACCACACCTTTGAAACGCCGCCTTCGGTGAAGTAAGACGTACTATGGTTAAACTGAGCGATAATCCAAGCATTGATACCGCGGCCAAGTTGGTGGGCCTGGCGGTTGTAATGTTCGCGTTTGTGTTTGTTGTAATGGTGCCTTTATACGATGTGCTCTGCGATACCCTCGGCATCAACGGTAAGACAGGGACTGAAGCGTATACGTCAGTGCCCGCGGCAGTGGATGAAAGCAGAGTCGTGACGGTGCAGTTTATTGCCACCAACAACGAGGGTATGCCATGGGGGTTCTCGCCTTCGACGAGCATCATGAAGGTCAACCCTGGCGCCGTTAACGACACGGTATTTCTCGCCAGGAATCCGCTGCCATTCGCGATGGTGGCGCAAGCAATCCCCAGCGTATCCCCAGCGCGGGCCGCGGCTTACTTTCACAAGACAGAGTGCTTCTGCTTTAACCGGCAGCCACTGGATGGGGGTGACTCTGCAGAGCTGCCTTTGCAATTTATTGTTGACCAGGACCTGCCGCGGGATATTGGAACAATCACCCTGTCCTATACGATTTTTGATGTGACAGAGAGGGCGGCTGGCGATCTGGCTAGTCGTTAACGCGCAGGGCCAGTCGCCCGCGTTCGAGAAACGGAGAAAAAAATGACGAGTCAGGCTTCCACAGAGTACGAAAAGTATTACGTACCCGAGAAGAGCCGGTTGGCAATTTGTGCGACGGCCGGACTTATTCTGAGCATTTTTGGTGCCGCCAGTATCATGAATGATATGACATTTGGTGACCCTGAGGAGAGCACCTACTCCTGGTCTATCTTTCTGGTTGGACTATTCTTTTTTATGGCGACGTTGTTTTCGTGGTTCAAGATAGCTATCGATGAAAACATCGCGGGCCTGAACAGCGCCCAACTGAAGAAATCCTACGTGCTTGGGATGTTCTGGTTTATTTTTTCCGAGGTCATGTTCTTTTTCGTCTTTTTTGGCACGTTATATTATGTTCGCTCGCTTGTTGGCCCCTGGCTAGCGGGAGATGGTGAGGGTGGCAGGATGAACTACCTGCTGTGGGAGGGTTTTGAGTATGCCTGGCCCATGATGCAAACCCCTCAGGAGGCCGTAGGCGGCGCTGCGGTGCAACCCATCGCCAATAATGGCGACTTTACCAGTGCGCATACCAGTATGGCGTTTGCCGATGCGCACGCCTGGTACGCGTGGCTGCCCATGTGGAACACGGCCGTGCTGCTGACGTCCAGCCTCACCTGCCACTTCGCTCATACAAATATCCTCAAAGGCGACAGGTCTAAATTTAATCGCTGGCTCGGCATCACCGTAGCATTGGGCATGTTCTTCCTTTACTTGCAGTTCATGGAATACTACGAAGCGTATGAACTCTTTGGCCTGACGCTTAACTCCGGCATTTATGGTTCGACATTTTTTATGTTGACCGGGTTCCATGGTTTCCATGTATTTATGGGGATGACAATGCTTCTGATACAGCTGCTGCGGTCGGTTATTGGAAAGCAATTCACTGCAGAGGACCATTTTGGCTTCGAGGCCTCCAGCTGGTATTGGCATTTTGTGGACGTGGTCTGGGTCTTTCTGTTCCTGTTCGTTTATATTCTATAAAGGCGCGCGTCGTAAGGCGTGATGCCCCGCATAGAGCGGCGAGTCGACGTGTTTGTACTGCTTTGTACAGGCTACGTGATTCGCCGTTTTTGTCTCGGGAAATAAAGCCGGCCCCTGCGAATTATGGCTCAGGGAAGAGGAAATGCGCTCCTCTTTGCTCCGCAGGAGCACAGGTTCGTATCAGTCTTGTTCCAGCGACTCTTGACCCGCAGGTACAGGACCGCCATCCCAGGGGTTGCGGTGTCCGATTTGGCCGCTGGCGACACCGTAGATGATCAGGCCGAGCAGGCAGATAGCCAGAGAAATGCGTACGGCCAGCGAATGGAAGGTACGACGCTTTGTTTTTTCGCCCTGATCGATCATCAGGTAGTAAAATCCACTACCGAGACTGGCAATCAGAGCTATCATGAATACAACTATCGCGAATTTAAGCAATGAACTTCTCCTGCAAAAGTAGCAGACAGTATAAACCAGTTGGGTCGGCCGGCACCTGCTCTGTGGTGAGGAGTGCCCTATGAGTATTGGCTTCCGGTTTGAACCGGAGTGGCGTCTTACGCTGTTTGCTCTGGTGATGGTTCCCCTGCTGGCGGGGTTGGGCTTTTGGCAGTTGTCGCGCGCTGATGAAAAAGCAGGTTTGCGCGATGCCTTTGACGCACAGCAGGCGCTGGCGCCAGCACGCCTGGCGGATCTGGCGAATGCACCGAGAGAAGATCTGGCCTATCTGCCCGTGCGGCTCACGGGCCACTTCCGAGGGAAAGAGTACTTCCTTCTCGATAATAAAATGCAGCACGGTCGCTACGGCAACGAGGTTGTAGGGGTGTTTGAGCTGGAAGACGGCATGTTGGCCCTGGTAAACCGTGGCTGGATCGCGGCAGATCCAGCGCGCCGCAGTTTGCCCGACGTTCCAGACGTCTCTGGTCAAGTGACGATTCGCGGCCTGGTCTACCTCGCCCCGGGTAAACCTTATCTGTTAGCCGAACAAAAATTTTCCCAGGGTTGGCCGCGACGAGTACAGGCATTAGAGATGGATAAATTATCCCTGTTGCTTGCAGATGGACAGGCAAGCATGCTTTTCCCCTATCCGGTGCGTATCGATGCGGGCCAGCCAGGTGCTCTGTCGGTGGAGTGGAAGATTGTGAACGCCGGCCCTGCAAAACATGTCGGATACGCTGTGCAGTGGTTTGCGATGTCGTTTGTACTTGCACTGTTGTACTTTCTTCGTAGCAGCAACCTGCGGCAGTGGTGGAGTCAGAGAGGGGGTGCATAAGCCGGTGGAACAGACCAATCAGGGACGCATGATTCTGCTGTTGATAGCGGGTATTCCCTTGACGATGATACTCGCCGCGACCTGGCTGTGGTTTTTCGTCGCCCGGGGCGAGCTCGATATTGTCGGCGCGCTGGGCACGGCCAATCGTGGAGAGCTCATACAACCGCCGCGTCAGCTGCAGGATGCTCGTATTCGTGAGCTGTCCGGCCAGAAATTTGCCTTTTCAGATCTCGAGCCGCGCTGGTCTATGGTGGTTCCGGGAACAGACGGGCGATGCGATTCAGACTGTGAAAAAAGCCTGTACGAAACGCGACAGATACGCGTCGCGATAGGGAGAAATGTGAATCGTCTGCGCAGGATTTATATCAGTGACACCGATAGCGAAAATACGCAGTTCGCTGTAACGGCCCTGAGCGATGGACGCGCTGCGCCGAACAGTTTCACTGACTACCTGAAGATTGAGCACGATAGCCTTAAAGTGCTTTTGCTGTCCAAAGAAGAGCAGCGTGTGTTGTTTCCGGAACAGCAGGGAGACCCGACTACCTGGTACCTTGTCGACCCGGCGGGTTGGGTTATGATGGCGTACGACAACCAGGTGCCCTATAAAGACGTTATTGCGGACCTAAAATTTCTGCTCAAGAACTCCGGTGGTTAAGGGAGCATGACGGAGCTACAACACACAGAAACAGCTGGTTGGCGGGACTATAAGGAGCTGACGAAGCCCAATGTCGTTCTGCTGATGATCCTTACCTCTGCGATCGGTATGTTCATGGCGGTACCCGGTATGGTGCCGGTGCACGTGCTGATACTGGGAAATCTCGGTATTGCTCTATGTGCGGGCGCGGCGGCAGCGGTCAATCATCTCATTGACCAGCGTGTCGACCAGAAAATGGCCCGCACCCATAATCGTCCAATGGCTCGCGGCCGTGTCAGCAATCTGCAGGCGTCCCTGTTTGCTCTCGTACTGGGTACGCTGGGAATGACGATCCTCATTCTCTGGATCAACCCACTAACCGCCTGGCTTACTCTGGCATCGTTGGTGGGTTATGCCTTCGTTTATACATTATTCCTCAAGCGGGCAACGCCCCAGAACATTGTAATTGGCGGCCTTGCTGGAGCGGCTCCACCCCTTTTGGGGTGGACAGCAGTAACTGACGATATTCACGGACATGCGCTATTGCTGGTGCTGATTATTTTCGCGTGGACGCCACCACATTTCTGGGCGCTGGCTATTCACCGCAGGGAAGAGTATGCGGCGGTTGAGATACCAATGTTGCCGGTGACCCACGGTGTGGCGTTCACCAAGCTACATATTCTTCTGTATACGATCCTTATGTTCCTGATTACATTGTTGCCCTACGCGACGCGCATGAGCGGCCCGCTATACTTACTGGGCGCGGTGGTGCTGGGGCTTGGGTTTCTTTACTGGGCGATAGCGCTGATGCGCGGCAAGAACCCTAACGCACCGATGCAGACATTCAAGTACTCCATTATCTATTTGATGGCTCTATTTGTGATCATGCTGATTGATCACTACTTGTTTCCGGTGGCGACATTATGAGCCAGCGCAGCAATATACGACGGACGGTTCTTGTCCTGCTCGGCGTGATGGTGTTGTTCGTTGGTGGTTTTGTTTTGCGCGTTACACTGCCTCAGGAAATGTCTACTACTGAGCTGAAAGCGAACGGGCTTTATCTGCATGAGAAGCCGAGAAGCCTCGGACAGTTTCAGCTGGTGAATCAGAAGGGCGAGGCATTCGTCCCAGGCAGCTTGCAAGGGCGTTGGAGCCTGCTGTTTTTCGGCTTCACCTATTGTCCGGATGTCTGCCCTACTACGATGGCTTTTCTCGACAACTTTGTTGCGGGTCTCGACGAGGGCGAGCGGCTGGATACGCAGGTTGTGATGGTGTCAGTAGATCCCGCGCGGGACACAGTGGAGCAGCTGGCGCAATACGTGCCTTTCTTCAATCCAACATTTATAGGGGTGACGGGTGAATTTCTCGATATTCACCGCTTTGCGACAGCGTTGAATACGCCATTCAGGAAGGTGGCAGGGAGCGGAGATGATTACCAGGTCGATCATAGCGCCAACGTTGTGCTGATAAACCCCAGGGGGGATTACCACGGCTTTTTCAAGGCACCCCTGGACCGTGAAAAAATGATGAAGACCTATCGTGCCGCGAGGGATGGCTGGAAGCACTAGCCCTTGTGTACTATGCAGGGCCACTAACGCCTGCTTGCTAAGACGGCCTCATGCCATCAGGCCCCGAATAAAGGTAAGTTGCACTATGGATTCTGCCGCTACACCCCTCGTCCTGGTTGATGGCTCCTCCTATGTCTACCGGGCCTTTCATGCATTGCCAATGCTCACCACATCCTCGGGTCAGAATACGGGAGCGGTGAGAGGCGTGACCAGTATGTTGCGCCGTCTGCTGGCAGACTACCCTGGCAGCCCGGTGGCCGTAGTATTTGATGCTAAAGGCAAAACCTTCAGAGATGATATCTACCCGGAATACAAAGCGAACCGCCCACCCATGCCGGACGAGTTGCGTGAGCAGATTGAACCCATCCATGAAATCGTCAAAGCGATGGGTTTGCCCTACATTTGCGAGCCGGGCGTAGAAGCAGACGACGTGATAGGAACCTTGTCTTGTGAGGCCAGCAGAAAAGGGCTTGCCGTCGTAATCTCTACTGGCGATAAGGATATGGCCCAGTTGGTGGACTCTCATACTACCCTGGTCAACACCATGACCCAGACCATCATGGATGAAGCTGGCGTGCAGGAAAAGTTCGGTATACCGCCGTCGCTGATCATCGACTTTTTAGCCCTGATGGGCGACAAGGTGGACAATATCCCCGGAGTGCCCGGGGTGGGTGAAAAAACTGCGCTGGGGTTATTGCAGGGTTTGGGTAGTCTTGATGATATATACAACAATCTCGACAAGGTGGCGGCTCTTTCATTTCGTGGTGCCAAGACGATGGGCGCCAAGCTTGAAAAAGAGAGAGACAACGCTGACCTGTCCTACCGGTTGGCCACGATAAAAACCGATGTCCCCCTCGAGCTCACACTGGAACAGCTGAAAAATCAAACGCCCAACCGCGAAGACCTGGTTAAGTGGTTTACCAAACTGGAATTTCGCTCTTGGCTGGATGAGCTGCTTGACGATACTGAAACACCCGCGATAACTTTCGAGGAGCCCCCTGCTGTCGATTACGATATCGTTACAGACCAGTCTGCGTTCGATGCCTGGCTGAAGGCGCTAAAGGAATCAGAGCTCTTTGCCTTCGATACGGAAACCACCAGTCTCAATTATATGGATGCGCGAATCGTCGGGGTATCCTTTGCAATAGAACCAGGCCGGGCGGCCTATGTCCCGCTGGCGCACGATTATCTCGATGCTCCGCCGCAGTTGTCGCGAGACGATGTGCTTGCTGCCTTGAAACCACTGCTTGAGGACAGCAGCGCGGCCAAGGTTGGACAGAATCTTAAATACGATGCCAGTGTGCTCGCTAACCACGGCATTACCCTGCGCGGCATCCGTTTCGACACGATGCTCGAATCCTATGTGCTTGATTCAACCGCCACCCGACATGATATGAATAGTCTTGCCCTGAAGTATCTGGGGCAGAGAACGATTCATTTCGAGGATGTTGCAGGTAAAGGGGCCAAGCAGCTTTCTTTTAATGAGGTCCGGCTTGAGGAGGCGGGCCCCTATGCCGCGGAGGACGCCGATATTACCTTGCGACTGCATGACCACCTTTGGCACAAGCTAGAGGAGCAGGGCGATTTGAAGAATGTACTGGTAGATCTTGAGGTGCCGTTAGTCCCGGTGCTGTCGCGCATTGAGCGGGAGGGCGCGCTGGTATCGCGCGATCTCTTGCAAAAACAGAGCCTCGAACTGGGAGAGCGTTTAAAGGAACTTGAGTCTCAGGCGTATGACCTCGCGGGGCAGGCGTTTAATCTGGGCTCGCCTAAACAGTTGGGCGAGATTCTCTTTCAAAAACTGGAGCTGCCAGTAATCAAGAAAACACCAAAAGGTGCGCCCTCGACCGCCGAAGAGGTGCTCGCTGAGCTGGCGCTGGACTACCCGCTGCCAAAGCTGTTACTGGAATATCGCAGCCTCAGTAAACTAAAATCTACTTACACTGACAAACTCCCCCAGATGCTTAATAGCGTCACCGGTCGAGTCCATACCTCCTACCATCAGGCGGTAACGGCGACAGGTCGTCTGTCTTCTTCTGATCCTAACCTGCAGAATATTCCGATTCGGACAGGCGAGGGCCGCCGCATTCGACAGGCCTTCATCGCGCCGCCCGGGCACAAGATTCTTGCGGCGGATTATTCACAAATTGAACTGCGGATCATGGCACACCTGTCCGCCGACACCGGCTTGCTGAATGCGTTTAAAGAAGGACAGGACGTTCACGCGGCGACGGCTTCAGAAGTGTTTGAAGTGTCGCTAGCAGCAGTGTCCGTAGACCAGCGCCGCAAAGCCAAGGCGATCAACTTTGGCCTGATTTACGGTATGTCAGCTTTTGGTCTCGCCAAGCAGTTACATCTCGGGCGAAGCGAGGCGCAGGAATATATCGACCGCTATTTCGCGCGTTACCCTGGCGTGGCGGACTATATGGACCGCACCCGTGCTCTGGCCAAAGAGCAGGGGTATGTGCAAACACTCTTTGGTCGACGGTTGTATCTGCCGGAAATCAATGCGCGCAATAAAATGCGTGTTCAGGCTGCCGAGAGGACTGCGATTAACGCGCCCATGCAGGGCACCGCTGCAGATATCATCAAGAGGGCCATGCTCTCTGTCGACGACTGGTTGCAGCAGGGCGATGTGCATGCCCGCATGATCATGCAGGTACACGATGAGCTTGTGTTTGAGGTTGCCGAAGACGAGGTTGAATCTGTCAGCGATCGTATCTGCGCACTGATGTCAGGCGCCGCGGAGCTGGCGGTACCCCTGCTGGTGGAAGCGGGTGTGGGCGACAACTGGGATGAGGCACATTGATCCGGTTGCCCCGAAATAGCAATCGGCGATAGATTAAATGGAACGTTGTGTGTAACGCTCCATGTCGTGTGTTTCTCCTTCGCAGCGCCAACAACGGCTGCTTGAGGCAGCGATAGTCGCTATCCGGATTGAGCCAGAACTAAAGTAGCAGGGCCGAGTCGGCGGGTGTTGCTGGAGCTATGCGCTCCGGATATTTCCGGAACGCATAGTGAAGTACAAAGAGACTAAAAATCTTTGCGGATCGTTAAACCCCAGGTGAGAGGCTCTGTGTAGTAAGCGATGTAACGGCCGGTTTGCGCAGGGGCATCGGCGATGGTGCTTGTATACATTTCATCGGTCAGGTTACGGCCCCACAGAGTCAGCACGGTGTCCCAAGGCTCATAGCGGACGCCCACGCGAGCGTTAACCAAAGCGTAGGCGTCGTCGAATTTTTCCGGGTCGTTGTTGACGTCGGTCATGCGCTTGTCGGTCCAGATGTACTCCGCGTACACAAAGCCTTCCAGTGCATCGCTCAGACGGAAGTTCTGGTTACCAGTGACGACCACAACATTTTCGGGATTGCCAGATAAGTCTCCGCCGCTTCGATCACAGGCTCCGGAAGGACCGTTAGGGTTCGGGTTGCCTGGATCAGGCTGACCCGTCTGCCAGGGCTGCCCGGTCCAGCAGGGGCCATCCTCAAAATTCTCATACTCGCCGTGGTTATAGGCGTATGCCAGTGTCAACGTGGTGGAGTCGGTAGCGGCCCAGTTCAGATCGATTTCACCGCCGTAGGTCTCTGCGGTGCCCGCATTGCTTAGAACAAATCCACCGCCCTGGAAGGAAACAGTCTGCAGGTTATCGGTATCTGTCTTATGCAATGCTACGTTTACCCTTAGAGCCTGCTCGGGGAATTCTGCTTTCATACCCACTTCGTACGACTTTGCCTCTTCGGCATCGAAGATGGGGTTGAAGGCCGGGTCGATGCGGTCTGTGTTAATACCACCGGATTTGTAACCCGTACCGTAGGACCCGTACAGCATGATTGCATCGGTCGCGAACCAGCTTAGCTTGACGGTCCCGGTGACCTTATTGTCATCAAAGTCTTCTTTGAGGTCGGGTGTCGGAGTCAGGGGCGGGAACGCAGTGAAACCCAAATTCCCTGTCGGATCCCCTGGTATGGGGAAATCCTGAGTGAAGACATTCTCCATTTCCTTGTCTTCGTAGGTCCAGCGCAGGCCAGCCGTTAGTACTAATGCATCTGTCAGGTTGTAATCGGCCTGACCGAACACCGCGTAGCTTTCATGGGTCTGGTCGTTGAGGTCGCGGGAGCCTGTGTCGGCGATAAAAAATGAGCTTGGAAAGGTAGGCCCGAGAGCGATGATAGTGGTGTCTTTACCTACTGTTGTGGTGCGGTCGTTTTTCAGTTTCTGGTGGTAGTAATACAAACCAGCGACATAGTTGAGCTTATCTGTATCACCGGTAATGCGAAACTCCTGTGTGAACTGCTCCTGGTCCGAATCATTGATTCGATAGGCGCCGTCGAGGTTAGTAAATAGGATGTCAGCGTCGTCGAAGGAGGAATGCTCCCGGTAGGCGGTAATGCTCGTGACGAGAAAGGGGTCTGTTTCCCAATCGACTTGTACCGAGACACCTTTATCGTCATTTTTGGATTTGGGCTCGCGGCCCGCGGTGACAACCTGGTCATCATCCCAGTCATTGCCGTTAAGTACTACGCCGCCTGCGTCGGCAATGTACTGATCGGTAGGCCCATTTGCTGGCGGCGGATTCCAATTCGGATTTGCGGGGAGCGTTCCGCCATCCTGTGGGAAGAAGTTATTCTTCCATGTGCCGGTGCCGCAGCAGACTTCATTGACTTTTGACTGGTCTATGATCGTGCGCACGGTCAGGTCGTCTGTCGGAGTATAGAGCGCTTGTAGACGCACCCCCCAGCGATCCCTGTCATTGAACGCGTCGTTCTTTTTCACGCCATCTTGCCCTATCCAGTCGACATAGCCGTCACGGTTCATGTAAAAACCGGTACCGCGAACAGCCAGCACATCATCTATGATGGTTAGCGACTTGGCGCCGCTCACACCGTAGAGATCGTAATCGCCGGCCGTTGCCTCGAGGAAACCGGTACCTTCAAAGTCAGGTGCCACCGAGTTTATCTGCACTGCGCCTGCGGGAGTATTGCGACCGAACAGCGTACCCTGGGGGCCTCGCAGCACTTCCACTGACGCCACATCCAGCAAGTTATTGATCATGGATCCCTGTCGAGCGCGGTAGACACCATCGACATAAAGCCCCACTGACGATTCCAGGCCGAAGTTCTGTGAGCTGGTGAATACGCCGCGGATAGAGAAGGTCGATGTCGTAGATGTCTGGCTTTGGCTAACGATCAGGCTGGGGGCATTGACCTGCAGGTCAAACATATCTTTCACGCCGGCTCTTTCGAGCATCTCCCCGGTGAAGGCCGAAACGGCTATGGGCACATCCTGGAGACTTTGCTCCCGTTTTTGGGCGGTAACAATCACCTCTTCAAGCATGCCTTGCGTTAAGGCCGGGCTGGCGGCCAGTGATCCAATCAGCAAGCCGGCGGCTAGCTTGCTGTATGAGAGTGCATGACGATTCATATTTTTATCCCCAAGTTCGGTGGAGGCGAGATAGCCTTCCTTCCATGGTGTCTTTGCGGCCTTCATAATACTCACAATAGCCCGTAAAGGTATACCCCTCGGGATTCAGGGATTTGGGGCGCAGGCGGGTTTGCCGCTGGCTTTTGCAGGTCTGACGATGGGGCCAGAACAGGAAAAATGGAAAACGGTGGAGATCTAAATGAACTTTCTGCTCCAAAGAGCATCTGATCAGGGGTAGTGAGAGCTATGTCCCTGAGTGATTCAGCCTCTGAATCGCTGTTAGCTCGTCTCTTTCCCTAAGAGACCTTGTAGGCCCCGTCTGCTCCTTCACGGAGTGGGCGGGGCATTTTTTACCCGCCACGACGCCCTTGCGCCGCGCCCTCTTAACCCGTTAGCCACTTATCCAGTGTCGCCGTCAGCTCCTCATGGCCTGTATGCTTCAGGGCGGAGAACAGTTGCACGCTGGCGCGTTCGCCCAAGGGTTCAAGTGCGGAACGCACTTTCAGCAGGGTAGCGCTCGCCGCGCCCCGTTTCAGCTTGTCCGCCTTGGTCAGCAGGATATGCACGGGCATGTTTGCCGATTGCGTCCAGTCCAGCATTTGCTGGTCGAAAGGCTGCAGCGGGTGGCGAATGTCCATCAGTACGATCAATCCTCGCAGGCACTCGCGCTTCTGCAGATAATTCTCGAGTTGCCGCGTCCACTCCTGTTTGACTTTCAGGGGCACCTTGGCAAACCCATATCCAGGCAAGTCCACCAGTCGCTGGCTCTCAGACAGCGTAAAAAAATTGATCAGCTGTGTACGTCCAGGTGTTTTGGAGGTCTTTGCGAGCTTGTTATTTGTCGTCAAGCTATTGATTGCGCTCGATTTTCCAGCATTAGACCGGCCCGCAAAGGCCACTTCCCAGCCCTCGTCCGGCGGGCACTGGTTGAGCTTGGCCGCGCTGGTGAGAAACTGGGCCCCACGGTAATTTGGCGTCTTTGGCGGGTGGTCCCGTCCGGATTCGGTCATTGGGGTGATTGCCTTTTTTGGTGTGATTATCTCGTATATAATGCCACAGCTTTTTTCGTCTGTTATCAAACGCTTGTAAGGTAGTTTGGTTTAGTCGCCCACAACGTAGAGGTTTTCCCATGAAGAAGCTTTTCGCAGCAGTTTTGATGTGTTCGGCCCTCGGGGCCCAGGCCGCTGACGCGCCCGCCAAGTACCAGTCGTCCTGCTTCGCCTGTCACTACAGTGGTGCCGCCGGCGCGCCCAAAACCCATGACACTGCAGCATGGGCGCCCCGCATGGCCAAGGGCATGCCCACGCTAGTTCAGTCGGTCAAGGATGGCCTCAACGGGATGCCGCCAACAGGTCTG
Source organism: Candidatus Marimicrobium litorale (assembly GCF_026262645.1). Lineage (NCBI taxonomy): Bacteria > Pseudomonadati > Pseudomonadota > Gammaproteobacteria > Cellvibrionales > Halieaceae > Marimicrobium > Candidatus Marimicrobium litorale. The sequence goes on from NZ_SHNO01000001.1 coordinate 2,877,325, forward strand.
TGTGCTGATTGCACCGATGAAGAATACCAGGCGTTGATCGTGTTTATGGCGTCACCGGCATCACAGTAAAAACAGTTAACACTCACGCATTACCGGAATTTGACATGAAAAAACAAGCGATCCTGCTCTGCCTGACACTGGGCCTTGTATCGTCCGGCCTCGCAGCGGAGAGACCTGCTGGCGATGCGGCGGCAGGTAAGAACGAGGCGGCCACCTGCGTCGCATGCCATGGTGAGGATGGTAATGGTCCTGCGCCCTTTCCCAAGCTCGCGGGCCAGGGCGAGAAATATCTTTACAAGCAGTTGCAGGACATTCGCGATGGTGCGCGTATGGTGCCTACGATGATCGGGCAGGTGGACGACAAGAGCGACCAGGAGTTGGCGGATATCGCAGCGTATTTTTCCAGTCAGGAAACAAGCGGCGGCCAAACCGATCCGGCCCTGCTTGAGCTGGGTGCAAAGATTTATCGCAGCGGCGTGGCAGAACGCAACGTGGCGGCCTGTATTGCCTGTCACTCTCCCTCCGGGCAGGGTAACGCCCCGGGCGGCTTCCCTTCACTGGCAGGACAACATGCTCAGTATGTCGCAGACCAGCTGCGCGCATACCGCACGGGATACGACGACCCGTCGGGACGCACCAACGATGGCGATGCCAAGATCATGCGCAGCGTGGCGTTTGCCCTGAGTGATAGGGAGATTGAAGCGGTGTCGAGCTACGTATCAGGGCTGCACTAGGGCAGAAAAGAGTGTTTGCTGTATTTTTTGAGAACGATGGGTCTGTCCTGTTGTCCTACTCACTGGTGAATGGATTGTCGAGGGAATCATGATCAAACAAATTTTATTGACGCTGTCTTTACTCACAATCGGCCTCGCGAATGCTATAGCCGACAGTGCTGAAGCATATGTTTCAGGTACCCATTACGATGTGATCAATCCACCGATCCGGGTGGTAGAGCCCGGTAAAATCGAACTCGCAGAGTTTTTCTGGTACGGCTGCGGGCACTGTTACACCTTCGAGGCAGTGATTGGTCAATGGAAAAAAACCATGCCGGATGATGTCAGCTTCCGCGGTATCCCTGCCGTATGGCGAGGTGTCATGGAGCTGCATGCCAAAGCGTACTACACAGCCCAGGTGCTCGGTGTTCTCGATACCATGAACCCCGTTATTTTTCGGGCAATGAACGAAGAACGCAAACCACTTGGCACTGATGCCGACATAGAAGCCCTGTTTGTGGCTAACGGTGTTTCCCGGGAAGACTTTAACAAGGCGTACAATTCGTTTGGTGTTAACAGCCAGGTGAGTCAGGGCGTCGCCGCTGCCAAGGGCGCACGGGTGACAGGCACTCCATCGCTAATGGTTAACGGTAAGTATCTGATCAGCGCTGGGAAGGCTGGTGATCAGGCGGACATGCTGAAAGTGGCGGAATACCTCATCGAGCAGGAACGTCTATCGGCCAATTGATGGCGTGACCTTCGCCGTCGCAAAGAGCGGTGTTCGCTGTCCTGCACCCCTCAAAAACAAGGGCAGTAGTGGACGCCTGGATTTTCCGAAGCCCTCCCCCGATGCATAGCTCTGCGCCACTTGGCGCGAGAGGTATCTGTACTTTTGATGTCGTGCTGGCCTAATATCGGGGCGGATCATAGATAAGGGAGTTTGGTATGGAATCACTGTTGATATGGGCGGGCCTGGGCGTTGTCCTGATTGTCATCCTGAGCAAGATTGTCAGGATTGTTCCGCAGAACGAAGCATTTGTGGTCGAGCGTTTGGGTAAATACTCGGCGACGCTGGAAGCGGGTTTTCATATTCTGATTCCTTTCCTTGACCGTGTGGCATACAAGCATTCGCTGAAGGAGTTTGCCGTTGATGTGCCTCAACAGCAGGCCATTACCCGCGACAACGTCGCGCTCGGTGTCGACGGTGTGCTGTACATGCGGATAATGGACCCGAGGGCGGCCAGCTACGGCGTCGACAATCTTGGGTTTGCGATCACGCAGCTGGCCCAGACGACCATGCGTGCGGAGATTGGCAAGATCACGCTGGACCAGACGTTTGAGTCTCGCGAGTCGATTAATGCGCAAGTGACCAACGCTATTGACGAAGCATCCAATAGCTGGGGCACGAAAGTATTGCGCTATGAAGTGAAAGATATCGCGCCCCCTAGCAGTATTTTGGAAGAGATGGAAAAGCAGATGGCCGCAGAGCGTGAGCGTCGTGTTGCGGTCACGACATCAGAGGGCTATCGCGAGGCGCAGATCAATGAAGCGAACGGAGACAAGCAAGCTACCATTTTGCGCGCTCAGGGCTCGGCGGAGTCGGTGTTAATCGAAGCGCGTGCGCGGGCCGAGGCGATTAAAGCCATCTCTCAGGCGATTACTCAGGAAGGGGGCACTACTGCGGTTGCTCAGCAACTATCCGAGCAATACATTGCCGCTTTCGAAAAACTGGCGCGCAACGGCACTGTGGCTTTGATTCCTTCTGATGGCTCCGACGTATCGTCCGTGGTAGGCAAGGCGTTCACTGCATTCGAGACGCTCAAAGGACAGGTCGACCAAGCGGAGCAAATCTGACATGGCAGCGGCCACACCTTTCTTCTTTTATCTGATAGCGGCGATCATTCTGATTGTTCTTGAGCTGCTTGTTTTTCAGCTCAGTGTATTCTGGTTATTATTCCTTGGGGCGGGCGCCCTGGCCGCTGCAGCTGTCGCGTTTGTCTACCAGGATGCCGGCTGGATACTGACAACCGCGGTGTTCGTCCTGAGTACTGCAGTGATCGCCTTAATGGCTTATCGGCCACTTAAGCGCTGGCAAAGTAGACCGGGTAAGATGCCGGGTAACGACGCCATTGGTCAGCAGGTGGTAGTGCTTAGTGACATCGGTCCCAGAGCTGCGGGTACAGTCCAGTGGTCAGGCACCGATTGGCGTGCTGAACTCGACGCGTCGACTGATATTGTTCTCGCGAAAGGCAGTACAGCAACCATCATCGGGCTGGAGGGTATTACTCTCACAGTGGCATAGCCGAACCCACTTTCAGTCGTGTGTCACATGCCGCTGGTGTAAGTCTCCAGAGAGGTTTTTCCGCTGGCGCGGATCTGCCGAAATGCTATTGCGTACTCCTTCAGCATCGCCAGGCAATAGGTGAGGCGATCTTCGAAATACGTCTGCGCACTGGCATTGTTTTTTGTCGGGTCGTCGTTGAACAGTGTATCTACGTAGCGAATAATCAGGTGTTCCGGCAGATAGCAGATACGGCTATTCTTGTAACTGCTCATGCGCAGCTCTGCTACCGGGAACGAGCCGCCGTCGGCGGTTGAAACCGTGACAATCAGGGCTGGTTTGTGTGCCAGCTCGCCGCCGGCCGTCCACATCAGGAAAAAATTCTTCAGCCCAGCCGGTGCCATACCATGCCACTCCGGCGAGACAATCACGAAGCCATCGCAGGACAACAGCTCTTCACTCAGTGGCCTGAGGATTTCTTGCCAGCGGGTATCGTTGCCGTCCCACACGCCCTCATCCCAGAGGGGCAATGGGTTGCCACCCAGGTCATACAGCCAAGTTTCGTCACAGTGGCCCTGTTGCAACAACGCCTTCTCGATGCAGCGCGCTATCTTGCCGCTCTCTGACGGTTCGCGGTGGCTGCCACAGATTATACCGATCTTCATGGGTCTTCCTTTGCTGGGGTTAGATTGCAAGCCATTCTGGAATGGGCAGGCCTTTGTTTTCAAGAAAAACCGGGTTGAACAGTTTACTCTGGTAGCGGTTGCCGTAGTCGCAGAGGATAGTGACGATGGTATGCCCCGGCCCCAGATGCTCTGCCAGTCTTACAGCGCCTGCGATATTAATACCCGATGTGCCACCGAGACAGAGTCCCTCGTGTCTTAACAGGTCAAACGCGTAGGGCAGTGCCTCAGTGTCGTCAATGGTATAAGCCTGATCGACTTTAGCCTGTGCCACGTTGTCTGTGACATGGTTGACGCCAATTCCCTCTATGATGGAGGTGCCTTCGCTGGCCTCCGGTGTGCCCTTATTGAAGTAGGCTTCCATCGAGGCGCCGCAGGGGTCTACCAGCCCGATGGTAATACTCTCGTTTCGTTCTTTTAGCGCGACTGAAATACCCGCCAGTGACCCTCCGGTACCCACGGAGCAGACAAAGCCGTCTATCTTACCATCGGTCTGATCCCAGATTTCCGCCCCCGTCGTCCGGTAGTGAGCATCCATATTGGCGAGGTTGTCGAACTGTCTCGCCCAGATGGCGCCATGTTCCTCGCGCTGGGCGAGTTTATTTGTCAGTCGCTCAGCCTGGTGAATGTAATGGTTTTTGTCACTGTAGGACGTTGCTGGCACGAGGTGCAGATCAGCACCCAGCAATTCAAGGGTATCTATTTTTTCTTTGCTCTGCGTAAGAGGCATAACGATCGAGCAGGTGTATCCCAGGGCGTTGGCCAATAATGTCAGGCCGATGCCGGTATTGCCCGCGGTGCCTTCGACGATTCGTCCGCCCGGTTGCAGATCGCCTGCGGCTTGTGCGGCGCTGATGATCCCGAGAGCGGTACGGTCTTTGATCGAGCCTCCGGGATTCAGAAATTCGGCCTTGCCTAAAATAGTGCAGCCGGTCCTCTCTGATACCTGCTTGAGGTGAACGAGTGGCGTGTTGCCAATCAGTTGCGTTACGTCGGGCGCGTTTTGCACGGTGTTGTTTCTCCTGAATCCCGCTGAGTATGCCACAGTGACCGGGCTGGGTCAGTGTCCTGTGCGCTTGTGAAGGCGGTACAGCCAAACAGCAAGCATAAGAGCTGACAGACTAATCATAAGCATAAAATCGAGCATGGGTTGGGGGGTATCGACCAGATATTTTCCCACTAGCGCAGTTGCGCCAGCGGATAATGCCATCTGGATAAAGCCAAGCATCGCGGAGGCCGTGCCGGCGATATCCGGAAATGGTCTGAGTGCTATCGCCATGGCATTGGGTAGCACTAAACCCATCCCGGTAGCGTAGAGCATCATCGGAAGAACGAGCACCGGGAGGCTGTCAGGATAAAAGCAGGTGCCGGCCCACATAATGCAGACGGCCACAGCAATCAGCACCGCGCCCAGCAGTACAGTGAGTTCTGAATCGTAGTGCCGGGCCAGTCTCGCACTTAGCGCGCTCCCGACCATGTAACCGATAACAGAAGTCAGGAAGATAAAGCCGAAATATTCGACGGGTATGCCCATCATCTGTATGTAGACAAAGCTGGATGACGACAGATAGGTGAGGAGCCCCGCGTAAATCATGCCGCTGGCGAAGGTTGCAACAAGGAATAGGCGGCTGCGAAACAACAGCCGAAAGTTGCGGGCGATCGCCATTGGGTGGAGGCTTTGACGCACCGGCAGTGATTCGGCTAAAAATACGTGTATAAGACCTACCGTGATGATGCCGTAGACTGCCAGCAAGATAAAAATACTGGGCCATGGAAGCCACAGCAACATTAGGCCCCCGATAGTGGGCGCTACTGCCGGCGCAAGCGCCATAAGCAGGGCGATCACGGAGAGCGCGCGCGCCGCTCGGGTAGGCCCGAAAACATCCCGTGCTATCGCGCGTGCGAGGGTAGGCCCGACGCAGGCACCGATGCCCTGCAGAAAACGGAACAACATAAGTGCCTCAACGGTGTTGGCAGAGGCACAGCCGATGCAGGCAAAAACAAAAAGAACTGTGCCGATGATTAATATCGGCTTGCGTCCGTATCGGTCCGCGAGGGGGCCGCACACCAGGTGAAATACTGCAAAGCCCGAAAGATAGGTAGTGAGGGTTAGGTGCATGCGCTGAATATCCGTATCCAGCTCTTCCATGATGATAGGCATTGCCGGCAGATAAACATCGACGCTGAGTGGCCCCAGTGCGACCAGTGCAGCGAGCAAAGGCAGTAGCCAGCGTGAATCGGGCAGCAAGTGTCGTGAAGAAGTCATCGGGCGGCGATGCTAGCGGAAGCGCTGCTTCAACGCAAAGCGGGTCGGCATCGACATCGATTATTTTTTCTGCAGAGTCACTATGACCGACTGTGTCTTCCACCTGGTGTGCTGCATCGGGTGTTCAAATAGCCCGTTTGCAGACGCGCAAGCGTATTTTCGAACTGGGACTTTTAGCGTGGCGTTGGCCCCCCATCGCGTTTCAGGACCCGGATATTCCTGAACCAGACCTTATCCCAGTGATCCTGTAAGCCGATATGACCGCTAAACAGGCTGCCATAGTCTGGACGGTCAGCGAATTTGCTCTTTTCATAGAGCGTATGCCAATCTGCACTGCCCTGCTCAAACTGCGCAGTGATGTGATCGTTAAGCCAGAATTGAACCTCGGGACCGCGAGCGATAATGTGCGCGCGGTTCCAGTGACCAACAGGTCGGCTGGTGTCGTGATCCGGTGCAAGCATATCGTAGTAGGCACCCGCCCTGTGCGTTGGGTCACTGGCATCGTAGTGACCTGCGTTGTCGAGTACCTGCATTTCATAGCCGGAATGTTGCATGTTGCGGCCGGATTCGTCGCCGCGAATAAAGATTCCGCTGTTGCCGGCGTCGCTGATGCGCCATTCCACTTTCAGTTCAAAATCACCAAACTGCTCACGCGTGATAATGTCGCCACCAAAGCCGAGGCGGGTCAGACAGCCGTTCTCAATGCCCCAGCCGTCGTTAACCTCTTCCTCCTGATAAGAGCGCCACTGGCCCAGGGACTGTCCGTCGAACAGAAGGTGCCAGCCAGCCGCTTTTTCGTCCGCGGTCAGGGCGTTGATGCATTCGTGGCTGCCGACGATTTCATCGTTGCCGCAGCCGACCAAACACAGGACGAAAATCAGGCAGGATAGTCTCTTCACGCGATCACCGGGCTGGATCTGGCCGATGGCGCAGAGCATCGTTTTCCAGGCGTAGCCGCAGGTCCACGTTGGACTTTCTATTTCTCGAAGGTCATTACCGTTTTCCACCAGAGCTTGGGCAGTAGGGCACGCCATAGATAAAGTAGCTTGGCTCCCGGGGGGTAAATAATGTCTTTGTTTTTGCGGATGCCTTTTTCTATTGCATCGATCATTTTCTCCGGGTCCGCGAGGCGGCCGGATTTCTTGGCCTGTATGATGCTTCCCGGCGTGTCGGTTTCGATCGTCTGGTCTACCAGTGGCGTATTGACCGCGGGTGGGCATATCAGGTGGGCGCGCACGCCGGAACCGCGGATTTCGTTTTGTAGCACTTCAACATAAGCGTTCACGGCGGCCTTTGTCGCACAGTAGGCGCCCATTTTGGGCACCAGCGCAATACCGGCGATAGAGCCAAAGGCGACAATGCGGCCCTCGCCTCGCGCCATCATCGCAGGCAGGACGGCGCGTATCATGTACGTAGTGCCGAAATAGTTGATACGGAAAAGTCGCTCCATATCCTCATGTGTGTGGTCCACCAACTGATGACTCGGCATCAGTGCGGCAGCGTGCACCAGCAATTCTACCTGGCCCAGCGCAGCATTCACCTTGGCCACCTTGGCCTGCACATCCTTCAAGTCGGCGATGTCGCAGTGAAAGGCCGTAATATTGTCAGACTCTGCCGCAGTGTCTTCGAGGCCCTGCTCATTGACGTCGAAGATCGCGACCTTGGCCCCCCGCCCGGCCAGACGCCGAGCGCAAATCTGGCCCATGCCGCTGGCGCCTCCCGTTACGATAGCCACTTTGTCGGTTACATCAATCATAGCCACTCCGCATTTCTTTATTCTGTGTCGAGACGCACAGTCTGCGTTTTGCCGTGCCGCTGGGCAACCCCTGATTAGAGGCTAGAGCAGCCCAAGCTCCTTGGTTTGCTTCTTTAGACTCAATGACTTACAGCCGTCCGCGCCTGATTTCTGGCGCTATCACTGACACTAGGGATGCTAGAGGGAGGTGCCTAGTGGGTCCTTGGGCCTTCTTGTTCATTACTTTTCCATACTTCCCAAGAAGCAACAGACTGCGACATTATTGACCCTGAGCGATCCTCTACCTCTTCCCAGGGGCTTGGGTAATAACACCACGGCACTGACAAGTAGCTGCTAGCCTTAAGGGCACATAGACATGCAGTCCGCATGGGCGTTTAATGCGCGGAGGCTGGACGCTGGAGAGTAAGGGAAATGCAGAAAATAATCGGTAGGTTGCTGGTCACGTTGAGGCACGATCGGCCCTCTGCGAAAAAATTATAATTTGGTTATGCGCCGTTCTGGCTCGGCGGCTCAATCGGCTATGTGCGTCAAGGGCAGGTTGGTTTTTTGCACCACACGGCGTAGTTCAAAGCTGGAGTGAACCCCGGTGACCCCCTCGATACGCGTCAGCTTGCCTAACAGAAAGCGCTCGTAGTACTCCATGTCGGGCACCACCGCTTTGAGCAGGTAATCCGAGCTTTGTCCTGTCACGACCGCGCACTCAAGCACCTCCGGATAGCTGATGACCTCTGCCTCGAATGCCTCGAAGCGGTCTGGCGTGTGCCGGTCCATGCTAATACCTATATAAGCGGTGAGCTTTAAGCCCAGCTTGGTCTGGTTCAACAGCGTGACATGCCCCCGGATGAGCCCTGAATCCTCCAATCGTTTGACGCGTCGGGAACAGGGTGTCGGTGAGAGACCCACTTTGTCTGCCAGCTCAAGGTTGCTTATGCGGGCGTTGACCTGCATTGCCTCGAGGATTCTGCGGTCGGTACGGTCAAGCCTCATCAGGTTATCTCCCGAGTGTATAGTTGAACGGCGTGATATTAGACAATATCACTAAAAAAACTGTATATAGTAGATATAGATTGCTAATTTAAACTCAAAATACGCGATATTTGCAATTAATCACTCCATCAAGGGGCCTATACTGAGCATCCGGCCGATAAGCCACCTGTTGCCGGGTTATCCCGCTGGGTTACCCACCGACCGGGGTGCAGTGAGACCTCAAAAGGGTCTGAATCCCGGATAGGTGGTTGGCCTATTGATCAAGACAATGCCGAGGCAGAGCGCCATGAACAGCTTTAATCACCGCAAGTACCAGGCGTTTAAGCCTATTGCGAAACCCGACCGCCGCTGGCCTGATCGTGTTATCGAACAGGCTCCCCTGTGGTGCAGTGTGGATCTGCGCGATGGCAATCAGGCGTTGGTGGAGCCCATGACCGCGCGGCAGAAGTCCGAGTTGTGGGATCTCCTGGTGAAAATAGGCTTCAAAGAGATAGAGGTGGGCTTTCCGTCCGCCTCGAGTCATGACTACAATTTCGTGCGGGAACTGATCGATCACGATCGTATCCCCGATGACGTCACTGTGCAGGTGTTGACTCAGGCCCGACCGGATCTGATTGAAAAGACATTTCAGGCGCTCAAGGGGGCGCGGCGAGCGGTTGTGCATGTGTACAACTCCACCTCTACGGTGCAGCGGGAGCAGGTGTTTGGCCTTGATCGAAAGGGAATCATCGATATCGCCGTCAAGGGCGCCACCCTGATAAACGAGTGTGCGAAGCAGCACCCGGATACGGAGTGGATATTTGAGTACTCACCGGAGAGCTTCACTGGCACCGAGCTCGATTTCGCCGTAGAAATATGCGACGCGGTCAACGCAGTCTGGGAACCGACACCGGAAAAGCCTGTGATTATAAACCTGCCGGCGACGGTAGAGATGAGTACGCCCAATGTGTATGCAGATCAGATTGAGTGGTTCTGTGACAACGTCGCCAACCGAGAGAGCCTTTTGATTTCGCTGCATACCCATAATGATCGTGGTTGCGCGGTAGCCGCCGGTGAATTAGGCGTCATGGCCGGGGCCGACCGGGTAGAGGGCACGTTGTTGGGTAATGGTGAGCGCACCGGAAACATGGACATCATCACCATGGCTATGAACCTGTACAGTCAGGGCGTTAGCCCCCAGCTGAACCTCGAAAATACCGATGAAATTTTAAAGACGGCCCGGGAGTGCACGCAATTACCTGTCCACCCTCGCCATCCTTGGGTGGGCGAGTTGGTGTTCACGGCTTTCTCTGGCAGCCATCAGGATGCCATCAAGAAGTGCCTCGCCCGGCGCGATGAGAGCGAACCGTGGGAGGTGGCCTATCTGCCCATTGATCCGAAAGATATCGGGCGCTCGTATCAGGAAGTGATAAGGATTAACAGCCAATCCGGAAAAGGAGGAATTGCCTTCGTACTGCAACGGGATTTTGGTCTGGAGCTGCCCCGCTGGTTGCAGATTGATTTCAGCCGCGTCGTGCAAGCGCATGCCGAGGCTCAGGAAACGGAAGTCGGCTCGGCAGACGTGTTTGCGTTGTTCGAGAAAACCTACCTGTCTTCAAAGGGGCGATGGCAGCTAGGTAATTACCAGGTCAGTCGAGAGGACGGGGTCGACAAGTTGCAGGCACAGTTGCAGGAGGGGTCGACCTCGCACACACTCATCGGTACGGGTAACGGTGTGGTCGCTGCGTTCGTTGATGCGGTTCAGGAGTTTACCGGCAAACACATTGTTCTCGTCGAGTACAACGAGCACGCGCTGAGTCAGAGTGCCGATGCCGAGGCGATATGCTATATACAACTAAGCGTCGATGGGAATCGTTTCTGTGGCGTGGGACTCAGTCCTGATATTGTTCAGGCGTCATTAGACGGTATTCTTTGCGCGGTCAATCAGGCCGCTGGGCAGGAGCGAGAGGCTGTTGCCTGACGAATAAAGAGTCACTGGTGAGTAATATTTACCACAGCATCGCCGTACAGCTTTTGGTGTGGTTACGCAGAGCGTTAAAGATGAAGAGAGGCTGCCAACTACACAGGCTGTCGGTGCAGGGTATAGCGCGTCGATGAGAGTTCTGCGAACGTTTTGTATTTTGGTACTCGGCCTGATTCTCGCATCCTGCAGTGGCACCACGTTTGTTTATAACCGACTCGACGTCATTCTACCGTGGTACATCGACGACTATGCCGAACTCAACGGGCATCAGGATGCCTACCTCGATGAGGTGCTGACGCCTTTTTTAAACTGGCATCGACAGCAAGAGCTACCCGCTTATTTAAGTATTATCGACGACATCGAAGCGCACCTTGACGATACCCTGACGGAAGCAGATGTCGCAGAGATATTCAGTGAGTTTGAGGCAGCCTGGCTGCGTATCGAGGCCAAGGGGCTGGATTGGTTGCTGGACCTGGGTGGACAGCTCAGCGATAAGCAGATGGCGAATGTGATCGAGGCGCTTTGGGAGCAGCAGGAAGAGTTTCAGGAAGAATACCTCGAGCGCGATGATGCGGAATTTTATGAAGATAGTTACGACAACCTGCTCGACAACATGGAGGAGTTTCTTGGCAACGTCTCCGACGCCCAGCGTGAACAATTGCGGCTCGCCGCAAACGCGTTGCAGCGTTCAGATGTTGAGTGGCTGAAGGAGCGTGCCGAGTGGATACAAGAGTTGTCCGTGCTGCTCGATTCTGAACCGGGTTGGGAGCGTGCCGTGCGAGACTCCGTGCAGCAGCGGCGAGAGAAACCGGCTCTCAAATATCGGGAAATTTATACGCACAATATGAGTATAATTTTCAATGTGGTCGCTGCCGTGGTGAATAGTCGCAGCGAGCGCCAGGATAAATACCTGCGAAACCGGTTGGCAGAATTGCGCGAAGACCTGAAAGACCTGGCGGATCAAGAGGCACCTTAATCGCATGAGCGCGAACCTTATCTACATTATCCAGCCCATTGCTGCGCTTCTCATCTTTGTCATGCTGGCCCACCTGGTCTTTTTTGGCCCCGGGCGCAGGCTTTTTTCGATACGTTTGATTCAGCGTAATTATCACGGAAACAACCGGAGACAGTTGGTACATGATCTTGCTTTGACCCTGTTAAATCTGATTGTCGTTATAACGCTGACAACGCTTCTTTTTCAATGGCTATTCCAGGTGTCATTGGTAACGGTAATAGATTCTCCCTCGATAGCGGTTACGCTCGGACAGTTTGTCCTGTATTTTTTTGCTTTCGACCTCTACTACTACGTGTGGCATCGGGTTTTGCACACCCCATTCCTTTACAAGCACGTACATTCCCATCACCACGCCTCGACGCGGCCGACGCCGCTGACCAGCTATGCGGTTCATCCTGTTGAGGGTTTTGTGTCTTTCCTGTTCACGCTGTTGTTGTTCATTGTGATGGACATGTCTTTAATGGCACTGATCGCAATGAACGCCTACAGCGTCATTCACAGCGTGATCCTGCACAGTGGCCATGACTTGTTTCCAAAGTGGTGGTACCGAAACGGATTGAGCAAATACTATGTCACTCCTCTGTACCATGATCTGCATCACAGCGAGCCCGAAAGTGCTAACTTCGGCATTCACACCACGATTTGGGATCGCGTTTTCGGCACGGTTTCAACGTCGTTACAGACATCATTTAGCAGGGTGACATCGACGACGCGCACCGCGTAGTCATCACGCTCGAAAACGGGTACCTGCGGCAGCGCATAAGTAAAGTCAGGCATGAGAGACCCCAGGGTCTGGGGAATGCCTTGAGGAAGAACATACCCGGTCACCTCATTGTGATTAGGCCCGCGACGGCTAGTCGAGTAATGATAAATCCCGTACCGCCCCCTTGTCGGCGCTGGTAACCATTTTGGCATACACCTTAAGTGCAGGTGTGACGTTGCGTGGACGTGACTCAACCGGCTGCCAAGCTTTGTCACCACGGGCCTTCATTGCCGCACCGCGCCGCGTCAGTTCTTCATCGGTCAGTTTTACATTGATGCTTCGATTGGGAATATCTATCTCAATAATGTCGCCATTCTCAACCAGTCCGATAGCGCCGCCAGCGGCCGCCTCTGGAGAGGCATGGCCGATAGACAGCCCGGAGGTCCCGCCGGAGAAACGACCGTCGGTGAGTAACGCGCAAGCCTTTCCGAGTCCTTTGGACTTGATATAGCTGGTGGGATAAAGCATCTCCTGCATGCCGGGCCCGCCGCGGGGACCCTCGTAGCGCACCACAATCACATCGCCAGCCTTCACTTTATCGCTCAGTATATTTTCCACCGCCTCGTCCTGGCTTTCGCAGACATGGGCTGGCCCCGAGAAGCTGAGTATAGAATCGTCCACTCCAGCGGTTTTCACTACGCAGCCGTCTTCAGCGATATTACCCTTGAGAATGGCCAGGCCTCCTTCCAGGGAAAAAGCGTGCTCCAATGAGCGAATGCATCCGTTCTCTCGATCACTGTCCAGACTGGGCCAGCGGGTGTCCTGACTGAACGCGACCTGAGTCGGTATACCTGCGGGGCCTGCGCTGTAGAATTTACGAACCGCAGCATCGTCGGTCTGGGCAATGTCCCATTCCGCTAGTGCGTCTGCCAGCGTATCGCTGTGTACGGTCGAGCAATTACGATGTAAGAGCCCCGCCCTGTCCAGCTCACCCAATATAGCCATGATGCCGCCAGCCCGGTGGACGTCTTCCATGTGGTACTGAGGCGTGCTCGGCGCTACTTTGCATAACTGCGGAACCTTGCGCGAGAGGCGATCAATATCCTGCATGGTGAAATCCAGCTCCGCTTCCTGCGCGGCTGCCAGCAAATGAAGAATAGTGTTGGTGGAGCCGCCCATAGCGATATCGAGACTCATGGCATTTTCAAAGGCCTGAAGGTTGGCGATGTTGCGTGGCAGAACGCGCTCGTCGTTGTTTCCGTAGTAGCGTTTGCAGAGATCGACCACTACGCGCCCTGCTCGCAGGAATAATTGTTCCCGATCGGCATGGGTGGCAAGGGTCGACCCGTTGCCTGGCAGCGACAGTCCGAGTGCTTCGGTCAGGCAGTTCATAGAGTTTGCGGTAAACATGCCTGAACAGGAGCCACAGGTCGGGCAGGCGGAGCGTTCATACTCCGCCACCTCTTCATCAGAGGCGCTGTCGTCGGCGGCAATGACCATTGCGTCAATCAGGTCGAGCTTGTTCTCAGACAATTTCGTCTTGCCCGCCTCCATTGGGCCTCCCGACACAAATACAGTCGGGATGTTGAGTCGCATGGCAGCATTGAGCATGCCGGGAGTGATCTTGTCGCAGTTGGAGATGCAGACCATGGCATCGGCACAGTGCGCGTTGACCATGTATTCCACGGAGTCTGAAATAATGTCGCGAGAGGGCAGGCTGTAAAGCATGCCGTCGTGGCCCATGGCGATACCATCATCCACCGCGATAGTGTTGAACTCTTTGGCAACGCCGCCTGCTGCTTCGATCTCCCGGGCGACCAGTTGACCCAAATCCTTGAGGTGCACATGTCCGGGGACGAACTGCGTAAAGGAGTTAACGACTGCGATGATGGGCTTTTGAAAATCCTCATCTTTCATGCCGGTGGCGCGCCACAGGGCGCGGGCGCCGGCCATATTGCGGCCATGAGTAGAGGTCTTGGAGCGAAATTCTGGCATGGTATTGGCTTCCGGCGGCAGCTGCTTGACTGAAGAAAAAGCGTTCTGCTTCAGTCTAAAAAAAGAGACATGGAGAATAGCAGAATTTACTTATTTTTTCCTGCCACGAGCTGCCAGTACGTGCGCAGTCCGTAATGTAAGCCTCAACCGCTATAAGACGTGTCGCCTTTGGCAGCATCATACATAGTCCGGTTTCGAAGCCCGTTCTGCCAGGTCAGATTTTGACCCCAAAAGTGCCGGCCCAATTCCGCGAACCCTTCAAAGTACCCGTCACCGCGGCCTGACCTTACGCTGCTCTAAATAGAAGTAAAACTCGCTATGGTGTTGTACTCTGGTAATTACGCTGCGCGCCATAATGCGGAGGCCCATATGTTGCAAAACACAATGGCTAACCGTTGCGCGATGATACTTTGGTCAATCCGGTTTCGCTCAAATGCCACGAGGAAAAGAAAATGAAGCGTGTCGTACTGTGTATATTTATCCTTGTTGTTTCCGCCTGCTCGGCTCAGCCAACCCGACAGTCCGCTACTGAACCCGCTGCGCAGGTAAAGGACGTCACGAAGAGCACCCTTATGCAAACCGGTAAGGCCTCTTTTTACGCCGATAAATATCAGGGGCGTCAGACTGCCAGCGGCGACCTGCTGGACCATGCAGAACTGACGGCCGCGCATACCAAGCTACCCTTTGGTACGAAGGTCAAGGTGACCAACACCAGCAATGGTAAGAACACAATTGTTATCGTCACAGACAGGGGGCCCTTCGTCGAGGGGCGCATAATCGATTTGACAAAATCTGCGTTTGATCAAATCGGCGACAGGGACGAGGGTGTCATCACGGTCCAGATTGAAGTCATAGAGTAATGACGGTGGAGTGCGTCGGTGATCGAGGCCGAGGAATCCCGCAGAGTGATCGAGTCGCGCCGGGAGGCTGATGCGCTCTTGGTGCTGTCTTGCTCACAGAGAGAGAAAGCATTCCCGGGTTCGCGCGCTGGGCCCTGGCCAGCACGCGGCGCGGGGACTAAAGTGCCTTGAAGAACACCTTCGAGTTACGCTGCAGGTTGTAAAGCGACTGTTTCTTCCCAGGGAGAGCCTCTCGTCCGGATTCGACAAAGCCCTGCTCGATAAACCAGTGAGCGGTCTGCGTTGTCAACACAAACACACGGGCCAGCCCCAGTGCGCGCGCCTGGTGTTCCAGCTCCTGCAGCAAGCGTTGGCCGCGCTGGCCGCCCCGATAGTCGGGGTGCGAGACGATGCAGGCTATCTCGCCACAGGCGTCTGGCTTGAAGGGATAAAGTGCGGCGGCAGCGATAATGCGTCCATCGCGCACCAATACACGGAACTGACCGATTTCTCCTTCCAGCAATTCCCGGGAACGTTTTAGTAACACACCTTGCTGCTCGAGCGGTTCGATCAACTCCAGGATGCCGCCCACGTCATCGATATTGGCCTGCCGGGATTTCTCGAAATCATCGTCTGCGACAAGCGTGCCGCTGCCGTCGTGGGTGAAAAGTTCTTCCAGCAGTGCACAATCATCTGCGTGACTGATGATATGGCATCTTTCTACCCCGTTTAGACACGCCTGTCGGGCAGTATCCAGTAACTGTGTTTGCTCTGCGTCGATAGCGCTTATGGTGTTGATCTCGCCAGCCTTACATTGTGCGATGAGCGCCCCGTTTATATCGATTATGCCCGCCGCCTCACCGAACAGTACCAGCTTGTCGGCGTTGATCGCGGCCGAGCACTGCACTGCGATATCCTGCAGAGCCAGGTTAAATATTTCACCCGTGGGCGAGTATCCCAATGGCGAAAGCAGGACAATAGCACCGTCCTCGAGCTGTCGATTGATGCCCTGAGCATCTATACGGCGCACCCTGCCCGTATGATGAAAATCTACGCCGTCCACCACTCCGATGGGACGCGCAGTAACAAAATTGCCCGAGCACACGCGCATGCTGGCGCCCTGCATGGGAGAGTTGGGTAGTCCCATAGACAGTAGCGCTTCTATTTGCGCTCGCAGAGAGCCTGCTGCGTCCTTCACGCATTCCAGTGCGGCATGGTCGGTGATGCGCATGCCGTCATGAAAGCCGGTCTCTAGACCCGCGTTCGACAGGCGTTGGTCAATCTGCAGCCGTGAGCCATGAATCACTACCAGCCGCACCCCCAAGCTGTTCAGCAGGGCGATATCGTGAATGATAGTGGAGAAGTTTTCATGTTGCGCGGCGGCGCCCCCCAGCATCAGCACGAAGGTTTTGCCCCGGTGTGCATTGATGTAGGGTGCGGAGTTTCGCAGCCAGCGAATATGATCCCGCCCTTGCGTTGTCACGTGTGTTTCCAAGCCATTGATAAACGGATATTTATTGGGACAGTTGTAAGGGTACCTAAGCCTGCGCCCGGTACCTAGGGCAATATTGCACAGTCCGCGCGGGCGTGCCGCGGCCGGGTCAGAGGCAATAGTGACGGATACATTGCTCCAGAAGCGCTATGCAGGGCTGTATCTGCTCAAGTTCGAGGTATTCATCTGGTTGGTGTGCCCGGTCGATGGAGCCAGGCCCCATCACCACGGTCTCCATACCCAGTGCCTGCAGGAAGGGCGCCTCAGTGGCAAATGCAACTGACTCTGCCTCGTATCCGGTAAGGGTTTCCGCCAGTCGTACCAGCTCGCTGTCGGCGGGCTGTTCAAAGGGCTCGATGCTGTCGATCAGGGAGTTCAGCCCGATACCCAGCCCCAGCGTCTCTGCTAACCCCTCAAGCCGCCCTTCTATTTCATCGCGTACGCCGCTGTTGCTGCTGCCCGGCGTCATCCGCAGGTCAAAATGCAGCTCTGTTTTACCGCAGATTCGATTGGGGCTGTCGCCGCCGTGTATACAGCCTAAGTTCAACGTGGGAAACGCGACGCTGAAAAAATCATTGTTGTAGCGCGTGGCGAGCTGCTCACGGAACGTCATAAGATCGCTGATCACCGCATGCATACCATCCAGCGCATTGTTGCCCAGGTCAGGATTAGAGGAATGTCCGGCGCGGCCGGTCACGGTTACCGACTCCATCATGATGCCTTTGTGCATACGCACAGGCACCAGGGAGGTGGGTTCGCCGATAATGGCTGCTCGTCCTAAGGGGCGCCCCGAGGCGGCCAGTTGCCGCGCGCCGGCCATAGAGCTTTCTTCGTCGGCGGTGGCCAGCAGGATCAGCGGTTGTTTGAATGCCATATCGTTGAAGGTGCGGGCGGCGGCGAGGGCCAGCGGAAAGAAACCTTTCATATCAGTGCTGCCTAAACCATACAGTCGGTTGTCGCGCTCGGAGAGACCGAGGGGGTCGCTCTTCCAGCGGCCTTCGTCAAAAGGAACCGTATCTGTATGCCCGGAGAGCACCAGACCCCCGGGACCGCTGCCGCGTGTGGCGATGAGGTTGGCCTTGCTCCCTCCGGGGGTCACGGGTTGTATCTCGACGTTAAACGCCATGTTTTCAAGCCAACCGGCGAGCAGATCGATCACGGCGCGGTTGCCCTGGTCCCAACCGGGATCGGTGGAGCTAACAGAAGGCGTGCTGACCAGTTGCCGCAGCTGGTCGATAATCATTTTAGGAGACTTGGACATGGGGCCACCGAACATGGAAACAGAGTCAGTTTAGACAAGGGTGCAAGGAAGTCCAAGTGCGGTGCAACCCCAAAGGGTATTGCGCGCCGACCCCTGCACACTGTGTTAGCATGTTTTAGCCTAAAAAATGAGTGCAACTATACGCATGACCTCAGCCTTCATTAGACACCCCTTGGAAACGCGGCTTACTCTTGCGCTAGTCGTAGAGGAACTGCACGCGGACGGGATGCTGGCGGACGACGATTTCGCCCGCATCGCCAAGCCTCCGCGCATCACCGTACACCCCTTGGTCTTCCTGTCCGAGTTGCACTTATCCGATGCCTCTGAGCCGGGTGGTCACCTCACGATGGATAAATTGCTGGATTGGCTTGCGGCGCATATCTCGCAAGAGGTAGTGCGTATAGACCCCCTGAAAATAAATGTGACTGCGGTAGCGGATGTTATGTCCCGCGCCTTCGCCGAGCGACATGGGATTTTAGCTGTAGAGGTCAACGATAAAGAAGTCGTCATCGCCAGCGCAGAGCCTTTTATACGTTCCTGGGAGAGTAATCTGGAGCATGTGTTGCGCAAACCGATCCGTCGAGTGCTGGCCGACCCTCGGGAAATTGTTCGCCACACAGGGGACTTCTACAGCATGGCCGTTTCAGTGCGTGGTGCCCACGGTGCGGATAACACGAGCAATGCGGCGGCGCTGGGTAACCTCGAGCAGATGTTGGAAATTGGTGCCATGCACGAGCCGGACGCCAACGATCAGCATGTGGTGAAAATAGTCGATTGGCTATTGCAGTACGCGTTTGAGCAGCGTGCCAGTGATATCCATATCGAACCCCGACGTGATCTTGGGTGTGTGCGCTTCCGTATAGATGGCGTGTTGCACAACGTGTACGAGCTGCCGCCTCAGGTGTGCGCTGCAGTCAGTAGTCGCGTGAAGATTCTCGGGCGCATGGATGTTGCAGAGAAGCGCCGCCCTCAAGATGGCCGTATCAAAACCCTTACGCCGAATGGCACCGAGGTGGAACTGCGCCTCGCTACCTTGCCCACCGCCTTCGGTGAAAAACTGGTGATGCGGATTTTCGATCCGGATGTGCTGCAGCGTAGCTTCGAGCAGCTCGGCCTGACGGACGACGATTTACAGCACTGGCACGAGATGACCTCACACGGCCACGGCATTGTGTTGGTTACGGGACCGACCGGATCAGGCAAAACCACTACCCTGTATTCGACGCTCCGCGAGTTGGCCACCACCGAAGTGAACGTCTGCTCCATCGAGGATCCGATAGAGATGGTTGAAAGTGCGTTTAACCAGATGCAGGTAAATCAATCTATCGATCTGGATTTTTCTGCCGGAGTGCGCGCCTTGATGCGTCAGGATCCGGACATCATCATGATCGGAGAGATCCGCGATCTGGAAACGGCCAACATGGCGATACAGGCCGCCCTTACCGGCCATCTGGTGCTGTCTACGCTGCACACCAATGATTCACCGAGTTCCCTGTCGCGGCTGCTGGAGCTGGGCGCTCCCGCCTATCTGGTTCGCGCGACCCTGCGCGGTATTATGTCCCAGCGTTTGGTCCGTATTCTGTGTGCTGAGTGCAAGGATTTCACCGAGGTCGACCAGGACGCCTGGCAGCAATTGACGCAACCCTTCGATGTGCCGCCCCCCAAGCGCATAGCGCGCCCTGTAGGTTGTCTCAAGTGTCGAGAGACTGGCTACATGGGTCGTCAGGGAATCTACGAGGTACTGGTGAATAGCCGCGCCGTGCAGGAACAAATTACCCCGCAGCTGGAAACCGCCAGCATCCGACAAGCCGCGGTATCACAAGGAATGCGGACGCTGCGCATCAGTGGTGCCATGCGCGTTGCCAACGGCGAGACAACCATCGAGGAAGTGATGCGTGTTGCGCCTCAGATAGACCATTGAGCTGCAATTCGTGACGCGTTGAGCTGCCGTGAATCTCCCTCCCACACACCTACCCGAACCCCTTGCCAGTGAGGCGCAGCGGGCCTGGCTCACTGTGCTTGAAACCGCGGGTAAGTCACTCGCACAGGAGCTCGCTGAGGCTCTTGCGGGCAGTTCGGAGGAAGTACAATTGCCTCAGGTTCTGGCCTGCAGCCCTTTTGTCGCCGATACCCTGCGGCGTCAGCCGCACCTGTTGCTGGAGCTGATAAAGAGCGGTGACCTGCAGAAGGCCCTGCCTGTGGACCACTTTCACGCGACACTGCAACATCTG
This sequence comes from Candidatus Marimicrobium litorale, assembly GCF_026262645.1. Classification (NCBI taxonomy): domain Bacteria; kingdom Pseudomonadati; phylum Pseudomonadota; class Gammaproteobacteria; order Cellvibrionales; family Halieaceae; genus Marimicrobium; species Candidatus Marimicrobium litorale. Next base: position 2,897,510 of record NZ_SHNO01000001.1, read on the forward strand.
GTTAGCGCGGAGGGCGCCGATATTTCCTCTGTGTTGCGGCGCTACCGGGCGCGACACATGGTGCGCATTGTATGGCGCGATTTCATCCGGCTGGCGGACACCTCGGAAACCGTGCGCGACACCTCCCTGCTGGCGGAAGCCGCGATCTCTGCTGCTCTGCAGTACGCTCATGCCGAATCTGCCGCGAGGTTTGGCGAACCCCGAGGTCGTCACAGCGGCGGGGCGCAGCAGCTGATTGTGTTGGCCATGGGCAAGCTGGGGGCTCGCGAGTTGAATGTATCCTCAGACATCGACCTTATTTTTGCCTATCCGGAGGCGGGTCGGACCGATAGTGACGACAAGCCGCTGAGCAACGAGGAATTCTTTATCAAGGTCGGCCAGCGGCTGATTGCCTTACTGGATGAAGTAACTGCAGAGGGCTTTGTGTTTCGTGTGGACATGCGTTTGCGCCCTTACGGTGATAGCGGTGCGCTGGTGCATAATTTTTCTGCGCTGGAGGACTACTATCAGGACCAGGGCCGAGACTGGGAGCGTTATGCCCTGATCAAAGCCCGCCCGGTCAGTGGCGACCCCGGTCGAGCGGAGGAACTGATGACGCTGTTGCAGCCCTTCGTGTATCGGCGTTACGTAGATTACGGTGTCATCGAAAGCCTTCGCGGCATGAAAGAGATGATTAATGCTGAGGTGCGCCGGCGGGGCCTGCAAGACAATATTAAGTTGGGACACGGCGGTATTCGTGAGGTGGAATTCATTGCCCAGTGCGTGCAGTTGATTCGCGGCGGTCGTGACAGAGCGCTGCAACAGCGAGAGCTGTTGTCAGTGCTGCAGGAGTGCGCTGACCTCGGTAGCCTGCCTGCAAGCGTTTGCGCTGAACTGTGCGAGGCCTATCTGTTCCTGCGAGATACCGAGCATGCGATACAGGGCTATCAGGATCGACAGAGCCAGGAGCTGCCCGCGGATACTTTGCCGAGGTCGGCGATGGCGTATGTAATGGGTATGCCCGACTGGGACAGTTTCAAGACTGTGCTGGATTCGCATCGCGAGCGCGTTGCCGGACATTTCCGGGAATTGATAGCGGATCAGGCGGCACAGGACGAAGTTGGGGCGCAGAGGCCCGATGGCCTCTGGGGTGATAGCCTGGACGCGCGCGCCCTGCAGAGTCTTGGCTATCAGCGGTTGGAGGAGACTCGCCAGCGGCTACAGGACTTGCAGGAGAGTCCTCGGGTGGCCACCCTGCAAATTCAGGGACGTGAGCGGCTGGATCAATTCATGCCGCGGTTGGTGCAGGCCTGTGCCGAATCCGACTATCCGGATCTGGCCCTGCAGCGCGCATTGCCACTGGTGTCTGCGGTGTTGCGTCGTAGCGCCTACCTCGTTCTGTTGCTGGAGAACCCCCCAGCCCTGGTCGATCTTGTGGGGTTATGTGGCGCCAGCCCCTGGATTTCCGAGCAGCTCGCCGCTTACCCCGTCTTGCTCGATGAATTGCTGGACCGTGCCAGCCTCTATACAGCGCCGGACAAGGGCCTGCTGGCAGAGGAATTGCGTCAGCAATTAACGCGCCTGCCGCTTGATGACCTTGAGGCACACATGGATGGTCTGCGCTATTTCAAGGCAGCCCATGTCCTGCGCGTCGCTGCCAGCGAACTGGTGGGACGGCTGCCCCTGATGCAGGTGAGTGACAAGCTGACCTGGATAGCCGAGGTTATCCTGGAGCATGTGCTGGCCGTGGCCTGGGCTGATCTCACGCGCAGGTACGGGCAGCCCCAGCGGACCGGTTCCGGCAGTGGTTTTGCGGTGTTCGGCTACGGCAAGATGGGCGGTATCGAGTTGGGCTATGGGTCCGATCTGGATCTCGTGTTCATTTATGATGCCGCCAGCGCTGGTGCCACTGATGGCGACCGCAGTGTCGATAATGCCGTGTTCTATACGCGGCTGGGTCAGCGCATGATCCATATCTTTGAAACGCGCATGGCGATGGGCTCGCTCTACGAAGTAGACATGCGTCTGCGCCCCTCCGGTGAATCGGGCTTGCTGGCGGGCACTGTTCAGGCCTTTCGAACTTACCAGTTTCATTCGGCCTGGACTTGGGAGCACCAGGCCCTGGTGCGCGCGCGTTTCGTGGCAGGAGACCCGCAGGTGGGGGCCGAGGTGGATGCCCTGCGTCGAGAGATTCTCTGCGAACCCCGTGACCAGGAGGCCCTGGCGAGGGAAGTCGTCACAATGCGCGATAAAATGCGCAAGCATCTGGTATCGAATGACCTCCCGGAACGAGCGGAATTTCACCTGAAACAGGGAAGGGGTGGTATCGTTGACATCGAATTTATGGTGCAATATGCGGTGTTGGCGTGGTCTCATCGCGCGCCGGAGCTGGCTCGCTGGTCTGACAATGTCCGCATTCTAGAGACGCTGGGTCGTCATGGCTTGTTTGAGCCCGAGGAGTGCGACGCGCTTACGCAGGCCTATCTGGCTTACCGTTCCGCTGCCCACCAATTATCTCTGCAGCAGCACGAGGGCGCTGCCCCGGCGGGTAGCCATGAGAAGTTGCGTGCTGCGGTCCTGGCGAAGTGGCGCCAGCTATTCGCGCCCTATACAGATGAATGATTAAACGAATAAATGGAGAGTGAGAACATGAGCTTGGCCGATCGCGATGGTCTGATCTGGATGGACGGAGAAATGGTGCCCTGGCGTGAAGCCAAGGTGCACGTGCTTACCCACACATTCCACTACGGCCTCGGTGTTTTCGAGGGCGTGCGCGCCTACAATACGCCGGACCGTGGCACCTGTATTTTCCGCCTGCAGGAACATACCGACCGGTTATTTCGCTCAGCTCATATACTGGGAATGAAAATGCCTTTCGATAAGGAGACGCTTAACAAGGCGCAAAAAGATGTCGTTCGAGAGAACAATCTGGAAGAGGGCTACCTGCGCCCCATGTGCTTCCTTGGCTCGGAAGGCATGGGTCTGCGCGCCGATAATCTCAATACCCATGTGATGGTCGCCGCCTGGGAGTGGCCTTCCTATATGGATCCGGATGCTCGCGATAAGGGTATTAAGGTGCGGACCTCGTCCTATACCCGCCACCACGTTAACATCACCATGTGCAAGGCCAAGGCGAACGGCAACTACATCAACTCGATGCTGGCGCTGCGAGAAGCTGTCGAGGGTGGCGCTGAAGAGGCGCTGCTGCTGGACAACGAGGGCTACGTGGCCGAGGGTAGCGGTGAGAATGTGTTCATTGTGCGCGACAACAAAATTTACACCCCAGAGCTGACATCCTGTCTCGAGGGTATAACCCGGGACGCAATATTTGTACTGGCCGCAGAGCTGGGCTTCGAAATTCAGGAGCGGCGCATTACACGCGACGAGGTATATGTTGCGGACGAAGCCTTTTTTACAGGCACTGCCGCTGAGGTTGTCCCTATCCGTGAACTGGACGGCCGCTCCATTGGCAGCGGCAGCCGGGGCCCGATTACGACCCAGTTGCAAGCCATGTACTTCGATTCGGTGAGGGGCAAACGCAGCCAGAACGTCGATTGGCTGACTCCGGTCGTCTGACCCGGCACGTATCCGTGGGTCCTGCTCCATATGGCCACCGGAGAGGTAAGGCTATTATCGCAAAAGGACGTCGTTCAGCGTCGTCCTCTTGCCCAATCGAATAATTAATAGGCACAGGGTTTGCGCAGCGCAACGATGGAATCAGACTGTTGAAACAGAATGTGTTGGTGGTGGGCGCGGGTGGTCAACTCGGCCGGGAATTGCAGCGCACGGTGCCGCCCGGTGTCGATTGTGCGGCGGTAACTCGTGCACAACTGGATATTGCGGACGCAACAGCAGTGGATGCCTGTCTGCAATCTATAGCGCCGCAATTGGTGATTAATGCGGCGGCTTATACGGCAGTTGATAAGGCGGAGTCAGAGCGCGAGGCTGCGAACCGCGGTAATGCTGAGGGCCCCGGCGTATTGGCCGAAGCATGCGCGCGGCAAGGAATCCGGCTTAGCCACGTGTCCACTGACTTTGTATTTGATGGCAATGCCTCCACGCCGTATCGGCCGGACGCGACGACCTCCCCGCTGGGTGAGTATGGCCATAGCAAACTGGCTGGTGAAGAAGCCGTTTTACGTGCGCAGCCGGAAGCGTTGGTGGTGCGCACCGGTTGGGTGTATTCCAGCTTTGGTGGTAATTTCGTCAAGACGATGTTGCGTCTGATGGGTGAGCGCGATGAACTCGGCGTAGTCTGTGATCAGGTGGGCACGCCTACCTGGGCCAACGGTCTGGCGACTGCCCTTTGGGCTGCCGCCGCCAAGCCGGATCTCGCCGGCATATACCATTGGAGCGATGCCGGCGTGTGCAGCTGGTACGATTTTGCGGTAGCCATCTGTGAGGAAGGTGTGTGCTCGGGGTTGCTACCCGCTGCTATTAGTATCAAGCCCATACTGGCGTCGGCGTACCCCACTCCCGCCCGCCGACCCTCCTACAGTGTGCTGGACAAAACAAGCAGTTGGCGTGACTTTGAGCTGGAGGGCGTTCACTGGCGTGAGCAGTTGCGTACCATGTTGAATGACTTAAAGGAGATGGGGAATGGCTAGATCCCTTCTGGTAACAGGAGCTGCCGGGTTTATCGGCGCTAACTTCGCACACTACTGGATGCGCCAACACCCGGAGGACCGGGTGGTGGCGTTCGATGCCCTTACCTACGCAGGTAACCGCGCCAATCTCACGGGTCTGGAAGACAAGCCGAACTTCAGTTTTGTTCATGCTGATATCTGCGATTACGACAGAGTCTTGAGTACATTGCGCAAGCACGAGATCGATACGGTTGTGCACTTCGCTGCGGAAAGTCATGTGGATCGGTCCATTACGGGCCCCGACGCTTTCATCGAAACCAATGTAGTTGGCACTCACAGCTTGCTGAAAGCTGCGCGGGATGTCTGGATGGGCAGCGGCAAAGACCGGGAGCACCGGTTCCATCACGTCTCGACCGATGAAGTTTACGGTTCACTCAGCGCGGACGCGCCGGGGTTCCACGAGGAACAGAAATACGAACCAAACTCACCTTACTCTGCTAGCAAAGCGGCTTCCGACCATTTGGTGCGCGCCTATCAGCATACGTTTGGCGTGCAGGTCACGACCAGCAACTGCTCGAATAATTATGGCCCCTATCACTTTCCGGAAAAATTGATCCCCCTTTGCCTCACTAATATTCTGCGCGGGCGGCCACTCCCCGTTTATGGTGATGGCAGCAATATTCGCGATTGGTTGTACGTGGAGGATCACTGCCGGGGTATCGAGATGGTCATACTGGGCGGCCGTATTGGCGACACCTACAATATCGGCGGCAATAATGAGTGGAATAATCTGGATATTGTCCACCTGCTGTGTGATCAGATGGACGAGCGCTTCGCTGCTGATGCATCCCTTGTCGGACGCTTCCCCGATGCTCCCGATAGCAGCGCTCGAGACCTGATCACTTTTGTTGAAGACCGGGCGGGCCACGACTGGCGCTATGCCATCGACGCGACCAAGATCACCCGTGAGCTGGGCTATACCCCCCATGAGACTTTCGAAACAGGCCTCAAGCGCACCCTTGACTGGTACCTCGCCAACGAGGACTGGTGGCGGCCATTGCTGCCCTCCTGATTGCGCTTGCGTCCCACCGGATGGATGCGATACCTCGCGCTGGCGCCTGTGTTGACGCAAGTGGTTGAATAAGCGAGAGATTTGCGCTGACTTACTGGCGGGCGAGGGCCTTGAGGTCAGTCGAACTTGGGGCAATCCTTCCATGAGTAGCCTTCCCGGTCCTTCGCGGAAAGGAGGGGCTCGTCGCCTTGCGGTACAGGCCACTCAATGCCAACTGTCGGGTCATCCCATGCGAGGGTTTGTTCGCTGGCGGGATGATAGACATCGGTGCACTTGTACAGGAAGTCGGCGTATTCGGATACCACGTAAAAGCCATGTGCAAAGCCCGCTGGAACCCACAGCATTCGATGGTTTTTCGCGCTGAGAGTGGCACCATACCACTGGCCAAGGGTGGGCGAACCGCGACGCAGGTCGACGGCCACGTCGTACACCTCGCCGGCGGTCACGCGCACCAGTTTGCCTTGCGTCTTCTCCATTTGATAATGCAGGCCGCGCAGAATGCCGCGGGCAGAGCGGCTGTGGTTATCCTGCACGAAGTGCAGGTCGAAGCCGGCTTCGCTGAAGGCATCCGCATTCCAGGTTTCCAGAAAAAAGCCGCGTTCGTCGCCGAAAACACTGGGCTCCAGCAGGTATACGTCTTGCAGTGGTGTCTCAATGAAATTCATGCGAAAACGACCCCTTCGTCTCGCAGCAGGTTATTCAGGTAGACGCCGTAGCCACTTTTTTCCAGCGGCTTGGCCAATGCTTGTAGCTGGCCAGCATCGATATAGCCCATGCGATAAGCGACTTCTTCCGGGCATGCGATTTTCAGGCCTTGACGCTCCTCTACCACGCGGATGAAGTTGGCCGCATCCAGCAGCGAATTGTGGGTGCCCGTATCAAGCCAGGCTGTGCCGCGGCTCATGACCTCTACCCTGAGCCTGGCTTGTTCCAGGTAGACCTTGTTCACGTCGGTGATTTCCAACTCACCACGGTGAGAGGGTTTGACCGCTTTGGCGATCTCTATTACGTCGTTGTCGTAAAAGTAGAGTCCGGTTACGGCATAGTGCGACTTGGGATGCTCGGGTTTTTCTTCTATGTTTTGAGCTACCCCTTCCTTGTCAAACGCGACGACGCCGTAGCGCTCAGGATCCTGCACATAATAGGCGAACACCGAGGCGCCATCGTTGCGGCTGGCGGCGCTGGTCAATTTTGCGGAAAAACCGCCGCCGTAGAAGATATTGTCACCCAGTACCAGGCTGGCGGGTGAGTTGCCGATGAAATCCTCCCCCAGTATGAATGCCTGGGCCAGTCCGTCGGGACTTGGCTGCACGGTATATTGGATGTTAATGCCCCAGTTGGAGCCGTCCCCGAGCAGCTCACTAAAGGCGGCCTGATCCCGCGGGGTGGTAATGATCAGGATGTCGCGGATACCGGCCAGCATCAGGGTGGCCAGCGGGTAGTAAATCATAGGTTTGTCGTACACCGGCATAAGCTGCTTGCTGACGGTGCTGGTTAGTGGGTGCAAACGGGTGCCCGACCCGCCCGCAAGAATGAGCCCCTTGTAGGTGTTTGCTGACATTTTTTGCAGGTTTCCTGACGGTGAATCGGGTAATTATAACGGGATTGGCGCCTAACTGGCGATAGAATCGGCTTCAGGAGGCCGGAGACAACCGATGGGGGTGGATTTTTAGGCATCGGCTGATTAAAATCTAGCCCATTTTGCCGGGTGACCAAGGTGTAAAGCCGCGAAAAAGCGGGCAACCCCTCCCCGCTCGGCGCTGTATCCCGCAAATATAGACTTTCTGGATAAATAAGAGAGGACGCCCCAATCAGGCAGCTTGGCACAGTGCAGGCAGAAACTCGGCCCTCAGCGGACACGCTGGGCGGGTCCGTGCCCCGTTCAGATGCACGTCGCCCCCTGAAAATTGCATTGCTGGGTTATCGCAGCCAGCCCCATGGCGGTGGGCAGGGCATTTACATGCGCTACCTGAGCAAGGCCCTGGTAGAGGCGGGTCACAGTGTGGATGTGATTTCCGGTCCCCCATACCCCGATCTTGATCCCCGGGTGAGGTTGATTCAGCTGCCCAGTCTCGATCTGTTCGTCAATGGGTTGCGCTCGCTGCGTCCGCGTCATCTCGCCTCTATGAGCAACATCATCGAGTGGCTGAGCCAGCTGACCGGGGGATTTGCCGAGCCCTACACCTTTGGCCGGCGCGCGGTGAGATACCTGCGCCAGCACGGTCACGAGTATGACTTGGTGCACGACAACCAGAGCCTTAGCTGGGGCATGCTGGAAATTCAGAATATGGGCATACCGCTGGTCACCACGGTGCACCATCCGATTACCAGCGATCTGCGGATTGCGCTTAATGCGGCCCGCGGCTGGCGGGAGCGCTTGCTGATCAAACGCTGGCACTCCTTTCTCTTTATGCAGAAAAAGGTAATCAAGCAGCTGCGCAATATCGTCACGGTGTCCGATTGCTCGCGGCAGGATATTGCCCGGGATTTCGGCTTGCAGCCCGTCGGTATCAGTCTGGTGCACAACGGCATTTGCATTGAGGACTTTCGTCCGATGCCGGAAATCCAGCGCAACCCCCTGCGGTTGATGGCGACCTGCTCCGCGGACCAGCCTCTGAAGGGTCTGCGCTACCTGTTGCACGCCTATGCGAGACTACTCAAGACATACCCGGATCTGGAGCTGCTACTGGTCAGCAGACCGAACCCAGGGGGCAAGACCGAGAATCTGGTCAAGCGCCTTGGCATAGTCGATAAAGTGAAGTTTGTGAGTGGCATCAGCACTGAGCAAATGGTGCGCTATTACGCCGAGGCGGCGATTGCGGTGGTGCCTTCGGTGTATGAGGGCTTTGGCTTACCCGCCGGTGAGGCGATGGCCTGCGGTGTCCCCGTCGTGTCCACCGATGGCGGTGCATTGCCCGAGGTAGTGGGCGACGCGGGCGTTATTGTGCCGGTCAAGAATGTCGATGCCTTGGCAGACGCTATTGATAGTTTGTTGCAGGACGAGCCACGCCGAGCCGATTTGGGTCTTGTTGCGCGCAAGCGCATAGAAGAGAATTTTTGCTGGCAGGTGTGCGCGCGGCAGATGACCACTTACTATTGGGAGGTGCTGGGCGATGAAGACGGTTGATTTCAGTCGCCTGCCGCTGGAGAAAGACGATGTCGTGCTGGACCTTGGCTGCGGCGAAGGGCGGCATGTCATCAGCGCTTATGTGGAGGCCAATGTGCATTCCATTGGCGTCGATCTTTCGATGGATGATTTGAGGACAACCCGCGAGCGCTTTCAGTCCTTTTACGAGCCGGATAACGAGGCCAAGGCCTTCGGCCTGTCCTCCGCCAGTGCGTTGTGTTTACCTTTCGCAGACGATACTTTCGACAAGGTAATTTGCAGTGAAGTATTAGAGCATATACCCGAATACCACGGCGCGCTGCGTGAGATCGAGCGGGTTTTGAAGCCCGGCGGCTTATTTTGCGCGAGCGTGCCACGCCGCTGGCCCGAAAAAATCTGTTGGGCCCTGAGCGAGGAATATTACAACACGCCGGGTGGACATGTGCGCATTTTCCGCGGCGACACCTTGCGCCGGGAAATTGAAAGCCTGGGCCTTAAATATTATTCGCGCCACTGGGCACATGCGCTGCACGTCCCGTTTTGGTGGTTGAAGTGCCTTTTCTGGCAGAGCCAGGATACCAACTGGTTGATCAAACAGTATCATCGGCTGCTGGTATGGGACCTGATGAAGAACCCCGCTGTTACGCGCGTCTTGGAGAAGACTATGAATCCGATCATGGGTAAAAGCGTGGTTATGTACTTTCGCAAGGGAGCGGCAACATGAGCGGCCTTTACCTAACCCGGGGCTTATTCCCGGAGGAGTTCCTGCGTCCTACCGTGCAATTTATTTTGGGGTGCCAGCAAGAGAGTGGCGAGATACCCTGGTTCGAGGGCGGTTATACCGACCCCTGGGACCATGTTGAATCGGCGATGGGACTGTCTATCGGTGGCGAGCTGGACGCATCACGAAAAGCATATCAATGGTTGGCGGACCGGCAACTGGACGACGGCAGCTGGTGGGCGTCCTACCGGGGTAATGTCGTCGACAATGCGAATCGACGTGAGACCAACTTTGTGGCCTACATTGCCACGGGCGTTTGGCACCACTATTTGATCAGCAAGGATGATGATTTTCTGGAGGCGATGTGGCCCATGGTCGATAAGGCCATCGGTTTTGTACTTGCACTGCAAAGCGACTATGGCGAGATCGATTGGGCTGTTGACGCAGATGGAAGCCCGAAAGGCGATGCCCTGGTGACCGGTTGCAGTTCCATCTATAAGAGCCTTGAGTGTGCGCACAATATCGCCGTGACCCTCAACGAGTCTCGCGAGGATTGGCTGCCGGCTCGCGATAGGCTGGGAAAAGCATTGCGCAGCAAGCCCGAGCGATTTGATCGTACCTGGGAGAGCAAGTCGCGGTATTCCATGGATTGGTTCTACCCCGTGCTGACTGGCGTTTACAGCGGCGCAGATGCCCGCGCCCGGCTGGCTGCCCGTTGGGACGAGTTTGTCGAAGACAAACTGGGCTGCCGCTGCGAGAAGCAGGAACCCTGGGTGACCGTGGCGGAATCCTGTGAGCTGGTGATGTCGCTTCTTGCGGCGGGGGACCATGCACGGGCGGTAGAGGTTTACAGTTGGTTACAGCAATGGTGCACCAACGATGGTTCCTATTGGACGGGTTACCAGCTTGTGGAGGATCTGCTGTGGCCAGACGAACGGCCCACGTGGACTGCTGGCGCTATTTTACTGGCGGCAGATGCGCTCACTGAGCATACCAGTGCGAGCCGGCTTTTCTGTAGTGTGCAAATACTGGATGAGCAGGAGGAGACACGCGCGCGCAGGGCGCGGGTCGAGTAAACTTTCGCGCTGCTACAGGCGGCGTAATACGCCAAGACTATCGACTTGCCCCAGCGATTCAAACAGGCCTGATGCCTGCGCCATGCGATAAATCGCAAAAGGCGCCTGACCGCCCTCGTGGGGATCGTCGAACAGATCGTGTATCGCCAGAATACCGCTCCTTTTCAGGTGCGGCATCCAGCAGCGGTAATCAGTAAGCGCCGCATCGAGGCTGTGTCCCCCGTCGATAAATACCATGGATAGTGGCGTCTGCCAGTGTCTTGCCGCGGCATTTGAGCCTGCCACCACGGGCACGACCGTGTCATCCAGGCCAGCCCTGCTGATGTTATGGCGAAAGTCCCGGAAGGTATCCATCACTCCATCAGCGCTGTTGTAGAGGTCCGGGTCGTGGAAGAACTCGCCGAGCTGATGTTCCTCTGAGCCACGGTGATGGTCCAGTGCAAAGACCGTGCTGCCGGTGCGACGGCAAGCCAGCCCGAGGTAGATGGTAGATTTGCCACAGTAGCTGCCGATCTCCAGCACCGGCCCTTGCCCGCTGACCTCCAGAGCACGGTGATACAGCGCCGCGGCCTCGTCAGCCGACAGAAAACCCTTGATCGAGTCGATATTGTCTGGCAGGTCGGGGATCATGCCCGTGAACTCCAAATGTGCTGCACGTTCTCGGTTACAGGGTAGTCCGCCCGGTCTACTCGGTTGTAGTACCGATGACTGAGGTCGCTGCTGCAGCGGTGGGCGGCACCATGAAAGAATCCAGCCGTAGCACGTCCTGCGGACTCAGCAGGCCGGCTTGCTGTTTCAGATTCATCATATCGAGGATATAGTCATAGCGACTGTTAGCGTAGTCGCGTTCGGCACTGAACAAGGTGTTCTGGGCGTTTAACACGTCTACGACATTTCGCGTTCCCACCTCGTAACCTGCCTGTGTGGCGTCCAGCGAACTCTTGGAGGAAACAATACTCTGCTTGCGGGCCGCTATGCGCGATACGTCGCTAACGACGGTCATGTGCAAAGAGCGGGTATTGGTGACGACGTTGCGCTGCAGGTTGATGCGATTTTCCACTGCCGCGTTGTATTCCTGTGCGGCCTTGCGACGATTAGCGCTGACCGCGCCGCCACTGTATAGCGGCAAGTTAACCTGTATTTTCCACATGTGCTGGTCAGTGCTGGCTTTCGGGTCAGTGCCAAAGCCCGTATCGGGTGTGATCGTCTGGCTTCCGCTGACATCGTAGTCTGAGTACTGGTAGCTGCCCGTAACGGTGGGCGCGTGTTCGGCAGCGTTGGACTTTGCGGTTTGCCGAGCGGCTTCCTCTTGGTAGCGAGCAGCGAGCAGTTGGAAATTGCTGGCCAGAGAGAAATCGACCCAAGCCGCGCGATCCGCCGGAACCGGTGGGCGAATCTCGAAGTCGTCAACGAGAACGTTCAGGTTTCCGTGATTGGGTTGCCCGGTCAACACGGTGAGACCCTCAAGGGCGACCTGGACGTTATTTTCATCGACAAGGCGCTCTACCTGAGCGAGGTCCCGTGCAGCGCGAGCCTCGTACACATCGGTGATCGCGATCAGGCCCACTTCAAAGCGCTGCTGTGTTTGTTCCAGCTGGCGTTCAAATGCGCGCTCCTGAGCAATGGACGCCGCAAGGTTGTCCTGGGCTCGCAGCACCTGTAAATAGGCGTCTACTGTCCGTACGATCAGGTCCTGTTGGTCCGCGGCAAAAATGGCCTCTGCCTGTTTTGTAATTTGCTTACCTGATTGAAAACTGAACCAGGCCGAGAGATCGAACAATGCCTGGTTGAGAGACAGGAAGTAGCCGTCGGTATCTGTATCGAGATTGCGCTTGGTCTGGACCTGCGGCGCCCCCGGTTTGGTAAAATCCGGGCCGAAGCCTTTGGTATCGGTTTCTGAATCCTCATAGTTATAGCCAGCACTTATCTGTGGGAGCAGCGCCGAGCGACTGAGGTTTTCTGTTTCGCGGTTGGCCAGATAAGTCGCCTCTTCGGCCTTCAGCTGGGCATCGTTCTCCAGTGCCAGCTCGTAGATATCTCGCAGGGAGTTTCCGTGCACAGTGCCCGCAGATAGGTAGATTGTCAGCGTGGACAGCGCGACGACGAGAATTTTCATGAAATATTTCCCCAGATCAACTGTGGATAGAACGGTGTGGAGCAGTTTAGCAGCCTGTAGCCTCCAGTGCATACTTTGTAAAGGGGAAAGTTGGGGTGACGTTACTGCCGGTTTATGACATCGTAGTCACTTAACTATAGGTTTTCGGGTATATGGGTTTAGCCGAAAGGCCTGAAATCGGAACATTACAACGCAAAGGTGTCTGGACATTGTTCAAGCACAAGCAAAAATCATTCAAGCTCGACCTGACAGAAATGCATGCCATCTGCGATGCCAACTACTTGCGCCTGTTGCGGTTGTTTCCGGATTACCAGAATAGCAACGCACGCCACCTGTTAGTTGGTAGTGCCAAAATAGCATTGCAGGTGGTCGAGCGCTGTCGCTATACCACGATTTTCCGCATAGAGCAGAAGTACGGTGAATCGCGCTGGCTGGGCCAATTACGCCTGGAAGTGCGGGCCTACCATGATGCACGCATGCTCGAGGTGGGTATGTTCCAGTCGCATCGCAGGGTGGCTGCGCGCTACGAGTACCCCAATGCGAAGATGTTCTCACAGGACGAGAAATACCAGCAGAACTGCTTCCTCGCCGACTGGCTGGAGCACTGTCTGCATAATGGCCGTGTTGCAGATAATGTCAGCGCTGCTATGGGCAATTGATTTTCATCGCGTGCCTTTCTCATGTCCAATTCACACCACCACGTAGAATACCTTGATAGCAGGGACGATGTTGTGCAGCTGGTGCAGCTGACAGATACCCACCTGTGCGAAAGCTTCGGCGGTACGCTGCTGGGTATGGACACCGACCATTCCCTGCAAGCCGTGATAGCGCTGGTGCAGCGGGAAAGGCCCAAGATTGATCTTCTTTTGGGCACGGGGGATCTGGCTGATGGTGGTGCAGGCAGTGCCTACGATAGGCTGGGAGGCTATTTTGGCCAGCTGACGGCAGCGAATTATTGGCTGCCCGGCAACCACGATAGCCTGCCGCGCATGCGGGCGGCCGACCCCGCGCGCCTTTGCCGCGAGATACGGGTAGCCGGTTGGAGCATCCTGTTGCTGGATTCTCAGGTTGCGGGAGAGGTGGAGGGTGGTTTTGGCGCAGAGGAACTGCAGTTCCTCGAGTCCGCCCTGGCGGCTGCCGCTGACGGGTGCCTGCATAGCCTCGTGTGTATGCACCACCCGGTGGTGCCGGTAGGATGTGACTGGCTGGACCAGCAGCGCGTTGCCGATGCGGACACTTTTTTCGCCATCCTGGACCGATTCTCCGGTGTGAAGGCGGTGCTCTGGGGGCATGTTCATCAGGAGTGCGACCTGCTGCGCGGCGGGGTCCGCCTGCTCGGTGCACCGTCTACGTGTGTTCAGTTTGCTGCTAACAGTGAGGATTTCAAGGCGGACAACAGGCCCCCGGGTTACCGCTGGTTTGAGCTGCACCCGGATGGCAATCTGGTGACCGGAGTTTCCAGAGACAACGAGACGGCGTTCAAAGTCGATCTGGATTCCGGCGGTTACCTTTAGCCCGAACCGTCCCTTCGGTGTGCAATCCGTTTAATTTAACGCGGTATTTTAAGGCATCGATGCGCAACTACCTCGCGTCTCGTTGTACAATAGAATGCGTACGCAACAGCTGAAAACGGGTCGAAATGAGTCAATATACCGCCGAAGATATTGAAGTTCTCACAGGGCTGGACCCGGTTCGGAAACGCCCTGGCATGTACACCGACACCTCCCGCCCCAACCACCTCGCTCAGGAGGTGATTGATAACAGTGTCGACGAGGCGCTGGAAGGGCATGCCACCGAGATCAGTGTCACCCTCAACAAGGACGGCTCGCTTACCGTGACGGACGACGGACGCGGCATGCCTGTGGACAAACATCCGGAGCTTAAAAAACCGGGCGTCGAAGTGATTCTTAGCACACTGCATGCGGGGGGTAAGTTCTCAGACAAGAACTACCAGTTCAGTGGAGGCTTGCACGGGGTCGGCGTGTCTGTAGTGAATGCACTTTCTAGCGAACTGGAAGTGCTGATCCGCCGCGATGCCAAGGTGTATCGCATCACTTTTTCCAATGGTGAGAAAAAGACAGATCTGAAAACTGTGGATACCTGTGGCAAGCGCAACACCGGTACTACGTTGACGTTCACTCCGAACGAACAGTATTTCGATTCGGTGAAGTTTTCAGTGACTCGCCTGCGACATGTATTGCGCGCGAAGGCGGTGTTATGTCCTGGCTTGCGTGTGAAATTCAAGGACGAAAAGAAAAAGGAAACGGAAGAATGGTTCTACGAGGACGGCCTGAAGGATTACCTCGCCGATGCCACCATTGATTTTCCGGTTATTCCCGAAGAGCCCTTCGTAGGCAACTTCAGTGCGAGTCATACGGCGGTTGATTGGGCCTTGCAGTGGTTACCCGAGGGGGGAGAGGTTATTGCGGAATCTTACGTGAACCTGATACCCACCGTGCAGGGCGGAACTCACGTGAACGGTGCGCGAACTGGTCTTTTGGACGCAATGCGCGAATTCTGTGAACTACGCAATCTGCTACCTCGAGGGGTGAAGCTGGTGGCGGATGATATCTGGGATCGTTGCTGTTACGTGCTTTCGTTCAAATTGGGTGATCCGCAATTCTCCGGCCAGACCAAGGAGCGACTGACCTCACGCGAGGCGGCTGCGTTTGTGTCCGGTGTCGTCAAGGATGCCTTCAGCCTCTGGCTGAACCAACATACCGAGGAAGCAGAGCGACTGGCTGAGATGTGTATTAGCAATGCACAAGGGCGGATGCGCACTGCGAGGCAGGTGACACGAAAAAAGGTTACCGCAGGCCCGGCTCTGCCAGGCAAGCTTGCCGACTGCTCGGGAGAGGATCCCGCGCGCGGCGAATTGTTCCTGGTAGAGGGTGATTCTGCTGGCGGATCCGCCAAGCAGGCTCGCGACCGCGGTTTTCAGGCTATCCTGCCTTTACGCGGAAAAATTCTAAATACCTGGGAGGTGGATTCACAGGAAATTCTCGCTTCTCAGGAGGTGCATAATATATCCGTGGCTTTGGGGATCGATCCGGCCAGTGACGACCTTTCCGGGCTTCGCTACCATAAGGTTTGCATACTTGCAGACGCAGATTCCGATGGCCTGCATATCGCCACGTTGATATGTGCACTCTTCGTCCGCCATTTCCGACCGTTGGTTGCCGCGGGCCATGTGTATGTCGCGATGCCTCCCCTGTTCCGTATCGATGTGGGCAAGGAAGTTTTCTATGCTTTAGACGAAGCCGAGAAGCAGGGCATTCTCGACCGAATCGAGGCTGAAAAGAAGAAAGGTAAGGTCAGCGTGCAGCGCTTTAAGGGGCTGGGTGAAATGAATCCCATGCAGCTTCGAGAAACGACTATGGATCCCGATACTCGACGCCTCGTTCGGCTGGTGCTCGATGCCGGAGACGATACCAACTCAATGATGGACATGCTGCTGGCCAAAAAGCGCGCTCCCGATCGCAAGGCCTGGTTAGAGAAGAAAGGGGATCTCGCGATAGTCTCCTGAGTTGTTATGCAGGCTGCGAGGTATCCTGTCGCTCCACGCACTGGTCTTTAGCCCTCCCTCTCATCGAGTCCCTCGCTGCGAATCCCGGAAGCTATGATGTGTCTGCAAAAGTTACCGGCCTCGGCGGGGAATACTTCGCAACAGCAAAACGTTATGAAGATGAGCGCCATCCGCGCCGAACGATTTTTCTGGAGGGAATAGCGGCCGGGTGAGCGCACGATGATAGCGACGAAGAGATCACTGTCAGGCTCACCGGCTTCGCTTAAAATTCTCCAAGAGGTGTATCTGCCGCATGAAAAAAGATGCCAGGCTCTCAGCGTGCCGCCTTTATCGGTTTGCTTTATGGCGGACCTGGGATGAATCCAGACCCATTGTTATGTTTATAGGGCTCAACCCTTCCACCGCCGATGAGGAGGATGACGATCCAACCCTGGTTCGCTGTATGAACTTCGCCAGGAGCTGGGGCTATGGCGGAGTCTGTACTGCGAATCTTTTCGCTTATCGAGCTACCGAGCCGAAGGATATGCTAGCGACGAAAAAGCCCGTGGGGCGAGCCAATGACCGCTGGTTACAGCAGCTGTCTGCGGAGGCAGGTATGGTAATTGCCGCCTGGGGTAACCACGGCACATATATGGGCCGAGCGGAACGGATCAGGGGCCTGATCCCTGATTTGCACTACCTGAAAATGAACAAGTCAGGACAGCCTGCTCATCCGCTCTATCTGAAGGGCACGCTGGTACCAATCCCCATGCCTCGACAGTGCTAGTTCGTGGTCAAGCGGGACATGCCAATAACGGGCTGCACGGAATTGTAGATCGATGCGCTGCGGCTGCGGGGCCTGAGAGCTGAGTTGATCCACGCCCGGCGTATTAACTCTGCGGACGCTCTGACTAGACTTTGGGGACGTAGGCCAGGTTTTCGTGCCAGAAATCGATCACATAGTTGATGCGGGGGCGAAGTAACTCTCGGTATTCCGGCAAGTCGCTGAGATGCACCCAGCGACATTCGATAATACCCTCTTCTACCTGGGGCTTGGTGTCATCATCTTCACCGTGATAGTGCATCAGGTACCAGTGCGTTTTTTTAAGATAGCGGACATTGTCGTGACGCGTGGTATGCCATGTAGACACCAGCTTTGCCTGCATCTCCAGTTTCTTAATATTGACCCCGGTCTCTTCCTGAACCTCGCGCAGAGCAGACTCCTCTTTGGTGCTCCCATCTTCTATACGGCCCTTCGGCATGTCCCATTTACCCCGTTTGAACATCAACAGGATATGGTGACTGTCATTACAAACAAGACCTCCCGCTGATTCCACTACGGGAAGGTCGATTGAGTCTACGAGGCAGAAAGAACTGTTTTTTTTCATAGTATGACCGTGCTTCCCAATGTCACAGGTATCAGCTCTACGTTGTCTATCGATCTGCAGCCGCGCATGGTTAGGGTGCAGTCACTATTTTCTAGAATACAATAACTCGCCAACTTGGCACCGCCTTGTGTGCTTGCTACATAGCGTCAACGCAAACAGTGTTTCAAGTAAACGTATCATAGATAAAACCATGCTTCGCTTGCCATTTTTCTGACTTTGTTACGATTCATGAGCGAATCACCACGCGCGCGCAGCTATAGCTTTGTCTATTTTGATAAGATGCTGCATCCGATGATCCACTCAAGACGTAAGTTGTAGCGATGGATACAACGCCTGAGAACAGAAAATTGCGCGCTTGGAGTACGCTTTTTTGTTAATCAGCATAGGCGTAGGTACCGTTATCACTACGCTGATGGTACAGGAAAGACGTTCAGAGGAATCGCCCGATACCATGCGGGAAAACGACGCGTGAGTCCGACGAATAGGGCTGCATTACCCTGTCGCCTAACACAATCAGGTCAGCCGCTGGGATGGTATTGTATGGATGACTTATTCAGTAACGCCGACGGCCAGAAGCTGCATTTGCCAGACGCGGATTTAGTTTTTTGGCACGATGTGCTGCCCGACGATCACACAAGTGTCTTGCAGCGACTTATTGAGGAGACTCCCTGGCGCCAAGAGCACGTTACCCTTTGGGGCAAGACCTATCCACAACCGCGCCTGGTCGCCTGGTACGCTGACGCAGGACTGAGTTATTCCTACTCAGGAGTGATATTGGAGGCTACGCCTTTCACCAGCGCTCTTCTTGAAATAAAGGCTCGCGTAGAAGCATTATGTTGTGAAAACTTCAATAGCGTCTTGCTAAACTATTACCGCGACCACCGCGATAGCATGGGGTTTCACGCTGACGACGAACCTGAGCTCGGCGCCTGCCCCAGTATAGCGTCCCTATCGCTCGGGGCGGAGCGGACGTTTGTAATGAAACACCGTAGCCGCGAGGATGTTGGTGATTTGCGGGTAAGGCTTACCTCTGGAAGTCTGCTGTTAATGCGAGGGGAAACCCAGTCAAATTGGAAACATGGTATTCCCAAGACAACCAAACCTTTGGGTCCCCGGGTTAACCTGACATTCAGGCAGATAATCTCGCCTGTAAAGAGAGGAAAAAAGCATGACGCGAATTAATATCATACTACTTATCTTACTGCTTAGCGGCTCGGGTATTGTGCTGGCGATTGACGGATCGGACATGATAAAAGCGACGCCCGTATTAAAGACCCAGCGGACCTGGATTGGACAAGATATTGTTTACCCCGAAGGTCAGGCGGAGATGTCAGGAGTCGTTATCGAAATGGCGCCCGGAGGTGAAACGGGCTGGCATAAACACCCGGTTCCGTCAGTGGGCTACGTGATCGAAGGGCAGCTTGAGGTTCATTTCAAGAATGGTGATGTGAAAAAACTCAATGCTGGCGAGGCCGCGGCAGAGGCAGTCGACGTTTGGCATAACGGCGTCAATGTCGGAGAGGGGCCTGTTAAGCTAGTAGTATTTTATGTGGGCACCGCCAATAGCCAGCTCACTGAGCGGGAGGATTCAGAATGAAACGGGTCCTGCTTATCGGTGACGAACATATCTTGCCCGCTTCGGCATAGGAAAGGCGGTCAACGATGGATGCGGTAACGCTGTTGGCGGTTTACAGTACAATGTTGCGCAGGAAAATTAACTTTAGAGCTTGAATGGAGATCGGTGTAATGACATGCATGACACTTTTGCGAAGTTTTATGCTGGGCATCTGCCTGCAGTCGATCGGCGCGCTAGCGTGGGCCGATTGGGAGCTGGACAGTACAGCGTCGGTAATCAACTTCGCAACAATCAAAAACGATAGTGTAGGTGAGATAAATACTATCAAGTCACTGGAGGGTTCGATATCGGTGAGTGGCGCTGCACAGATTACGATACACCTGGCCAGCGTCGAGACTCTGATAGAAATTCGCAATGAGCGTATTCGATCTCTTTTGTTTGAGACTGCAACGTTTCCGGTGGCGCAGGTAGATGCCCAGGTCGATCCTGCATTGATGGCGGACGCCAACGGAGGAGAGGTTCACCAGCTAGATTTGCCGGTGACTCTGACACTGCATGGCGTTCAGCGAGACCTAACGGCGCCGGTGTCAGTATTGGTGGAGAATGATGGTGGCTTACTGGTTTTCACAACACACCCGGTGCTCGTCAATGCCGCCGATTTTGGTCTCGACAGCGGCATCGAAGCACTGCGAAATGTGGCAGGCCTGAAATCCATCAGTAATGTAATACCGGTGACGCTGCAGTTTAGATTTATACGGCCGCGCTAACCCGATCAAATGACGGTCCCGCTTGAGCATGCGCAGCTCAAGGCGAACGGTGTCGAGCGTCACATCGCCTGCCGGCGCGCCGGCCCACGCGTGATAAAGCTGTTCTGGGTTTTGTCGACGGCCAGGACAGCTCAGGGGCGAGCGCGGCCTTGAGCATATGCGTGTCAGAGTTGAGGGTTTACGCGGTGTGGAATTGCTCGCCGTTGCGGGCGATTTGGTGCGGCAAGAGAAACCCGACCCATTGAACATGTTGCTTATAGAATTTCTAGGGGGACTGTAGAGCGGCCCCGGACAGCTGTTTGTATAATTGCTGGTAGTTGCGGTTTCCCGGTGCAATACGGGTGAGTGCACGCGCATAAGCCAGCGCCTCTTCACGCAGCTCTTGCTCGTTGCTGTAATTAGCCAGGGCCAGCAACACGTCCACGTTTTCAGGTGTACTGCGGAGCAGGCTTTTAAGCTGCTCGAGGGCTTGCGTCGGATCGCCCAGGTCGTGCAGCGCGATAGCGTAGACAAATCGATGCCGGGTACCGCTGGTTTCGAGTTCTGCCGCCTGGCGTAAGTAATCCAACGCAAGGTCTGGCTGTCCGCTGCGCGTTTCAAGCAGGCCCAGTGAGTGCAGCACAGGTCCATTTTGCAAATCGATGGAGAGTGCCTGGCGCAAAAGAGTGCGCGCTTCGTTATCTTTATTACGACTGCGCAACAGGTCGGCCAGGTTGAGATAGGCGGGTATGAGTTGCGGGTTGAGGTACAGTGCTTCGCGGTAGGCTGCCTCCGCCTCTGCTTCGTTACCCCGGGCTACATGGAAAATGCCGAGTTGTAGCTGCACTCCGGGCATGTCAGCGTCCATAGCCAAAGTGTTCGTATATTCCGTGAAAAGTGTTTGCAGCGCGTTGACTTGCTCGGGAGAAATTTGGTCGAATGGCACGCTCGCAAGGCTGGTTGCCACCTCCATGCGCACGGTCTTTACATCGTCGTCCAACAAAGGCTGTAACAACTGGTAGCGCTGGTGTACAGGCAGGAATTCCAGTGCGCGCACTGTACTGGCGCGCAGTAGCGGATCGTCGTCATAGAGCATCTGTGTCGCGCTTTGCAATGCCTCCCGTCCGCCTGCTTCTCCCAGTGCTTCCATTGCAACCCCGCGCCAGACGGGTGCCGCATCTGGATCCGCGGCAATCTGGGCAAGCTGCGGTACTACCCGGGTATCTCCCGCGATTGCCCGGGCAAACGCCCTTGCAGGATGACGGCCTGTGTCGCTGAATGTCACGCCCCATTGCCGCAGTGCGTCGAGGGACCAGCGGGCATCCTTATCCTGATGGCACTGGTTACAGGCATTGGGAGTATCCATTACAAGGGACAGGTCTGGCCGTGGGATACGCATACTGTGATCGCGCCGGGCGTCAACTCCCATATACACTGTCTCCGGCATGTGACAATTCACACACAGAGCCCCAGTGGAGTTCTCGCTGTGGTGGTGGTGTGCGGGAGTATCGTATTGCGAAGGTAGGTGACACTGGGCGCATACGCCATTTCCTGGCGCCCGCAGTGCCTGGCTGTGGGGTTCATGGCAATTACTGCAGACGACACCTGCCTGATGCATCTTGCTTTGTATAAATGAACCATAGACGTAGACCTCGTCACGGATCTGTCCGTCCGGATGGTATAGAGGCCATTGCGGCAGCGCCGGTCGGTGAGTGTCCATTAACGGCGCGCCATAATGATAATTTCCCAGCGTGCCCCGCCGTGAGTGGCAGCGACCGCAGCTGTCTATTTGGCTGTTGCCCTTGATGGGCGAGCTGCGCTGCGCGATGCTGGCGCCATCGGGTAGGCGCCAGGTCCCGCGCTGGGATAGTGCCGTGGGGAAGCCGCCATTTTTTGCCTCATTGAGTTTTCCGCCGGCAACCAGAGACAAGTGTTTCTCGCCGGGGCCGTGGCAGGCCTCGCACCCGACGTTGATTTCCTCGTAGCGGGTATCAAAGCTGCGCGAATCAGCACGGTAGTTTTTATGTACATCTGTACTGTGACACTCTGCGCAGCGTGTGTTCCAGTTTTGGTAAGGGCCTGTCCAGTGCAGCGGGTCGGCGTAATCGATGGTCTCATCGGGATAGAGATGGTACCAGCGCTGTCCACCAGTTTCTGCAGGGCGTGAATCCCAGGCGATACTCAGCGCCTGCAGACGGCCGCGGGACAGAGGCAGAAGGTATTGTTGCAACGGATAGTGACCGAACACGTAGGCCACCTCGAAGTCCTTGAGCTTGCCGTCTTCGCTATCGGTATTGACCACGTATTTGTCGCCGTCACGGAAAAATCGCGTGGTGATGCCGTTGTAGGTAAAGGATGTATTGTTAAAATCACCCAGCACGCTATCCGTGGTGGGCAGCTGCATGGCAAGGTCGTGATCGGACCCCAGCCACAGGGCGTGTTCTGTTTCATGACAGGACTGACAGGCATCGCTGCCGACAAATGCCGCGGCAGAGCCGCTAAATAGAAACGCCGTGACGAGAAAGAGGAGTGAAAAATACAACAGGGGTGACCGCAGATTATTTAAGGGATTAAGGTTAACAGGCCTGTGGAGTGATGGACAGTTCCGGCTAGCCTTCTCTATAGTGTATCGAAAACGCGATTTCGAAGAGGTCAATACAGTTTGAAGCTGGGTATTTTAAAAGCGGATACGGTCATGCCAAAGCTGGCGGCGGATTTTGGTGAGTATCCGGATATGTTCATAGCGCTGCTGACAGCACAGGCCCCCGACCTGTACTGCAGGGTATACGATGTAGAGCGCGGTGAGTACCCGGATGAACTCGACGAGGTAGACGCTTACCTGATCACAGGGAGTAAAGCGAGCGTCTACGATAAGACACCCTGGATTCTAGGCCTGACAAGCTTTGTGCAGGAAGTGCACCGCCAGCGGAAGAAGCTGGTGGGCATCTGTTTTGGCCATCAACTGATCGCGCAGGCGTTGGGCGGGCGGGTCGAAAAATCACCCAAAGGATGGGGCGTCGGCCTGCATACCCACCGTTTTTCAAGTCTGCCCTCCTGGCATGATCAGGGCGACAGTAATCTCGATATTCTGGTGAGCCATCAGGATCAGGTGGTGCGCCCCGCAGCCGGTGCGCAGGTGCTGGCCTCCAGCGAGTTTTGTGACAACGCTGTGTCACAAGTTGGGGAGCATATTCTCACGCTGCAGGGTCACCCGGAGTTCACTAAAGATTATGCTCGCGCGTTGATGATGGAGCGCCGAAACCTTCTCGACGATGACGTATTGCAGGCCGGTCTGGCCACTTTGGCAGGAGAACAGCAGGGGCCTCGCGTGGCAGCTTGGATTGCGCGTTTTATTTGTGAGCGTAAATGAACACGCTACATTTTTTGAAAGAGCACTGATATGAGTTTGCAGTCGATTCGAAAAGCGGCGCTGGAAAATCCGGAGCACGTTGCGATAGTCCATAACGGTTTGAAGATCAACTACGGGGGTTTTGCCGCGGCAATTAGTTATGCTGCAGATTTTCTGCGGCAACAATCATTAGAGAAGGGCGATACTGTTGCTGTCCTATGTCCACTGCCTGATAGTTGGGTCACAGTGCTTGCATTGCAATCGCTTGGGGTGGATACGGTTTGTATGCTCACGCCATCCTATATTAAGCACCTCTCCCTGAACGACGTCAGGACGATCGTTGTTGCACATGGATACGCGGGCGCCAGTATATTATCTGAAGAAATCGAAGACGGCTGCTCAGTGGTGGAAATGCCTGAGGCAGACTTTTCGTCTACCGAGCACTCTTCTGATATGGTCTGGGATGAGACAGGCGGACACATCGTGTTCACGTCTGGCACAACAGGTGTTTATAAAAAACTTTATTATAAGGCCGAACTACAGCAGGCACGTCTTCAGGAGCGTGTTGAATACGGGCGTGTGCGTCCTAGTGGAAGTTGCCACTGCCACAGTTTTGGTATGTGGACATCGGTGGGTTACAAGATTCCTTTGGCGATGTGGCAGGCCGGTGCCTGTGTTTACTTCGACGAACGCGATGACTGGTTTCGCCACTTTCGCGATATACCGATGTCGGAGGCTATATTAATACCGGATATGATCCCTCAACTGTTGGACTATTTGCAGGACAAGCCGACACCGGACCCGCTGCCAGATTTCAAACTTCACGTGACGGCGGGTTTTTTATCACGTGATCTTGCTGAGGCTTTGCTTAGCAAAGTGACCAGCAGACTCATTGTGGCCTATGGGTCGACCGAAACAAATGTAGCAGTGCTGCAGTCGACAGTCAGCGATCTTGATGACATGCACTGGTTGGCTCCGACGAATTTCCACAGTGTTGAGATCGTGGATGAAAGCGGTGAGATTTGTCCGGATGGTGTGGAGGGCGAGTTAAGAGTGCGTTTGAATTCACTCGATTTGCAATGTTATGTAGATGACGAGGCAGCATCTAACAAAGCCTTTCGTCACGGTTGCTTTTATCCTGGAGACATGGGCGTATGCCGAGCAAATGGAGATATCCGTGTTTTGGGGAGAAGCGCAGATGTTGTTAGTTTCGGAGGCAAGAAGCTCGCGGTGGCGCCTATCGAGCTCGACTTGCAGCGTAGGCTGGGCGTCAGCTCAGTATGTTTATTCTCAGGCGTCAGTGACGAGGGAGAGGACGAGATTGTCGTGGTGATCGAATCGTCTGCGTGGCCTCCGAAAGTTCAGTTAGCCACACTTTCAAAGGAACTCAAAGAGTTTAGCGAGGTCAGGTTTGCGCTACTAGCAAGGTTTCCTCGAACTACTTCAGGCATCAGCAAGATAAATCGACGGGAGCTGCGCAAGATGGTGTTTGCATCTTAGCTAACGTGACGATCGACGTCCGCCGAAGTGCAGGGACCTTTTGTGCTAAGACCTGGTTAGCGAAAAAACACAACGTATTCACCAATGGCCACTGTTGTCCATGGAGTTCCATGGTTCCTGAGGCTCAAGCGGTTTTCCCGCTTGTAGAAGCTCAATGGAAATACCGTCGGGACTGCGCACAAATGCCATGTGGCCATCACGTGGAGGCCGATTTATGACAACACCCTTTTCCATGAGTCTCCGGCAGGTGTCATAGAGGTTGTCCACCTGATAGGCCAGGTGCCCAAAGTTGCGGCCTGCATCGTAGTCTTCCGAATCCCAGTTCCAGGTGATCTCCACCAGCGGGCTCATGTCTGACTCAGCGGTCCCAATATCGTCGGGGGCAGCAAGAAACACGAGAGTAAATCGCCCCCCCTCACTGTCATAACGACGCACCTCCACCAGACCCAGTTTGTCGCAATAAAAATCCAGCGTCTCTTCCAGGTCGCGTGCGCGCACCATCGTATGCAGAAATCTCACAGGAGTTCTCCTTGAGACACTCGATTAGCGAACGAATCCGGTTGTTTATTCTCCGCATCATTACCGTTGCTGCTTACCGCGATCAAAGTTGCTTTCTCCCTCTTCAATTTGCCGCCGCCTGCCTTCCTGCGAGACGGCCTGAGAACGTTGCATCGCCGACAGACATGCCGCTGGAATAACCGTCTGCACGTCGGACAATGCCACAGGCAGTGCGGCCGGCAGCGTAAAGACCCGTGATGACATCGCGTTGCGGATTTACGACTTCGCCAGTGGGCAGTGTGTCGAGGCCACCGAGGGTGAACATGGGCACGAATACGCCTCTTCCAGGAGTAACGTCCAGTGCAACCAGCGGTGGCGCAAGAGGTTGCAGCCATTCTGCGGCCTTGTGGAATTGGGTGTCATCGCCATTGGCAACATCTTCATTGTAGATAGCAATCGAGTTTTGCAGGGTGCCCTTGCGCAGTCCCAGCTCTCCCTCCAGCTCCTCCGGGGTCTCTCCAGTGCCGGCAATGCCCGCCCCCATGTAGTTCATTTTCTCGTAGTCACCGTACTGTTCTACGGTGAGAATAAAATAGAAGCGGTCGCCGGGCTCGTTCAGCACAGCTTGCCCCAGTCGAGAGTGGTAGACATCCTCGTTGATGAACCGTTGGCCTTTATCGTTAACAAGAATGCCGCTTGTGATTGTGGCGGGTGGGTAGTAAGGAATACTGATAAAGCCTTCGTGCATATTGATAGCGGCAGCGCCTACTGACATACCCATCATAATGCCGGTGCCTGTATCTCCTGGGTTGCCGATGGCGTTGTTGCCACTGAGCAGTTTAGGCGCGTACTTTGCCAGCATGTCCTCGTTCATAACAAAGCCACCGGCACAGAGGATAACGCCCTTGTGTACCCGCACGGTGTACTCTTTCTGGTCCTGGCGAATCACCAGTCCAACCACCGCATTATCGTCATCGACAACGAGACACAGTACTCGGGTTTCGTAGTTAATCGTGATCTGCTCTCTTTTCTCAACGTTCTCGGTAACGATCTTCATGAACATAGGCCCGCCGTTGTCACCCTCGACATACAGGTTATGCCCGCGTGGTGCGGGTTTGGCGTGCTCCGAGAATGGGTAGGCCTTCTCACTGCCGGTATACAGTAGTCCGTCGTCCGTCAGGCACATGATGCCCCGCTCCTTGTGAAAGCTGTCTTTGAACGGAACACCGAGATGGTCTACGAGCCAGTTAAAATGCTCCACGCTATGCTCGCAGTAGTTGCGTATTTTGGCTTCATCTGCCTGGGGGCCGGCCGACATCATCATGTAAGTGAACATAGCCTCGGTGCTGTCCTCAAAGCCGCAAGCGCGTTGCACACGAGTGCCGCCGTTACCGCCCATGTAGATTTCCGCTGATGACATGGCGGTTGACCCGCCGCCCTCGCTGGCCAGCTCAAAGATCGTCACTTTGGCGCCTTCGTCCGCTGCCTCTATGGCAGCGCAGCCGCCTGCGCCGCCGAAACCGACGACGGCGACATCGGTGTCACTGTCCCACTGGTCAATATCGCGGGCGTTGCGCGCCTGGCAGGGATTGGTTTTACTTTGCTCGGACATGGCTTTTGTGCCTTCTTCGGGAAACTCGCGGTTCCAACAACGGTAAAGGAAACAGATTAAAGCCCTTTCCCGCGGCAGTGACAACGTGCGGGAATTGGCAGCGGGCCAAAATATTGTACGGTCTGCGGGTTATTGTCCCTCATGGGTGCGCAAAAGGGCAGTGCTGGGTCTGCCGGACGTCTGGGGTTTTGGGGGCCTGCTGCGTTACAATCAGCGCCTTTTTACGTGGAGCAACCTTTTCATGTGGTTTAAGAATATTCGTGCCTACCGGCTTACCAGTCCCTTTGACCTCTCTCCGGAGGCGCTGGGTGAAAAGCTGACTGCCCGGCCATTTTTGCCCTGCGCGAAATCCCAGGCCGTGGCAATGGGCTGGGAGCCTCCGCTGGGTGAGGAATCAGGGGAATTGGTCCATGCCGCTGCCGGCCGCTTGCTGATCAAGCTGAAGCGGGAGGAAAAATTGCTGCCCTCCACGGTTGTGCGTGAGCTTTTGGAAGAAAAAGTGGCGGAAATCGAATCAGGGCAAGCCCGCAAGGTATACCGCAAGGAGCGACTCAGCCTGAAAGACGAGATCATTCAGGACTGCTTGCCTCGGGCATTTAGTCGCTCTACCCATATCCACGCATATATCGATGTGCGTGAGAACTGGATGTTTATCGACAGCGCCAGCGCCTCCCGGTCGGAAGAGTTGCTGAACCTGTTTCGCGAGTGCGTCGGCAGTTTCCCGGTTATTTTGCCACAAGTAAACCACGCGCCTGCCGCGGTAATGACTGCTTGGCTCGCCAATCGCAGTCTGCCTGACGATTTCGAGTTGGGTCAGGAGGTAGAGCTGAGAGAGCCTGGCGAGGAAGGGGGCGTAGTCCGTTGTCGCGGCGTTGATTTGTTGAGTGAAGAGGTGGAAACTCATCTCAATGCGGGCAAACAGGTTGCCCGGCTGGCGCTGGAGTGGGATGAACGAGTACAGTTGGTGTTGGCCGAGGATCTTTGCCTGCGTCGCCTCAAGTTCGCAGAGGAGTTGATGAAAGAGAACGAGGATATCCCCGAGGCGGACACCGCCGCGCGACTGGATGCAGACTTTGCATTGCTGGCGGATGCGATTACTGGAATGCAGGGGCGTGTTGTGACTTTATTCGGCGGTGAGGTGGAATAACACAACAATGAAAGGGCGCCCTGACACTGACGATTACAGAGCGCTTTTCCTCGGCAATGTTCCGATGATAGATTTGCGAGCGCCGGTAGAATTTGAGAAGGGCGCGTTTCCGGCCTCACTGAGCCTGCCATTAATGAGTGACGATGAACGAGCCCAGGTAGGGATTTGTTACAAACAGGAAGGTCAGCAGGCGGCTATCGAGTTGGGGCATCGCCTCGTGAGCGGCGACATCAGAGCGCGGCGGCTAGCCCAGTGGAGCGAGTTTGCCTGCCAGCATCCCGCAGGTTACCTGTATTGCTGGCGGGGCGGGTTGCGCTCCCAGACTGTGCAGTCCTGGCTGAAGCAAGAGGGCATCGAGTACCCGCTGGTCAAAGGTGGTTACAAGGCTATGCGGCGTTTCCTGCTGGAAGAACTGGAGCGTTCGATTGCACTGGCCGATTTCGTACTGATTAGTGGCAAGACCGGCACCGGCAAGACCCGTGTGATTGAGCGCCTTACCCGGGCCGTCGATCTTGAGGGCCTCGCCAATCATCGCGGCTCCAGTTTTGGTCAATTGCCCACACCGCAGCCCGCCCAGATCGCCTTTGAGAACAGCTTGAGCATCGTGTTGATGCAATTGCTGGCCCGGCAACAGCGAACCGTTTTTGTTGAAGACGAAGGGCGCCTTATTGGCCGTCTCTACCTGCCAGAGTCTCTGCGAAAAAAGATGGCCTGCGCACCCATGCTGCTGGTGGAACATAGCCTGGAAGACCGTATTGATGTTGTTATTGAGGATTACGTGGTTGATCTGGGCCGTCGCTATGCCAACATTTACGGGGAGCCCGGCGCGGCTCTCCATCGAGAGAAAATGCAGCAGGACCTTACCCGCATTGGCAAGCGTTTGGGCGGACAGCGACTGCAGCAAGTGAGTGAATTGATGGATGAGGCGTTCAGGCAGCAGTGGCGAAACGCTGATTTGGATGGGCACAGGTTCTGGATTGCGGTTTTACTGGAGCAATACTACGACCCGATGTACGAGTACCAGTTCTCTCGGCGTGAGGGCGAACGTTTATTTCTTGGTGACCGAGATGCGGTGGTCGCCAGGGCCAAGCAGGCTCTGTAGGGTGCAGGCTGCGATCGAGTTGCAACGGGATCTGGTGCTTGTCGGTGGCGGCCACAGTCATGTGCTGGCCCTGCGAATGCTCGCCATGCAGCCGATCGCGGGTCTGCGCGTCACCCTCGTCTCGCCTGCGTCCCACACGCCCTACTCCGGCATGCTTCCGGGCCTGATTTCTGGACACTATGATTTCGAACAGGTGCATATAGACCTGGCACGATTGTGTCAGTGGTCCGGCGCGCGTTTTGTTGCGGCGGAGGTGGTAGGCCTGGATGCGCGGCAAAAGACATTGTCTTTTCAGGCAAGGCCAGACATTGCTTACGACATTGTCAGCATTGATATTGGCTCCCAGCCTGAGCTAGATAGTGTCTCCGGAGCCCGTGCACACGCCGCGCCGGTAAAACCTATCGCCAGTTTCTGGCAGCGCTGGCAACGATTGCTGCAACAGTTTGAGCGGTGCGAGATCGACCGCGGTTATCGTATCGCGCTGGTAGGCGGCGGAGCAGGCAGTGTAGAGCTAGCACTCGCTATGTCGCGGCGTTTGCAGGACACGGGCGCCAAGCTGAGCTTATGGTGTGGAGCGCCGAAGATTTTGCAGGGCTACAACCGCGGCGCACGACGGGCCGTGATGGCCGCGTTGCAAGAGCAGGGTATCGAGATTCATCTCAGAGCGCGGGTTGTCGCCGTGCAACCTGCCCGCTTGCAGTGTGCCGATGGCGTTGAAGCCCCGTTTAATACATTGTTCTGGTGCACTGGCGCCGCTGCGGCACCCTGGATTGCAGAGTCCGGTCTGGCGACAGACGAACAGGGCTTTTTGCAGGTGCGGGATACCCTGCAGGCGAAGGACGATGAGAGTGTATTCGGCGCGGGAGATATCGCCACACAGGTCAATCACCCCCGGCCCAAGGCAGGGGTATATGCCGTGCGCATGGGACCGGTGCTGGCACATAACCTGAGGGCACAACTGCTTAATCAACCCCTGCAGGTCTTCCGACCCCAGCGCCGGTTTCTGTCTTTGCTGTCACTCGGAGACAGGCGTGCAACAGCGAATCGAGGGCCCTTCAGTGCGACCGGGGCCTGGGTATGGCGCTGGAAAGACAGTATTGACCGCGCCTTCATGGGGCGCTTCGAGCAGTTGCCCACGGTGATGGATCGAATACCCTCTGATAGTTTACCGGGTGTGTTGCAGCAGCCACACTGCGGCGGTTGTGGTGCCAAGGTCGGGGCGGATGCTCTTGGTACCGCACTGAAACGCCTGCAGCAGTCTTATCCACGGTATTGCGCGGAAGGGCGTGACGACGCTGCAGCGTTGCATGCGCCTGCCGGCGTCACGGTTGTGCAAAGCATAGATACCCTGCGACAGTTGGTGTCCGACCCCTGGATTATGGGGCGTATTGCCGCAAATCACGCACTGAGTGATCTTTACGCCTGCGGTGCTTTTCCCATCTCGGCCCTGGCGTCGGTGACGCTACCTTATGCCAATGAGCTGGTGCAGGAGCGCGACTTGTATCAACTGCTTGCTGGCGCGCTTCACGAATTTTCCCGTGTCGATTGTCAGTTGCTCGGTGGCCACAGCATGCAGGGGCATGAATTGGGGCTGGGTTTTGTGGTGAATGGCATACCACTCTCTGCTGAAAAGGGCCTTTTGCAAAAGGTCGGTTTGGCCGAGGGCGACAAGTTGATACTTACCAAGCCTATTGGCAGTGGTGTTCTGTTTGCAGCGCACATGCAATTACAGGCCGATGGGCGAGATCTGCAACACGCGATGAATACTTTGCTGCAGAGTAATGGTGAAGCAGCGAGACAGGCACTGGGGCACGGCGCAAGTGCCTGCACGGATATCACCGGATTCGGACTGGCGGGCCACCTGCTGGAGATGTTGCAGGGTGATCTGGGCGCACGACTGGCGCTTGACAGCTTGCCGATGATGCCGGGTGCCTTACCCTTGTTTCAGGCCGGCTTTCACAGCACGATGCAGGCGCCTAATCAGCGCAGCGTCGGCAGCGCTCTACAGCACTCAGTTCATGAAGGGGATGCGCGTTTGTCAGCCTTGTTTGATCCGCAGACCAGTGGCGGGCTGCTGATCTCCATCGCGGCTGAGCGCGCACCTGATTTACTAGCAGCGCTGCGCGAAGTGGACTATCGCGATGCCGAGGTAATCGGCGAGATTGTGGCGTTACCACCAGGAGAAACGAGGGTGTTGCACATTGACTAGGGGGTGGGGTCAGCGCGCTGTAGCAGTGCCGCAATGCCGCCTTCATGGGAGCCATTCAGCCCTAGCAGGTTGTTAAATTCTCTTGGATCGTCAGTGTGATTGTAGAGCTCTTCTCCGCCATCGGGGTAACGCGTCCAGCGCCAGTTTCCCACCCGGGTCGAAACCGCGTCACCCCAGCGCATGTTGGCGGGGCGCGCGTTGGCCTGTTCTGTTGTCATGCCAAGTAGGCTCTTACCTTGGAATTGCTCTGGCGTCGCGATTCCTGCGAGATCTGTGAGAGTGGGAGCGAGGTCGAGTAGGCTGATCGGCGCGTCGAAACTTCCTCCTGCATCCAGTCGTCCGGGCGCGCTTATGAGCAGAGGCACGCGGGTTGCGTGCTCCCACAAGGCCATTTTTCGCCAATGTAGTTTTTCGCCGAGGTGATAACCGTTGTCGGACCACAGGACGACAGCGGTGTTATCGGCGTAGGGGCTGGATTCCAGTGCGTCAAGAATTTGCCCGATCATTCTGTCGGTGTGGCTGCAGGCTGCCAAGTAGGCCTGCACGTGCTGCGGCCACAGGCCAGCATCGATAACCAGATCATTTTGGGTGAGTTCACCTTCGGGCGTCACCCGCATGGGCGATTTTGCCAGGGTGACGCCCATCGGCGGAATATCATCGAGGTCGCCCGGGCGTACTTCCGGCAGCACCACCTCTTCCAGCGGGTGCATATCGAAGGCCCATTGGGGCAGACGCCAGGGCACATGGGGCTGGAACAGGCCAATTGCCATAAACCAGGGGCGGTCGTGCTCTTTTTGCAGCTCTGCTACGGCAAAATCCGCCGTTTTTTGGTCTTCATGTATCTCGCCCGGTGGCATCAATCCGTAGTCGAAGAGTGTGCCGTGGTCGCCAAAGGTGACGGGTGAGTCTTTATAGGGTTTGAATACATCCCAGAAACGCGGGGTGCCTTTTTGGTAGTGAAATACTTTTCCGGTGGAAATTGTCTCGTAGCCAGCATCGGAGAACCAGAGAGGCAGGGGCTTTAGGTCTGGCGACATGGCCAGCTGCCAGTAGGCGGCGTTATCCTCGCTTTCGCTGACCCCGGTAGCGTCCGGCGTGAGACCCCACAGCGCGGACGCGCGGCTACCGATGCAGACCGGTACGCTGCAGTAGGCCTCGTTATAGGAAAAAGATTTTGCTCGAAGCCGATCAATATTAGGCGTGCGCACGCCCGGATGGCTGCCGAGGTAACCGACCCAGTCGTTGAGATCGTCTATGCACAACAGAAGAATATTGGGATGATCCGATAGTGTTTTCGTCGCGGACACCGCAGGTGCTTGCGCCGCATCGGCAGAATTTCTTTTTTCACCACAGCCCAGCGTGGCCATAGTCGCGGCGGCTGCCGCGCCGGTAAGAAATTGTCTACGGCGAATGACCATGTAAACGCAACCTTATTTAGACGCACTCTAGCGCAAAAAAGCAGCATATCACGCTTGTGTCGGCTGCGCGGATGCGGAGTAATAAAACCCTTAGCGTTCCTCCCAGTACCGGGTCATCTCGAGATACAGGAAGGAAGCGGTCCAGGTGATTAACACGAGGCCGGTGAGCGCCTCGAGTCCGGTCAGGTAGCGCAGGTCTCCATGCGGCTCGATATCGCCAAGGCCCAGCGTCGTATACGTTGTGAAGGAGTAATACACGCAGTCCAACAAGCTGCCGTCGAAGTTTCCCTGCAAATGTCCCCAGTCATCCACACGATGTTTGATGTAGTAGGCGATTGCAAAAACCCACACCTCTATCGAGTGGGCGGTCAGCGCCAGGAATACACCGAGCACAATACGCAGGCGGTGACGAATTTTAAGTGTCGGTAAAAAGCGGGTAATGCGGTGCAAACACTCATAGTGAATCGCCACTGCCAAGCCGATAACAAACATGTTGACCAAAAATACACCAACCATGGCAGTTTACTCCATCTTTGCCGAGAGGACCTACTCTACCGACTTTTTTGCCAAGGCAGAATATGCGTGTTGCAATACGGGTCGAGCCTCAATCGTGGCGGGGTTGGTCGAGTTGTGTCAAGATTCCTTTTGAAGCGACGCACATACAACACCGTTGAACAGGGCTATGACTGAAGACACTGCATTTCCAATGATTGAGGCGTTGTCGCAATATCACGAAATGACGCCGGCGCTGGTTTATATAGCGGGTTTGCTGATTGTCGCTTGGCTGGCCTATTTGTTTGCGTCGCGGGTCTTGCTGACGGTTGTTCGGGCGCTGGCCAGTCGCACCCAGCACACTTGGGACGACGCCCTTGTAAAAAACAAGGTCGGTGCGCGGCTCGCGCAGCTGGTGCCTGCCGTTGTCATTAATATGGGCGTGCAGATTATGCCAGGGATAAGCGAGTCCCTGGAGAAGCTGGCGATGAATCTGGCCAGCGCCTATATGATTGTGATTGTTACGATTACGTTGGTCGCGGCACTCAATGCGCTCAATGATATCTACGAGGCCAACCCGGAAGCCCGCAAGCGTCCGATTAAAGGCTTCGTTCAGCTTTTACAGCTGGCACTTATGATACTGGGCGCGTTGCTTTTTATCGCTTCGCTGCTCGATCAGTCCCCCGTAATACTCCTCAGCGGCTTTGGTGCTATGACAGCTGTTCTGCTGTTAATTTTCAAGGACACCTTGTTGTCTTTAGTGGCCAGCGTGCAGTTGACGGCTCAGGATCTGGTGCGGGTGGGCGACTGGATTGAGGTGCCTCAGTTCGGCGCGGATGGCGACGTGGTGGATGTGGAATTGCATACCGTCAGAGTACAGAACTGGGACAAGACCATTACCACGATTCCTACACACCGACTGATTAGTGACTCCTTCAAAAACTGGCGCGGCATGTCTGTATCGGGAGGGCGACGAATAAAGCGCGCGCTGAATCTCGACGCGTCGTCCATACATTTCCTCAGCGATGAAGAGATCACGCGTTGTAAACGATTTGCGCTGCTCACAGACTATCTGACGGACAAGGAAGGCGAGCTGGATCAGCACAACAGTAAGATACTTGCAAGCGGCCCCGCTGAGATTGACCCGGGCGTTAATCGACGCAGGCTGACCAACATCGGCACGTTCCGCGCCTACGTCTGGCAGTATCTCAGACAACATCCCCAGATACGTCAGGACATGACCTTGCTCGTCAGGCCCCTGCCCCCGGGCGCTGAGGGAGTGCCCATAGAAATTTACTGCTTTACAAGCACGACTGAGTGGGCCGCATACGAGGATATACAAGCGGATATATTCGATCATGTGCTGGCGATTGTGGAGGAGTTCGGGTTGCGTCTATTTCAGCAACCCGCAGGGACGGATTTTTCAAAAAACGCTTGTAAGCCGGTGGCATAAAGCCGCTAACCGACGCAGTGGCAGTAGCCAAAGCCCGCCTCTCGGAACGAAGTCACCGGCCTTCACTGACCGGCGGGCGTGTCCGATATTTGCGCTGCCCTGTTCGGCACATGACGGTTGTGTTTTTGCTTTTTTGTCGAGGCAAGGAGCCCGCTCTCGAGCGGTATGTTCGCCCGTGGAAAGGCAACTGTCCGCAGCAATTTATGAACACCCGGGAGGGAGAGGTGGCTGCGGACCCTGTGTGAGGCCGTCGAATACTGTCTCGTGGTGGTAATCCACTGTGCGCTGGTAAAGAGTCACCCCGGTTGTCGCCGTGTTGTTGCCCAGGCCCGGCACATGTCCGCCATTCACCACAGCCTGAAAGTCCAGTGGCAGGCCGGCGGCAGTGGCGAAGGTCTGTAAGGCCGTCGCGAAGCTGAATGGCACCGTACCGTCATTGGTTCCGTGTATGACCATCAATACCGGGTCGCTGCCGGTGGGGTCGTCAAAAGGGTTACCAACATTACATCCAAAAAGACCCCCTGCCTGGTCGATCACCATGGCTACAGGGGGTCGGGCAATGCTCTGGTCGTCCAGACAATAACCGGTGATAAGTGATGTGATGGCGCCGGCGGAGGTGCCCCATAACGTCGTCCAGTCGTCGTAAACGTCGCTGCGGGCCTGCAGGAAATCAAGTGCCGTCAGCGTATCATCTACGGACGCGACTGCAGCTCTCAGCTGGGCGGGGGCGCTCGCTCCGCCGATGGCGTTATACAGCGTCTGTACCCTGCTTGAAGGCACCGGGTTGTCACCGACCAGGCGGTAGTTTATGGATGCGACCAGCCAACCTCGCTCCGCATACTTGGGTGCATTGTTGAGGATATTGCCATTGGTTTTGCTGCCGCCAGAAAAACCGCCGCCATGAATCATAACCATCAGCGGGAGTGTGTTGTCGGCGTCAATCGGTGGTGGAATGTCAGGGACGTAGTAATCCAATTTCAGGTCCTTGAAGCTGCCGCCACCGTTTATCTCGCCTTGTCCATAGACAATGTCGCTTTGCACGGTGTAGGTATAAACGGGGGTTGAGTATGGCACGTTACGGACAACATTCTGCGCTGCGGCGTACCCAGAGCACGTGACAAGGAGTATGAGCGTTGCTATCGGCGTTGCATATGAGGGTCTGTTCCTAGGTCTTTGAGGCAGGCGCAGCGGAAGAAGAATAGAGAAGACGGTAGCCAGGGTGGGTCGCATGAAGAACCTCCGAAAAACAGAGTCGGGCAAATTGATGCGCGGACGTACGGGACCAGCGCTGTAAGGTAAAGGTAGGTAATCATGATCGTTTACGGCTGTAAAGTGCCTGGTGGATCAGTACAAAAGACAAAAACGGGTG
The DNA here is from genome assembly GCF_026262645.1 of Candidatus Marimicrobium litorale. Classification (NCBI taxonomy): domain Bacteria; kingdom Pseudomonadati; phylum Pseudomonadota; class Gammaproteobacteria; order Cellvibrionales; family Halieaceae; genus Marimicrobium; species Candidatus Marimicrobium litorale. The sequence goes on from NZ_SHNO01000001.1 coordinate 2,933,530, forward strand.
ATCAAGGGCGATTTAGCTGACTGGAATCAACCTTTTCAGCTGGAGTCCGCACCGGGGCGCAGGCCGCAGCTTTCCAGCAACGCGGCAAGATGACCGGCGTGTTCGCGCGGAGCGTCTGCCGCAGTTTCCAAGAGTTCATCGCGTTCGTGGGACCACGCTTGGTATGCGGCCGGCATAGTGTTTCGCAGGTTTAGCTCAAGTGCCAACACAGGCGGCATGATTTCGCCGCGTCGCCGGGCGACCTGTACTGACCAGGGCTGCACCTCGCCGATGAAATACTTGCGCACTACATTGTCAACGATTTTCCCCTCGGGACTGGGTGTTTTACCAATGCATATTGGTGCCTCTTCCAACCTCTGTTGGATAGCAGGTGTTGTCGCAGCAAATGCGGCGCGCTGCAGGTCCAGCGATGTAAGCAGTGCACCGCCATCGCCAAGACGAATATCACCCAGCAAACGCTCAAGCTCGTCGCTACCAGCCTGATAGTTTCCGCCCAGCCAGTCGCTGGACAGTTGCGCCAGTCGGGCCAGTGAGGTGATCATCTGGCCCCCGGTATTGGCGGGGTAGTTGCCAAGTCGGCGGGGACGGCTCCAGAAGGCGCGAAATTCAGGCCCGCCGAGGGTGGCATTCCAGATACGTGCAGGCAGCATCCGGCGCTTTTCTGACATTGCTGCTTGCAACGTAGCGATTAGCTCGGCATCAGTAGCCGGATTTAGCGAATCGATGCAGGCCGGCGCCAGCGATAGAAATTCAAGCTCCAACAAAAGCCGCTGGGAATCGCTGGCCAGTTTACCCAGGCTACTATTGAGGTTGCCGATTGTGATACTGATTTCGCAACCGCCCAACGCCAGTAAATCAAGTAGACCGATAGATTGTGATGGCTGTTCGAGTTGCAGGTCGCGGCTGCGGGGCAGCGGCGGCAAGCGGTCGATATTCATCGTGATAGGCCGATCCAGACTGCGCCCGAGGCGCGTCAGATACTTGTCCAACGGCACACTGGAGCGCTCGATGCAGCCGCTCATCAGGCTTGCAGCTAGCAGTAGAATCCAGGTACTGGTATGCGCTTTCTTCACAGCGGTGGACTCATTGTTGGTGGTTAGTAGAACGCACTGCTAATGCCTACGGGTGCGCTGCCGGTTCAGTTCATGGCTCTGCGCTCCGCAACAGGAGCCACAATGCCATAGCAGAATTTTCATGCCTGATAGACCGCGTACAGGTATGCCTGCGGCATTGACGGTTGGGCCCTGGCGGCGCCTGTTTGCCATCAGCGGCGCATCAAATCACGTTTCGCAATGCCTATTTTATATCACAGCTGTAGTGTCAGTCAGACGAAAGGGCGAACCGTTGGCGGCCTGTTTGGTACCACTGAGCAGAGTAGCTCTTCCCAAAAAGTAGTGTATAGGCCATTCTGTGTGCTGATTGTTGCCACTCGGGACATCCCTGTGTGAGAACAATTACTACTGCCTTAAGTATACTAAGGGTAAAGGCATGATTGAGCTAACGCCCGGCTGTGTTTGCGTCACCGGGAAAACTCAAAAAATTTTAGGGTGGAAGGCAGAAATGCATCGCTTCATTAAGCCAGTATTGACCTTAACGAGTGCATTGTTTTTTGTATCGCTGGCAGGCTGTAGTGACAGCTCAGACAATGGCGGATTCGCTGGTGAGGCTGGGGCGCAGCTGCTTTGCGCCCTCCCCGAAGACGACATCGAGATCAACACCACCGCAGCTAATATAGAGTTTGTGCGCACGCCGGATGCCTGTTTCGACAATCTGGACGGGTTTCCCTTCGCCCCTAACTACGTGGACGTGGAGGGCCTGCGCTACCACTATGTGGACGTGGGACCCCGCGATGGCGAGGTGATACTGATGCTGCACGGTCAGCCCACCTGGTCTTATCTTTACCGTAAGATGATACCAGTGTTGGTAGAGGCAGGTTATCGGGTGATTGCCCCGGATCATATCGGCATGGGACGATCCGATAAGCCGGTGGACCCGCGCGTACACCAGTATGAGCAGCATGTCGCGTGGATGAAGTCCTTCGTCAGCGCGTTGGAATTGTCTGACATTACCCTGTTCGTGCAGGACTGGGGCAGTCTGATTGGCCTGCGCATGGCGGGAGACAACCCCGAAAAGTTCGCACGCATCGTGGTCGCCAACGGGGATCTGGCGGTAATCCCAGAGGGCTTAAACCCTTTTACCCTGCCTGTATTCGAATTTGACGAGACGATTCAGTCGACTATCGAACATATGTCGCTGCGCCCAAATGATCGGATAACCGGTTTCCAGTACTGGGTGAATTTCGCCGCTAGCGCTCCGCACCTGTTTGCCGCGGATATGGTTGATATCTCGACGGGCAATAATTTGACCGAGGCGCAGTTTGACTCCTATAACGCCCCGTTTCCGACGCGAATCTATTGGGGCGGCATCCGCGCTTTTCCCTCCATGGTGACTGGGTTCGGGCAGCAAAACGTGCCTGCGTACGAGGCGCTGGGTCGCTTTGAGCGACCTTTCCTGTTTATAGGCGGGGAGGACGATGCCAATCTGGGTTCCGTAGCCAACCAGAACAAGTGGATCGCCCACGTCCCCGGTGCCGCCGGGCAGCCCCACACACGCTACGAGGCGGGGCACTTCATTCAGGAACAGGTGGGTGGGGAAATGGCTGCGCATGTGGTGCTGTTTATGCAGGCCAATCCGCTAAACCAGGCCAAGCCTGACCCAGAACCTGACGAAGAGGGGCCTCGAGGATTCGAGATTCTGGAGCCAAAGCCGGACGGGACTTTTCGTGCCTGGGTCGGCCCGACGATTACCGGGGAGGAATTCGCTGCACTGCAGCTACCTGATGATTGGATAAAGAATCAACCACGCGAGACGGGTGTTGATGGTCCAGATGCCAATCGCTTCCTGCGCTCACCCGATGAACGGGAAGACGGCGACTTTCTGGTAGAGGATATTTTCGGATTTCCCTGGTTGCACGCAGCGACCGTTGTTGAGCAGGCGGCGCCCCTGGACGAGAATGGGCTGTTGATTGTGACCCGCGTGCGCAAATACCACGAGATTACCTATAACTCAGGCAGTACGCTGGTGTTGCTTGTGGCTCCGTCGGGTGACGTGTACTTCCGCATCGGCCGAGATGCTGACCGCATCAGTGACCGGCCCACGATTCCCAGTCTGTGGCGATTGGTGGAGTACACCACCGAGGAGCCTGTGATTCTCGAGTTGTTTAATGGTAACGAGGTTATACGCACAGACAACGAGGATTCGTTTCAGGGGCCTGTGGTAATACCGGGGTTTACCGACCCCTGAGAATTAGTACCCAGCAATTTAAACCTTAAAGTAGTGAAAAAACGGCAGGCCTCGAGCGGAACGTTTCAGCGTGATGACCAATATGCGAAGTTGGTGTCTTGCCTATTCCTTAAAAAATAAAATACAAGTGAGGTGGTGGATGACTGTCTGGCTAAAGATCAGCGCTGTCCTGTTCCTGCTGGTGGCGGGCGCTTGCAGCAATAGCGCCAACGACGACAACGCAGACAATAGCCTCAGCGAAGCGCAGCAGGTGCTACAACAGTTTGGTGAGCTACAGGACTATTTTACCGAAGAGGCCATACAGGCTCTGCTGGATTACGAGGATAGCGGCAGGCCGGTGACGCTGTTGCAACTGATGTCGATTACAGACGATGAGATTTTCGAACGCTACGAAGAGGAGGCCGCTGCTTTGTGGGAGAGTATCGGTGCCAGCGAGCGATTCCGCAGTGAGGTGTTTGAGCAGTTGATTGGCGATCGTTCATTGGACCAAAGCCGCGCGATCGAATTTCCCAACATTATGGTGCTGGTCAGTGCTATTGATAGCCCCGCCTTCATCGATCTTATGAATACTCTGGCAGCGGCCAGCGATGACCACGTCTGGGTGCTGGGAGAAGAGGACCCGCTGCCCTTCACACCGAGTGGCAGTTATTTCGATCCAGCGCTGCAGAACCTCAACCGTGATAATGCTATTGCCGTCGTCGAGGCCGCTAACGATGGCAGCAGAGACCTCGGCTTAGACAGCGATCCCGAGGCGATTATCGACATGGTTGTCAGCGATGCGCCCGGCCCTTTCTGGATGGTGAATCTCATCGACCACTACGAGCAGGCAACTTTCCCGGATGGGCGCGATACAGACCTTAGCGGGGCGGAGGCCGATGCTATCTATGGCAACGCCATCCTGCCCACCCTGCTGCAATTCAACTCCCTGCCAGAGTTGGTGATGCCGGTAGCGATCGTGCTGACTGACGAGGAGATCAAATGGGAGGAGGCGGCAATAGTGCGCTACGCCAGCCGGGATGCCTTCCTCAATGCTTTCCCGCTCAATCCTCAGGCCGACGAGGCGCTCATCTTTAAGGAAGCGGGCGTGGAAAATACGCTGGTCTATGCCAGCGAGGTTCCGGGTACGGTACTGCCAGCGCCCCAGAGTGGGCCACTATTCAATTTTCGTTACTGCGAGGTGTTGCTGTTCGATTCTGCCGGTGGGGCGGACCTGCGTGCTGACGTTTATAACTCGATGCCCCTGAGTGACTGTCCGCAAAACCTGTGGGATGCCCTCGACGCGGAGCAAATTGCCAGCGATTTCAGTGCGCGGGCGGCGGCGTTGAACGGCATCCGTTTCTGGGTGCTGGATGCTATCGAAGCCCAACTGCCGCCCGGACTACCGGTGATCGAGAACTTCGGCGGTATCACTATGCGCCTGGCCGCCAGTGTGGATCTGGCACCCGGATCTGGGCTAAATGGCGCGGCACCCTATGAGGGAAACTTTGTCAGCCGCAATACGGTATGGCACTACGTGGCCGGGCGACAGGTTTACGAGCTTGAAAACCCCGACGGTGTCCGCTATCGCATGCAGTCTTTCACCCGGGGTCAGGACCCCGACCAGCAGCTCGTGGACCTGCAGCGATTGGAACAAAAACTCGAGCTGCCAATGGGTTGGTCATTTCATGTGCGCCTGCTGGAGGAAGACTCTGAGCTACTCACGGTGGAGGGCATCGCCGAGGTCATCGTTGATGATCTTGGTAACACTTACCAGCGGGTGCCCTGATCGCCATACGGTTCCCGCTGGAGTTTGATGCAGTGCAGGAGTCTGGCGCGACCTGATTGCGCGTTCCGGGGTCGACACCTGTGGCGGCATTGAGGAAGCGGTGCCCAGAGACAGAATAGATCCGGCCGGCGTTCCGGGGTCGACACCTGTGGCGGCATTGAGAAAGTGGTGCCCAGGGACAGAATAGATCCGGCCGGCGTTCCGGGGTCGACACCTGTGGCGGCATTGAGAAAGTGGTGCCCAGAGACAGAATAGATCCGGCCGGCGTTCCGGGGTCGACACCTGTGGCGGCATTGAGAAAGTGGTGCCCAGAGACAGAATCGAACTGCCGACACGGGGATTTTCAATCCCCTGCTCTACCGACTGAGCTATCTGGGCGTGAACTGGAAAAGCCGCGGAATACCGCGTGGCGCGTATTAAACCCGTCCAGACGTTGCGAGTCAAGTTGGGCCCCGAGTGTTGTGGAATCGCACTCCAGGTGGGCATAAGCCCGGCACCCAACACCTGTAAATGCCCCCTGAGGCGCGCTTATTCCGAGGGAGGTACGTACCCCTCAGCCTTGTCGTAGTCCTCCCCGGCGAAGTACTTGTCCATCTCGCCCTGCAGGTATTTCCGCGCTTCGGGATCAACGAGGCTCAGGTGCTTCTCATTGATCAGCATGGTTTGGTGTGCCTGCCAATCCTGCCAAGCCTGTTTGGAGACGTTGTCGAACACGTCCTGCCCCTTGATGCCCGGGTAAGGGGGCTTGTCGAGCCCTGCCATCTCCTTCTGGTACTTCTTGCAAAACACTGTCCGTGACATAGGTGTTACTCCGCGTCGCTAGTGAGTGGACGGTTGATCGACCCCAGTTTTGATAATAGTTCGGCTACGGGGGCCGCCAGCCCGACCTGCGGTGGTCGCTGCAGGTTATACCAGAGCTGCCCTGTCGCTTCCATAACGGCGTCTGGGTCTTTGCCAAGCTCGATGAACACGGGCGTGATATCCAGATGATAGTGACTGAAAGTATGGCGGAATGGTTCACCTGTCTCGATGTTCTCCGCTGCCAGGCCCCACAGGCCGAGCGTGCGGGTGGTGTGATCGTCCGGCTGGTCGATTTCGGGAAAACACCACAATCCGCCCCAGATGCCGCGCCCTGGTCTTTTTTCCAGCCAGACATCGCCGCTCCGGTTGCGCGCTATGAGGAAGCAGGTCGTTTTCACCGGCAGGCTTTTTTTCGGCTTTTTGCCCGGGTACTGTGTCTGATCGCCGTACAAGCGCGCTTCGCAGTCGCGGCGAACGGGGCAGTCTTCGCAGGCGGGAGCACTGCGAGTGCATAGCGTGGCGCCCAGATCCATCATGGCCTGTGAGTAGTCTGCACAGCGCTCCGCGGGGGTGTACTGTTCGGCAATATCCCACAGACTTTGGTGAACTGCCGATCGGCCCGGCCAGCCCTCAACCCGGTGGTATCGAGCCAACACGCGTTTCACGTTACCGTCGAGAATGCTGGCGCGCTGGCCGAGGGCGATGCTGAGAATTGCGCCGGCAGTGGAGCGCCCTATCCCAGGCAGATCACATAAACCTGCCAGTGTCGTGGGAAACTGTCCGTCCAGCTCGTGGGCCACCCGCTGAGCGCTGCGATGCAGGTTACGTGCCCGGGCGTAGTAGCCCAGCCCGGCCCACAGGTGTAAAACCTTGTCCTCTGGCGCCTCTGCCAGTGCCTGTACCTGCGGTAGGGCGGCCATAAAGCGCTCGAAATAGGGAATAACCGTTTTGACCTGAGTCTGCTGCAGCATGATCTCTGATACCCAGACTCGATAGGGGGTGGTATCCCGCTGCCAGGGCAGATCCTTGCGGCCGTGCTGGTCAAACCACTCGAGTACGCGCGCGGCAAAGGTTTCGGGGGTTGGCATCAGGCGTTTCGAGTTGTTCAACGGCCCGACAGGGTAATACGCGGCTCCTCTCGGTTCCAGTCAAAGTGCCAGCGTTTGAGCCTGAATTTAGCGCCCTCTTACCCTATACTAGGCGCCTTTTCCGGGCTCCTAAGGGCCCGAATGGATTAATGGAGATTCCCATGGCGCGCAAGGCTACCGTATCGCGCGATACGTTGGAGACCCAGATTACCGCAGAGGTAGACCTGGATGGCTCTGGCACGGTCGAGTTCGATACCGGCATTCCTTTCCTCGAACACATGCTGGATCAGGTGGCGCGCCACGGTATGATCGATTTACGTATCAAAGCCGTGGGCGACCTGCACATTGATGACCACCACACGGTTGAGGACATTGGTATAACCCTGGGCCAGGCGGTGGCCAAGGCAGCGGGCAGCAAGACGGGTATCTTTCGCTACGGCCACGCCTATGTGCCGCTGGATGAAGCCCTTTCGCGGGTGGTGGTCGATTTTTCCGGTCGCCCGGGACTAACCTATCAGGTGCCGTTTACGCGGGCATCTATCGGGGGGTTTGACGTTGATCTTTTTCTCGAGTTTTTTCAGGGCTTCGTCAATCATGCATTGGTTACGCTGCATGTGGATAACCTGCGCGGCGACAACAGCCATCACCAGGCCGAAACCGTGTTCAAGGCATTTGGTCGTGCCATGCGAATGGCGCTCACCACCGATCCGCGTATGGCGGGCATAATGCCGTCCACCAAGGGTGTGCTGTAGGCCGGGAACAGAGTTTATGAGTGGTCTTGTCGCCGTTATTGATTACGGTATGGGTAACCTTCACTCGGTCGCCAGTGCCCTGCACCATGTGGGCGCTGACGAGGTGGTGGTGACTCATGATGCTGAACTGATCCGCAAGGCGGATCGTGTTGTGTTTCCGGGCGTGGGTGCAATCCGCGATTGCATGGGTGAAATCAAGCGCTTGCAGTGTGATGAGCTGCTGACGCAAGCGCTTACTGAGCAGCGTGTTCCCGTGCTGGCGATTTGTGTCGGTCTGCAGGCCATGATGAGTTGCTCGCAAGAAAATGGTGGCGTCGATTGCCTCGATATTATTCCCGGGGAAGTCCGCTATTTTGGCAATCCACTTTCGGATGCAGAGGGCAATCGGCTCAAGGTCCCCCACATGGGCTGGAACGCCGTATGCCAGAAAAGACAGCACCCTCTGTGGCAGGGTATTGCCGACATGACCCGCTTCTATTTCGTACACAGTTATTATGTGCACGCCGAAGACCGCAGCCTGCTGGCGGCCAGCGTTGAGTACGGTGTCAGTGCCGATGCAGCGCTGGCCCGCGATAATCTTTTCGCCGTGCAGTTTCACCCGGAGAAGAGTGCAGGCGCGGGCCTGCAATTATTACGTAACTTTATAGGGTGGAACGGTACATGCTGATTATTCCCGCGATCGACCTCAAGGATGGTCAGTGTGTGCGCCTGCGCCAGGGGATGATGGACGACAGCACGGTGTTTTCCGATGATCCAGTGGCGGTGGCAGCCCGCTGGGTAGACGCCGGTTGTCGCCGCTTGCACCTGGTGGATCTCAACGGTGCTTTTGCCGGTGAGCCTGTCAATGGTGATGTTGTTACAGCCATAGCCGCTGCTTACCCGAACTTACCGATACAGATTGGCGGGGGTATCCGCAATCTCGATACTATCGAGCACTATGTTCGCGCCGGTGTCAGTTACGTCATCATAGGAACCAAAGCCGTGAAAGAACCTGCCTTTGTGGCAGAGGCCTGCGCAGCGTTCCCCGGAAGGGTGATCGTTGGTCTCGACGCAAAAGAGGGCTTGGTTGCGACAGATGGTTGGGCGGAGGTTTCAGACGTCAAAGCCACTGATCTGGCCAAGCGGTTCGAGGCAGACGGTGTCAGTGCGATCGTTTATACAGATATTGCCCGCGACGGCATGATGCAGGGTGTCAATGTCGATGCCACCGTCATGATGGCTGAGGCATCCAGTATCCCCGTGATTGCCTCAGGCGGAATTACCAATATCAAAGATATCAAGGCGCTCAGTGCTGTGGCCAGCGCCGGCATCTGTGGTGCAATTACTGGCCGAGCGATTTACGAGGGTACGCTTGATGTGGCCGAGGCGCAGCGGCTCTGTGATGAGGCAACAGGGTGAGTCTCGCCAAGCGCATTATTCCCTGCCTTGACGTTGACGGCGGTCGCGTTGTGAAGGGCGTGAACTTTGTTGGTATCCGTGATGCGGGTGATCCGGTCGAAATCGCCATGCGGTACAACGAGCAGGGGGCAGATGAGATTACCTTTCTCGATATTACGGCAAGTCATGAAGGCCGAGACACCACCGTACACACCGTGGAGCAAATCGCAGAGCACGTATTCATTCCACTGACGGTGGGGGGCGGCATTCGCTCTGTAGAGGATATTCGCACCATGCTGAATGCGGGCGCTGACAAGGTTAGTATTAATACCGCGGCAATACACAATCCCGAGCTTGTGCGTGAATCCGCGGAGAAGTTTGGTTCGCAGTGCATCGTTGTGGCTATTGATGCGAAGCGAGTCGATGATGTCGATGGAAAACCCCGCTGGGAAATTTTTACCCACGGTGGGCGCAAACCTACGGGTATTGATGCAGTCGAATGGGCGCAGAAAATGGCTGACCTGGGTGCAGGTGAAATTCTCCTGACCAGCATGGATCGGGATGGTACCAAGAACGGTTTTGAACTGGGCGTGACGCGTGCGATTAGCGAAGCAGTAGAAATTCCGGTCATCGCATCAGGCGGTGTGGGCAACCTGGATCACTTGGTAGATGGCATTATTGAGGGTGGCGCAGACGCGGTTCTGGCGGCGAGTATATTCCACTTCGGTGAGTACAGCGTGCCGCAGGCGAAGGCACACATGGCTGCCCGAGGTATTGAAGTGCGTCTCTGAGGGCCGCAACGAATGCGCCGTCGCTCAGGATTCTCCCGCTACTGCTGAGGCATTACTGTCGCGGCGCATACCGAGAATATTGATGCCTTTCAATAGGGCGAGTGCCTCGTACAGCTGGTTGTCGCTGGATAATAATCCGCTGCTGGCCCTGCGGACATCGTCCCTGTTTTTCTGGTTGGCGTTATCGAGATGGCCGGACAGGTCTGCTTCTTTCACTTGCCGCCGAGTGTTTAGGGCGGTAACAGTCGCCCTTTCAACCAGAATGTCTGGCACGATGCCCTCGGCCTGAATGGAGCGGCCATTAGGTGTGAAATACAGGGCGGTGGTGAGCTTGATCGCCCGTGAATCTGATAGCGGTAGAACAGTTTGCACCGAACCCTTACCAAAGCTTTCGGTTCCCATAATGACAGCCCGACTGTGGTCCTGCAGCGCGCCGGCGACAATTTCGGAGGCACTCGCGGAACCCTGGTTGATCAGTACCACTATGGGTATGCCATCCGTAATATCTAGCGGGTCTGCACTGTAGGACACGTCTGCGTCTTCCACCCGTCCCTCGGTATAGACCACGGTGCCCCCGTTGAGAAACAGGCTGGCTACGTCGACACTGGAGCGCAAAATGCCGCCAGGATTATTGCGTAGATCCAGTACGAGGCCTTTCAGCTTTTCCTCTGACTGCAGCTTTTGCAAAGCCTCTCTTACATCAGTGCCGGTGCGGCGCTGAAATTGCGCTACCCGGATATAGCCATAGCCGTTTTCTAGCCAGCGCTCGCGCACACTGGCGACCTTGATGGTGTCTCGCACCAGCTTCACTTCAAACGGTTGGCTTTGACCCGTTCGTCCGATAGTCAGGTCTATATTGCTCCCTTTGGGGCCGCGCATGATATCGATCGCTTCGTTCAGCGACATGCCCTTGGCTGGCACGTTATCAAGCTTGAGTATGATGTCGCCGCTTTGCAGACCTGCTGCCTCTGCGGGTGAGCCATCGATGGGAGAGATGACTTTGACGTAGCCGTTCTCCATGCCCACCTCAATGCCCAGACCACTGAACTCCCCCTTGGTGGTGTCCTGCAAGCTCTTGAAGGCGTCTCGGGTCATGTACATGGAATGTGGGTCCAGCCCCATCAGCATCCCCTGTATGGCGTACTCCAACAAGGTGCTGTCATCGATTTCCTCGACATAGCCCTCACGAATCTGGTTGTATACTTCGGCGAAAGTGCGCAGTTCATCTAACGGTATGGCGCCCTGCTCCTTGGCCAGCGCAGTGGATGTTACAACGACGAGAGTGATTGCGGCGAGAAGGCCAGCCAGCGGTTGGTAAAGCGGGGAAAGACGGCGCATGGGGGCCCTTAAACCAGTCAAATAAAGAATGGCAAGTGTAACCTATTTCCCACGATGTGCGTCAAATAGGTATTTTCACTGGCGGGGGCAGGTGTTTACTTGCACCACTTCGCCGGATCCACAGGTTTGCCCTCGTGTCTCACCTCGAAGTAAAGGGCGGGGTCCTCTGCACCGCCACTGTTGCCGACTGTACTGACGGACGAGCCTGCCGACACCCATTCCCCAACGTTTCTGGTCAGGCTTTCATTGTGGGCGTACAGGCTCATGTACCCCTCCCCGTGATCGATGATCAACAGCAGGCCGGAACCTCGTAACCAGTCGGCGTACACCACTCTGCCCTGATGAATCGCCCGCACGACGGTGCCCTGTTGGGCGGGGATGGTCACGCCCTGCCAGCGCATCTTGCCCTGGTTACGGGGCTGATTGAAGCGGTTGCTTGTGTTGCCAGTCACCGGCCAGACCATTTTGCCGCGGGCACTCCGGAACGCTTTGTAGTTTTCGGGTACCGCGAGCTCCGTGACCGCCTCACGAATGGCGCTCAATAATTCTTCCAGTTGCTTGCGGTCCTGTCGCTTCGCCTCGAGCTTCGCGTTTTTGCCGATGATACTTTGCGCCAATGCCTGCGTTGCTCTTTTGCGCTGTGCCTGTGCAGCGATGAGCTCGGTCTGCTGTTTTTGCAGTGCGTAGCCGCGTTGCTCCAGTGCGGTGAGACTGAGATCGATGCGAGCTTGTAATGCTTGAAGTTTGTGCAGTGCGCTCCGGTAGTCTTCCAGCAGTGTATTTCTTGCTGTCAATAAATAACGGTAGTAGGCCAGCGAGCGTGCCATAGCGTGCGGGTTTTCCTGATTAAGGAGAATTTTGAGTTGTCCCTGACGACCCATTTTCCAGGCACTTCGAATCTCTTGCGCGATGCGATCTCTCTGTTTATCCAGCGCCGCCTGCTGTTCCGAGCGATCTCTCTCCAGGGCCGACAGTGCTTCTTGCTCTGCTGTCAGCTCGGCTTTGTTCCGATTGACATCCCGGCTCAGTGCGCCCAGATCGACTTCCGCATCACGTAACTGCTTTAGCAGATTATTTTGTCGGTTGGTGGCGCTGGAAAGCTCCTCGCTTATTTGCGTAATCTCAATTTCCAGTTGTTCGAGTTGCTTTCGCGTGTCATTTTCGGACTGGCCCAGCGCTTCGTGTGCCGAGAATAAAAGTGCGAGGACAGGCAGAATTGCGTGACAAAGCTGTTTGCAATGGGTTTCAGGCATTACCTTGTCCCCCTGAATAATCGCACTGGCAGCTTAGACGTGCTCGTCAAGCAGGCTGTTGCCTGTCATCTCATCGGGCTGTCGCATTTCCATCATGCTCAGCAGGGTGGGCGCAATATCAGCGAGAATGCCGCCGCTGGATTTGAGGGTGCGTTGCTTTGATCCAACATAGATCAGGGGCACCAGATCGGTCGTATGCTGGGTGTGCCGCTGACCAGATTCGTAATCCAGCATTTGTTCACAGTTGCCGTGATCTGCAGTAATCAAAGCTTGGCCGCCGGCTTCATGAAGCGCATGTTCTACCCTTCCCAGGCAAGTATCCAGTGTTTCCACAGCCTTGATTGCGGCCTCGTACACGCCAGTGTGCCCGACCATGTCGCCGTTGGCGTAGTTACAAACGATCAGGTCATATTGTTTGGAGCCGATCGCACGAACCAGTTCGTCGGTCAGTTCCACTGCACTCATTTCGGGCTGAAGGTCATAGGTGGCGACGTCTGGCGAGGGGATCAACTTGCGGTCTTCCCCTGCGAATTCCTTTTCGCGCCCGCCACTGAAAAAAAACGTCACGTGAGCGTATTTTTCTGTCTCGGCAATGCGGAGCTGCGTCATACCGCGCTGTGCTAAATAGTCACCTAACACATTATCCAGTTTCTGCGGTCCGTAGGCACAGTTGGCGTCGATGTCATCGGCGTAGGCCGTTGTCATAACAAAGTCGGTAAGCTCGGGCGCCGCGGTTCGCGTGAAACCGCTGAAAGAGGAGTCAGTGAATGCTTGGGTGAGTTGCCGCGCCCTATCGGCGCGGAAATTCATGAAGAGCACGGCATCGCCATCGCTCACTTTTGCGGGGGTTTGTGTTTCGTCAGCTATAACGGTGGGCAGAACGAACTCATCGGTCTCGTCTCTGTTGTAGGCGGACGCAAGCGCGTCGGTTGCGTTCGCGCTGCGGTGTTCGGCCGTGCCCTCGGCAAGGAGTCGGTAAGCTAGTTCTATTCGCTCCCAGCGCTTGTCACGGTCCATGGCGTAATAGCGTCCGCATAGAGAGGCGACACGACCGCAGCCCAGCTCTTTGAACAGTGTGTCAGCTTTTTGCAGTGAGTCACCGGCACTGCGCGGCGGTGTGTCGCGACCGTCCAGGAACGCGTGGAGGTAGACTTTTTTAGCGCCGCGGTCGGCGGCGAGCCGGATGGCGGCAAAAACCTGCTGCTCGTGACTGTGCACTCCGCCCGGTGAGAGTAGTCCGAAAATATGAACTGCGCCGCCGGTCGCAACCGCGTTGTCGATAGCGCGATTGTAGGCCGGGTTTTCGTTAAAGCTGCCATCGCGAATGGCCTGATCGATGCGCGAAATATTCTGGTAGACAACACGGCCAGCGCCGAGACTCATATGGCCGACCTCTGAATTGCCCATTTGCCCGCCGGGCAGGCCTACGTCTTCTCCTGAGGCGGATATGAGTGTGTGCGAGGTGTCGCGCCACAGCCGGTCCCACACCGGGGTATCGGCGTTGGCGATGGCGTTGTCACGGCGATCTTCGCGGTGTCCCCAGCCATCGAGGATGACCAGTACAGTGGGTGTTTTTTTGTTGGCGTGATTCATGGCTTGATGATCGGTCTGAAGGCCTGAGTAATTGCTACAGTGCGTCATTTTACCCTGTCTTGGGCGACTGCGCATTGCTGCTTGTATGACGTTCGGGCGGGACTGGCTGCACCCCGGTATAGCCTGTATACTGGGGTTCCGGCGACTGGTCTTAAGCAGGAACAGCGCCCGCGGCCCGCCGCCTCGCGACGACAACCTTACTTATCCGCAGGAATTAAGCGCAACAGCATGGCACTATTTCTAGAATTTCTGGCACAACAGTGGATCCAGGTCGCTGCTCTGTTGGCATTGGTCGCAATGCTGGTCTTTCATGAGTCGCGCAAGGGAGGGGCGTCAGTTTCGCCGCAACAGGCCATAAACCAGGTGAACGCCGAGGACGGTATATTCCTCGATTTGCGTGACGCTGCAGAATTTAACAAAGGACATATTGTAGACGCGGTCAACATCCCTGCTACTAAGCTGCCCGAGCGCATGGTAGAGCTGGAGAAGTACAAGGAAAAACCCGTGGTACTGGTGTGTAAGATGGGGCAGCAATCCGGCGCTGCAGGCAAGCAGCTGCGAGCCGCGGGTTACACCCGTGTGTCGAGGATGGCAGGCGGCATGATGGAGTGGGGCAACCTGCAACTGCCGGTGGTTTCATGAGCACGCCGTATTTTAGTCCTGACCTGCCGAGCGTGGCATGACTGCGCCGATAACGCTTTACACGACGCAGCGCTGCCCTTACTGCCTGCGCGCAAGAGCGCTGTTGGATAATAAGGGCGCTGCCTACCGTGATATCGCGGTGGATGGTGCTCCTGAACTGCGGCGTGAAATGATGGAACGCAGCGGTCGCCGCACCGTGCCGCAGATCTGGATAGGCGAGCAGCATATTGGCGGATTCGATGACCTGTACCGGCTGGAAATTGCCGGTCAACTGGATTTACTTCTCGGGCCGGACAGCGGTTCCTGATTCATTTAATTACCGGAGGATGGCTTGATGGCTGAAGAACAGGCAGGCGGTGCGCAACAGCGACCAGAGCAGCAGTTTACCATGCAGAAAATCTACACCAAGGACCTGTCCTTTGAATCGCCTGCTACTCCTGCGATTTTCACCAAACAGTGGCAGCCCACGCTCTCGGTGGATCTCAATACCCGCAGCGGATCGATCGATGAAGAGGGAAATTTTGAAGTTGTTCTGTCCATCACTGTCACTGCGAAGATGGATGAAGAAACCGGCTTCCTGATCGAAGTGCATCAGGCCGGCGTTTTCCTGGTTCGCGGATTCCAGCCTGACGAATTGAAACGTATTCTGGGAACCGCGGCGCCGAATGTCCTGTTTCCTTACGCCCGCGAAGCGATTGACGCGTTTTGTATCAAAGGTGGTTTCCCGCCACTGATGCTTGCGCCCGTTAACTTTGAGGCCGTTTACCAGCAGGCCCAGGCGCAGGCGCAAGCCGGCGCGGGAGAAACTGCTTCCCACTAGGCCATGGGCACGTTTCTTCTCGCCCGACCCTGTGGGTTGTGAGCTATTCCAGCCCGGGAAAGTTTACCTGTCGCAGGGCTTCATAGAGCACCAGTGCAGCGGCATTACTTAGGTTCAGGCTGCGACTGTCACTGCGCATGGGGATGCGCAGTGTGCCGCTCGGGCCCAGTTCGTCGAGAATGGATGTGGGTAGTCCGCGGGTCTCAGGACCGAAAAGCAGCGCGTCTCCTTCGCGGTAGTCAATCCGATGATACGCGGTGCCACCCCTTGTCGAGGCGGCGAACACTCGCGGGTTGCCAGTCTCCCGACGAAAATGAGCCAGGTTGGGGTGAACCTTTACCTGCGCGAATTCACGGTAGTCCAGCCCCGCCCGGCGCAGTTTCTTGTCTTCCAGGTCAAAACCGAGGGGCTCGATCAGATGCAGGGCACAGCCGGTATTGGCACACAGGCGGATGATGTTCCCCGTATTGGGCGGGATCTCGGGTTCAAACAGTACGATTTTGAACATAGGGTATCGCATACAGGGAAGCCAGCGCCCTTTTTCTCAGATTTTGGGCCCTGAGCAAAGCTTATTTGAGCCGTAAATGTACGCTGTGTCCTGTCACATATTCAGGTCTTTCATTTTTCGTGTCAGCGTATTGCGCCCCCAGCCCAGTAACTCGGCTGCGTCCCGCTTGCGGCCCTTGGAGTGTTGCAGGGCCACCTCGATCATAGCCCGTTCAAACGTAGGCACGGCGTCCTGCAGGATTTGCTGCTTGCCTTGTACCAGTTCGTTGCGGGCCCAGTTAAACAGTAGTTCGGGCCAGCCCGCCTGCTCCTTGGATTCTTTGGTGGGTGCAGCCTGTCCCAATTCCGGCGGTAGGTCGCTCAGGTGTACCTCGCGGCCCGAGGCCATCACCGTTATCCAGCGGCAGCAGTTCTCCAGCTGTCTGACGTTGCCTGGCCATTCCAGGCTGGTGAGAAAGGAGTTTGCCTCCGGTAGTAGGACCTTGGTCTCTGCACCAAGCTCTTGTGCCGCCTGCTGGAGGAAATACTTCATTAGCGCGGGGATGTCCTCTCGCCGTTCTGAAAGCTTGGGAATGTGTATGCGAATTACGTTCAGGCGATGGAACAGGTCTTCACGGAAGGTGCCCTGTTCAACCAGGTTTTCCAGATTCTGGTGCGTGGCGGCGATGATACGCACGTCTACCTTGACCGGGACATGGCCGCCCACCCGATAGAACTCGCCGTCAGCCAGTACGCGCAATAGGCGAGTCTGTGTATCGGCCAGCATATCGCCTATCTCGTCGAGGAACAGGGTGCCCCCATCCGCTTGCTCAAACCGCCCCTCTCGTTTCGCGTTGGCGCCGGTAAAAGCGCCTTTTTCGTGACCAAACAGTTCAGATTCCATTAAGTCCTTGGGTATGGCCGCCATGTTGAGAGCGATAAACGGGGCGCTGGCTCGGGGACTGTGGCGATGCAGGGCTCGGGCAACCAGCTCTTTACCCGTGCCGGACTCGCCGTTGATCAACACAGTGATATTGCTGTGCGCCAGCCTCCCAATGGCTCGAAACACCTCCTGCATGGCGGGCGCTTCACCGATGATCTCGGTTTGCTGCGGCACGTCCTCCTGTGGCGGGGCGCTGCCCCGGGCTTCCAGTGCGTGGGCGAGCGCACGCTGGGTGACGGCGACCACCTCGTCGAGGTCAAAGGGCTTGGGTAAGTACTCAAAAGCCCCTTTTTGATAGGAGGTGACCGCACTGTCGAGATCCGAGTGTGCGGTGGTAATGATGACGGGGACGTCCGGGTACCCACTCTTGATCAAGGAGAGCAACTCAAGGCCATCGGTGCCGGGCATACGGATATCGCTAATAATGACATCCGGTTGCCCGGTCTCAATTTGCTGGAGCAGTTCGTCGGCATCTGCGAAACTTCGGTTGGCGATGCCTGCCTGATTCAGAGCGCGTTCCAGCACCCAGCGAATGGAGCTGTCATCGTCGACTACCCAGACTTTAGTGTGGCTGTTCATGAATTTTTTCCATAGGTAAATACAAGGTAAAGCGCGTTTCTCCGGGGCGGCTGTCGCACTCGATCGTGCCGTCGTGCATGTGAGCGATGGATTGCGCGATAGAGAGCCCCAGTCCGGTGCCATGGGCTCGACCGGTGACCATGGGGGCGAATATGGAGGGCATTATGTCCGGGGCAATCCCGGGCCCGTTATCGATGATCTCAATGCCGCACGCCAGCCTGTGCAGCGTGCCGCCGATAGTGAATTGCCGCTGAGCGCGGCTGCGCAGCATGATATTGCAGGATCGCAGGCTCTCTGCTGCCTGTATGGCGTTGCGCATGATGTTCAGCACCACCTGAATCAACTGTGCCCGGTCAAATTCGAACTCCGGTAGGCTGGGATCGTAATCCCGCACAATCGTGACCCGGTTTTCGGACTCGGCGTTGATGAGATTGCGCACGTGCTCCAGTACCTCGTGAATATTGAGTTTTTGCTTGTTTAACTCCCGGGTGGGGCCCAATAGACGGTCGACGAGGTCGCGCAGGCGATCCGCTTCGCGAATAATGACGTTGGTGTATTCGGCCAGCTCTTCGTTCGGCAGCTCTCTTGCGAGTAGCTGAGCAGCACCCCTGACGCCACCCAGCGGGTTCTTGATCTCATGGGCCAAGCCGCGGATGACGGCCCGGCTGGTCTCTTGCGTGCGGTGGTGATTACCCTCCCGACTGATTCTCAGCAGGCGGTCCACAGCTGTCAGCTCTACCAGCAGGCTAAAAGGTGCCTCTTCGGTCACGGGAGTAATCACGAGATCTACCAGAATTTTATGGCCGGAGTGCAGGCAGAGCGTGAAGCTGCGGCTCGCCCGAGTGGTTTTACTTGCCGCCGCCTGCTGCAGGTGTTCCAGCCACTCACTCGACTCCAAAAGTAACAGCCTCGCGTGCAGACCGATACAGCGGGCTTTTGACGTCTCCAGCAGTGCTTCGCCGGCCGAATTGAGTGCTGTGACCTGCAGCGCATCATCGAGCGCAATCACGCCGGTGCTCATGCTGTCCAGTAATTCCAGGTCGTGTTCCATTCCTGCCTCTTGGTAAAGCCCGACGGGTTGTCCGTTCTGCTCGCAGCAGGGGGCACGTGACGCCGTTATTAAGTATTAGCAAAAATGGAGCCAAAACAGCGGCTTGAGCGGATTAATTTCTGTAAATGCCAGAAATTTGTGCAACCGGGGTGCACACAAGCCCGGCAGCAGGCACGGGTTTGATTAATGTGGGCCCGAGAGGCTCCAGGCAGCCGGGTGAGAAGACTGTGCACAGGCCTTCAGCGCACCATTATGGTGCATTAAGAGGGGGGCCCTGTCCAGTACAGCGGGCTTTATTTGCGGAAATTGATGGAGGGCCGGTGGACGTAAACCCGCACAGGGTCTGACAGAGCGATGGTGTTACCGCTGCGGTCGATTGCGCCGACGGTGATGTCGTGGGCCCCGCGAAACACGTTGGTAAGATCCCAGATCATGCTGGCCTGGGCACTGCCGCTGGGTTCGTCATCCATAAATAACTGCAGGCTTTCATACTTCTTCAGGGCGGGTTGAATAGCCACCGTGACGGTGAAGTTGCCATGACCCCGCGGGATGGAGGTTTCATCGGCAGGACTGGTTATGGCGATCGTATAGGACGTCTGATTCACCGCCGGGGTGTCTGTCGGAGACTTCAGTGCAGGGATAATAGCCCGTGGTGGAGAGGTCGTATTGGTGGGTTGCAGGCCTACCGGCTCCGCTGCGCGACTGTTGGCGGAGGGTGCGTCGGTGAAGACCACGTTGCCGACTTCGTCAGTCGTGCGGTAGATGGATTGTGCCGCGGCCGCCGGCGCCAGCAGTACAAGGGCAAATGCGATAATTCTGAGCATGCGGTTTTCCTCCCCTGAATGACGACAGTAACAGAAGTGGCGTGGATATATGAACATCCCGTCCGGTCGTCTTGCTGCAGCAGGCAGAAAAAAGGCCCGCCGGAGCGAGCCTTTTTCCCAAGGGCACAAAAACGGCCCCTGACAGGAAGGTCTACAAGGAGTAGTACATGTCGAACTCGACAGGGTGAGTGGTCATATCGAGGGTTTCGACCTCCTCCTGCTTGAGGTCGATGTAAGCGTCGATCATGTCGTCGGTGAATACGCCGCCAGCCGTGAGAAAGCTGCGATCCGCGTCGAGGGCTTCGAGGGCCTGGCTCAGGCTGGAAGCAACCGTCGGAATCGATTCCGCTTCTTCTGCGGGCAGGTCGTACAAATCCTTGTCGGCTGCGTCGCCGGGGTGGATCTTGTTCTGAATACCATCGATACCTGCCATTAGCATCGCTGCAAAGGCCAGATAGGGGTTGCCAGTCGGATCCGGAAAGCGAACCTCGATGCGCTTGCCCCGAGGGCTTGGCTCATAGGGAATACGGATGGACGCAGATCGGTTGCGGGCCGAGTAGGCCAGCATGACAGGCGCTTCGAACCCCGGCACCAGTCGCTTGTAGCTGTTGGTAGACGCATTGGTAAATGCGTTCAGTGCACGGGCGTGCTTGATGATGCCGCCGATGTAATACAGTGCTTCTTCAGACAGGCCGGCATAGCTGTCGCCAGCAAACACGTTTTCCTTGCCCTTGGCGATGGACTGGTGGCAGTGCATGCCAGAACCGTTGTCGCCGACCAGCGGCTTGGGCATGAAGGTGGCCGTTTTGCCATAGGCGTGGGCTACATTGTGCACGCAGTACTTGAGGATTTGCGTTTCATCTGCCTTGGTAACCAGCGTGTTGAACCGCACGCCAATTTCACATTGGCCGGCGGTGCCTACCTCGTGGTGATGCACTTCGATGTCCAGGCCCATCTGCTCCATGGCCGCGCACATTGCCGCACGAATATCATGCAGTGAGTCAACAGGCGGTACCGGGAAGTAGCCACCCTTCACGCCGGGGCGGTGCCCGATGTTGCCTTCATCGAACGAGTGGTTGGACGCCCACGCTGCTTCTTCGGAGCCAATGGTATAGCCTGCACCTGACATGTCGGCGTGCCACTTGACGTCATCGAAGACGAAAAATTCGGGCTCGTTACCGAAAAAAGCCGTGTCGCCAAGACCGGTAGACTTGAGGAATTCCTCGGCACGTTTGGCAACGGAACGGGGGTCACGTTCGTAGCCCTGCATGGTGGTGGGCTCGACGATGTCGCAGCGCAGGATAACGGTCGCTTCATCGGTAAAGGGGTCGAGTATCGAGGTAGAGTCGTCGGGCATGAGAATCATGTCCGATTCGTTAATGCCCTTCCAGCCTGCGATGGACGAGCCATCGAACATCTTGCCGCCTTCGAAGAAGTCTTCGCTGACCTCTTTGGAAGGTATGGTGACGTGCTGTTCTTTACCGCGGGTATCGGTGAAGCGCAGGTCGACCCAGCGTGCCTCGTTGTCTTTGATCAGCTTCAGGGTTTCGTTGGACATTGTTTGTTCTCCAGTTGGGCATTAATCAGGTCGGGTGCGCCGGCCTATCGACATTTCCTGACGCCGGACAGTGCGGGCGACACAGGTATTCATCAGTGGTGTCAGAGGTAGCAAAAGCTGTGCCACAATGGCGCTGACAGCAACCCTTTGAAATTCCGAAGTTTTCCACCATTCATCGCTCAGGGCTGATGAGACATGCACCATATTAGCACACGCATGCACCAATATGGTGCGGGACGTGTCGGGGCAGGGTCAGCGTGCGGTCCGAGCAATCGTCAGGGTGGTCTTTAGTGCAGCCATCCTGATCAGACGCAGTGGTTATGGCCCCAATGCTGTTCGTTGTCAAGTATTTCCCCAAATCACCATGGTGACCCAGCCGTTGCGACAGCAACTCAAGCGCCATTGGCCCCGCCATGGATATTTACTGTTGCTGGGGCAGGCTGTGGTTGGAAACCGCCCCTGTCGGGCCGGCGATAACATGCTTGGGTGCTGCGCAGCGGGTGCGCTGCAATTGCCAGACATGCCCGCCCGGATCAGCTGTGGGCCTGACAAAAAAATTCGATCTGACCCTGCCGTCCTAGGCCGCAGCCCTGTGCGCTTGCTGCGGTGGTGCGGGCATGACTCGCGGGATACCGTGCGCAAAGGCATCTTGGTTGAAGCACCAAGTCAGAAATAGACTGCCAAGATAACGCCCCGTCACCCCGGGATAGTGTATACTCCGCGCGCTTTTTGCCCTCCGGCTATCCTAGAGGTACCTCCCTTGATTGAACAACTGCGCAATATCGCCATCATCGCCCATGTTGACCATGGTAAGACCACTTTGGTGGACTGCCTGCTGCAACAGTCTGGCACACTGGATCGTCGCAGCGAGGGCGCCGAGCGGGTGATGGATTCCAGCGACCAGGAGCGTGAGCGCGGGATTACCATCCTGGCGAAGAATACAGCGATCGAGTGGGATGGCTACCACATCAACATTGTTGACACGCCGGGGCACGCGGATTTTGGTGGCGAGGTAGAGCGGGTGCTATCCATGGTCGATTCGGTGTTGCTGTTGGTGGATGCAGTAGATGGCCCGATGCCACAGACACGCTTTGTGACTGCCAAGGCCTTCGAGCAGGGGTTGAACCCGATCGTCGTGGTGAACAAGGTGGACCGTGATGGCGCCCGACCGGACTGGGTGGTCGACCAGGTCTTTGACCTGTTTGACCGTCTCGGCGCAACAGAGGAGCAACTGGATTTCCCCGTGGTCTACACCTCCGCGATCGAAGGTGTGGCGGGCCTCGATCACGAGGAGATGGGGACGGACATGAAGAGCCTGTTCCACACCATAATAGAGCGCGTGCCCGCGCCTCAGGTGAATTCCGAGGGGCCGCTGCAAATGCAGATCAGTGCACTGGATTACTCCAGCTACGTCGGCGTCATCGGCGTGGGTCGAATAACCCGTGGCAGACTGACACCCAACTCACCGGTTGTGGTTGTCGACCGGGAAGGGGAGACGCTGAAGGGACGGGTGCTGCAGGTGATGGGTTACCTCGGGCTGGAGCGGGTGGATGTCGAATCAGCCCAGGCGGGTGATATTGTCTGTGTGACGGGTATAGACGGCCTCAATATTTCCGACACGCTTTGCGACCCCGAGACGCCTGAGGCGCTGCCGGCCCTTTCTGTTGATGAGCCGACGGTTAGCATGACATTTCAGGTTAATGATTCGCCCTTCGCGGGCAAAGAGGGAAAATATGTCACCTCCCGCAATATCAAGGAGCGGTTGGAGCGCGAGCTGATACACAACGTGGCCCTGCGAGTAGAGCCCGGTGATACCCCCGACAAGTTCAAGGTGTCAGGGCGTGGCGAGCTGCACCTGTCAGTGCTGATTGAATCTATGCGACGGGAAGGTTTCGAACTTGGGGTTTCCCGCCCGGAGGTCATCCGGCGTGAAGTGGATGGTGAAATCCAGGAGCCTTACGAGCAGCTGGTGATCGACTGTGAGGAGCAGCATCAGGGGGCGGTGATGGAAGAGATCGGCCAGCGCCGCGGCGAACTCGAAGATATGGTGCCCGATGGCAAGGGACGTCTGCGACTGGCCTTTATTATTCCTGCCCGGGGATTGATCGGCTTTCGCTCGCTGTTTCTGACCATGACATCGGGCAGTGGCATCATGACATCTGTTTTTGACCATTACGGTCCGGTAAAAGAAGCAGAGATCATTCACCGCAGCAATGGTGTTCTGGTCTCGATGGTGCAAGGCAAAACGCTCGCCTATGCCATTTACAATTTGCAGGATCGCGGCCGTATGTTTATCGATCCAAACATTGATATCTACGAAGGGCAGATCGTCGGTTTGCACAGTCGAGGCAACGACCTTCCGGTCAATCCCACCAAGGCGAAGCAGCTCACCAACGTACGCGCGTCCGGCACAGACGAAGCGCTCACACTCACCCCGCCCGTGAGGCGCTCGCTGGAGCAGGCCCTCGAATTTATTGAAGATGACGAACTGGTGGAGGTCACGCCTGACAGCATTCGGCTGCGCAAGAAGCTTTTGAAAGAACACGAGCGCAGGCGGGCGTCTCGCGCCTAATCCCATGCGTGCACTTCTGCAGCGTGTTAGCAGAGCGGCGGTGAACGTGGCGGGTGTGGATGTCGGCCGGATCGACCATGGCCTGCTGGTGCTTCTCGGTCTTGATAAGCATGACAACCGCGATGTCGCTGACCGAATGATCGATAAACTACTGGCTTATCGCCTGTTTGCCGATGCCGAGGGAAGGCTGAATCGGAACGTGGCCGACGTGGCTGGTGGCGTTTTGCTGGTGTCCCAGTTCACCCTCTCTGCCGATACTCGCAAGGGCCTGCGGCCCTCCTTTTCCTCTGCCATGCCACCGGCCCGGGCCAGGGAACTCTATGATTACACGCTGGATGCTTTGCACCGGCGATACTCGCCGGTGGAGTCAGGACAGTTCGGGGCGGATATGCAGGTCGCCCTGATAAACGACGGCCCCGTCACGTTTCTGCTAGAGGTTCACGGCGACTGAAGCGTTGTTCATTCAGTGGCTGGCCGTGCAGTACATTTGCCGGTGGGGAATACCGTCTTCGAGATAGACGTCTCCCCGCGGAACAAATCCCGCGGACTCGTAGAACGCTTGCAGGTGAGCCTGTGCGCTGATGCGCACGTCGTTATCGGGCCAGCGCGAGAGGTTGTGCTCTATGCCTCGTTTCACCAGCTCCCGGCCCAGTTGACGGCCACGGTTTTCGGGTGACACCACGACCCTGCCCAGGATGCTGTCCGGGCACCGAGCGTCGGGAGAAATACAGCGCTGGTAGGCCAGTAACTGGCTACCTTCCGTGGCCAGCATGTGCAGAGCCTGCTGGTCCCTGTCGTCTGTATCGAGGTAGATGCAGGCCTGCTCCACTACGAATACAGCCTGGCGCAGTCGCAGTACTGAGTAGAGTTTTTGTGGGCCCAGCTCGTCGAATGTCAGTGTTTGCCACAGCATGATATACCTCACAGATTTTTATTAATTGCCCCACCCGCATTATCGTGTGTGACGTTCTCGGGGCTGTCATAAGTTGTTACTATAACGAAATATGAAGGCTGCTCGCTCGGTGAAAGCCGTGTCGATAGTGAGCCGCGTCGAAGCGGGGTACCTTGGCCCGCTGGCGAACAGAGCAAAATAGGGACAGGCAGATGTTTGTCAATATTGATGCACAGGACATTGCAGCGTTGAGTCAGCAGTTCGGTACCCTGGTTGGCGAGTTGCTGGAGGTCGTGAACATGCGCGGCCAGCTTCACGATATCGAAATCACGCCGGCGGGTAATTTCCGCGGGTTCGACGATCGTCAGTTTTACGTGATCCTTGACGGTTCTGTTAGTGCGCGGTACCAGGGCAAGAGCATCTACACCCTGGAGACCGGCGATATGCTGTTACCCGATGTGACCGGTGGCCTGGACACCGCTATTGCAGTGGAGTACGCCAGTGATACTGGCGCCAGCTTGCGAAGCTACCCCGCACTGGAGTTTATGCAGCGTGTTTTTGATGAGCCCGTTGCTATTCGGTTATGGACCCGACTGCTGGTAACCTACGCCGGGCTGGTAACGCGGATTGCCGCTGCAGGCGTCAATGAACCGCCCGCAACGCCGGGATTCGAGTCCTACAGCGAGGGGCAGATAATTATTCGGCAGGGCGACGAGGCAGACTATGTCTACTATATGCGTTCTGGCGAGGCGGAGGTGCTGGTGAGTGGCGTGAACGTAGCAATAATTGGTGAGGGTGAGATTTTCGGCGCAATGGCTGTGCTCACCTGCACCAGTCGCAGTGCTACGGTGCGGGCCCGAACGGCATGTGCTGTAGACAAGGTGCCCAAGGATCAGTTCACCGAACTGATCAAGAGCAACCCTGCCACGATAAACAGTCTTATGGTTGATATGGCAAACTCTATCGTGAATTTAAACGAGCAGCTGGCGGGCTCTCGCGTCAAGGCTCGCGAAGAGCGTCGGCAAGACAAGCAGTGATCGCAGCAATAGTATGGGGTTTGCCGATTCGCGCCCCCTTAAACAATTTTTAACAGGCCGGTAAAAAATGTCTGACATCCAACAGATGGACAGTGGTGGCACCGAGCAGGTGTCAATGAAAACCTATGCGGAGAAGGCTTACCTGGATTATTCCATGTACGTGATTCTCGACCGTGCCTTGCCCAACGTGGCAGATGGCCTGAAACCGGTGCAACGCCGTATCATCTATGCAATGAGTGAGCTGGGACTGAAGTCGTCTGCCAAATTCAAGAAGTCCGCGCGAACTGTCGGCGACGTGATTGGTAAGTTTCATCCCCACGGTGACAGCGCTGCCTATGAAGCCATGGTGCTCATGGCGCAGGACTTCAGTTACCGCTACCCGTTGGTGGATGGACAGGGCAACTGGGGATCACCGGATGATCCCAAGTCCTTCGCGGCAATGCGCTATACGGAATCGCGACTGACGTCATACGCCGATGTTCTGCTTGCAGAGCTGGGCCAGGGCACGGTTGACTGGGTGCCTAATTTCGACAGCACCATGGATGAACCCGCAGTGCTGCCAGCGCAGGTGCCCAATATACTACTAAACGGCACTACGGGAATTGCAGTGGGCATGGCGACCGACATTCCTCCGCATAACCTGCGAGAGGTCGTTGCGGCGACGATCAAGTTACTGGGATCGCCGAAGGCCACCGTGGCGGATTTGTGTGAGCACGTGCAGGGCCCAGACTTTCCGACTAATGCGGAGATTATTACGCCACGGGATGAGATCGTTGCCCTGTACGAGACGGGCCGCGGTGGTTTGCGTATGCGAGCGGTTTGGGACACGGAAGGCGGAGATATTGTCATTACCGCCCTGCCCCACCAGGTGTCCGGATCTCGCTTGCTGGAGCAGGTCGCACAGCAGATGCAGGCGAAAAAACTGCCTATGGTGTCTGACTTGCGGGATGAATCAGACCATGAAAACCCGACGAGACTGATAATCGTTCCGCGCTCGAACCGTGTTGATCTTGAAGCCCTGATGAGTCACCTCTTCGCTACCACAGATTTGGAGCGCACCTACAGGGTGAACATCAATGTAATTGGCATCGACGGTCGTCCTGCGGTGAAACCGTTGAACCAGCTGCTCAAGGAGTGGCTCAAGTTCCGCACTGCTACTGTGCGTCGTCGCTTGGAAAACCGTTTGACGAAGGTGGAGAGGCGGCTCGAAATCCTCGAGGGTTATCTCGTCGCTTTCCTCAATATTGATGAAGTGATTCATATCATCCGCACCGAGGATAAGCCCAAGCCGGCATTGATGAAGCGGTTCAAAATTTCGGATACTCAGGCCGAGGCAATTCTCGAGTTGAAACTGCGCAACCTCGCCAAGCTGGAAGAAATGAATATCAAAACAGAGCAGAAAGATTTAGGGAAAGAACGCGATGCTCTAAAGAAAACGCTGGGCAGTGATGCACGGCTGAAAACACTGATTAAGAAAGAGCTGATCGAGGTGGCGGAGAAATACGGTGATGATCGGCGCTCACCCTTGGTCGGGCGCGAAGAGGCCAAGGCATTTAGCGAATTAGAACTTGTCGCGGCGGATCCGATTACCGTAGTGATGTCGGAAAAAGGCTGGATAAGGGCGGCCAAGGGCCATGATATTGACCCAACCAGCCTGAGCTACAAATCCGGCGATAGCTATAAGATGAGCGCCACCGGGCGCAGCAACCAGCCCGCCGTTATTATCGATTCAACGGGTCGGGCGTATACCGTGGCCTCACATAACCTGCCCTCTGCCCGCGGTCAGGGTGAGCCGGTTACCGGCCGTATCAACCCCCCGTCTGGCGCCACCTTCGAGGGCCTTATGATGGGAGACGAGAGCGTGCTTTTCCTGCTGGCAAGCGATGCCGGTTATGGGTTCGTGGCGCGCCTGGGTGATCTGCAAAGTAAGAACCGCGCAGGAAAGGCGGCGCTTACCCTGCCTAAGGGAGGGCGCGTGCTGCAGGCCGCGGCGATATCTGTAATGGACGATGCCATGGTTGCCGCAGTCTCCAACGAGGGGCGACTTCTCATATTCCCTCTGGCGGACCTTCCGCAAATGTCGCGTGGCAAGGGCAACAAGATCATCGGAATCCCCGCGGCGCGGGTCAAGGAGCGAGAGGAATTCGTTATATCGGTCCAGGTGATCACGCCTGGGGATAGCCTCGTAATTCATTCCGGCAAGCGTCACCACAGCATTAAATTCAGCGATCTCGAGCACTATCGGGGTGAGCGTGGACGTCGGGGCAATAAGCTGCCCCGCGGTTTTCAAAAGGTAGACAGGATGGAAGTCGCTGCAGGTTAGTTCAGCGATTCGCGCCCTATCTTATGCCCGGATCGGTCAGGCGCTTTAGTACCAGGCGCAGTTGCCGTTCCAGCAGATCTTGGAACTGGCCAGCAAATTCCTCAATCACAGCGTAGTCCATTACCTCCGTGGGGCGACATTCGAGACGTGTTGAGATGTCAGTATCCTCTACTGCGGCGGGTGCCAGTAGAATATTCGGCGGCATGCTCGTGCAGACTGACTGCAATTCGTCGAGAGTATGCTGCGTGTAGAGCCCCGGATAAATATCATCGCCACCGCCCGCGCCCAACTCACTTTGTGATATCGCCATTGACAGGGACAGGGATAGCGTCATGTCCTTCTCCAGTGACTGGCACACTGTCTTGATTAGCCAGGCGCAGGAGGCCGCTCTGAATGCGGCACTGCCTGCGCTGTTGTTGCCACTGAAATAAACCGCTAGCCCGAACTGTCGCGCGACCTGCAGATTTCCCGCATAAAACCCGGATGCAGCGTAAACGATCTGGTGAATGCGTGCGATATAAGCGTGGAGGGAATGCTCATCCAGCGTATCCACATAGTTAGCTAGACTGGTCAGTTGCAGATACAGAACGGCGGTAGCCTGATAGTTTTCTTCCTGAGGCCCCGGTTCACTGCGTGCTTGCAGCAGGTCCATCGGCAGTGCATCAATGCGCTTTTGCAACAGGGATAGCTCGTTGGTCGGCAGCGGCATTCCAGTATCTTCTTCCAGCGCAACCTTGCGAGCGAGCGCGGACATGCGCCCACCGAGGCGTTGGCCAAAATGACGACCCACGCCATAAACCGCAAGGCTGAGAAGTACTGCGAGACCGAGCATACTTATCACAAGGCGTTGCTGGGCTGCGCGGTCGTTGTCGGCACTAATAGTGATAATCACGTGGCCGGCGATATCTGATTCGATACGCACAGGCTCGCTGTATTCGTACAGGTATCTACCCTGGCTTGTCCCCGCCAGGCCCAGAACCTTGCCCTCTACATCATTAACGGCAATTACGGCGGCGGAGGAGTGGTTGATGATGCGGCGCAAAGAGGCGGAGACGCTGAGCAGGTCGCCGCTTTCAAGGGCTGTGCCGACGCGCGCAGCGACCAGCCGGGCGAGAGCGGCACCATACTCCTCCCGCAGTAGTGATTGCATGTGAGAAGTAGATATAGCACCCAGCGCGATAAGGGCGAGACTTACAAGGAGGCACAAGCCTGCGGTAAGGACAGCAAACTGTTGACCGATACTGGATTGACGGAGACGTTTGTTCACAGTTTTTGAATGTTTAGCGAGTTTGCCCGTGACACAAGTATAAACCAGTCGCATCCTGAAGTAATGGCCCGCGCAGTGGTCGGCATTTTTGGGCGGGAAGTGCTATCTTTTAGCGCCTGACGTGAACGGTTAGAATGTCTGATCTGAACAAGAATGGAATCCTGAGTGAATCATATATTACTCATAACGCTATCCGGAGACGACCAATCCGGCGTCACCGCCGGATTGACGTCAATCCTGGCTCGGCACTCCGTCAATATTCTCGATATTGGCCAGGCGGTGATCCATTCGACGCTCACGCTGGGGTTGTTGGTAGAATTACCCGTTGACACTCCCTCAGAAGAAGTCGTTGCTGCGATAAAAGCGTTCGCTGCCGCCCGTGGACTGCGCGTGATCACAGATAAAGTGTCCGGAGATAGCTACAACCACTGGGTCGACGCACAGGGCATGGAGCGTTACATCATTACGCTGTTGGCGCGCAAGATTACCTCGGACCAGATCGCTCGAGTTACCTCTGTGATATCCGCTCACGGCCTGAATATTCAAGGCATTAACAGGCTTTCTGGCCGCATACCTATGGGTAAACTGCCGGACCAGAGTAAAGCCTGCGTAGAATTCTCTGCGCGCGGTTCGCTGCCGGCTGCGGCAGAGTTCCGCCGCGAATTGCTTGAAGTAGCGGGAGCCCTGGATGTCGATCTCGCTTACCAGCAAGACAACATGTATCGGCGTAATCGCCGTCTGGTTGTGTTTGACATGGACTCTACCCTGATAGAGGCGGAAGTTATTGATGAGCTGGCGAAGGTAGCGGGCGTGGGTGATGAGGTCAGTGCAATTACCGAGCGAGCGATGCGTGGAGAGATCGATTTTTCCGAGAGTTTTCGTAAGCGAGTTGCGCTGCTTTGTGGCTTGAAAGAGAGCGCTCTGAGGCGAGTGGCGGATGAGTTGAAGATCACGGAGGGAGCCGAGCATCTGATATCGACACTGCGCGCCCTGGGTTTCAAGACAGCAATTTTGTCAGGGGGGTTTACCTATTTCGCACGCCATTTACAGGAGCGGCTGGGTATAGACTACGTATATGCCAACGAACTGGATATCGACGATGGCATCGTGACAGGCAAGGTTTCAGGCACTATCGTAGACGGTGCGCGAAAGGCAGAACTGCTGCGTCAGTTGGCTCGGGAAGAGGGTATTGACCTGCAGCAGGTTATCGCTGTGGGCGATGGGGCCAACGATCTGCCTATGCTCAGCATTGCGGGTCTGGGAATCGCGTTCAGGGCTAAACCGCTGGTAAAGAAAACTGCCGAGCAGTCAATATCGACTCTAGGCCTCGATGCAATTCTTTACCTGCTGGGAATTTCCGACAAGCACCAACGGCCCTGACTGTCGCTAGATATTGCTCCATAGCGAGTCAAATTCACCCTTACCTGGCTTTTTACCATGATTTGTCAGGACGTCGCCTAGCTCCTGAATATAGCGGAATTCGAACTGTTCGAAGCCTCCGGTTGAGTTCAGTTGCCGCACTAACTGGATGCTTTGCACTCCCAGGTTGTTTTGCAGGATGAGCTTCTGCCGCTCTTTAAAGCTGGCCCGTGGCGTGATCAGGGTGTGGGGCTGTCCTACAATCTTGATTTCGGGCAGCAGCAACACTCTCTGCGGTGGAGAATCCTCCAATCCGTTGCGGCGGATATTAGCGCCGCAGGCAATGGCCCGAGGACTCAATAGTTCAAGGCCTATGAGAGTTTTAGCATCCGGCAGTCTGCTCAGCCAGCGTATGACCGCGATTGCCCAGTCGTTTTTTTCCCTGTCTTCCTTGACCCCCACGATGTCACCCACACGGGCATCACCTGGAGATTCATCTATCCATTCGAGACAGTAACCGTTTGCACTGGTGTCAGCCAACTGCGCCTCGAAAACAGACAGTTTTTCGGGTGTTGATGCCGCTGCGCTTTCCTCTTCCATCACTTTGGTTCTGGTTACGGTATCGAGCTCGACATGAATTTCCTGCTCAACTTTTGTTTGCTGCTTACTGCCGTCCGCGGAACTCTCGTTTCTCCAGATATTTGCCTTGTCCAGACCTTTTGAGAATGGATTTCCCTGATTGTTGAAAGGGTCATGACCGGCATTGCCTTGCGACTGTTTGTGTTTGAGCATTTGCTGCCGGGACACTTGCTTGTGCGTATTATTAAGTCCGAGGCAAATCCACAGGGGACTGTTGGAAGCGGTGCGCTTGAAATTCCGCATCAGCCTGCTGCCCAGCGCTGTAATGACATGTTGTAGCAGGTTGGCAGAGATGCCGGTGTCCTTGTCGAAGATTGCTTTCTCACTGTCCAGTCGCTGCTGCAGCGCGTTGAGCTCGCTCAGTAATGGCTCGCAATCCAGAGTGCGGCAGCCCGCCGTGGGCTGTTCCCGGTGGAGCGCCCGGTACTGTGG
Organism: Candidatus Marimicrobium litorale; assembly: GCF_026262645.1. Lineage (NCBI taxonomy): Bacteria > Pseudomonadati > Pseudomonadota > Gammaproteobacteria > Cellvibrionales > Halieaceae > Marimicrobium > Candidatus Marimicrobium litorale. Next base: position 2,965,015 of record NZ_SHNO01000001.1, read on the forward strand.
CGGTTTATCGCTTTCCAGATCGGCCAGATACAATTCCTCTCCTGTCTCCCGCTTGTTCAGGCTAATTTTTTCGCCCCAGTTGCGGGAATTGCGGTGCAAAGTCGTCAGGTCACTTTGGCGCAGTTGGTTGGGTTTGCAGCAGCTGAGTAACAGGGCCTGCACATAAGCCGCTTTTATGGTGGCACCGCCAGAGAGCGGTTCTGGTACCGGTAGCCCGGTGAGTCCCTGGTATTCTGCCAAAGCATAGAGTTGGTGCTGCATTTCCCAGCACCCCTCCTCCACCGGCATATGCAACTGCAGCATGTAAAGAATCTTGCGCGAGTTAAATAGAAGCGCTCTCTGAATGGCCTGGCAAGCGAGGCGAGCTGGGTTAGTGTCCTGTATCGAGTCCCGCTGCTGAATGGCGTGCATTGCGGCAAGCGCATAGCCCGCGGTAGTGAGCGTGCATAGCCGGTTGCCGATAGCGGCCATTGACTTCGGTTCCGAGGACATAATCAGAGGCTGATTGAGAAAGCGTTTACACAGATTGGCCAGTGCCATATCGATATTTGGATAAAGCGCGTCTAGCAGGTTGTAGCGTGTCTTTGGGGGCAAGCTTGTCCGGTTCAGATCATCAAGTGCCTGCAGCAGCATGTTTACCAATCGGGGGGTGTCCATTATCGGTAGTGCATCGATCCATGCCCGCACACCGTCTTCGCTGGCCGCGAACAGGCTGAGCTCGGATTTGTCTTGGCGGGGTAGCTTCAAAGTGCTTGAGCTGAGGTCTTGCATAGCACGCAATCCATAACGTTCGAGGAATGACACCCTGGACGATAAGAATAGCCCAATATGCAGTGGTGTCGCCACCCGACACCTGCCAATGCATCGTCTCGTGAGGTATTATGGCGCCCACCGCACAACGTACATAGGCGATTCCCATGGCGAACCACTCCACAAATGAATTCCGGTCCGGCTTGAAGGTCATGCTCGACGGTGACCCCTGCAGTATTTTGGAGAATGAATTTGTGAAACCGGGGAAGGGACAAGCCTTCAACCGCGTAAGAATGCGCAACCTCAAGACAGGTCGTGTCTGGGATAGAACCTTCAAGTCTGGTGAGACGCTGGAGGGGGCGGACGTTATCGATCGCACCATGGAGTACCTCTACACTGACGGCGAGTTCTGGTTTTTCATGGAGCCTGAGACCTTCGAGCAGTTCCAGGCAGATGCCGCAGCTGTTGGTGAAAGCCACTTGTGGTTGAAGGAACAGGAAAGGTGTGAGGTGACGCTATACAATGGCAATCCCCTGAGTATTGCGCCACCCAACTTTGTTGAACTGGAAATCGTTGAGACTGACCCGGGCCTGAAGGGTGACACGGCTACTGGTGGCACTAAACCTGCAAAGCTGAGTACAGGTGCAACTGTGAAGGTGCCCCTGTTTCTGAGTGAGGGTGAGTATGTCAGAGTCGATACCCGCACGGGCGAATATCAGAACCGCGCTAACAAGCCTTAACCATACGATGCAGTGGCGTCCGACCGCGAGCTTGCCAGTCCTGCGGAAACGAGCGCAACTTCTGTCAAACCTCAGGGAATTCTTTCTTGCACGCGATGTGCTAGAGGTCGAGACGCCGCTGCTCTGTAGCGCCGGGATAACCGATCCGTCAATAGAGCCCTACACGGTCGTCACACCGACAGCGATGCGCTTTCTGCAAACTTCCCCGGAGTATGCGATGAAGCGGCTGCTGGCTGCTTTCGGTGAACCTGTTTTTCAGGTGAGCAAGGCGTTTCGGCAAGGTGAGCAGGGCTCACGCCACAATCCAGAGTTCACATTGCTCGAGTGGTACCGCCCCGGCTTCGACTACCACAGGCTTATGGATGAGGTAACACAGCTGCTGACTTCCTGCCTGCCACAAAGGCCGGTTAGAAAAATCACTTATCGCAGCCTGTTTCTCGAGCAACTCGACACAGATCCTTTTACCGCAAGCGCTAACGAACTGAAGGCACTGGCCCATAAACACCTGGATCCAGGCGACCTGTCAGGAGATAAAGATTGCTGGCTGGACCTGCTGATGAGCCACGTGCTGGAGCCCAATTTAGGTCGAGAAACCTTTTGTTTTGTCTACGATTATCCGGCGTCTCAGGCTGCGCTGGCCCGTATCGAGACGGAGGACGGTGTGGCTGTTGGCAGGCGCTTTGAGTTATACGTCGACGGTCTCGAATTGGCCAATGGCTATTGGGAACTGGCGGATGCGGCGGAGCAGCGTCGCCGTTTTGAGGCCGATAATGTGCGTTGCTCAGAACAAGGGCTGCCAGATCGTCCAGTCGACGAGCATCTGCTTGCGGCACTGGAACATGGCATGCCCGCCAGTAGCGGGGTAGCACTGGGTATCGATCGCCTTATGATGCTGATTGTGGGTGCCCGCGAGATCCGCGATGTATTGGCGTTTGACTGGGAACGAGCCTAGGCTTTGCCAGCCCATAAAAAAGCCGGCGCAAGGCCGGCATTCTCGATTCAACAAAAGACTAATCAACCACTGAATTCGCGCACCAGCCCACCGATAGATTCTTTGGCGTCACCAAACAGCATGCGGGTATTTTCCTTGTAGAATAGCGGGTTTTCGATACCGGCAAATCCTGATGCCATGGAGCGCTTCAGCACAAACACTGTGCGCGCGCTGTCCACGTTAATTACCGGCATACCATAGATGGGCGAAGACTCTATTTCCCGCGCTGCCGGGTTAACTACATCGTTGGCGCCGATAACGATCGCCACGTCAACGGTTTCCATACGAGGGTTAATCTCGTCCATTTCCAGCAGCTGGTCGTAGGGTACGTCCGCTTCTGCCAGCAGTACGTTCATATGGCCGGGCATGCGTCCTGCTACCGGGTGAATGCCAAAGCTCACTTCCGCGCCATTTTTCTCCATCATCTCGGTCAGCTCTTTTACCACGTGCTGAGCCTGAGCGACGGCCATGCCATAGCCAGGCACAATAGCAACATTGCTGGCGGCTTCCAGCACGTAGAACGCATCTTCAACGGAGATGGGCTTGATCTCGCCCTCCACTTTGGTGGTTTCCGTTTTGCCGGAACCGAATCCCGAGAACAGTACATTGCTCAGGGAGCGGTTCATCGCCTTGCACATTATTTGAGTCAGAATAATGCCGGCTGAGCCCACCAAAGAACCAGCCACGATGAGAATATTATTGTCCACCGCGAATCCCGCGGCACAGGCAGCGAGGCCCGAGTAGGAGTTTAGCAGGGAGATCACGACGGGCATGTCCGCGCCGCCAATAGGGATTACCGCCATCACGCCGAACACCAGTGACAGTCCAATGACCAGGAGTAGCCACATACTGTTGTCGGGGTTCATGCAGAACATAACGGCGCTGCCTAGAATGCTGGCTACGATCGCACCGTTGACGAGTTGCTGGGCACTAAACAACAGCGGTGCCGAAGAGATTTTTTCGCTGAGCTTGCCGTAGGCAACCAGTGAGCCGGTGAAGGTAAGACCGCCGATCAGGATAGACAGGACAATGGTCACCAGAGTAAATGTGTCCGAGTCTGGCGCGAGTGCAGCGGCGCCCACCAGCAGGCTGGCCATGCCGCCGAACCCGTTGAACAGGGCCACCATTTCCGGCATTGAGGTCATCTGCACCAGACGTGCAGCAGCGGCGCCGATCGAGCCGCCAATGGCTACGCCGATCAGAATCCAAGTGTAATCAATACCTTGGCTGAGGAGTGCCGCAACAACCGCTACCAGCATGCCCAGCGATGAAATCAGGTTGCCCCGGCGCGCGGTGGCGGGTGAGCCCAGTTGCTTCAGCCCAAAAATAAACAGTATGGCTGCGGCAACGTAAGCGAATTGAATGAAGTTATCCATGGTGCCTTAGCTCTCCTTTTTCTTGAACATGGCGAGCATGCGGTCGGTTACCAGGTAGCCACCCACCACATTGATGGACGCGAGTGCCACGGCGCCCACTGCCAGCCACTTGGACAGGTCGGGGTCGCCGGTGTTGCTGACCAGACTGACGGCACCGACCAGGGTGATACCGGAGATCGCGTTAGCACCCGACATGAGGGGCGTGTGCAGGGTAGCAGGCACTTTGTTGATCAGCTCAAAGCCCAAAAAAATCGAGAGCATCAGAATGAAAGTCAGAAAAACCTCTATTGGCACCGGCGAACTTGCTTCAATAATTTCGACAATCATTACTATGCCTCCCCTTCAATAACGTTCTTGATGGTCTCGTTGGTGATTTCACCACCGTGGGTAATAATGCAGCCAGGCAGGATGTCGTGTTCGAAGTCGATCACGAAGGCTTTCGTTTCCTCGTCCCAACTGTCATCGACAAGACTGTATAGATTGGAGGAGTACATCTGGCTGGCATCTCTCGCCACTTCTCCAGCCAGGTTGCCCATCCCGATAATAGTAACGCCACCAACATGCACAGTCTCGTTGGGCACCGAGCCTTCCACGTTGCCCCCGGTCTCCGCTGCCATATCAACGATAACGGAGCCGGGCGCCATGCCGTCGACCATGTCTTTCGTGACTAGCACGGGAGGTTTACGGCCAAATACTTGTGCAGTAGTGATGAGGACATCGGATTTGGCGATGACCTCTTTTTGCGCCTGACGCTGTTTCTCAACCTGCTCGGGCGTTAACTCCTTGGCATAGCCATCAGCGGTTTCGCCGGTCTCTCCCAGATCAATTTCGAGAAATTTACCACCCAGGGATTGTACTTGTTCTGCCACAACGGGCCGCGTATCAAAGGCGGTGACCTTGGCGCCAAGACGCTTCGCTGTGGCAATGGCCTGTAATCCGGCAACTCCGGCGCCGATAACGAATACGTTGGCGGGCTTTAACGTGCCTGCGGGTGTCATCATCATCGGAAAGATTCGCGGCAAATGAGCGGCAGCCTGAATCACCATAACGTAACCCGCGAGGTTGGCCTGGGAGCTCAGCGCATCCATTTTCTGGCTGCGAGTGGTGCGGGGAATCATTTCCATGCTGATGGCGGTGATGCCGGCCTCTTTGAACGCGCGGACCAACTCGTGTTCGTTGAATGGGTCCAGATAACTGATATGAATAGCGCCCTTTTTAATTTTATGGATATCTTCGAGCTCGGGTTTGCGCAGTCGCAGTACGATATCGGCACTGCCTAATAGCTCGTCTCGATTGCTCGAGAGCGTGGCGCCAGCCTCGATGTATTCGTGATCGACGAAGCCGGAAGCGGCCCCCATGCCTGCCTCCACCACGACCTCTGCGCCGGCGCGTACCAGCTTCTTGGTATCGCTCGGGGTGAGGGGTATACGGTTCTCCCCTGTGTGAGTTTCTTTGGGAATTGCGATGCGCATGCGTTAGGTTCTCCCTGAACCAGTGTTATGTTTGGTGTCGGCTGAACCTGGGTCGGTTAGTCACCTTTCTGGCTCTGCGGCCTCCGGATCAGCGCTACGCTGGTGTGTTTTCGCACCCGCGATTGCAGAGCAGGCGCCGAGATTAGCACAGGCGTCCCCTCGGTAAAACAATGGCGTACATTGACTCCCGCAGCCGCACACCGCCCTGAGGCGGCTATCCAGCCCGTCGGAGGGGCGCAGAACGCACAATTTAGGGGATTTTTGGGTAGAGACGAAGCCAGTACACTAGAAAAGTGAGACCCGAAAGGTCATTGCGGGCGCTGTGGCGGCCACTGCCGATAGGTCCACCACGGCGGCAGAAGCTGGCGGTACGGGGGTTGACGATAGCGGGTGTCGATCAGCAGGGCATTCCCCTTGTCTCGGGCGCTTCTCACCACGCGTCCCAGCGCCTGGTCGACCTTCTGCAGGCCGGGATAAATAAAAGTGTACTGAAAGCCAGCGCCGGTGCGCTGTTCGTACCACTCTTGCAATTCACGGGTATCCTGGTTGACCTGGGGCATGCCGACACCCACCACGGCTACGCTGGCGAGGGCATCTCCGGGCAGGTCAATGCCCTCGCTGAATATGCCCCCCAGAATACAGAACGCGACTATGTCCCGTTTTTCCTGCAACAGGCTCAGCAGCTCCGCCCGTCTTTCTTCTCCCTCTTGAGGCGCCTGCACCCAAAGTGTGCGACGCGGTTCGAGGTCATCGAGCAGGCGCAGGCAACTGTGCATGTAACGGTACGAGGGGAAGTAGACGATCCCATTGCCGGGCATGGCTTCCAGCCATTCTCTTAGTAGACTCGCCAGCCGCTGCAGGGTGTCCTCGCGGTGTCGGTAGCGGGTATCCAGATCGGTGACCAGCCAGACGGCCAGTTGCTCTGTGGCAAATGGAGAGGTGGCTCGGTGGAAGACAGTATGACTGTCCAGACCCAGGCGCTCACGCGTCCACTCTGGCGGAGATAAGGTGGCGGAGAAGGCGGTTACCGAGTAGGCGCGAGCCTGTCGCTCGGCCAGCAGTCTGGCAGGATCGAGGCAATTTAGTACCACCAACAGGCTCTGCGGTTCTGTGTCACGTGTATAAACACAGCGATATTCGTCCCCCCACTGCTGCGCCACTCGAATAAAATGCAGGCTATCGAAGTAGAACTCAGCGAGCACCGGGTGCTGTGACAGAAGCTCAGGATGTGTGGCACAGTCTGCGGATACTTCAGCGGTAAAATCGATAAGGCCACCTAGCAGCTTCTGTGGCAGAGTATGTTCTGAATGATAGTGTTCGGATTGCCAGTCTTGTTTCTGCAGAGCAAGCAGTTTGCGATTGACTCGCTCCAGGGCGGGAACGATGCGGGCAGGAGCCTCCCGTCTCGCGCGCATCAGTGCGTTCTTGGACAAACGGGCGCTGTACATTTTTCGCGCCCGACCAGGGAGGTTGTGGGCCTCGTCCAGCAGCACGCTCCAGCGTGCGCCGCTGGTACTCATCAGGCTCCCCAGTGCGCCATAAAGACTATAAACATAATGCTGATCGCCGATCACCGTATCTACCCACGGCAGCAGATCACCCGCCAGCTCATAGGGACATACCTCAAACTGCCGGGCGAGTGATTCCAGATGGACCCTCGTTAACGCGGGCTCTTTCATGGCGGCATGCAGTGCGTTTGGCAGTTTTTCGTAGTAACCCTTTGCGTACGGGCAATCTTCTCCATGGCAGGCCTTGCCGGGTGACAGGCAGACCGCTTCCTTTGCGGACAGACTCAGGGCTGTGCCGCGGTAACCGGCAGCGCGAAAATGTGCAAGGGTTTGCTCTGCGCTGCGTCGACCAATCGTTTTAGCAGTAACGAAGGCGATACGCTCATGCTTGCCTGTCATCAGCGCCTTTAGCGCGGGGAAAAGAACTGCGGCCGTCTTGCCAATGCCGGTAGGTGCCTCCATCAGGAGGTGGCGGCCACCAGCGATACATCTATAGGTGGTCTCCGCGATGTCGCGTTGTCCGGCACGAAATTCCCCGTAGGGAAACGCCAGTGTCGCAAGGCTGGCGTCACGCTGTTTTCGCAGTATGGAAATAAGCTGCAGCCAGCTGGCAAAGCGGGAAAGGGTATCCTGCAGGAAAGCGCGCAGGGCAGCAGCTGGATAGATTTCTTCCCGATAGTGCTCTTCCTCGTTATCGATATTCAGCCACGTGACTCTCACGCGCAGTGTGGACAGGTTTTCTTTATCGGCAATCAGGGCGGCATAGATAAGACCTTGCGACAAGTGCAGTTTCGCGATGGCAGGCGGGATACTGTCTGGCTCTACACGGCAGGTCTTGATTTCTTCTACCAGTCCTGCCTCAGCGTCGTAGCCATCTGCGCGGCCTTTCAAATGCAGTGTGATGCCGTCCAGCTCGTATCGGGACTCGACCGGATACTCCCGGCGATAACTTTCAGGGCGGCGGCTGTACAGGCGCTGGTGTCCGGCGATCCCCTCTGGACCACTCGGGGACGGATTGAAGCGCTGATCGATATCGCCGTGTCGATGACAGAAGCGGGCGAGATCGGTGACGCTCACGGAGAACTCAGTCATCAGCCCAGTTCACCCAGAGAACCTCTGCCGGTATGCCTAGTCGGTCAAAGTAGCGCAACCAGCGCTTCTGCCCGTCTTGCAGAGCATCCCCGGGGCCCTTTACTTCAATCAGGCGATAATCGCCGGGCTGCTTGCCCAATGCGATCAGGTCAGGGAAGCCGCTGCGATTCTCCCGGGGGTCAAACAGGAGGCGTTCGAAAATGGCCACCAAGTGCGCATTGGGAATGAGTTGGCAGCTGTCTCTTACCATTTGCTCATCGATATGTCGCCAGTCCGTCCAGTGACAAAAATTGGACTGGTAGCGGCGGTAAGCCTGCGGCAGTAAATCGGACAGACTGCCGTTGAGCAATATGTCGACCCTCGCCTCAATCGCGGCCGCACGCCGTTCGCGAAAACCCTGCTCAAAGATATCTGCAGGCCCTCCCTGATAGGGGTGATGAAACACCCCCGGCAGGGGCATAAAAATTTCTTCCCAGAACGCGAGGCCAAACAGCATATTCATCAACCGATTTTCTACGTAATGCACTGTATGCCAGTTCTGTGAAAGTGATTGCGCAGCCAGTCTCTCCACTGAGCTGTCGCCCCTTGGTATCGACAGGGCGCAAGTGTTGAACTGATCCCGTCGACGCGTTGTAGCACTGCCCCCGAGCTTGCGTTCTATCCGCGGCAGGATGCGACCCGCGGCCTCTTGCTCCGCCTCACACCAGGGCGCTTCAATAATCTGCAGGCATAGGCCTTTCGCTTTTCTCCAGTCGCCGCGTTTCTCCAGAATGCGCGCCTGCCGCTCGCGTGCCGGATGACGCTCACTGTGCCGATAAAGAGAGAGCGCAACGCCGAACTCCTCCATGCGTTCCAGATCTCTCGCCAGTCGATTACACAGACTATGGTAGCGTCGCAGGCTGGAACTGTGTTGTACATCAAGCTTGGCCAGTCTGCGGCCTAACCGGGGCAGTGCATCCCAGTCTTCCACCGCTAGCGCATCGTAGTGCTCGTCGGCGAATACTGCGCATAGCTGATACTCTTCGACTGCCGCACGATTTTTGAACAGCCTTTCCTTGCGATTCAGGGAGTAGGGAAAGTATCGCGTGATGCCAATATCCGCGAGCACAAACTCGGTGAGGCTCTGATGGCGGTTGCCAAAAAACAGCAACTGCAGCAATTCAATGAATTCAAAATGCAGGGGAGTGAGTATGCGGCCGGGCTCGCTTCTGGCGAGGTTTTTTTGCGACGCAGCGGGTGTTAGGTCAAGCGCTTCAATAGCGGCTATCAGCTCAGCTTTGCTGCCGTATTTATCGTTAGGCAATTGTGCTGCGAAGGCGCTTTGCAACTCCGCGCGTGTGAAAAGTGCACTCAGCTCTTCGGGATCAAGTTCCTCGGCCAGCATGGCCATGTTGCTCTCAAGCAGCTCGTCGATGGGCGCGCCGAGCGAACCTATCTCGCTGTATTGAAGCTTGCTCTCGCGAAACCACGGGCCCGTGCGCGAGATTAAACGGGTATAAAGACACTGACTTCCAAAAGAGAGTGTATAAAAGCACTCCAGCACGGCCTGTTCGTCACCAGTGAGAAGATCGCCATAGCGCGCTTCGACCGTTCTGCACAGCCTTAAAAAATTATCGAGGTAGTAGTGTGCCGCCAGTTCGACTGTTTGCTTCATCGTCGGTCATCTGTGTTCACAGGGTGGATTAAGTCGCCCCTGCAGCGGATGCTACGCGAACTACTGCAGATTGTCAGACCTGTGTCAGGGTCCTATGCCGTCTTTTCAGGCAGGTATACGGATTGATTTGGGCCGGCGTAACTCTCAGCAGGCGTAGCCAGCAGTAGGTGCCGAGGCTAGAATGGCGCGTTGCGAAAGAGAAATACAGAGCGTTTATTGCGAAACGATGCGCGGCGCCACGGATGCCGACGCTCGCAGTGACCGACGACAGTATGGGGTTTCATAGCTTACCCTCAAACCGAATGAGGGCGCATAAGTGGTTACGCGGAGAAAAGCGCGATGAATGAGGAAGCAGTGAAGGGGCCTTTCGATTTTCGCGATCCCTACACACTCAATATGCAGGTACAGCCGCAAGATATCGACGGCCTCTATCACACCAATAACGGTGTCTATGTCGACTGGTGTCAAAAAGTTGCCTGGGCGCATTCAGTCTCACTTGGCCTCGATCTGGAGCGGTATCGGGCATTGGACAGGGCGATGGTGATTATTCGCAGCGAATTTGATTACCTGCAGTCCTCCCGGGAGGGCGAAGAGGTGCTGCTGGCCACCTGGATAACCGAATGGGACGAGAGAATTACCATGCGTCGCGCCTTTCAGGTGATCCGCCCGGCGGACGGCGCCACCCTGCTGCGGGCTCGGATGAATTTCGCTTGCATCGAGATATCCAGTGGCAAGCCCCGCCGCATGCCGACTGAGTTTATCGAGGGTTATGGTCCGGCTGTCCTCGGCGGAGCGGTTGCACCGGATGACGCGACAGATGTTTCAGGCTCGGCAGGATAGAGCATCGCGGACGAGTCTAATTTCTCCTCGCCTGTGGCTTGCGGTAAAAGTGCTTCAGAGGTCTCTGTTATAGTATTAGGCGACGTATCAGATCCTTGCATTCAGGCTCAAGACTGGGCGGTTGCAAAGGCTAAAGCAACTAGAGAGAAGAAGCTTTCAGGAAGGCATACATGGGTGAGAGAGTAATGGCCGAGGACGATAACCAAAACGCCCCTCCCGGCAGGTCATCTCAGCCGCTGATGAAAACGCTGCACGCGGAGCATGCGCATATGTCCATGGTCATGCAGGTGTTTAAGGAGCAGCTGGGTGCAATCGAATGCGGTGAGGTGGTTGATACGCACGTTGTCTATGAGGTCATGGATTATATGGTCACCTGGCCCGACCGTTTTCATCACCCTCGCGAGGACTTGATCTATGCCCGTGTTGCGGAGATTGATCCCGGTGCTCTGGGTGATGTGGACACGCTGCAGCGCGACCATGACAACACGGCACAGGTTGGGCGGCAACTGCTAAAGCTGATCGAAAACTGGCGCTTGGGAGAGGCCGCTGGGTCGGAGGTGGTAACGCGCGGTCGCGAGTATATCAGTCATATTTATGAGCATATGAATGTCGAGGAAAAATTGATTTTTCCAAAAGTGGAGGCAACTCTGACCCCGCGCGACTGGTTCGAACTGTCCGAAGATGACCAGTTGCAAGGTGTTTCAGATTCCGTATTCGGGCCGCAAGTACAAAGAGAGTTTCGCAATATGGCGCGTAAATTACGCAGAGGTGTGCGCCGGTCAGTAGAACGCGGCACCATGGTAGAGTGGATCGGCCTGGATGCATTTATGGAGTCTTTTGAGGTGGTGTCTATTGCCTATGATTCGGCCCGTAGCACCGCAGAGACCCACATGCGAGACGCATTGAATGACGCTTTTGGTTACTTCCGGAAAGCGCCCTTGTCTGCTCCGGTGCGCTGTGCCGCTAACAACACGCGGCTAACTTTTCGTCTGCTTGGAGACATCGCTGAAATCTCCCTCGAGACACTTGATGACCTGTCGCGTGTCAACCAGGCACGTAAGGACCGGATGCGTCTGCTGAGCCGGGAAGCTCGCCGTTAGTGAGTCCGGGCTCTCGAAACTGGAGGTTGGCAAGCCTTGCATAGAGCGTGCACTCCTCCAGCAGCTGCGAGTGGCTGCCGGTGGCGACCAGTTGCCCAACGTCAAGCACGGCAATTTTGTCTGCGTGGAGTATGGTAGACAGGCGGTGGGCGATAATCACCGTGGTGCGGTTCTGCATCAGCTCCTGCAGTGCGAGCTGCACCTGATATTCACTCTCCGTATCCAGCGCGCTGGTAGCTTCATCCAGCAGTAAAATCTTTGGATCGTTGAGAATGGCACGCGCGAGGGCGATGCGTTGGCGCTGGCCACCGGACAGGCGCACACCCATTTCTCCGAGATGGCTCTGGTAGCCGTCGGGTAGTGCGGTGATAAAGTCGTGGGCATGCGCAGCACGTGCCGCAGCCTGTATTTCGTCGTCTGATGCGTCGGGGTTTCCGTAGGCGATGTTGTAGCGGACGTCCCCGGTGAAGAGCGCCGGCTGCTGCGGCACCAGCGCGACGTTTTCTCGAAGCTGCTGTAAGCTGAAATCTCTGATGTCCTGACCATCCAGCAGTATGCGCCCTATCCCGGGGTCGTAGAAGCGCAACAGCAACTCGAAAACCGTGGATTTCCCCGCGCCTGAGGGCCCGACGAGGGCGAGACTTTTGCCCGCCTCTATACTCAAACTGAAATTCTCCAGCGCGGCCTGCTCCGGGCGAGTGGGATAGCAGAACGTCACCCGGTCTATTCGCAGCTCTGGTTGCTCGCTACTGGTCGCGGTTACGTCCCCCTCAGGATCATTTATCAGACTCTCTGTATGGATGAGCTCAACCAGCCTCTCGGCAGCGCCGGCTGCACGTTGCAGGTCACCCCAAACCTCTGAGATTGTGGTGACGCCCGTGCCAACCATGATGGCGTAGAACACGAAGGCTCCGAGTTCGCCACCGCTCATTTGCCCGGTGATGACGTCCTGCCCCCCCTCCCACAACATGCCGGACATGCCGGCAAACAGTAACAATATGGCACCACAAACAAGCATAGAGCGTTGCCATATTCGTCTCTGCGCTATGCTAAAGGCGCGTTCCACCTCATGATTGAAAGCGTCAGACTCAAATGCTTCACGGGTATAACTTTGTACCACACGAATATTTTGTATGACCTCTCCTGCGTAGCTGCCGACACTCGCGATGCTGTCCTGGCTCTGGTTGGATAGTCTCCTGACTCGCCGCCCGAACACCAGAATGGGCAACAGCACCAGCGGTACGCCCAGCGCGATAATCATGCTTAGCTTCAGGTTTGTGATAAACATCATGACCAAGGCGCCTGTGGTGGTCAGACCCGAGCGCAGCGCCATACTAAAGGATGAGCCTATGATAGTTTGCAGCAAGGTCGTGTCGGTTGTAATGCGCGACATGATTTCCAAACTGCGGTTGGTTTCAAAAAATCCCGGGTGGAGCCGCACAATATTGTCGAACACTTGTTTACGTATATCGGCACTCACCCTTTCACCCAGCCAGGAAACGAGATAGAAGCGGATAAAGGTACCAAAGGCCATGGCGGCAGCAATCACGAAAAAGAGAGCAATGGCGCCCTTGAGGCTGTCGTTAGAGCCGCCCCCAAAGCCCTCGTCTATGAGGACCTGTACGCCAAGCCCCATTGATAATGTCGCCGCTGCTGTAAACAGCAACGCCATACTCGCCCCGATAACACGGCGTTTGTAGTTGACCAGCAGCCCCAGTACGGGGGCCAAAGAGCGCAGACCTTCTTTCGCACGGGGCGGCATCAGGTGTTCATCGCGCGTGAATAGCTGGTGTGAAAGATACCAGTCGGCTCAAAAAAATTGACCGTCTCGGGCTTCATAGGGTAAATCCATAGAGATGTGGCGTTGTTCTGGTAGTGTAATTCCTAATCCGACCAAATCAAACGTCAGGGTGTCACAACCTTCACCCTGAAAGTGGAGAAAAGCGCATGGCTGGAAAATTCAATGACAAAGTTGTGATCGTAACTGGCGGCAGCAGGGGCTTGGGTCGGGCGATGTCGCTGGGCTTTGCTGCAGAGGGCGCTCGCGTGGTGGTCGCAAGCCGCAAGATAGCGTCGTGCGAAAACGTAGTACGCCAGATTGAAGGGCTGGGGGGGGAAGCGCTCGCTCGGTCGGCTCATATGGGAAATCTATCTGATATTGATGAGCTCATAGAAGCAGCTTACGCGCGTTTCGGTCGGGTCGATATCCTTGTGAACAACGCCGGCACCAATGTTGCTTTTGGTGCGCTGTCGGATATTTCTCCGGAGGCCTTCGACAAGATGTTGGATGTTAACCTGAAGGGGCCCTGGTATCTGGCTTCTCGTCTTGCGCCGCGCATGGGCGAGCAGGGCGGCGGTTGTGTGATTAATGTTTTGTCTGTGGCCGCCCTGTCCACGCCGGCCTACTCGGGCGTGTATGCCGCAACCAAGGCAGGTTTAAAAGCACTGACAGAGGTAATGGCGCAGGAATGGGCTGATTGGAACATACGGGTTAACGCGCTGGCGCCGGGCAGTTATCACTCAGATTTGACCGATGGGGCTATCGAGACCATCCCGGGTTATGGTGAAGGTATGGTGGCCGCGGCCCTGATTCCGCGGGTGGCAGAAACTGAGGAAATACTGAACCCCGTCTTCTACCTGGCATCTGAATCCTTCACTACCGGTATTACGCTCGTGGCTGATGGTGGCTTGATGGCGAAGCGCTAATATCGTTGCCGAGGCGTCACTCCGCCCTTTGTCCGGTAGAACTATTCAGAATCGCTTTCGCCGTCTGTACTTGATGACCGCGGCTGTGTCAGTTTACCGAAGTACACGCCCACCTCGAACAATAACCACATTGGTATTGCCAAAAGCGATTGTGAAATGATATCCGGCGGTGTGAGCAACATACCGAAAATAAAGCAGCCGACGATAATATAGGGGCGTTTCCCCGCCAGCGTTTCGGGTGTGGTGATCCCCGCCCAGATTAGCAGCACCGCTGCTATCGGAATTTCAAACGCCAGGCCGAAGGCGAAAAATAGCTTCAATACGAAATTCAGGTAGCTGTTGATGTCCGTCATGATGGTGATGTCATCAGGCGCAACACTGGTGAAAAAAGCGAAAATCAGCGGGAAAACCACAAAGTAGGCAAACGCTGCGCCGGCATAGAAAAGCACTACGCTGGATGCCAGTAGCGGCACGGCGAGGCGTTTTTCATGTCGGTACATGCCCGGTGCAATAAAACCCCACACCTGGTAAAGAACGTAAGGCATGGCCAGAAACAATGCCGACATCAGAGCGAGTTTAAATGGCGCAAAAAAAGGTGAAGCCACCTCTGTCGCGATCATGCTCGCTCCGGGTGGTAGCAGCGCCCGCAGGGGCTCTGAAACGACGAGGTAAATATCATTGGCAAACGGAAAGATGCCAATAAATATGATCAGGATTGCCAGAATGGCGCGCAGCAACTTGTCGCGCAATTCGGTCAGGTGACTGATCAGTGGCATGGGCTGGTCGTTAGACTCGGTTTTGTTCATTCCTTCGACTGTCCCATGGAATTATCTTCAGTCCCGCTGGAACCAATATGCGGCGCTTCCTTTTCAGCGATTTCCGCAGTCTTTTTGAGGTCTTGCTGAATTGCAGCAGCATCCTGTTTTAGCTCGTCACCGGTCTTGCGGAGTTCTTGCATAACGGAGTCGTTGTGTAACTCCTGTTGAACTTCCCGCTTGATATCGTTGAAGCCGCGGCGAATGCGGTTCAGCCAAAGCGAAGCCGTACGAACTGTCTCAGGCAGGCGCTCCGGGCCAATGACCAGCAGAGCGACCACACCTATAACGAGCAGCTCGGCGAAACCGATGTCGAACATTCAGGGCTTACTTGTCCTGGTTTACAGTATTCGCTGACGCATCCTGCTCACCGCTATTATCGTCAGTAGCACCGGGTGCCCCGCTATCGTCTGACATACTCTTGCGAAAGCCTTTGACCGCACTGCCCAGGTCGCTACCCAGTGTGCGGAGGCGTTTGGTGCCAAAGAGCATGATCACGATGGCCAGCACGATTAGCAGCTGCCAAATACTTATTCCTCCGAAACCCATAGCCTTCTCCTGCTACTTGAATGAATTATCATTTGTTACCTGCATCGCGTGACGCTTTTTCGTCGATACCGGACACTCCGAAACGATCCTCAAGGCACTCGAGGACGGCGCATGCATCGAGGTTCAGATGCGACAGCATAACCAGCGTATGGAACCAGAGGTCGGCGACTTCGCCGACCACAATCTTGCTGTCTGCGCCCTGATCAACGTCTCTGGCGGCCAGTATAACTTCGGTCGCCTCCTCGCCCACTTTTTCGAGAATCTTGTTCAGGCCTTTGTCATGCAGGCTGGCGACATAGGATTCTTGCGGATCACCCTCCCTGCGAGTTTTAAGTATTTCTGCGAGTTGTTGCAATACGTCGCTCATGGCTTCGAGCCATAAATATCGCGGGGATCCTTCAGGATCTCGTCCGTAATCCGCCAGGCGTTCTCCTCAAGCTTTTGGAAAAAACACGCCCGCCTTCCGGTGTGACACGCAATACCGCCGACCTGATCAACTTTCATGAGGACTGTGTCGGCGTCGCAGTCTATGCGCAGCTCTCTCAGCGATTGTACGTGACCGGACTCCTCGCCTTTGCGCCACAACGCCTGTCGCGACCGTGACCAGTATATGGCTCTGCCCTCTTCTATGGTCAGAGCCAAAGCCTCCTCATTCATCCACGCCAGCATTAACACTTCACCGGTCTGCCAGTCCTGCGCGATAGCTGGAACCAACCCCTGTTCGTTCCAATTGATGCCTTGCAGTAATTTGATGGATTCAGTCATTAACAACACCTTATAGATCCTGCAGTATGCCATAAGGCGCGATGGGACACACTTTACCGCTGGCGGGGCAACAGCAACCAGATCCCTGTGAGAGCTAGCAACCATGATGCTGCGGGGGCCTCTGCGATAATCTGTAAGCCATCGGGTGTAGCGGTAAGCGCGGCGGTCGCAAGCAGAATAACACCGAGCAGAGGTTGGCTGCTCTGCCGTTTTTGCCGTGGTGGGCTTTCTGCGAGGGCTGTTGGCTTGTGTTGGGTCTGTTGCAGTGATTCCAGCACTGCCTCTGGCAGCTGGGGCAATTGCTCAATCCAGGACGGTGCGTGATGTTGTAGCCGCTGCAATACAGCCTGAGGCGAATAGCGACGCTCGACCCAATCCTCCAGAAAGGGTTGGGCTGTATCCCAAAGGTTCAGCTCCGGATAAAGCTGTCGTCCAAGCCCTTCGATATTCAGCAGGGTTTTTTGCAGTAGCACAAGCGAGGGTTGTACTTCCATATCAAATCGGCTCGCGGTCTGGAACAGATAGATCAGCAATTGCCCAAAAGAAATCTCGCTGATAGGCCGCTCGAAAATGGGCTCGCAAACAGCGCGCATGGCAGATTCAAAATCCTGCACCCGGGTATCCGGGGGAACCCAGCCGCATTCCACATGCAGTTGGGCCACCTCGCGATAGTCTCGCCGGAAAATAGCTAGCAAGTTTCGGCCCAGGTAATACTGGTCGGCATCCGACAGGCTCCCCACGATGGCGCAATCCACTCCAATATAAGTAGGGTCCTGAGGGTCGGATGCATCCACAAAAATATTGCCCGGATGCATATCGGCGTGGAAAAAACTGTCGTTGAATACCTGGGTGAAGAAAATCTCTACACCACGCTCACCGAGCATTTTAAGGTCGGTGCCTTTTGCGCGCAGCGTCTCAATGTCTGTTACCGGAATACCGAAAATACGCTCCATGGTAAGCACGTTACTGCAGCTGTAGTCCCAGTATATCTCGGGGACATACAGCAGTTTTTTATCTTCGAAGTTGCGCCTCAGCTGGCTGGCATTAGCTGCCTCCCGTGACATATCCAGTTCATCGAGGATGACCAATTCGTAGTCTGCTACAACCTCTACCGGCCGCAGTCGGTGGCCGTCAGGATGATACCGCTCAACCAGCTTTGCCAGAGTGAACATCAATGCAATGTCTTCACGAATGATCGGCTCAATATCGGGGCGCACTACCTTTACCACAACTTGTTCGCCACCTTGCAGTGTGGCGCTATGAACCTGCGCGATCGAGGCACATGCCATGGGCGCCGGGTCAAAGCTCCCGAAAAGTTCGCCCACGGTTTTGCCGAGGGCTTCTTCGATAATGGCGACAGACTGCTGCTCCGGGAAAGGGGGCACATCGTCCTGCAGTCGGGCCAGTTCGTCGGCGATATCGCTGGGTAACAGATCGCGGCGAGTCGAGAGAGCCTGGCCGAACTTGATAAAAACGGTGCCCAGCTCTTCCAATGCGAGGCGCAGGCGAATACCCCGCGATTCCGCTGGCGGCTTCCCGTAACGCCATGGTGAGAGCCGCAGAGCCAGACGCGCGGGCAGGGGTAGCTTGCTCTCGTCTACGAATTCGTCCAGTCGGTACCGGCCCGCGGTTCGTAAAATCTTTGCAAGTCTTAGGACGCGAGACACGGTTTATGACTTCTTCAGCTTGCGGCTGATGCGTTCTGCACGCGATTGCAATCTATCCACTCGCATGACGAGATCTGCTATGTCCCGGTAGAAATCCTCCACCTCCAGTTTTGGCGGGCTGAGACGAGCCTCCTCGTGAATGAACTCTTCCACTTGTCGAGCAAGGCCGCTTGATGCTTGTCTTCCCCAGGAGAATACACTCCTCAGGATTTCTGCGATCTGGTGTCCCGCCACATCTCCCAGAGAAGACACCAGTGGTGCTTCCCAGTCGATGTCCAGATCGGAAAGAAGGTGTTGAAATTCAATCAGGGGCGCGCTGTTGCCCTCTAGTGTCAGATTGCCATTGATCAGTGTGGCCGCGGCATCATCGGAGGCAGCCAGTTCGCTGAAGTCCGAGGCGCTGCCGGTGATGCGTGCTGTAACGGCCCCCTCGTAAACGCCCGTTAGCCGGACACCGCCAGTTTCCAGGTGAAGGTAAAAATCGAGCTCCGGCGTTGTGCAGTGAAAGGCGAATACCGAGCCCGCGAGTGGTTCGAGAACGGCTGTCCCCTGCTCAGAGAGGGCCAGTGCACGGTTTGCAGCCGCCTCCAAAGCAGCCAGAGCCGCAGTGTGTAGGGTCGGATCAGGCATGTCAGGGTTTGACGCCCCGGTGCAATGCCACAATGCCTCCGGTCATATTGTGAAATTGGCATTGCGCAAAGCCCGCATCTTCAATCATGTCCAGCAGGGTTTCCTGATCGGGATGTTTGCGTATGGATTCAGCAAGATACTGGTAGCTGTCGCTATCGTTGGCAACCAGTCGACCCATAAACGGAAGTATTCGGAAGGAGTAGGTATCGTAGGCCTGGCTCAGCAATTCATTTTCGGGCTTGGAAAACTCCAGCACCAGTAAGCGCCCGCCAGGCTTCAGCACACGCAGGATGGATCGCAGGGCAAGGTCCTTATCGGTGACGTTGCGCAGGCCAAAGGCGATGGTGACACAATCAAAGCTATCGTCGGGGAAGGGCAAAAACTGGGCATCGGCCTGCACGAATTCGATATTGCCCAGACGTCCCGTGTCCAGTAATTTGTCGCGACCGACTTGCAACATGGACGCGTTGATGTCAGCCAGCACCACGCGCCCCTCGCTTCCGACCAGTTCAGCAAAACGCGCTGCAAGATCGCCGGTCCCGCCTGCGATATCCAGTACGGCATTACCCTTGCGCACCCCACTTAGTTCGATTGTGAAGCGCTTCCAGATTCGATGAATGCCTCCCGACATGAGGTCGTTCATCAGGTCGTAGCGGGCTGCAACCGAATGGAATACATCGGCTACCATGCCTGCCTTGGCGTCTTTTTTTACCTCCTTGAAGCCAAAGTGGGTGGTGTCCTTGTCGCTCATGGTGCCTCGGTACAATAAGAGATGAGTGCCCAGTATAGCGTGATGACTGCCTCGGGTCAGGTAGTGCCCATGTTCTCAGGCGCAGTTATCTGACTGGGTATTGCCGCTGTGAGTATTTTGGGGCGCTAATGCCCTAGTCTCAACACCTGAACTTCGGGATCACGATTTGCGCCGGCATCACTGAGTCGGTCGAGGTAAGCCTGCCATCGTGCACTTTGCTCGATGCAGAGCTCGTGCAGGTAGGTCCACGAATAGAGCCCGGTATCGTGGCCATCGTCGAAAATCAGTTGCAGAGCATAATTCCCCACGGGATTGATGGCGGTGATCCCGACCTTTAGCTTGCCCGTTTGCAGCACCTCCTGTCCCGGACCGTGGCCCATGACTTCGGCGGAGGGCGAGGACACGCGGAGATACTCGCAGCTAAGACGATAAGTTTTCCCGCCTTCGTAATGCAGCTCCAGTTGTCGCGAACGACTGTGTAGCTGGATGGACGTTGGTTTTGGCGGCGTATTCATCGGCGACTAGA
The DNA here is from genome assembly GCF_026262645.1 of Candidatus Marimicrobium litorale. Taxonomy (NCBI): domain Bacteria; kingdom Pseudomonadati; phylum Pseudomonadota; class Gammaproteobacteria; order Cellvibrionales; family Halieaceae; genus Marimicrobium; species Candidatus Marimicrobium litorale. The sequence goes on from NZ_SHNO01000001.1 coordinate 2,984,947, forward strand.
GAATAAAGCGAGAGAGGTCATCGTCGGAGCTCAGGGCCTGCAGCTGCTTGTCGACATAGTCGGCATCGACCAGCAGTGAGCTTTTCTCCAGGCCCGCATCTGTAGCATCAAAGGAGATTTCTTCCATGAGTCTTTCCATAACGGTATGCAACCGACGAGCTCCAATGTTTTCTGTGCGTTCATTGACATGCCAGGCCGTCTCTGCGATCCGGCGTAAGCCGTCATCGCTGAACTCGACGTCCACTCCCTCGGTCGCCATCAGAGCCTGGTATTGTTCAGTGAGGGACGCGCTGGGCTCTGTCAGTATTCGTTCAAAATCATCGGGGGAAAGCGCACTCAGCTCCACGCGTATGGGCAAGCGCCCTTGCAGCTCGGGAATAAGGTCTGATGGCCGAGCCAGATGGAATGCGCCAGAGGCGATGAACAGGATGTGGTCGGTTTTGATCATGCCGTGCTTTGTGCTAACAGTAGATCCTTCGATCAACGGCAGGAGATCGCGTTGCACACCTTCTCTGGAGACGTCTGCGCCAGCACCCTCGGAGCGTTTGGCAACCTTGTCCAGCTCGTCAATGAATACGATGCCGTTCTGTTCTGCTTCTGTGACCGCGTTTTGTTTTAACTCTTCTTCGTTAATCAGCTTGGTTGCTTCCTCGTCACAAAGCGCTTCGAAGGCAGCTTTTACCGGCATTTTCCGAGTGTTACTCTGCTGCCGGCCCATGTTGGAAAACATACTTTGTAGCTGGCTGGTCATTTCTTCCATACCCGGTGGCGCCATGATTTCCATGGAGGGCATGGTGGCACTGATTTCCACTTCGATTTCTTTTTCGTCCAGGTCACCCTCTCGTAATTTTTTGCGCAGTAACTGTCGTGTGGACGAACCGGTGTCCCCTTCAGTGTCTCTTGCCGGCGGCAGCAGTATATCCAGTATGCGATCTTCCGCAGCTTCCTCGGCCCGAAACCGAACACGGGATATCTCCTGCTCTCGATACATCTTGATGGAAACGTCTACCAGGTCGCGCACTATGCCTTCGACATCGCGACCGACATAACCGACTTCCGTGAATTTGGTCGCCTCCACTTTTACAAAGGGTGCGTTGGATAGCTTGGCTAGCCGCCGGGCGATTTCTGTCTTGCCTACGCCGGTGGGACCGATCATAAGAATATTTTTTGGCGTGATCTCGTTGCGCAGTTCTTCGGGTAGCTGCATGCGCCGCCAGCGGTTGCGCAGCGCGATGGACACGGCGCGTTTAGCGGCATCCTGCCCGATGATGTGTTTGTCCAGCTCATGGACGATTTCGCGGGGGGTCATGTTGGACATACGGTGGCCTAATAATCCAGTTGCTCGATGGTCTGGTTGTGGTTGGTATAGATGCAGATATCTCCGGCGATACCCAAACCTGTTGACACTATGTTGCGCGCGTCCATTTCCGTGTGGTCAAGCAGCGCGCGGGCGGCTGATTGGGCAAAGGGTCCTCCAGAGCCGATGGCGATAAGGTTGTCCTCAGGCTCAATAACATCACCGTTGCCCGTGATCACCAGCGAGGTGTCCTTGTCAGCGACGGCCAGTAGCGCTTCCAGACGGCGCAGCGCTCTCTCTGTGCGCCAGGCCTTCGCCAGCTCCACGGCGGCTCTAACGAGATGTCCCTGGTGCTTTTCGAGCTGTGCTTCAAATAGTTCGAACAAGGTAAAGGCGTCGGCGGTGCCGCCGGCGAACCCTGCGATAACGCGTTCTTGATAAAGGCGTCGCACCTTGCGGGCATTGCCTTTCATAACGGTGTTGCCCATGGATACCTGGCCGTCGCCGCCGATAACTACGCTGTTGCCGCGGCGTACGGAAAGTATGGTTGTGCCTCGGAACTGTTCCACGGTTTGTCTCCTGTGGGAATGCTTCGCTAAAAGGGGCCGCCCCGGTTGCTTGAATATGGGGCTCCGGGGGTAAAATTCAAGGTCCAGGACCTCCTTCAGGGTTCACCGCGTTTGAGTACGAGTGTGTCTATACCCTGGCCTGCCGTCAGGCTGCGGGTTTTTGTCATGTCTTTGTGGGAACTGAAGGGCCCTAGATAGATCCGGTGCCACAGGCCAGTATCCCGATTTGATTCCTTTATTTTTGGCTCCAGCCCCAACAGCAGCAGCTCGGCCCGCCTGCGCTCGGCATCCTCACGCTGACGAAACGAGCCGGCCTGCAACAGAAATGATGCCTGAGCGGCCGTTGGAGGTGGAGAACTAATGTCTGCGGCAGGCTCCACGATATCCTCTACTTCCAGGGTTTGTTCCGGGAGCAGACGATAAAAATTAAAGCTCGGCTTGGGTGCTTTCGCGACCTCGGGCGCAGTGGCGGTGTTGTCCTGCTCCGGGCCGCTCTGTCCAGGCAGCGTAGAAAGATAGCCGATGAAGCTGACAAACACACCCGTCAGGACGCCGGCGAGATACAGGCGCAGGCCTTTGCTCCGGGTCTGACCTGCAGTGCTGCTGGTGCGCGCAGGAGTCTTGCGCTTGGTTGGCTTTCGGCTGCTGGTTTTCTTGCGTTTGGCGAAATCCTTGGACATGGGTTACATAGACTCCGGGGCAGACACCCCTAACAGGCTCAGCCCGTTGAAAATGACCTGCCCTGTTGCCTGGCTGAGTGCAATGCGGGCGTCGCGCAGTGGTTGGTCTTCCACTAGCATTTTGTGGGCGTTATACCAGGCGTGAAAGTCACCGGCGAGTTCGCGCAAGTAGTGGGCAACGAGATGGGGTTCACTGCTGTTGGCGGCACTGGCCACTATTTCCGGATATCGGCTGAGTCGCCGCAACAGGCTGGTCTCGTGGTCTTCCTGCAGTTGATCGAGGTGGGCGAGCGCGTCGGTGGCTTGCCAGACTTTTCCTTGTTCCTCCAGTTTGCGCATAACACTGCACGTGCGTGCGTGAGCGTACTGAATATAGTAAACCGGATTTTCATTGCTCTGTGACAGAGCCAGGTCGATATCGAAAGTAAGTTGCGAGCTGGCCGCCCGGGCGACCAGGAAGTAACGGGTGGCATCGCGTCCCACCTCATCGATCAGGTCGCGCAATGTGATGTAGCTGCCAGCGCGCTTGGACAGTTTTACTTCATTACCGTCGCGCATCACCGTTACCATCTGATGCAGGATATAGTCAGGCCAGTCTGCTGGAATGCCTTCTTCCAGACCCTGTAGCCCTGCCCTCACTCGAGTAATGGTGCTGTGATGGTCTGCGCCCTGCTCGTTGATAACTCGCTCGAAGCCGCGCTGCCACTTGTTCAAATGGTAGGCGACATCCGGAACAAAATAGGTGTAGCCGCCGTCGCGCTTGCGCATGACCCGGTCTTTGTCATCGCCGAAGTGGGTAGTTCGAAGCCAGAGGGCACCCTCCTTTTCGTAACAGTGGCCGCCGTCGACCAGCTTTCGCACAGCGTTTTCTACCTCACCGTTTTCGTACAATGAGGATTCGAGGAAATAGATGTCGAAGTCTACGGCGAAAGCTTTCAGGTCGAGGTCCTGTTCCCGTCGCAGATAGGCCACCGAAAATGCGCGAATATTCTCCAGGTCTCCGGGATCACCACTGCCTGCGACACCGCGGTCTTCGGCTTCAACTGTCTGTTTATCGAGGTACGCCTTGGCCAGTTCGGTAATGTAATCGCCCCGGTAGCCATCGTCAGGCCAGCCTTCGTCTTCCGGAGTGACGCCGTTGCATCGCGCCTGAACCGAGAGTGCCAGGTTGTGGATTTGTGCCCCGGCATCGTTGTAGTAAAACTCGCGTGTTACATCCCAGCCTGTAGCGGTGAGTAATCGGCAAATGCTGTCACCGACAGCGGCGCCGCGGCCGTGGCCCACGTGCAGTGGCCCAGTGGGGTTGGCGGAAACAAATTCCACCTGCACCCTGCGTTCATTGCCCTCGCTGCTACTGCCGAAAGCCCTGCCCTGTTCGAGTATGTCCCGGACAACGGCCTGGTTGCTGTCATCGGATAGGAAAAAATTGATGAACCCGGGACCGGCAATCTCGGTCCTTGCGATAAGCGCATCCTGGGGCAGTGCCTCGCAGATTAGCGCGGCCAGTTCGCGGGGCTTCTGTCCCGCCGCTTTGGCGAGCGCAAGGGCGACGTTGCTGGCGAGGTCGCCATGGCTTTTGTCTCGCGTGCGATCAATCTGGATGCGTGGCTCGACCTCCCGGGGCAGTTTGCCCTGCGCCTGTAGCGATGCCAGGGACTGCTGAATCAGCCGTGTCAGTTGTTCCTTCATTGTGGGAGAGCTTACCTAGTTCACATCAAGGGATTGTCATGCCGCATTTGGCGGAGTCCATTATCCTTCACTTGTGGCTGCTCTGGCTAGCGTTCTGCACTGAAGGCGCGTGTGTCGGGCTTAGAACACGTCCTGTGGATCAATGTCGATGGACCACTTCAGGCCCTGGCGTGCAGGCAGTGCCTCAGCGCTGGCGACCAGCAGGCCAGCGGCGTGCTGCGCATCCCGGCGGCGGCCTGCTGTCAGTAGCAACTGGCAGCGATATTTTCCCGCGCGTCGCTGCATGGGGGACGGGAGAGGCCCGATGAGTGCGACGCCCTGGGGCAGTTGCGGTGCGACCTGCTGCTTCACCTGGTGCAGGAACTGCTCACCAAACTGTGCATCGGGGCAGTCGGTCCGCATCACGGCCAGGAATCCTGCGGGTGGCAGCCCGAGGCTATGCCGCGCGTCGAGCAGTGTTGCCGCCTGTTCAGCATAACTGCTGCTCGTCAGTGCAATGACCGCCGGGTGGTCCGGATAGTGGGTCTGAAGAAGAACTCGTCCCGGGATATCTGCACGCCCTGCGCGTCCCGCGACCTGGGTCAGAAGTTGGGCCATGCGTTCCTCACCTCGAAAGTCAGCACTGAACAGCAGTGCATCCGCATCGATGATCGCAACAAGGCTGACCGCGGGAAAATGGTGGCCTTTGGCCAGCATCTGGGTGCCCAGCAGTATGCAGGGCTCTCCCCTGTTGATCTCGGCGACAAGCTCCTGCATGGCATCTCTGCCCTGCATGGAATCACTGTCCACGCGTCGTATCGAGTGCCCGCTGAAACGCTGTCGCAGAAAATCCTCTGCTTGCTCCGTGCCCAGACCCTGCGCCTCCAACTGGCTACTGTTGCATTGTGGACAGTGGGCTGGAAGAGCCGCGCTGCTGCCACAATGGTGGCAGCGCAGCTGCCGGCGGCGGCGATGGATGGTCAGGCGCGCATCACAGGCGGGGCATTCCGCAACCCAGCCGCAGTCGTGGCATTGCAGTGTTGGCGCGTAGCCTCGGCGGTTAAGGAATAATAATACTTGCTGACTGTTTTGCAGGGTGTCCTCTATGGCCTCGATCAGCGTGCCGGACAACCCCCCCTGTAGCGGCTGCCGGCGGACGTCCAATGGCGTCATTCGGGGCATCTTGCTGCTGCCGGCGCGCTGGGTAAGCCGGTGGTGCTGATAGCGGCCTGTTAGCGCGTTGTGCAGACTCTCGAGAGACGGTGTCGCGCTCCCCAGAATGACCGGGCACCCGTGGATTTGACCCCGTTTGATTGCGATATCCCTCGCGGAATAGCGAAAGCCGTCCTGTTGCTTGTACGACCCGTCGTGCTCCTCATCGACAATGATAAGCCCCGGTCTTGCGAGCGGAGTGAATACCGCAGATCGGGTGCCAATAACAATGCTGGCGCTGCCGCTGCGCGCTGCCTCCCACGCGGTGTAACGCTGGGCATCAGTGAGGGAGGAATGGAGTACCGCGATGTCGGCTTCGAACCGTTCCCGGAAGCGGGTCAATGTTTGCGGCGTCAGGCCGATTTCCGGCACCAGCACGAGCGTCTGCTTTCCCTGCGCCAGGCCATCCGTGATCAACTGCAGGTAAATCTCTGTCTTGCCGCTGCCCGTAACGCCTTCGAGAAGATGACAACAAAAGTTGTCACCAGCAGCCCTGATGCCGTTCATTGCGGCTGCCTGTTCTTCTGTCAATGACAGCCCTGGCAGGGATCTTGGGGTTTGTGAGTGCTCACTTAACATACAGCGCTCCACCAAGCCCCGATCCTCCAGGGTGCGCAGCGTGGTGCTGTTGATACCGCGTGCTTTGAGGGCTGTGGCTGACAGGGCGGCATCCTGCAGCAGCTGCAAGGCCTCTGCCTGGCGCGGTGCTCTGGACAGTGCGTCCCCGGGGAGTCCCTTACCCCGAATGCTGAGTTGCCAGCCTGCCTCTCCTGCTGCCCGGGTGGCCTTGCCCTCGCGTAACCGCTTGGGAAACAGGGCGCTGAATACCTCGCCCGGAGGATGGTGATAATAGCGAGTGGCCCACTGGCATAAGGACAGCAACTGGGGCTCAATCAACGACGTTTCATCCAGTATTTCCAGCGCCGCTTTCAGGGCGCTAGCGGCGACATCACTGCTGCTGCAAACCTCCAGCAGGTAACCGGTCACCTCGCGCCGCCCGAATGGTACCCGCAGTCTGGTACCCGGTTCGAGGGCCTGAATCGCTGCATCGGTTACCCCCACAGGTGGGAGGTAGTCAAAATGTCGGCGCAGGGGCGAGGGAATGGCCAGGCGGAGTATGGACATTACGCCCCTTTAAACAGGTGGAAACACAGAACAGTACACCAGTGTACCAAATTGGATACCTCTATTGCTTATCGTCCCGCGTCTGTTAAGATGCCCGCCTATTTTTTGAGCGGCCCCCGTCAGGGTTGGCTCATGTACCCCTAGAGCGGCGCGGTGCCCGGCATGGGTCGGGTGGCGGCGTCAAGATCAGGAGTGAGACCGATGAAAGCGGATATCCATCCCAAGTACGAGACCGTCACTGCGACCTGCAGTTGTGGCAACACCATACAGACACGTTCCACCCGCTGCGAAGATTTCCATATTGATGTGTGTTCCCAATGCCACCCCTTTTACACGGGCAAGCAGAAGATCGTCGATACCGGTGGACGCGTGGACCGCTTCAACAAGCGGTTTGGTAATCGCGGAACAAAGCGCTAGAGATCGAATCGCCAGTGTGCGGGGGCGGGAGCAGGTCTACGACTTGCCGTTCCCATTTCTCGTTCAATCGCTGATGGATTGCTCGCCGTAACTTGTGAGTGTTCTAGGTTTTCTATATTCTCGGGCTCCGTTTAAAGCCAGTGATCCGGTCAATAGAGCCATCCCATGTCCAAAGACCTGAAACGAGAAGCGCTCGCCTATCACGCTGAACCCGTGCCAGGAAAGATAGGGATCGAGTTGACGAAACCGGCCGAAACCCTGGTCGATCTCGCCCTTGCATACAGTCCTGGCGTCGCAGAGCCCTGCCTTGAAATTGCCCGAGACCCCGATCTGGCCTACCGCTACACCGGCAAGGGCAACATGGTGGCGGTGATCAGTAACGGCACTGCTGTGTTGGGACTGGGCAACTTGGGCGGCTTGGCGAGCAAGCCCGTTATGGAAGGCAAAGCGCTTCTATTTAAGCGCTTTGCTGACATCAACTCGATCGATATTGAGGTGGAAACCGAAGACTCTGAGGAGTTCATCGATACAGTGGCTCGCATAGCCGGCACCTTTGGCGGCATTAACCTGGAGGACATCCGGGCGCCTGAGTGCTTTGAGATAGAAGCTGCACTGATAGAGCGTTGCGATATTCCGGTATTCCACGATGACCAGCACGGCACAGCGATTGTGACCGCTGCAGGTCTCCTCAATGCGCTGGATATTCAAGGCAAGAGGCTGGAGGAAGCGATTATCACCTGCCTGGGTGCCGGCTCCGCTGCGATAGCGTGCATGCGCCTGCTGCTGAACCTTGGCGCCCGTCGTCAAAATATTTTCATGCTGGATCGCCGCGGCGTCATATACGCCGGGCGGGAAGGAGTGAATGCGTACAAGCAGGAGTTTGCCAATGAGACCGACAAGCGCAGCCTGAGCGATGCGATCGCCGAAGCAGATGTGTTTATCGGCTTGTCAGGTGCCGACCTGCTGACATCGGCTATGCTGGAGTCAATGGCGGAGCGACCCGTAGTGTTTGCCTGCTCCAACCCGAATCCCGAAATTAAGCCGGAGCTGGCACTGCAGACCCGCGACGATCTGATAATCGCCACGGGCCGCTCGGACTATCCCAACCAGGTCAACAACGTGCTGGGTTTTCCCTTTATTTTCCGTGGCGCGCTCGATGTTCAGGCGTCGGTGATTAATGACGAGATGAAAGTGGCTGCGGTTCGCGCGCTGAGTGCTTTGGCACGGGAACCGGTGCCGGCTGAGGTGCTGGCGGCGTCAGGGGCGAAGGAGTTGAGCTTCGGGACCGATTACATCATACCCAAGCCTGTCGATCGGCGCTTGTTGACTCATATTGCGCCCGCTGTGGCGCGTGCCGCCGTCGATAGTGGTGTCGCCCGCTTGCCCTACCCCCACAACTACCTGCAGCCCTAAAACATATTGTTGAAGTCCTTGTAGATGTCGGGGCCACCTGTCGGCTCATTGTTTCCCGGTGCGTAGTGCTGGGGCACGTTTTCTTCCAGAAAATACTCGAAGATCGCGTCTTTTGTGCCCGAACCGGCCAGTTGTCCACTTTCGGGATCGATCCTCACAGCCACAATGCCGGCGGGAACCGGACGCTGGAGCTTCGGACTCTCTGCCAGCGCCTCACGCATGTAATCAATCCATATAGGTAGCGCGGCTGTTCCCCCGAACTCGCGTCGCCCCAGTGGAGTGTAGTTATCAAACCCCACCCAGACCGTGGTGACCACATCGCGGTTATACCCCGAAAACCACCCATCCATGGGTCCGTTGGTAGTGCCTGTTTTTCCCGCGATATCATCGCGCTCCAATACCCGCGCGCGGCGGCCTGTGCCGCGTGTGATCACATCCTTTAATATGTCATTAACAATGAAATTGACACGCTCATCCATCACACGTGGCGCCAGGGGTGCGCCTCTCGCCGGGTCTTCAGCCGTTGCGAGGATATCCTCCATGGTGAGCTCTGCTGCGATCTCTGCGGTGTCGGCCGGTTTATCGCAATCGCGACAAACGCTCAAAGGTTTGGCGTCGTAGATAGTTTCGCCGTCGATGCCTTCAACGCGCTGTATAAGGAACGGCTCCACCCTGTACCCACTATTAGCCAATATCGCGTAACCTCGCGCAAGCTCCAGCGGGGTGAGTGACTGGGTGCCCAGCGCGAGGGACAGTTGCGGTGTGTAGTCACTGGTATCGAAGCCCAGTTGCTGGGCATAGTCGATCAGTGTTTTGACACCTAGCCGCTGCAGCAGGCGGATGGATACCAGGTTGCGTGACTTGGTTAGTGCCCAGCGCAGACGGGTAGGGCCATAGAATTTACCCTCGTCATTTTCTGGTCGCCAGAGATTCTCTGCCCCCTGGCCTTCCATCACGATGGGTGCATCATTGATCACGGTTGCTGCAGTGTAGCCGGCGTCAATAGCGGCACCGTAGAGAAAGGGTTTGAAGTTGGAGCCAGGCTGTCGCCGAGCCTGCGTAGCGCGGTTGAACTTACTTTGCTCAAAGCCCATGCCTCCGACAATACTGACGATAGCGCCATTGTCGGGGTTCAGTGATATCAGCGCGGCCTGCGCAGCGGGAACCTGTGCGAGAAACCAATCTTCTTCCTCATCCTGCGTGACGCGGATCAGGTCACCCACAGCGAAGACCTGGCCGGGTGTTTTGGGCGCAGCGCCCCGGGCGTTCTCCGACAGATAGGGCGTTGCCTGCCGAATGCCATTTTCAAATGACAGTTCCGGTGTGTCGCCCTCCCGGAGTAACAGGCTAACGCCGTTGTCCCCAACGGCGGTGATGATAGCGGGCACCAGGTGGGCAATGGGTGGCGTTTTCTGCAAGGTTTCCCGCCACAGTTTTATGGTGTCTGAAGCGCTGTCCCCAGGAGGAAATTGCCCTTCTGGCCCGCGGTAGCCATGCCGTTTATCGTAACCGATCAGGCCGTCAATGACAGACTGGCTGGCGACTCGCTGCAGCGCGCTGCTAATGGTTGTATAGACATGATAGCCATTGGTATAAGCGGCCATGCCATAGCGCTGGATCATCTCCTGTCGAGCCATCTCAGCGGCATAGTGCGCGGCGAAGCCAAGCTTGGTTCCGTGCAACCGTGCATTAACGGGTTCGCTCAGCGCATCCTCGTAGTGGGCTCGGGTGATGTAGCCCAATGCGTACATTCGTCCCAGAATCCAGTCGCGGCGCTGTCGGCCGGCATCGGGGTTGCTCACCGGGTTAATGCGTGAAGGCGCCTTGGGCACCCCTGCCAACATGGCGTGCTGGGCCAGGCTCAGCTCACCGATGCTCTTGCCGTAGTACACCTGGGATGCGGCTTCAAAGCCGTAGGCCCGGTGGCCAAGGAATATGCGGTTGAAGTAGAGGGCCAGAATTTCCTGTTTATCCAGGTTGCGCTCGATCTCGATAGCCAGAAGGATTTCGTTGAACTTTCGGATAAACGTTCGCTCCCGGCTAAGGAAAAAATTTCGTGCCACCTGCATTGTCAGCGTGCTGCCGCCGGAGCCTTTTTCTCCGGTGAGTAGCAGTTCAGAGACGGCCCGGGCGAGGCCCATAACATCGATCCCGCGGTGCTGAAAAAAATTGTCGTCTTCTGCCGCGAGTAGGGCCTGAACGAACTGATCAGGAATCTCGGTATAGGGCAGCGGTCTGCGCTTCTGCTCGCCAAATTGGCCGATTAGTTCGCCCTCGCGGGTATAGACCAGCATGGGTGTTTGAAGTTTTACCTCTCGCAGGGTTTCTACGTCCGGCAGGCCTGGTGCGAGATACAAGTAGACGCCAGCGAGCAACCACACCGAGGACAGGAGGCCGTAGAGGAGCACTCTCAGAATCAGACGAAAAAAGCCCATTTATTCCTTTTTAAAACAGTTACTTATTGTCAGGCGCTGCGAAAATGGCGCGAGGTAATTGGTAATTATAAGCTTTTTTTTAAGTTTGATATATTTTGTCCGTGGTATATCTTCAATTAATGTAAATAAGCATAAGAACAAGCTAAGTTAGTGAAACTGATAGGGAAAAATCTTGTTAGAGCTATTTCGAAAGGGCAAGTCGGCTCAGATTCTTGGGCTCGACATCAGTTCGACGACAGTGAAGTTACTGGAGTTGAGTCGGACGGGAGTCGGCTACCGAGTTGAGAGTTATGCGGTGAGCTCGTTGCCGCAAGACGCTGTGATCGAAAAAAGCGTAAACGATGTTGACGGCGTAAGCAATGCCATTCGCACGGTTCTGGCGCAATCGCAAACCAAAGTAAAAGTCGTGGCGGCCGCAGTGGCGGGATCCTCTGTTATTACCAAGCTTATTGATATGCCCGAGGGACTAAGCGATGACGAAATGGAGCTCCAGTTAGCTCTGGAGGCCGACCAGTACATCCCTTATCCACTGGAAGAAGTGTCGATGGATTTCGAGGTACAGGGCCCTTCCCCCGACAGTGAAGGCCGGGTAGAAGTTCTGCTCGCGGCCTGCCGCCGGGAGACGATTGAGGCGCGTGTGGCGGCGATTGAAGGCTCTGACCTCGAGCCAAAAATTATGGATGTAGAAGCCTATGCGATGGAGCGGGCCTACACCCAGCTGCAATCGCAACTTGGCCTGAATAATGAAAGCAAAGTAGCCATAGTGGATATTGGCGCCACAATGACGACCTTGAGCGTGCTGCATAACGGGCAAACTATCTACACGCGAGAGCAGTTGTTTGGCGGCAAACAGCTCACAGATGAGATTATGCGGCGCTACGGCCTCCCGCTCGAAGAGGCGGGTCTCGCCAAGAAGCAGGGCGGTTTGCCTGACGATTACGAGCCAGAGGTGCTTGAACCGTTTAAGGATGCGGTAGTACAGCAAGTTCAGCGGTCATTACAGTTCTTTTTTTCCTCCAGTCACTATAACGACGTCGACCACATCATACTGGCCGGTGGGGTCGCCTCTATGGACGGACTGGAGCAATTAGTCCAGAAGCGGCTTGGCACATTGACGTCCCTTGCCAACCCCTTTGCTCAGATGTCGATTTCATCTCGGGTGAATACCGTGGCCCTCAATGGCGATGCGCCGGCAATGATGATCGCCTGCGGATTGGCCATGCGGAGTTTTGACTGATGGCACGGATCAACCTATTGCCATGGCGCGAAGAGCGGCGCCAGCAGTTGAAGAAAGATTTTTTCGTTTCGGTTGCCCTCGTGGTGGCACTCGCTGGTGTTCTGGTTTTGCTGGCTGATCGTATTGTCGCCAACCAGATTGACTCACAGGAGTCGCGCAACGCGTATATGACTAAGAATATCAAGACACTAGACAAGGCCGTGCGTGAAATTCGTGATTTGCAGAAGCGCCGTAATCAGTTGTTGGACCGTATGCGCGTTATTCAAGAGCTGCAGGGTAACAGACCCATTATTGTCCGAGTGCTTGATCAGCTGGTTCGAACGGTTCCCGACGGAGTTTTCTATAAGAAACTTGACGCCCGGGGTAAGAAGATCGCGATTGGTGGAGTGGCCGAATCCAATAATAGAGTGTCGAGCCTGATGCGTCGGTTGAGTGCATCGGATTGGCTGGCCAACCCAAGTCTGGACAAGGTGAGTGCCGCGCCCGCGTTTGGCGATCAGGCGAATAATTTTGATCTGTCGGTACAGGTCGAAGCCCCGAAAATTGATGAAGAAGAGTCGGGAGAGCGGTGATCCATGGCATTTGAAGATAGCCTGCAGGCAATACGTGAATTCGATATCTCCAGCCTGGAGTTCGACAATATCGGAGCTTGGCCGACACCCGCAAAGGTTATCACCTGGGTAGTACTGTTCATCGGTGTCATCGTCGCTGGTTACTACTACGACATCGAGGGCTTACAGGTTGAGTTGGCCCGGCAGGAGGCCAAAGAGGTCAAACTCAAAAAAGAGTACGAGGAGAAGGCATTTCAAGCCGCTAACCTGGATGCTTACCGGCAACAAATGGTGGAGATGGAAGAGTCTTTTGGGGCGTTGGTCAGCCAGCTGCCTAGTGATACTGAGGTGCCGGGTTTGCTAGAGGACATTACAAACAAGGGCTTACTCAATGGCTTGCAGATCTCTTCTATAGACTTACAGAAAGAACGGGCTAAGGAGTTTTACATCGAGCTCCCGATTGAGATCAAGGCGAGCGGTTCTTATCATGACCTGGGCGCGTTTGTGAGTGGCATGGCAGGTTTGCCCAGGATTGTGACGCTGCACAACTTTGAGATTGTAGCGAAGAAAAAGAATACCAACGAACTGGATATGAAGATTTTGGCTAAGACATACCGCTACAGGGATGAGGACGCCTAGTGATGAATGCGCTCTTTCGAACCCTGTTATCTGCGTGCGTGGCAGGGTTTATTCTCACCGGCTGTTCCAAGGCAGATTTTTCGGACCTGGATGCCTTTATGGAAGAAAAACGATCTCGCCCGGGCGGTATTATTGCGCCTATACCAACGTTTAAGGCCTATGAAGCTTTTGCTTACAGTGCCACAACAATGCGCAGTCCGTTTGACCGGCCTATTGAGGTTCGTGAGATTGCCCAGCTGCAGGCGGTGTCAGCGATTAAGCCGGACGAGAACCGCGCCAAGGAATTTCTTGAGCAATTCACGTTCGATTCATTACAGATGGTGGGTACGTTAGAGCGAGATGAAACGAACTGGACCCTGATTAAGGACCCGGACGGTGGCGTGCACCGCGTCAGGGTCGGTAACTTTCTGGGGCGCCACCACGGCAAGATTGTCGATATGACAGATACATTCGTCGGCGTGGTCGAGATTGTCAGCGATGGCACAGCAGATGGCTGGGTTGAGCGACCTCGGGCAATAAAGCTTAGCGGTACGTAGACTGAGTTGCGACATTGGGCGTCGTGGCAAATGGAAAAAATCTAGTTGGGGACAAGGGCCGTGGGGACAAAACTTAGGTATTTACAAAGTGGGTTGCGTAGCGCGCTTGTTTCAATCGCGACAGGGTTTTTTACCTGCGCAGCGATAGCCGCGCCGACGGTGCAGGATATTGAGTTCAGCTCCCGACCGGGGAGCAAGTTTGAGGTTCGGCTGGAGTTTAATGAAACGCCGCCAGATTTCAAAACCTATGCTATTGAGAAGCCCGCCCGTATCGCGGTGGATTTTCCCGGAACAGGTAGTGCTTTGGAGCAAAAGCGCTACTCGCTGCCCTACGGCAACGCCAAGAAAGCGGTTGTACTGGAGTCGGGCGACCGAACACGGCTGGTACTCGAGCTGATCAAACTGGTTCCGTTCGATACCCGTGTAGAGGGGAATAGCTTGTACCTTTTGCTTGGCCAGGAGGGCACAGACTATTTGAAGCCCGTCGGTGAGCCTCTGCAGGTCAAGGCAGCGGTGTCGGAGGTTGTTGAAGAAGATTCACGCATAATGGACCTGCAGTTCCAGCGTACTGGCGACGGTGAAGGCAAGTTGATGCTGGATCTGACCAATCCCTCTGTGGATGTGAATGTCTACAGTGAGGCCGGCAAGATAAACGTGCAATTCATGGATACCGCAGTTGATGAGCGTCTTATTCGTCGCTATGACGTTACTGATTTCGCGACGCCGGTCGATAGCGTGGAAGTGAATACCTCGCAGCGAGGCGCCACGTTAGTCCTCGATACAACCGGTGACTTTGATTATCTCGCATACCAGACAGACAATCAGTATGTGGTCAGTGTCAAGCCACTTTCCAAGAAAGAGCTGGAGCGGCGCAAGAATGAATTCAGCTACGTCGGAGACCGAATATCACTTAATTTTCAGGATATTCAGGTCCGCGCGGTACTGCAGTTGATTGCTGATTTTACTGAGATGAACCTGGTCGCCAGCGATACGGTGACGGGACGTATTACACTGCGTTTGCAGAATGTGCCGTGGGATCAGGCCCTGGAGCTGGTGCTGAAAACCAAGGGTCTGGACAAGCGTCAGGTGGGCAATGTCTTGATGGTAGCACCGGCAGCCGAGATTGCTGAGCGAGAGCGCCAGCAGATAGAGGCCAATAAGCAAATCGCCGAATTGGCGCCGCTGGTGTCAGAGTTTGTCCGCATTCGATATGCCAACGCCAGTGACCTTGTTCAGTTGTTCGCCGCAGGCTCTGAGGATGGTGGCAACTTGACATCCCCCCGTGGCTCCGTAGTGGTGGATGATCGAACGAACTCATTAATCATTACTGACACAGCGACGAAGCTCGCCGAAATTCGTGAACTGATAGAGTTGGTGGATATTCCGGTTCGTCAGGTCATGATCGAAGCTCGCATCGTAATCGCGCAGTCGGACGCCTCGAAGAATCTTGGTATCGAATGGGGTGGTGGTTACTCCAATAGAGGCGACGACAGCGTAACGTCGATCTCTGGTGATACTACCAACGTGGTTGACCTGACTGAATCCGCGATTAACGGCACGGATCCGACACTGAGCTATCCCGGCGCCCTGCTGGTCGATCTGGGTGTGGCGTCCAATAGTGGTTTTGCCATCGGCTATGCCGCCAGCGATCTTTTCCTTACCGCCGAGCTTTCCGCACTGGAGGCGGAGGGCGAGGGTGAGGTTGTCTCTCAGCCGAAAGTGATCACTGGTGATAAACAAAATGCGGTCATCAAGTCGGGCACCGAAATCCCGTACCAGGAATCATCGGCAAGCGGTGAGACCACCACGTCTTTCAAAGATGCTGTACTGCAGCTGGACGTAACACCGAATATAACGCCGGATGACCGAATTTTGCTCACGCTGCAGGTGAATCAGGACTCAGTTGGTGAACTGGTTCCCAGTGGCCGTGGTGGATTTATTCCCTCTATCGATACGACCCAGCTTGATACACAGGTGTTGGTGGGTAATGGAGAAACCGTTGTTCTCGGCGGTATCTTCAAGACAGAGGATATCGAGTCTATAAACAAGGTGCCCTACTTCGGTGATATTCCGTACGTTGGTGCTTTTTTCCGCAGTGAGTCGACGTCGCACAAGAAGACTGAAACACTGATTTTTATCACGCCGCGTATCCTTGCCGATACGCTCCTCGATTAGGCCCGACCAGACAAATGCCAGTCCTTCATAGAGTTTTCCTCGTCGGCCCCATGGGGGCCGGTAAGACCACGATTGGCAAGTATCTTGCCCAGCATCTGAAGTTGCAGTTTTCGGATACCGATACTGAAATAGAGGAGCGAACCGGTGCCGATATCCCCTGGATCTTTGATGTCGAGGGCGAGGAGGGTTTTCGCGACCGGGAACAGCAGGTCGTAGCCGAGATGACCGAATGGGATAACCTGGTGCTCGCCACGGGCGGCGGTGTTGTGCTGCGAAAAGAGAATCGAACCGCACTGGCAGCCAGGGGATTCGTGGTATACCTTTATGCCTCCGTGGAGGAACAGGCGCGTCGTACCCGGCGGGACCGGCGCCGACCTCTGTTACAAAAAGGTGATCCGGAGGAAATACTTGGTGAACTAATGGCGCTGCGTGATCCTTTGTACCGGGAAATTGCCGACCACATCATTGAGACGGATGCCTGTAGCCCTAAGACTGTCGCTCAGCGGCTGGTCAAGGAACTGACCGCTACCTGAGCGGCCTCTGCCTTTGGCTTAGTGGGCCAGGTAGGTACACTCCTGCTGACAAGGCGTTATCATAACTGCCCATCGTACTTGGCCCGGAGGAATGGACGTGCCGCTGTTAATGCATACCTTGCATGTAGATCTGGGTGAGCGTACCTATCCCATTTATATTGGTAGAGACTTGCTGGCCGACGACTCTCTGCTGTCTCAGCACGTTAGTGGCTCCCAGGTGGTGATTATCAGCAATGAAACCGTGGCGCCACTCTACGTGGAAAAAGTGCGCACTGCGCTGGGCTCGCGCGACTTGGTTACGGAGATAGTGCTGCCCGACGGAGAGCAGTATAAGACGCTTGAAACGTTGTCTCATATCTTTGACCGGGTAATGGAGCATCGGCACAATCGTGGCACTACCTTCATCGCCGTAGGCGGGGGCGTTGTTGGCGACGTGGCTGGCTTCGCCGCGGCAAGCTATCAACGGGGCGTCAATTTTCTGCAGGTCCCTACTACGCTATTGTCCCAGGTGGACTCGTCAGTGGGTGGCAAGACGGCGGTCAATCACCCGCTGGGAAAAAACATGATCGGCGCGTTTTACCAGCCTCAGGCGGTTCTGATAGATATCAATACCTTGCATACGCTGCCCGCCAGAGAGCTCAGCGCGGGCTTGGCAGAGGTGGTGAAGTACGGACTGATCAGCGACGAGCCATTCTATCGCTGGCTACAGGATAATATGCCTCGTCTCCTGGCCCGTGAGGAAGCTGCCTTGGCTGAGGCTATCGAACGCAGTTGTGCGAACAAGGCGGAGGTGGTGGCAGCCGATGAGCGTGAGGGCGGTCTGCGAGCGATTCTTAATCTGGGCCACACTTTCGGTCATGCGATAGAAACGGCTCAGGGTTATGGCCGCTGGCTGCACGGGGAGGCGGTCGCCGTCGGGATGCTTCTGGCGCTGGACTTGTCTGCGCGTCGCCGCTGGATACCTGCACGCGAGGTGAGCGCCTACCGGGATCTGCTTGTAAGCATGCATTTGCCCACAGACATACCGGTCGACATGGGGGAGGAGCAGTTTCTGTCCCTTATGGGCCGTGACAAAAAGGTTATCGATGGGACGCTGCGCCTCGTTCTGCTGCGGGGAATCGGCGAGGCATGCATAGTGGATGATACCAGCCGGGAGGAATTGCGCACGTTGTTGCAGGCCGCCGCGCAAAGCGCCTCCGGTTGAACGTGGCCCCGAAACGCGCAAGCGGTTAGAATACGCCTCCTATGAGAGCGAGGGTGTGCGCGGCGGCTTGGCCCCTGTCTACCCCTTGCCGACACCGAGAAGCCAGGAACTCCCGATGAATGAGCTCAAGAACGATCGTTTTCTGCGTGCCTTGTCACGCCAGTCGGTCGACCGAACGCCTATCTGGATGATGCGCCAGGCGGGGCGATATTTGCCTGAGTATCGAGCGACTCGCAAGCAGGCCGGTTCCTTCCTCGATCTGTGTATGAATGCGGAACTGGCATGCGAGGTTACGCTGCAGCCTCTGCGTCGCTACCCGATGGATGCTGCAATCCTGTTTTCCGACATACTGACCGTGCCCGATGCACTCGGTCTTGGCCTGTACTTTGAAGAGGGTGAGGGGCCGCGTTTTCGCAAGACGGTGCGCAGCGAAGCCGACCTGGCCGGTCTTAATAGTTTTACTGCGGACGACGATCTCGACTATGTCATGCGCGCGGTCAGTACCATCCGCAGTGAGTTGAACGGCAGCGTACCCCTGATCGGATTCTCTGGCAGCCCCTGGACACTGGCTACTTACATGGTCGAGGGGGGCTCCTCAAAAGATTTTGCCCGTGTCAAGAGCATGGCTTACGACAAACCCGCGCTCATGCACGACCTGCTTTCTTTACTGGCTGATGCCGTAGCCGACTACCTTGCCGCGCAGGTCCGCGCAGGCGCGCAGGCACTGCAGATTTTTGATACCTGGGGAGGAAGCTTGAGTGCGTCCGCGTACCGAGAGTTTTCTCTCGCGTATATGCGGCGTATTTTGGAACGCCTCCCTGCAGAGGCGGAGGGGCGCCCGGTCCCCGTGATCGTCTTCACCAAGGGCGGCGGGCAATGGCTTGAATCAATTGCGGACTGCGGTGCGCACGCCGTTGGCATAGATTGGACCACAGATATTGGCCTCGCGCGTAAGCGTATCGGCGATAAGGTTGCCCTGCAGGGGAATATGGATCCGAGTATGTTGTTTGCATCACCTGAGAGAATTCGCGCTGAGGTGGCAGAGATACTGGCAACGTTTGGCCACGGTAGCGGCCATGTATTTAACCTCGGTCATGGCATTACGCCCGGGGTGAATCCGGATCACGTCACGGCGTTTGTAGAGGCTGTGCAGGAACTGTCACCGCCCTATCACGCAAGTTAAGGTCGGTTTATGCGGCCACAGCCGCTGCGCCTTGGCAGCCAGCAGCCGTCAGGGCGTCTTGGGTTTTTCGTTGCGATCGTCTTCGACTTCGTCGCAGCCAAAATCATGCTCCATTTCCAGGGCGGGCTGATCGGATAACGGCTTGCCGACAATTTTTGCCGGCACGCCTGCTGCGGTGGTGTGCGGCGGGATATCTTCGAGTACAACACTGCCTGCCCCGACTTTGGCACCTTCACCGACGCTAATGTTGCCGAGTATTTTTGCGCCGGCGCTAATAAGTACGCCGTCGCCAATCTTGGGGTGTCGGTCCCCTTCGTCTTTGCCGGTGCCGCCGAGTGTCACTGACTGTAGGATAGAAACATTATTGCCGACCACCGCGGTTTCGCCGATAACAACACCCGTTGCGTGATCCAGCATTACACCCCGCCCAATTCGAGCCCCTGGATGAATGTCCACGCCGAACTCCATGGACACCCGGTTTTGGAAAAATAGCGCGAGTGATTCTCGTCCGTTTTGCCACAACCAATGCGCAACGCGGTGCGTTTGTAAAGCGTGGTAGCCTTTGAAGTAGAGAAATGGGATGTACAAATGGTTGCAGGCTGAGTCCCTGTCTTCAACGGCTTGCAGATCGGCGCGGACCGCCTCACAAATGCCAGGGTCGCTGTCCATCGCCTCCAGCATCACTTCCCTGAGCAGCAGGGAGGAAGCTGTGGGACTGTCTAGCTGGCTGGCCAGACGAAAGCTCAGAGCGAGCTCCAGCCGGGTGTGGTTTAGTATGGTTGCGTGCAGAAAGCTTGCGAGTATAGGCTCATCACCCGTGTGCTCCGAGGCTTCCGTGCGAATCCGGTTCCAGACGGGGTCTGCCTTGTTTGCCGCCATGATGGTATCTCCTTTTGAACGCGCACTTTAGCCTATAACCGGTTAATCGTCACTGCGATATCCTGCCTCGGAATGACCACAGGTCATGCCCGCTCTGGCGGTACTTATCCTCAAACAGGCTAAGGGGAGTGTCGGAGTTTGAAACGCGTGCGACAGACCCGTAGTGACCTGCCAGGTGCAGCGCACTGCCGAACTCCTCCACGTAGAGCTGCCAGTTTGACCGCAGTTCGACCTGTCCCCCTAGCGCGAGGAGATGCGGCAGACTGGCGTGGCCGTGAATTCGCCGTTGCAGGTGCTTGGCCTTCGGCCAGGGGTTCGGGTAAAGCATGTAGTGATAGGCGGCTCGCAATTTGTCTTGTGTGAGTAGTGCCCAGATATCCTCGCAGTTGGCCTGCAGTAGGCAGTAGTCAGGACAGAGGTTGCCGCGATGCTTGCCCAGTCTGTGAGCAGACTTATCAATACCGATAACAAAGTGATCCGGATGACGTTGTGCTAATAGAGCGGTGCTGTGTCCGGTACCACAAAAGGAGTCGATAACGAGCGGTCGCGGGTTCGCATCCAGTGCCTCCGCGGCATGGGCATACGCGCGACGGCTGTAATCTGAGATCTGTCCGCGGTGCGAGTTATGCAGATGGCGTTGGACGACCGTTGCTAGCCTCGGGTGAAGGTGGCTCTGATTGCTGTGGACCGGACTTGAGTTATCTAGCAAGGGTGTTTCGCCTCTCGTTGATTTGCCATCTCAGGTGCCTGCCCTCTTGCCCCGGACACTGGATTTGATGTTGATGAGGGTGACTGCCATGATACGGCTAACTATCGACAAACCGAAGTAGAGTAAAGGCTCCCATGCGTGAAGACTTGCGGCCCTATTGGCTGAAAAAAAGGTACTTGGATTTTCGGCGATGGTATGCCGAGTATTTTTTACGCCCTGAGTGTATTTCACTTGGTCCGCACCATAACATTATGAAACCTTGGTATGTGCATTTGTCTGGAGGCAGCATACAAATAGGCCGCTGCTTTACTGCCATTGGCGAACCGGGTAACAGAGTCGAGGTTGGCGTATGGGGGCGTGAGGCGGGCGCTGGCCGTGTTGTCATTGGTGACTGCTGCCTGATGAGTCCTGGTTCACGGCTGAGTGCGAGTGATGAGATTGTACTGGGCGATGGCGTAATGCTCGCGAACGGCGCGTACGTCACGGATTCCGATTGGCATATGATTTACGATCGTATGACACGGGATGGGCCTACCCCCGTCCATATTGGTAACAATGTCTGGTTGGGAGACCACTCCACCGTGCTCAAGGGAGTGACCATCGGAGATAATAGCGTCGTTGCCGCGCGAGCCGTTGTTACCCGTGATGTGCCTGCTAACGTTGTCGTCGCGGGAAGCCCCGCGAAGGTTGTAAAGGAACTGGACCCTGATCGCGGGTTTAAAACGCGCATGGATTACTTCGAGGACCCGGTCGGTTTGGAAACGTTTTTTGATGCGGTAGATTGCGAGGTTCTGAAAAAAAATAGCTTCTGGTCCTGGCTCTGGTCAGTCCTCTACCCGCCGTCGCGTCTTCCCTGATGAGATAAGTGCGGCTACCTAAATTAATTGCAGTGGTTCTTCGTGCAGGGCTGACATTTGCTCGCGTAATTCGAGGATATGGTCCGCCCAGTAACGCTCGCTGTTAAACCAGGTGAAGCTTCGCGGAAACGCCGGGTCTTCCCAGCGCCGCGCAAGCCAGGCCGCGTAGTGCACGAGGCGCAGAGTTCGCAGCGCCTCGACCCAGCGTATCTGTCGCGGATCGAAATCACAGAACTCTGAATACCCCTCTATCAGCTCTGACAGTTGTAGCTGCCGATCATGGCGTTCGCCATTGAGAAACATCCATAGATCTTGAATAGCCGGCGCGGAACAGCAGTCATCGAAGTCTACAAAGTGCGCCGTATCATCCCGCCACAATATGTTGCCTACGTGACAGTCGCCGTGTACGCGGATCAGGTCCTCGTCACCGACTTCTGCCATCAAGGTGCTTGTCAGCGTGTCGAGATCGCTGGTGAGAGACGCGTAGGCATCAATCAAATCCTTCGGGATAAAACCATCTAGCAGGAACTCGCAACTATCGCGCAGCATGCGTTGTACTGAAATCGCCTGGCGATGGGCAAACGGCTGCGTCCTTCCTATGGCGTGAATGCGCCCGAGGGTTCTGCCCAGCACCAGCAGGTTATCGAGGTTATCCAGTTCTGGCGGATAACCGCCGCGGCGTGCAAAGAGTGCGAACTGAAAATCATCGTAACGGTGCAAAGTGGAGCCGTGTGCATCGACCATGGGAGGCACGACGGATATTTCCGCCTCGGCCAACTCCAGACTAAAGGCATGTTCCTCCCTGATCTGTGCCTCGCTCCAGCGCCCGGGGCGGTAGAATTTTGCGATGATTGGCTGCGCATCTTCTATGCCAACCTGGTAAACACGGTTCTCGTAGCTATTCAGGGCGAGCAGGCGAGCGTCACTCAGGTAGCCTACTGATTCCACGGCGTCGATTATCATGTCCGGGTTGAGGCGGTCGTAGGGATGGGTTTTCATACGGTGTCCGTGGGTCCTGTCAGTAATGCGGCACTCTTGATCTGCGCGTACACGTGATCATTTTTTTGCAGGCCAAGTTCGAATGCGGAACGGCGGGTAATGCGTGCCAGCAGGTATTGCCGGCCAAGAGAGAGTCGCAGTAACAGGCGCGGTGCGGTAGTGTCCTCCAGCTCCTCAATCGTGACAGGAAAAATATTCAGGATGCTGCTGTTACGCGGCTTTTCGCGGCAGACACTGACATCCCTGGCGGGTATGCGGATACGTCGTGACTGTCCTGCAGGCAGGCGCAACTGGCTCACGCGAAGAATGTGACCGCCGATATCCAGTTCCGTGAGACCGAAGGACTCATCCTGTCCTGAAATGGTCCCCGTGATGATGGCTGCTGCCTGCTCTTCGCGAGACAAGCGCGTATCCAGTCGGCTGCACAAATCCAGCAGTGAGCCTTGCTCCGTTACGCGGCCTGACTCGAGCAACAGGAGGTGATCCGCCAGCTGGCAGACCTCCTCGATATTATGGCTGACATAAAGCATGGGTATGCGGGTGTTGGCAGACAGCTGCTGCAGGCAGCGCAGGCATTCACTGGCGGCGACGTGGTCGAGGTTTGCCAGCGGCTCGTCGAGCAGTAAAAGCTCCGGTGAGCCAAGCAGCGCTCGGCCTATGGCTACCCGTTGTTTTTGCCCCGCGGACAGGGTGTTCACCTTGTATGCCAGCAGGTCTTGCAGCTCCAGCCAGTTGACTACCTGGTCGAGTGTGATACTACCCGGCTTGCTCCGCGCCAACGGGTATTCCAGGTTGCCGAGCGTGTCGAGATGGGGGAATAGCCTGGCATCCTGAAAGACGTAGCCAATGCCGCGCCGCCACGGTGGTACGCAGCGCCCTGGCGCGTGCCAGCGAGTGTGATTGAGCCTTATAGTGCTTGAATGCGAGGGCTTGCGGAGGCCTGCTATGCAGTCGAGTAAAGTACTCTTGCCGCTGCCACTGGGCCCGTAGATGGCGGTTATACCCGCTGCGGGGAGTTGGCACTTGAGATCGAGCGTAAAGTCGTTCTCGCCCTGGCAGTGAATGTCCAGTTGCAGGGAGCTCACGTGCGAACCCGCCAACTACTTGTGCCGCTACTGCGGTATAAAAAGAATAGCAGGGCCAGTGAAAATAGGACGAGACCTCCTGCTAGACGGTGCGCCTCATCAAAACGCAACGTTTCCACAAAGTCGTACAGGGCGATAGACAACACTTGCGTCTCCCCCGGGATGTTGCCGCCAATCATTAACACCACACCGAATTCGCCAACGGTGTGTGCAAAGCCCAAACTGGCGGCCGTGAGGAAGGTGCGGCGGGTCAAGGGTAAGACCACCGAGCGGAACCGGTCCAGGGGACTCGCGCCCAGTGTCGCCGCGGCTTGCAGCAAGCCCTGCGGAATCCGCTGAAATGCGGACTGCAATGGCTGTACTACAAAGGGAAGGGAGTAGATCACCGAGCCGATGACCAATGCGGAAAAACTGAACGCCAGTTGTGATCCGGTTAGACGCTCCCAGGCCCGTCCAACAGCAGTGTCGGGTGCGAACAGCAGCAGCAGGTAAAAACCCAGTACTGTGGGCGGCAGTATCAGGGGCATTGCAACCAGCGCCTCTATAGCAGCGGACAGGTTGCCTTGACGACGGGACAACCACCACGCCAGTGGTGTGCCGAGCAGCACCAGCAGCGCCGTGGTGACAGAGGCCAGTGCTACAGTGAGATAGATCGCATCCAGTTCTGCAGAGTTCAGGGGCACGATTCGTAGCCGGCTTGGGTGATCTGATCGCGCACCGTATCACTTCTCATCCACTTGAGGTAGGCGTCTACCGCAGGGCCCTGCTGCCGGATGAGAGCAAACTGGGTCAGTGATGCATGCCACGCCCGGGGGACGTCGATAGCGCCTGAATCAGTGGCCAGTGACTTGGGCACCAGGGCAAGGTCTACCGCGCCGCTGTACCAGAACTGGTAGGCCTGGATTGCGTTATTGCCGCGCACCAGCTTGCGCGTGTTACCCGGCGAAAATTCCGCTCGATCGAGAACCTCTATTGCCGCTGCGCCATAGGGGGCGGTCGCGGGGTTCGCGATTGCCAGGCTCAGGCCGGGGTCGGCGAGAGCCGAGAGGTCGCTGGCGCCGACCAATGCCAAGCGGCCGACTGCGTAGCAGAAGGGTGCCAGTCCATCGTTGTCGGCTGCGTAAAGTTGTTCAGGCGTCGTGCTGTCGGCGGCGAAAAACACATCAAAGGGTGCGCCGTGGATTATCTGTGCCGCAAGCACCCCTGTTGACGCACTGCTGAGGGTGACGGCGATGCCGGTATCTGACTGGAACTGCTCACTGAGATGCAACAGTGTGGGTTTAAAGTTTGTTGCGACCGCCACACGCACAGTGTCATCGGCCCTGAGCACGGGCGCCAGAAGAATGGCCAGTAGCGCCAGTGTGCGCATGCGAGGGCTCCATGCCTTTTTAATTCAGATGTATGGTGTCGGCGTGCGGGCCAGGCACCATACCTCGATGTGGCGGGCGCCCGCTTGTTTGAGGGCTCGCGACAGGGCGGCCGCAGTAGCCCCTGTCGTCAGGACATCGTCCACAATGGCTATGCGGAGGTTGTCACAGGGTCTTGATACTGTAAAGGCGTTGGCCAGATTACGCTTGCGTTGTGCGGCACACATTGCGGACTGCGGGGCGGTCGGGCGGTGTCGTTTTACGGTGCGCAGGTCGGGGGTTAAGCCACCGGCGGCAGCGACATGATCACCCAGGTGTGCTGCCAGCAGTTCCGACTGGTTAAAGCCGCGATGCCAGCGTCTGCGCCAGTGCAGCGGAACGGGGATCAGCAGGTCTATGTCCGTCCGTCGGCCTGCTTTTTTTAGCCACAGATGAGCCAAAACGGGGGTGAGATGACGTTCCCGCTGATACTTCCAGCGCTGGATCAGGCGCGCCAGATATTCACCGTATAGCCAGGGCGCGATGACCCGGTCGTAGGGTGGTGGATGTGCCAGGCACTGGCCGCAAAGCCGCGATGCCGCAAGGTGGTTTGCGCCCGCCAGTGGAATCGCGCACTGTTCGCAGGCCACTGTGTTCGCGGGGAGTTCCGACTCACAGGGCCGGCATAGCGGCAGGTGCCGGTAGCTGCGCATGCGACACAGTGCGCAATGGTTGGGTAGCAGGCCCTCCAACAGGCGTATGCGAGCGCTGTTAACCATAATGCCTCCGTTGGGTTGACAGCGCTTTACCCCCCTGTATCATATTGTTTTAACTCCAAATTTCAATCAGGTAAGGCTTATGAATGCGCCGAATACCGCTCCGTCCATGCCGCAGGCTGACATTCGCCACGACTGGTCGCGGGATGAGGTTGAGGCACTGTTCGCACTGCCTTTCAACGATCTGTTGTTTATGGCTCAGTCGATTCATCGGCAGTATTTTGACCCGAATGAGGTGCAGATAAGCACACTACTTTCCATCAAAACCGGCGCCTGTCCGGAGGATTGTGCCTACTGCCCCCAAAGCACCCGCTACGATACCGGGCTGGAGGCGGAGAAGCTGCTGGAGTTAGAGAACGTGCTGTCCCAGGCTCGGGCTGCGGCGGCCTCCGGAGCAACTCGGTTCTGCATGGGTGCGGCTTGGCGTTCGCCCAAGAATAGAGATATGCCTTACCTTGTATCCATGGTGAAAGGGGTGCGCGAACTTGGTCTGGAGAGCTGCATGACGCTGGGCATGCTGAGTGAAAGCCAGGCCTCGGAACTGGCGGAGGCGGGGCTCGACTACTACAACCACAACCTGGACACGTCACCGGAGTTTTACGGCGATATTATTACCACGAGAACCTACAAGGATCGTCTGGACACCCTGGACCATGTCCGCAAGGCAGGTATGAAGGTTTGTAGTGGCGGCATCGTAGGTATGGGTGAGGAGCAAAATGATCGGGCCGGCCTGCTGCAGCAGTTAGCCAATTTGCCGCAACACCCGGAGAGCGTGCCGATCAATATGCTGGTCCGGGTGGAGGGAACACCTCTGGAAAATGAGGCTGACCTGGATCCCTTCGAGTTCATTCGTACCATCGCCGTTGCGCGTATTCTGATGCCGGTATCGCAGGTTCGCCTGTCCGCCGGGCGTGAAGAAATGAACGAGCAAATGCATGCCCTGGCCTACTTCGCTGGTGCCAATTCGATTTTCTATGGGGAAAAACTCCTGACAACGCCGAACCCACGAGGCAACAGTGACATGGCATTGTTTGAGCGTCTGGGCATTTCGCCCGAGCAACGCCACGTTGACCGGCCACCCCAGGCCCCAAGCCCGCACTTTTACGACGCCGCCGCGACTTAGCGCAACCATGGAGGGTTTCGAGGCGCGTCTTGGCGCGGCACTGGAGGAGCGGCGCGTTGCGGGTCTGTACCGGCGGCGACTGACCCTGGAGTCATCCCAGGGCGTGGTTGTCCGGATCGCGGGGCGAGACTGTCTCAACTTCTGCAGTAATGATTATCTGGGCCTGGCGGCTCACCCCCGGATTGTTGCTCGGTTCCAGCAGGCCGCTGCTCATTATGGTGTGGGCAGTGGGGCCTCGCACCTTGTCTGTGGGCACAGTGCGCCGCATCATGAGCTGGAAGAGGCTCTCGCAGAATTTACCGGACGGCCTCGTGCCCTGCTCTACTCCAGCGGGTACATGGCCAATACCGGCGTCCTCACCAGCGTGCTGCGCAAAGGTGACCAGGTGTTTGAGGATCGACTGAACCACGCATCGTTACTCGACGGTGGACTTTTCAGTGGTGCTCGTTTTCGTCGTTTCCCTCACAACGATACGATTGCGTTGGAAAAAAAGCTGAGTGCCGCTGAGGGCGCCAAACTCGTGGTGGTCGACGGTGTCTTCAGTATGGACGGCGACAGTGCGCCACTGGCTGATCTGGCTGATGTCTGCCACCGACATGAAGCGTGGTTGATGGTAGATGACGCCCACGGTTTTGGTGTGCTCGGTGACCGCGGTGCGGGCAGCACCGCGGCGGCGGCGTTGGGGGTTCAGGGTGTGCCTGTTTTAATGGCAACCCTCGGTAAGGCGCTCGGCACCGCGGGGGCTTTTATCGCGGGCAGCGAGCTGTTGATAGAGATGCTTATCCAGCACTCACGAAATTATATATACACCACGGCGATACCTCCGGCGGTGGCGGCGGCGACCCTCGAAGCCCTGGCGCTGGTGCGCGAAGAGGCCTGGCGTCGGTCACACTTGGCCGCACTGATCCAGCGCTTTCGCTTGGGTGCAGAGCAGCTGGGTCTGCCGATAATGGCCTCTGACAGCGCGATACAGCCACTGCTTATTGGCTCTTCTCAAAGGGCTTTTGAGATAAGTGAGCGCTTACTATCTCAAGGTTTTTTAGTGGCCGCCATCCGGCCACCCACGGTGCCCGCCAACACTGCTCGCCTACGCATTACGTTGAGTGCCAGCCACACAGAGACACAGGTCGACCAACTGCTGGAAGCGCTCGCGAACAGTGCGTCGGGTAGCTGAGTGACACTGCAATGTGAATATCTGCCGGCCACGGAGCAGGCGCAGCACGATCTGGTTCTTTTGCATGGCTGGGGTTCCGGGGTAGAAATCTGGCGCCCTCTCCTGACCTTGCTGCGTCCCGGGGCCAACCTGACCTTGGTCCACTTGCCGGGCTGTGCCCCCGGAGTTGAGGGGGGTGATGATCTGTCTCTGCCGACCTTGCTGACAGACATCTTGGCGTGTGTCCCGCGACAGGCCGTGTTCATCGGCTGGTCCCTCGGTGGGCAGATCGCCCTCGCGTTGGCCCAGCGTTGCCCCGAGCACGTGGCCGGAGTGATCACGCTGTGTAGCAATCTGAAGTTCATCGCTGCTGACGACTGGCCCGGGATGGACCCGGATTTATTTCACCAGTTCAGACAGTCGGTTAGCGCTGATCCTGTGGCGGCTATGAAGCGCTTCGATAGGTTGCAGGCTCGTGGTGCCCCGCGGCCGCGAGCTCTGCTGCGGCAGTTGCGAGCATTGGGTCGTGCGCCGGCCACCTCTGATTTAGTAATTGGGTTGGATTGGCTGGCGAAACTGGACCTGCGGCAGACTGACGTTTCGCTGCCACGACTGTATTTGCTGGCTGGGCAAGACGCACTGGTGCCCGCATCGGTGGGCGCTGTCACGGCGCGTTCAGTGGGGTTAGAAGTCGAGCGAGTCGATGGTGCGAGCCATCTCATGCCATTGGAAAGCCCCGAACTTGTGCACCGTCTTATACGCCGTTTTCTTTCTCGTCTGCCGCTGTTGGAGAGGCCTGGGGCCTGCGTTGAGGGTGTGGCAAAAAGTGCAGTGGCCGCTTCCTTCAGCCGGGCGGCAAGAGGCTATGACTCCGCTGCCCACCTACAGCGAGAGGTTGGTGAGCAATTACTCACTTACCTTGATCAGCAACCACTGACACCGGCGACCATACTGGACTTGGGTTGTGGCACAGGGTATTTCCGGGCGCCTCTGGAGCAACGCTTTCCCACTGCCCGTTACCTGGGGCTCGACATTGCCCAGGGCATGGTGGTGCTGGCACGAGATCGGGGCGAGGGCACAGGCGAATGGCTGCAGGCCGATGCCGAAGCCTTGCCCCTCGCTGCGGCATCGGTTGACCTGGTATTCAGCAGCCTCGCGGTGCAGTGGTGTTATCGGCCGGAGCACCTATTCAGCGAGCTTGCGCGGGTGTTGGCACCCGGTGGCAGGTGCGTGTTTACAACGTTGGCACCGGCTACGCTGCACGAGTTGCGAGACGCCTGGGCGGCGGTCGATGGGTATCAACACGTGAATGCATTTATCGAACTGGCTGAACTGGAACTGGCAGCGAGTACTAGCCCCGGCGTGACAATGCGGCTGGAGCGACGCACTTACGAACTCACCTACACGCGTGTGCGAGACTTGCTGCGCGAATTAAAGGCACTGGGCGCGCACAACATGAATCCCCACCGACCTGTTGGGCTGACCAGCCGTCGTGCACTGCAGGGTATGTTGCGAGCGTATGAGCAGTGGCGCAAGCCGGACGGATCGTTGCCGGCAACCTACGACGTAGTATTTGCTGTTCTGGAGAAATCATGAGCAAGAGTTGGTTTGTGACGGGTACGGATACGGAAGTCGGCAAGACTGCGGTGAGCTGCGCCCTGTTGCATGCGGCGGCCAATGCGGGTCATCGCACCGCAGCAGTAAAACCGTTAGCGGCTGGCTGCGACGCCCGGGGACAGAACGCGGACGCCTTGCAATTGATGCAGTCGATGACAGAGGTAATGGACTACGAGCAAGTTAATCCGGTGGCGCTGGGTCCCGCTATTGCGCCCCACATTGCCGCGCAGCAGGCAAAGCGAAGGCTGCAGGCATCCCGGCTGGCGGGCTTGTGCAGGGGGGTAATGATGGGTGGAGCCGATTTCGTGCTGATCGAAGGGGCCGGCGGGTGGCGAGTGCCCATCGGACCTCGTGAAACCCTCGCGGACCTAGCGCGGGAATTGCAGGTTGGTGTCATTCTTGTGGTCGCGATGAGACTGGGCTGCATCAATCATGCGCTGCTGACAGCCGAGGCTATTAGGCGGGATGGATTGCACCTGGCGGGGTGGGTTGCCAATCAGCCGTCACAGCGTATGGACTGCCATAGCGAAAACCTGGAGACATTGCGGGCGCTGTTGGGAGCTCCTCTGCTGGGTGAAATTCCTCGCCTGACGCCCTGGGATGCAAAAGCGGCGGCGGAGCATCTCGACATTTGGCCATTATTGACCGATTAGAGACGGCATTTGCCGTCTGCAAAGGTGGTTGACTTCTCGATCGTAATCCGCAGAATGTGAACACCGAACACATACGCGACTTCTGCTATGGGCTCCCCGTCCCGGACGTCGCAGCGAGGAACTGAACATGCCTGATTACAAAGCGCCCCTGCGCGACATGCAATTTGTTATCAACGAGGTGCTGGAGTCGGAGAAGCTGCACCAGACGCTATCCGGCTACGAAGAGGCCACCGAAGAACTGATGGATGCCATTGTGGAAGAGGGCGCCAAGTTTGCCGAGAACGTCCTTTCCCCCTTGAATCAGTCTGGTGACGAGGAAGGGTGCCACTGGGATGATGGTGTGGTCACAACTCCCGCCGGCTTCCCTGACGCTTATCAGCAATACGTGGAGAACGGCTGGCCTGCGCTTAGCGCCAGCGTGGAATCGGGTGGACAGGGGATGCCGAACCTGCTGAGCATCGTGCTGAGCGAGTTGACAGGCACTGCGAACTGGTCCTGGGCAATGTATCCGGGGCTGAGCCTCGGTGCGATTGAAACCGTGCAAACCCACGGCGATGCCGAGCAGAAAGGAAAATACCTCACGCATCTGGTGTCGGGTCAATGGACAGGCACCATGTGCCTGACAGAGTCACACTGCGGCAGCGACCTGGGATTACTGCGCACCAAGGCGGAGCCGCAGGCCGACGGCACTTATGCGATTTCCGGTACCAAGATTTTTATCAGTGCCGGGGAGCACGACATGGCCGAGAATATCGTGCATATCGTTCTTGCACGACTGCCAGATGCGCCGGCGGGCACCAAGGGTATCTCCCTGTTTATCGTGCCCAAATTCAAGGTGAACGATGATGGTAGTCTCGGTGAACGCAATGCCGTGAACTGCGCGTCGATAGAAAAGAAAATGGGAATCAAGGCCTCTGCAACCTGTGTGTTGAACTTTGACGGTGCGACGGGTTACCTCATCGGAGAGCCCAACAGGGGCCTGAATTGCATGTTCACCTTCATGAACACGGCCCGCATCGGTACTGCAGTGCAGGGCCTTGCGCACGGTCAGCTGTCCTTCCAGGGCGCATTGAGCTATGCCCGCGAGCGTCTGGCGATGCGCAGCCTCACAGGACCGAAGAATGAGGACGGCCCGGCCGATCCCATTATCGTGCACCCGGATGTGCGTCGTATGCTGCTTACTCAGAAAGCATTTGTGGAAGGAAGTCGGGCACTCATTTATTTCCTTGCCCAGCAGGGTGATATCGTGGACCGGGGAGATGAGGAGGCGGCTAAAAAAGCAGACGACCTTATGGGTATGTTAACTCCCATCGGAAAGGCTTTTGTCACGGAAACCGGATTTGAAGTGGCCAACCACGGCGTCCAGATTTATGGTGGACACGGGTTTATTCGCGAGTGGGGTATGGAGCAAATCGTTCGCGATGCGCGCATCGCCATGCTGTACGAGGGCACTACCGGTATACAGGCGCTGGATCTGCTGGGGCGCAAGGTGCTCGGCAGCGGCGGACAACTGTTGCTGGAATTTACGGGCTTGATTGATGAGTTGTGCGGGGGAGATGTTCCGCCTGAGTGCGTTTCATTGACCGAGACTCTCCAGCAATACAAAGGCGAGTGGCTCGATTTATCGGCCAAGATTGGCGAGGCCGCAATGCAGAATCCTGACGAAGCCGGTGGTGCTGCAGTGGATTATCTGATGTACAGCGGTTACATCACATTGGCGTACTTCTGGGCGCGTATGGCGATTGTCGCCCAGCTTAAAATCAGCGGGGCCGGTAGCGATGATGATACGCAGTTTTACGAGGCCAAACTGATGACCGCGCGTTTCTATTATGATCGTTTGCTACCGCGAACAGCTGGTCATCGGGAAACTATGCTGTCCGGTGCGAGTAACCTCATGGACATGCCGGAAGCGATGTTCGATCTTTAGCCGAAACCCGACAGAAGATTGACGGGTGACTTTTTCTCAGTGCAGGGGGACAATAGGTGAAGGCGTTGTCCCCCAGTACGCGCAGTGCAGTGTAATGAACGAAGAATCCTCAGAAAAAACCGACCGCAGCTTTAACAACAGCCTTCATCCTGAGGATCAGGAGAAGGTCGATGCGTTTATCCGCCAAGGGGTGAACTCTGTTGAGCGCAAGCCGTTCAGGCCCGGCAGGATGATCGTCCTGTTGCTTCTTGTGGTAACCAGCTTGAGTGTCCTGAGCCAGTTTCTCGCCCGGTTTGCAGGGGTGGAGTGACCAGGGTAACGTGGCCCCGAGTGTCACATTTTGTTATAGTTTTGCGCTTGGGATGCTCGGTGTGTGGCGCAGCCTGGTAGCGCACTTCCTTCGGGAGGAAGGGGTCGGAGGTTCAAATCCTCTCACACCGACCAACATCCAGTCCTATCTTCCCTATGTAAACAAAAAGCCCTGAAATAAAAGATTTTTCTACTAGCGCCTGTCGAGGTCACCACACTGCGCAGTAGCGGTATTGCCACGCTTACTTCAAAATACCCGCTTCAGGATTTATTCAGCGCTCGCAGCATCCATGCTGTTTTCTCATGGACTCTCATGCGGTCAGAGACGAGGGCAGAGGTGGATTCGTCGTCTGCCTGCTGGGCTTTAACCAGCACATCGCGGCAGGTTTTAACCACCTGCTCGTGCGCCTTAGTCAATATGCTGACCATACTTTTCCCATCGGGCACACCGTCGACCTCTTTGACTGCGCTTAACTCGGCGAAGGCCGTGTAAGTGCCGGGAGCCACAACGTCGAGAGTGCGAATGCGCTCGGCGATGTCGTCCACCGCTACCGCCAGTTCGGTGTAGTGCTCTTCGAACATGAGGTGCAGTTCGCGAAATTGTGGACCAGTGACATTCCAGTGAAAGTTGTGTGTTTGCAGATACAGCGTGTAAGAATCTGCCAGAAGATGCTTCAATCCTTCAGCGATACTTTCTCTGTCTTTCTCATTAATACCTATGTCGATGTTTCCCATCACAATACTTCCTAATCGTTTTAGGTTGGCGGTTAGGATACCGTAGCGCGATAAATTGTAAAAACGGTATTAATTTATAGAGGTCATTGCTGAAAGCTATTAAACCTTCGCCTGATCAGGAGAATAGAGTTGGACGCATCTCGCATCAAAGCGTTTAACAAGTGCTTCCGGCGGCAGGGTCGATTGTTTCCGCTGCTTGTCACCGGCAGATATCAGGGAATGAAAAATCTAGCGGTCTCTACCTTGTGCTTCACCTGATATCAAAAACAATGCGGGTCACGCTTCACTCTCCCTCATTTCCGGCTCTGGAAATGTGGCATTAGCCTATCTTCAAATACGAGACCGCACTAACAGCGTCCGAGCTTGCGTCAGGAAGACTCACACGGGACTCTTGGCTCTACCTCCTGAAATCTCTCTGACTAGTTTGGGAACCATATACCCTGGCAGTTGAGCACGGAGCTCCTGCATCATTACCTGCGCTTCTGCCTCACCGACATCGAAATGAGCCGCTCCTTTTACTTTATCCAGCATGTGCAGGTAGTAGGGTAGTACGCCTGCACTGAATAGCGACTGGCTCAACGCGATTTGTGCAAGCACATTATCATTTATGCCCCGCAGTAGTACGGTCTGGTTGAGTACGCTAACGTCACGGCGTCGCAATGCAAAAATCGCCTCTGTGACATGCTCGTCAATTTCGTTGGCATGATTGCAGTGCAGAACCATCACGGTCTGCACGTTCTGTGGGCGGATGGCGTCCAGCAGTCCCGCGGTCACTCGATCAGGTATGACGATAGGTAGTCGGCTGTGAATGCGCAGGCGCTTCACGTGGGCGATATCCGCAATCCTGTTTGTTAATTCCGTAAGTTGCGC
Organism: Candidatus Marimicrobium litorale; assembly: GCF_026262645.1. NCBI lineage: Bacteria > Pseudomonadati > Pseudomonadota > Gammaproteobacteria > Cellvibrionales > Halieaceae > Marimicrobium > Candidatus Marimicrobium litorale. The sequence goes on from NZ_SHNO01000001.1 coordinate 3,018,859, forward strand.
GTCATCCATGACGAGAGGATCGCCTCCACTCAGGATCACTTCCTCGATACTCTTGTCATTGCGAATATAGTCCAGCGCCTCGTGCCATTCATGACGGCTGTTTCGGTTGTCCGAGTAGGGGAAGTGTCGCCGGAAGCAGTACCGGCAATTGACTGCGCAGCCGCCGCTGGCGATAAGCAGAACGCGACCGTTGTACTTATGAATGATGCCCCGGTGAGGTATGTGTCCCGCCTCTTGTAATGGATCTATGGTATATCCTGCGCTATCGGACATCTCCCGGTGCAACGACAGCACCTGCAGTAACAGGGGATCCTGTGGGTCGGCGCAGCGCATGCGAGAGACAAAGCTGCGCGGCACCTTCAGCGGAAAATCCTGGCAGGCCTCTCCTGCGGAGCCGACATCTTCCAAGCGAAGATTCACGGCGTTGAGCAATTCGTCGCGGGAAGTGATGACGTTGCGCAGCTGGCTCTGCCAGTCTTCGGCTGCTTTCTCAATCGCGCTGTGTATCAAGGCGTTTACTCTGAACAGGAATGCGAGTTTGCATTGTAGCAATACTGTTGAAAAAGCGACTATTCAGGCCACGAAATAACGCACTCTTGTGCTACCCGTCTGTCTGCTGCGATACTCTCTGAATTTGCTGCAAAAAGAGAGAAGACACGATGACGGGTAGCGATGATCTGTGCAGCCTGCGATGGGATAGCAGTCGCGGAATGGCCGCGATAATTGACCAGAGGCTGTTACCCCACGCACTGGAATGGTGTCACCTGGATTCATTGGAGGCGTACTGTTTTGCCATTCGTGAAATGCAGGTTCGTGGTGCACCTTTGATCGGCGTTACAGCTGCCTTTGGATTGGCCCATGCGCTGGCTCAAGATCCCTCCGATGAAAATTTGGCCAACGCCAGTCGTGCACTCCTGGCGACCCGACCGACAGCCGTGAACCTGCGTTGGGCGCTTGAGCAGGTCGGTAGTGTAGTGCGTGACTTGCCCGTCACTGAGCGAGCAGCGGTCGCGCACGACAAGGCTGTTACAGTAAGAAAAGAAGATATTGCTAACTGTGAACGCATTGGCAACAACGGCCTTGAGGTACTGCGTGGCATAGGCAAGAGCCGTCTTGATATTATGACGCACTGCAATGCGGGCTGGCTGGCCACGGTGCAGTGGGGTACGGCACTGGCGCCTATTTACAAGGCACATGCCAGCGGTATCGATGTACATGTCTGGGTGTCTGAGACTCGTCCCCGTAATCAGGGAACAAGCCTGACCGCCTGGGAACTGAATGAGGCGGGTGTGCCTTGCACGGTCGTAACGGATAACAGTTGCGGCCAGCTGATGCGTCAGGGCAGGGTCGACTGTGTGATTGTTGGTAGTGATCGCACTGCCGCCAACGGTGATGTTTGTAATAAAGTGGGCACTTATCTCAAGGCATTGGCGGCGCAGGCCAACAATGTACCGTTCTACGCTGCGCTGCCGGAATCGACCATCGACTGGACGTGCCGTGACGGTGCTGAGATACCCATTGAGGAGCGCGATGCGTCAGAGGTGCTGAGCATTGCGGGTCTGGATGCTAGTGGTGCCAGACGAGAGGTCAACCTCGCAGGTGCCGCAACGTCAGCTCTGAACCAGGCATTTGATGTCACGCCTGCACAGCACGTCAGGGGGCTGATTACAGACTATGGCACGTTTGACGCCAGTGAAGCAGGGCTGCAAAAAATGCGTTCGGTTATCGAGCGAGGGTAACCGCCCAATTCATGCCGCCAGGCGCAACGTGTGCGTGCACCCCAACAACTGTCTGGCACACAGGCTGTCGCTGTCACATGGCGAAAAGCCGTGCTAATCAGTCGAGGTGCAGATCGTACTCACCGAGTTCGTCCTGCAAACGCCTTTCTTCGAGTCGTTGCTCTGCCAGACGTCTTTTTTCGACCAGCCGTCGCTTTTCCGACGAAATGGGCAACGCTTCCTGAACCAACTCATCGGAAGCTTCACCAAGTGCCGGCTCAAACAAGTCTTCTGCCAGTTCGGTTTTGCTTGGTGCTTGGTTACGTTCTTCCATTCTGACCCTCCCCCTAATAAAAAGGTCAAACCATGGCACTGGATTTGATGTGCCAGTTGGAATGAGTAAATCAGAGTTATTAAAAGGCGACAATGAATTACTTGTGTCAGTTTTACGCAGATTTTGCATGTAAAAAGACCGGCGGCCCACAACCCTCCGTGGTTTCCCGGTGTCAGTTACACGTCCTTGTGGTCGCCTTCCCTGGCGATGTGACATCGGCGGGCCGCCGTCTGTCATAGAAAGCAAAATTAATGCCAATGAACGCTTGGACGTTTTTCACTGTTTTTCTGCGGTGATTTGGCGGCCAGATCTTGCCCGCGCCCGTTCGCACCTGTCCGCACTTGTTTGGACAGGTTTGCCGATGTTGAGAGGCGCGCCAATCCGATATCTTGCATGGGCGTTCCTGGCTCGCTAGAGTGAGCCCTCAATTCTGTAGACCGGGAATACGCCATGACGCTGTTGCGCACACCGTTGGACAGTTTGCACAGGGAGTTCGGCGCCAAGATGGTGTCGTTTGCTGGATACGATATGCCGGTGCAGTACCCGACGGGCATTATCAAGGAGCATCTACATACACGCGAGGCAGCGGGCTTGTTCGATGTATCTCACATGGGACAGGTGGTTGCCCGTGGGAAGGGGGCGGCAACCGCTCTTGAGACACTGGTGCCGGGCGACATTGAGGGTCTCGGGATCAACTGCCAGTTATATACCCTGATGACCAATGAATCGGGCGGCGTGCTCGATGATCTGATCGTAACGCGCTGGGGTGATGAGGAATTCTTTCTTGTATTGAACGCCGCCTGCAAATCGGCAGATATTGAGCATTTACGTACGCACTTACCTGACTTAACGTTCTCGGTGCTGGAGACCCAGTCACTCATTGCGTTGCAGGGCCCGGCTGCACGAGAGGTGATGCGTGATCTGTACCCACCAGCCGCTGACCTGCAGTTTTTGACTGGCTGTCGAGCGGATATCGATGGTGCGGAAGCGTATATCACGTGTTCTGGTTACACCGGTGAGGATGGTTTCGAAATTTCCCTGCCAGGCGACGTGTCCGAGAGCGTGGTACGAAGGCTATTAGTGATGGATGCCGCGCAACCCATTGGCCTGGGCGCGCGTGATTCACTGCGGTTGGAGGCCGGTTTATGCTTGTACGGACACGAATTGACTACGGACATTGACCTGGTGCAGGCAGGGCTTGTCTGGACAGTCGGCAAGGCCCGGCGACCCGACGGTAAACGCCCTGGAGGGTTTCCCGGAGCAGAAACCATCTTTGCTGGCATGGAAAATAAACCGCCTTTGGCCCGTGTTGGATTGAGGGTTGAGAGTAAGCGGCCTGTGCGAGAAGGGCAGGTCGTACTGGATGAAGCTGGCAGGCAGGTTGGGAAGATATGTTCTGCTGCTTATGGCGCGAGCGTTGGCGGACCGATCGCCATGGCGTATATCGCCAGGGAGCTGGCCGTTCCGGGCACATCGCTTGCGGTAACCGTGCGGGACAAGCAGATACCTGTGAGCGTGGCGGCCCTGCCGTTCAATCCTCATCGCTACCACCGGGGTTAAGCCGTGTCCCCAGTGCCGGCTTGCGCCATTCGCTCCACTGTTGCGTCGCGCGCGTGATGGCAGCGCGCAACGCGCGCCATGCCGAGGCCGGAAGGCTTGACTTCGCAAGCCGCAGTGCGAGAAACGTGAAGGCTAGAACAAGCGCCCCAATGGCAATACTCATGACGGTGAGTGTGCCGCCGGGTCGAGTTTTTCGGGCCGGGTTTGTTCCTGCGACGGTGAACCCTGTTGGCGGTATGGATAACAGGGATAGTGCCTGGCGTGTTGTATCCCACCAGAGATAGTCCCTGCCCGCTAGAACATACGCCCCGGGCTGTTCTGCAATGTAGCTAATTTGAATACGGCGTTCTGCCCGTATCTGCCCCCGGTTCACACTGTTATCGAGTTCGGGTGGAGCGGGGTAGGCAGCCAAGCCTGGAAGCAATTCTGCCACGTAGTTTGGCAGCATCATGGCCCGCACATCCGCTGCCTCGAACGTGATGATTTGCTGAAAAGCATCACCGACCGCTAACTTTTTGAGATCGCGATCAAAGCGCTGGATAACCCTGAAGGCCGGTGCCGCAGTCCAGGAGTCGGCCTCCGACAGCGCTTCGGGTAGGGTCACCAGAAACGTCACCGGCGGGCTAAATAAAGACCCTTTCGTATTACTGCCGTCACCGCTGTTGACCTGAACTTGAACCGCAATGGACTCGATGCTGAAGTTACCTGCGTGTTGGGGATACACATCAAGAGTCCAGCGTTGGATTACCCATGTCTGACCATCACGCGTCTCGGTAGCGTTGGCAGCGAATTGCTCTGTCTGCAGGATAATGAGGTTGTGCACCTCGGGAATCACAATCTTTGTCCCAGCGGTAAACCAGGTGGTGGTCGCGATTTCCAGGGTCAGAGCAATTCGCTGACCCGGCACAATTGTTCGGGCGGGCTCAATATAGCTGTTGATTCGCAGGTGGCCTGAGTCTTCCATCGCTTTCAGTGTGTTGGCAGTGGTGTGCGGCGATAGGAAAAAGATGATTATGGCGAGAGCGTGGAACAGTGCTTGACCTGTCGCCTCCTTGTGCATCATGGAGCGACTTCTGCTGTAGGCGCAGCCCGGTCTTCCCGCAACTGCAGCTGCATGGCAAATTTTATCGCGAGGAAGCTGCTCGGATCCTGTTGTACCGCGCGCAGCCACATTTCTGCGGTGGACTCATCCTGCAGAATATCCTCTGCACTCAGCTGTCTTACCTCTGCCTTTTCCCAGGTGATCTCGTCCGCGCCTTGCGCGGGTATGGCGTCGTTGCTGTCCAGCGCTTTGTCTTCACCACTAACGCCTGCTTCGGGCTGCTGGCTTTCACTTATCAGATTAATTTCGTCAATAATAGATTGCACTGTCGCCCGGTTATCAGCAGCTCCAGGGTAGTCGGGAGCACGCGCGAGCAAGCGGTCATAGCGGTGCACTGCACGGAGGTAGTCTCTGGCCTGGGCTCGAGCATTGGCCTCATTGAACAGCGCTGCGTTACTGTCACTGCGGGAAAAATATTCCGCGGCGCGCATGAACTCCTCGTTATAGTAATAAGCCATACCCTTCCACATGGGATGGGAAAAACGTTGCGCTGCCTCTGGATAATTCTGTAACTGCATCAATATGCGACCCTGCTGATCGCGAGTAAGCCACTGGTCAAAAAACCACTGTTTAACCGCGATACCGTGCTGTATGTCCGCATTGGGTTTATTGGCATCGGCAAAAACGGGCGGCGGCGGACCACCAACAATCAGCGACATTAACAGGGCGTTCCAAGTGAGTGTCCAGCCCTTGCGAAACCAAAGCAGGAACAGTGCGATAGCCGGGAAAAGCAGAGGATAGCCACTGTCCAGCCACGGCAGGGCGCTGTCTTCTACCATGACATAGTGCGTGTCAATCTTGCGACTGAGTTGCTTTACGTCACGGTTGTTCACTGTTAGCGACTGGTAGCTGCCGTTTGACGCACTCGCAAGTCGCTTCAGTGCCGCCTGCTCCAGCGGCACGTTGCTCTCAAGTGTGCCCATTCCCAGAATTAATAACTGATGCTCGCTACTGTGAAAATATCGCTCGAAAGCTGCCTGGCTGTCTCCGCCGGTACCATCAGTCAGTAATACAATAGTCGCCGGGGCATTAGTGTCACGCAGCACTGTGTCTGCCAGTGGCAAGGCGTACTCGGGAAATTTTCCGCTGCGAGGCATAACGCTGGGTTTTATCGCTGCGAGGTACTGTTTGAGAATATCCTGCTCCGCCGTCAGGGACAGAACCGTATGCGCGGTGCCAGCATACGCAATCAGCGCCGCTTTTTTGTCAGGTCGCAATGCCAGCAGATCGGAGACTTTTTGCTTGGCGCGCTCCAGTCGGCTGGGTTGTGCGTCCGTTTGCTGCATCGATGAAGAGACATCGATCAGAATAACGAGTGCGGCATCGTCCTGATTCAGGGGGGAAGGTTGTTGACGCCAGGTAGGTCCCATGAGAACCAGCATGACAAGCACAAGGAACACAATAGAAATGCTGCGCGGATTGAACAATCGAGAGTCGTATTGTCGTACCCGGAGGTGAGTCAACAAGTGTGGAGCGATAATTCCCCCAAAGCGATCCCGCGAGGCTCTCTGTTTTATCTGTGCCCAGACAATGATTGCCATTGGCAGAAGCAGCAGTGCCCATTGTGGTCTCAGGAAATGGAAATATTGTAGCGTCTCCAGATCACCGACCATCAGAATGCCCCATCTTGCGATGCCAGAGCCAATTCCGCCCGGCACTGAAAGCGTGATAAAGCGTGTATAGAATAAGTGCAATACTGACTGGGAACCAATGCAGACTTTGTCTTGGACGAAAGCTTACAGTCTCATACAGCTCCGGTTCCAGTTCACCGATAGTGCGGTAGGCTTCCTGTAATGCGCCCTGATCCAGTGCCTCGAAGGTGCGGCCGCCGGTTAGCTCGGAGACCCGCTCCAAAGTATGCATATCCAGCATGTCCTCACCGGCAGAGGCGGGGTCGCCGACGGCTATAGTGTAAATTTTTATGCCAAAAGTGGCGGCAACTTTTGCCGCGTCAATCGGCGGTACCGTGCTGCCCGTGTCGTTGCCGTCGGTCAGCATTATCAGTACGCGTTTATCCGAGTCGTTCTCTCTGAACAGTTTAATGGCTAGACCGATGGCGTCGCCGAAGACAGTGCTCTGACCTGCCATACCGATCTCGGTTTCCAGCAGCAGCTGTTTCCAGACCGCGTGATCATCTGTAAACGGGGTTTGCAGATAGGCGGCATTCCCGAAAACAACCAACCCCAGCCTGTCGGAGGGCCGCTGTGACGCGAGTTCTTCCAGTACGATCTTGACGGCGTCCAGCCGGTCTATCCGCTCCCCTGACGGCAGCTCGAAGTCCCGCGTTTCCATAGAGCCGGAAAGATCCACTGCTATCATCAGGTCGCGTCCGGATTTTTGTTGTTCTACAGGCGCGCCTACCCACTCCGGCTTGGCTGCCCCGACAATCAGGCAGAGCCACATGAAGCCCACCAAAAATCGCTGCGCCAGATCACGGCGCAACACCTTCGCCCCGACGCCAGGTTGCTGTTCACTCAATTCCACCAACGTGTCGAAAAAAGGCACTCGAACAGAGTCCCTCGTCTCCCTATAAGCGGGAAAAAATCGCATTAACAGCGGCAGAAACAGGAGTATCAGTATCCAAGGGTGTGCCAGTTCATACATCGTGAGGACTCTTGTGATCCCGTATCCACGATAGGGCCGCTGCCACAAGCTCTTCTCGAGTCGAATGAGTAAGCTGCGATTGACGATAGGCTCCGTCGGCAATGATTTTTCCCAGAGCCGGAGAAAATGGGGAAGACTCACATTGGCGATTCAGAAAGCTCACCCACTCTTCGCCTGACAGCCGTGCAACCTGCTCACGTGGAAACGCGCTCAGAGCAGTCAGCTTCAATAGCTTATTCAGTGCTACGATTGAAAAACTCTGGTCGGTAGTGTGCACCAGTCTGTCGATGGCTTCCCGGCGATAGCGATTGTGATGCCACCGACGCAAGCGCTTAGCGCCGCGAAACAGGAAAAGGCCGCCTAGCAATGCGCCAAGGCAGGCCCAACCCGCAGTCTGTGGGAGCCAACTCACAGACACGGGTGAAACGACCTCGACGAAGTCCCCGAGTATATAGTTGCCGAATATGTCTGGCAGCGGAGGTGCGCTCATTGCAGAATCCGCTGGCCACCCAGCTTTTCTCGTAGCTGCTCGGCAACAGGTGTCATTGTCTCCATTAGCAGCACAGGGATGCGGTGTCGTTGCATAGCGTCTTGCACGCTGGCCATTGAGTTATCAAAGTTCGCTTCAAACCTTGCGCCCAGGTTCTTACTGCCGGGATCGATTTCTAACTGGTACATTCCGTCGCTAACGACCAGTTCACCGGCGTCGGTAATATCGCGCTCCAACGGATCGTAAACGATCGTGCAGATGACATCGTTATGCTGGCTGATGCGGCGGATCGTCTTGAGTGCGTCGTCGTTCCATCCAGAAAAATCTGATATAAGCACGACGAGGTAGTCATGTCCGATGCTATGTTCCAGTTGTTGCAGTGCTTCTGACAATGCCTCGGGATTGCAGCGGGGGCCAGTATTGACGGACAGAGATTGGTTCATATCCGCGAGGTCGCCTAGCCAACCCATGAGTCGTTTCTCGCTTCTTGAGGGCCTCGCTTCGATTATCGTTTCGTCATTGAAAAGAACAGCTCCTATACGGTCGCTCGCGCTGAGCACGCGCCAGGCAGTCAATGCGGCGGCCTCAGCTGCAATGACAGATTTCATTTTTTTCTTGCTGCCAAAAAACATTGGCATTCTCTGGTCTGCCAGTACGATTACTGGTCTGTCGCGTTCTTCTGTATAAACACGTACGTGGGGTTTTCCGGTGCGGTTTGTAACTCGCCAATCCATCGTGCGGATATCATCACCCGGACGGTAGTGGCGCAGTTCGTCGAAATCCAGCCCTCGACCCCGCAGTCGCGACCGCTTGCGTCCACTTAGAATAGATCTCACCGGCTGACGTGGGAGATAGCTGAAGCCTCGTGCTGCAAAACGCAGGCGAACGAGGGCCGATAAACTGGTGTAAATATCGTCAGGGCGAGGCTCGTACATTGTCCGTTAGCCTACCGCCACCTGGCGCAGGAGCTCATCAATAATATCGTCAGGACTGATATGGTTGGCCAGTGCATCATAGGTCATGATCAAGCGGTGCCGCAGTATCGAGTGAACAACCGACTGCACGTCTGACGGCTCAACGTAGTCTTTACCCTCCAGCCACGCGCTCGCTCTACTAGCCCTGTGCAGTGAGATACTCGCTCTTGGGCTGGAGCCCGTATCAATCCAATGCAACAATTTATCGCCATAATCGCCCGGGTTACGCGTCGCCATAACAATGTCAACGATGTACTGCTCAATCGGGGGAGATACTGCCATCCGCTGGATAACGTCTCGAGCTGCGAAGACATGTGATTGGGGTATGCTTGTTAACGTATCCTTCGATTGGCCCTCTTCCTGCTGCAGCAGCCTTACGATGGATAGTTCAGCATCGGATTTTGGATAGTCTACAGATATCTTCATCATGAAGCGGTCCATCTGTGCCTCCGGGAGAGGGTAAGTGCCCTCTTGCTCGATAGGGTTCTGAGTCGCCAGCACCATGAACAGTTCGGGTAGTGGATAACTTCTGCCCGCAACAGTAACTTGCCTCTCTTCCATTGCTTCGAGCAGGGCTGACTGTACTTTGGCGGGCGCGCGGTTTATTTCATCTGCCAGAACGAGTTCGTTGAAAATGGGCCCGGGCTGAAACCTGAGCTCTGATGTGCCCTTATTGTCCTGATATATTTCGCTGCCGGTAACATCTGATGGCAACAGGTCGGGTGTAAACTGTATGCGACCGAGCCCTGCTTGCAATACCCGGGACAGCGTTTTGATTGAGCGTGTTTTGGCAGTGCCCGGCAAGCCCTCAAGCAGCACATTGCCATTGCACAGTAACGCCAGTGTCAGTGTGCGCACCACGGCGTCCTGTCCAATGACGGACTGCGACATTTGTTGCATCATGCTATTAATGGCGTTGAGATGTTCGTTGGACACCTGAATCTCCTGCTGGTCGATGAGCAACGCGCGCCCTGCACGTCACGGGGTAGTAGAATTGCCGAATTATGCCTGGTTTTTCATGCGGCCCAGTCCCTCTCAGCACGGAACTGGAGCGACAGGTATTCCATTTGGTCCGCGAGAATGCGGTCCTTGGCCAGAAAATGCCATTCCCAGGGGTTCGGCCGGAAAGGGATGGCGAGCAGTGGCATTTTTGCCTCTTCGGGCGTGCCGTTGTCTTTCTGCCAGTTACACCTTCTGCATGCAGCTACCACGTTTTCCCAGCGATCCGTGCCCCCGCGCGATGTGGGCAGTACATGATCCCGGGTCAGATCGGCCCGTTGTTGCTGTCGTCCGCAGTAGAGGCAGCGGTGATCGTCGCGCCGAAATAGAGTGCGATTGCACAGCGGGGGTGTAAAATTCGGAGGTATCTTGCCCTGTATGGCAACGATGGGCTGGAGGTCGATTCTAGAGCGCTTTCCGCTACTGCGCTGTGTACCCCCCATCACAGGCGCCAGAGTGTTGCCTATGCCGTAGATGACGTCACCTTTGGCATAGGCGGTTACCGCCTCAGGCACTGTCATCCAGCCTCGGGGTTGCCCAGCTACGTCGAGTCGCAGGATAGTCTGCATAGCGCTCCATCCATCAATCTACCGGTAAAACTACTGCAAAATCCCGGCAACTACAATCGCACTCTCATACAGTCTAGCGGACTTTTCGGTAGCTCTTGTGGTCCGCACCACTGTGAGGATGCGTGTTATCGGTGGACAGGGCGTTTACCTACAGGCCACGCAGTTTTTCTAGCAGCGCGCGTTGCTGGTAAGGTTGCACTGGACGCGAGCACCTGTATCCAGCGTGACCTCGTACACCTGATTTGTGGGCAGAGGTATCTCTAGCCCCTCGTAAGTGATTGAGTTATCAGTGCTGGCATTACAGGAAAACGCCATCGTATAGTCGCCGTCGGGCAGATAACCGAACGCATACTCCCACTCACTGGTTGTCCTGCTCTGAACGATACTCGCGACAGCAAACGGTGCGATAGCGTTGGGCGGAACATTGTCAGCGCGGGCGGGGTTATAGACGTCGGCTAAGGCTTGCTGCTCCAGACCTTTGCCTTGATACAGATAAAGACGATTGCCATTGTTGGGATCCTCCTTTGAACTGCACGGCTCGACCTCGTCGAACAGGTTCCGGTCGATCTGACCCCACAAGCGGGCGCTGCTCGCATGATTCTGCATGCGGATACCCGTGGTGTTGAGAAGATAAGGCTGAGAATCGGACTGATATTCGAGCGCCTGTGCCAAAGCGAATTCTACGGCAACAATCTGCTCCCCGGACGGTAGCGACAGGTCTTTGAGATCCAGGCTGCCTCCGGGTACGTTCAGCGCTACCTGACGCCCTGTCGCTGACTCTGTCACGGAGGAAGCATTGATATCATTACCTGCGATAACGATAGAGACCTCTCTATAGAACCCGCTGGGTATTTCAAAGTCAGTAATGACATCTAGCTGGCTATCCCCCTGATAGTCCAGCAGGTTCATCTGAAATTCTGCTGAGTCGACGTCGTTCAATGGTTTGATGGTGAAGCTATCTACCACAATGTCTTCATTTCCGCTGCGGCGAAAGATAATGGATTCGACCGTAATCTCTACTGCATCGAGATCCTCAGGAAGGGCATCGGAAAACCCGAGTGTCAGCCGAGTAGCATCATTGTTGTTGTTACTGCCGCTACAATCGAACCCGCAGCCACCGCAGCCGGCTGGTAACAGGGACAAGGCCGCCAGTAGCAGGGTCAGAATGCATCGATCAAGTCGTGTCATGCCATTGGTAATCCATATTGGTTTAACCGCGTTTCCCACCGCATTATGTGTCAAATAAGAAGCAAGTAACAGTGCGGTAGCTCGGCGCGGTTGTTGTCACGCTGGGCGCACCGTTTGCCAATGGCGATGATCTCTAGATGTCTGCCCGTGTTGTCGACACGGTGCAGCGCATGTACCGACGTTTTCGCCGAAAAACCCTATTTACGCCGCAACGGCAGAGTGGCCAATCAAGCCTGATGCCGAATGTGGCACCAAGAATATCGACTACATCGGGCAGCCGCACCCTTGGCTTGGATCGCACGCGCCCGATTGCTAGTCGGATGAGCGCATTCTGGCCTCGTACGCTTTTGCATATGCAATACTGTCAGCATTGTCGAGGAGTGTGTAGTTTGGAAGTTCTTTGGTGCGAGCACTGATCTCCAGCATCGACTCGCCTAACTGCTTGCCGGTAATAACCAGGTGCCCGGGCCGCAACAAATACTCCGCTAGATAAATTCCGGCATTTGATCTTTCGCTGGTGGGCCGGACAAATGCGGAGCGATACCCAAACGTTCTTAGGCCATTGCCGTCTGCCATTTCGGCCACTTCGATTTCTGCGCGCCCCTTTTCTCTGGCCCAATGCTGATCGCCTTCGGGGTCAGTGCCCATGCCGGTTACAGAGTGAAACGACATCGGCCCTGCGCTGCGATGTGAGAGCCATTCCTTCACAAACGCTACCGGAAAATCCACGTGTATCAAGGTATAGATATCGTCGTCCATTCCTATTGAAGTGGCACCAAGGCCCCAGAGCACGGTATCGACCTCTTGCAGCGCGTCTCCCAGCGCCGCATAGTCAGTGAAATCTTCGTGCATGTGCATGGTCACTTTACCTTCTGCGACGCCCTCTTCTATTCTTGGGGACGTCCGACGAGTAACGACGTGAACCTTATCGACCTCGGGCGCTTCAATCGCCGCTTTCAACAACCCATCGCCGACAGAGCCAGTTGCTCCCATCACCATGACGACTCGGTTTGCGTTGTCGTCAATATAGGCATCCGCTTGTGGCGTAATTTTGCCGAGGGTGAGGTAACCCCAGATGTCGAATCCGGCAATCAGAAGAATGAAGCCAAGGAGTCCGAAGACAAGAATTTTCTTTAGAATGGATATCATATAACACCTGTCGTGCTAGCATATGTGGGGCTTCATTCTGACAGGAAAAACTCAATGAAGAAAATCAAAGTCATCCAGTGGTTCACGGGAGAAATTGCCCGACACCAGATAAGGCTGTTGGCGCAATCTCCCACTATGGAGCTCGTGGGTGCTTTTGTATTCCACGAGGAGAAAGCCGGATTAGACGCAGGCGAGTTGGCGGGTATCGAATCACTCGGCGTCATTACGACAAGCGATAGAGAGGAGATGCTTGCGTTGGACGCGGATGTGGTGCTCTACAACCCACCGCTGGAGCGATACGACGATATTATTCCGATTTTGGCCAGTGGAAAAAATGTCATCAGTATTATGGCGGGCTGGAACCCAAAGAAAAATAGGCACTATCCTGAGATCCTAGAGGCCTGCAAGAAGGGTAATTCCTCTTTGTTCGGGACCGGATTGAACCCAGGATTGAGCTATGAGTTGGCGCTATTGGCCTCGTCCTGCTGTAGCGAAGTGGATTCTGTCTATATCAAGACCTGCGAACAGCAGTCTTCACTCAGCGAGGTCTTTCTGCAGCATTTCGGCTTTGGTAAATCGGAGGAGGAGCTGCGTAGCACCGCTGATACGACTTACGCAATTTTCCACAACCTCATGGACATTACTGACTTGATAGCAGAAAAAATCGGCTTGCCCCATGACGGGCGATGTTTCGATATCGATTTCGAACCGGCGACCATGGACTATGTCGATAAAGTAACGGTAAAAAAAGGCACGATGGCAGGTTTGCTCATCAAAGCGAGCACGACGAATGGAAGCGAACCGGTTGCGACTATTGAGGTCCGTTTCCTACTCGGTGATGAGTATGTCAGCGAGAGTTTTCTTGCGGAGCGTCCGAAACAGGGCTGGATTGAAGTGGATGTCAGGGGAGTACCAGGCAGCCGTATTTGTCACGAGGTCTATATGGAAGAGGATATCATCGGCACTTGGTCCACGGGTACTCGGGCGGTGTACGCCATCCCCGGAGTGGTTGCGGCAAAGGCTGGCTTGTTGTCGCCTCTGGATCTGCCTATGCCACACAAACTGGCATCAAACGCATAGTGATAGGTCTACGCCCGGCATATCTGGTCACTGCGATCGGATTGACGTGCAGCCCTTATTTGCGCAGTGTTGTTAGATGCTGAGAGCCCTACTGAAAGACGGGATTTTGTCAGCAGGGCTATCGCTCAGACTGACAACGCCGGGCTTGCTCGTCCTGCGATCAAGGGCAGGTCAAGATAGGTTTTAATACCTGGCCCTGCTTCACAGACGTAGGGAATCGCACTGACACAGTGATTTGCCGTTGCCACGATGCCGGGATTGCGAATCAAGCCTGCGGCGACAGACTCCGGATGCCATCCATGAAAGACCACATGTGAGGACGGATCACCGCTTACCTCGACTTCAAAGCGCTCCCCCTCCGGGCCAAAATTCCATGCGGGCTCTAGGTTTTCCTCACCCATAAACCAGTTTACCCTGACGGTTATCACAGGCTCGGATGCAACCGTATGTTGCCAAGTGAAACGCTGTGCGGCGACCAGCCCCGGTTTGATAACGCCTATGGGCGAATCAATCGGGGCCGTAGCAACGGCGACTTCGTGTCCTGCTTTAATATCGCCATCTACCTTGAACCCCATTTCTGCAGCGACCATGTCCATCGACTGTCCGAAGCCCCCGCCGAGTAGGTTGACCATAGGGCTACTTGCGGCCTCTTCGGGTGTTTTCCCAAACAGCATAATGTCACTGACTACAGCGGGTGCGTTGTAAGTGCGAATATCGGAGAATTCCTCTGCTCTCACATGTGTGATTGCGCTAGACAGCGCCGACACCATCAGAGGGAAGCGCTCAGTAATCCCGCCGGGATGAATGCCGGTGCCATGCAGAGTGCTGTTGCCCTGCTGGCAGGCAGTTTCGAGATCTTCAACTTTTCGCTTCCCCGGATAAAACCAGTTCAGTGGTGTGACCACGTTTTTGCCTGACGCCAGAATACGGGCGACGAGCGCAGAGTCTGGCATGACCGGGCTGTAGAGAACACAATCAGCATCCATGGCGAGCAGTGTGTCGATGTCGTTAGTTGCCTTCACGCCGATGGGAGAAAGCCCGCAGATGTCACCCACATCGCGGCCCGCTTTATCTTCGCTGTGTACCCAACAGCCCACGAGCGCTAGTCCAGGGTGTGCGAGGATGCCTTCTATCGCTGCGCGGCCGACCCCTCCGGTTGCCCATTGAATCACATTTATAGTACGTGCCATTTTTATATCCTTTGTATTTTGGAGATTACTTCTGTGTGAAGGCGTCAGGCAGTGATTGCCAGGCTTCGGGTAAGTGGGTGCGCCAGTCTGGCTTGCGTGGAGGCATATTAAAACCTTCGGGTGGTTGCCATTGCATGGCCTTCATGGTTTCGCCGATGTACGTCATGTTGAGGTAGTCATGGCTGTAGCAGAAGAGACCATCACCCGCATAATAAAGAATCGATAATCCGGGCACCATCCATTGACTGCCATCGGGCTTCTCGCCGAGAACCTGGTCCCAGTGGCTGACCAGGCGGTGGCCGTCTGTCATGGTCCATCTTTCGGGCGTTGACCAGCCGTGCCCCGTGAGGCCCGCCATGGAGTCTACGAAGAATTGGCGTATACCCTCCCGGGTTTCCTGGCGACCCCATGCAGGATCGATATACACCGCATCCTCGGTGAAAAATTCCGCCATCTGGTCCCAGCCGCACTCGCCGATATCTACCTTATCGCGCATAGCGACAAACCGCTCGTAGGTTTCGAGAGCGGCTTTTTCGATGTTTTCTTTGCTGTCCATAATTACCTCTTCCGATATGTTCGACTTACATAGTAGATGAATACGCGCGGGTGAAACCCCATGAAGGGTTCATTACTTTGTACTCGCTCATGGGTTAATGTCTGTCAGTGGGCTTTATGGTGAAAGCCGGTGTTGGAAGCTCGATGGTAGAGCTGACAGGTATCGCTTTTGAGCAGATATTCGGCTGTGCATCTTGCGCAAGTGTGAGTTTATAATCAGCTATGCAGACACAGAAGAGACGAAAAATATGATCGATGTGCATTACTGGCCTACACCCAATGGCAAAAAAATTACTATCCAGTTGGAGGAGAGCGGTATCGATTACAACGTCGTTGCGTGCGAAATTGGTCGCGGAGCGCAGTTCGAGGAGGGGTTTCTCGCGATAAGCCCTAACAACCGTATGCCCGCTATTGTTGACCATGCTCCAAAAGATGGCGGTAAGCCCCTATCCGTGTTCGAGTCGGGCGCTTGTATGATGTATCTGGCAGAGAAGTATGGCCAGTTCGGCGGTGACAGCTCAAGGGATAAGTGGGAAGTGTACCAGTGGTTGATGTGGCAAATGGCTAACCAGGGCCCCAAGACAGGCGAGCGAGGCCACTTTGCGCGCCTTAAAGACCGTGAGGGCGACCAGTCTTACGCTTTGCGCCGTTTTAATGATGAGCTTCACCGCCTTTACGGCGTGATGAATAATCGTTTGTACGATCGACGTTTTCTCGCTGGCAATAACTATTCAATTGCCGACATGGCCTGTTACCCATGGGTGGCAGGCTGGAAAGAACAAGGCATCGATATTGATGAGTTTAAATACTTCAAACGTTGGTTCAATCAGCTTAGCGAGCGTCCTGCTGTGCAAAAGGGCATGGCGATAGGGGAAGACCAAAAGCAGGATTACTCCAAGCTGTCTGAGAAGGAGATTGAGCGGGTGGTATCACTGCTCTATAACCAGCGAGCGCGGCCCGCGCCAGAGACGGGCGGTTTGCTTGAGTAAGCGTTAATTATTGCGTAATGCAGCTTCTTGTGTTTTTACCGCGTACATGCCGCCCCTGGGTTGCACGAAGAGGCCCTCTGCGCTGGCCGTCTTGACGCCTTCTGCAAACATTTCTCCGCGAATAATGTTTTTTCGTCCTTCAGTTTTTACCACATGCGCCTCTAACCTGAGTTCGGTATTCAACGGTGTGCGAGCGTGGAAATCAACATGCAGGTAGGCGGTCATCCCGGGCTGCTTCGTGATTAACTGAGCCATTCCCAGGAACTGATCGAAGATGGCGGTGACATAACCGCCATGCACACTGCCTGGAGGGCCTTCATAGGCCCAGCCGCATGTACAAGTAGCAAAGGCGATATCGCCCTCGATCCAGTTATTGATTGGCGGGGCAAGGGGATTGCTCAATCCGGCGAGAGGATTAAGTTCATGACTAATTTGTCCGAAATTGCCGTGTTCCTGACTTTGTGCCCAATCCCACCGACCGAAAATTCGGGGTGACTCTGCAAATTCTGATGCAGTGCGTTCCAGTTGATTTGCGATACCATGCATCTTCTCGATACTGGGAGAGCTGGTCACCAGTACTTCGGTAAGCTGTTGGATCGCTTTGGCTACCCGACGCTTGGCCTGCCACTCTTCGTTGAAAGGCGGAGTTATTGCTTCGGAAGCGAAGGGGTTAATGTCTTCAGTCATTGTTTGCCTGGTGTTCTAAGTTCCTTCGGGGAGGCCAGTGTACAGCAATTTGTGCAACACGTGATGCAGGTAGCAGGTGTTGATTCAGGTTTTGATACGCGATGAGCCGCGATTTCGTGAGGCAGCACTTTGGCCTGCCAGGCGTCCGAAAAAGGTCGCGTCGCCGATGCTCATTCCGCTGGCGTAGCCCGCGGCGCTGCGTGGTAACCCTGCACTGTTACGACCAGCCGCGTACAGGCCAGGTATTATTGCTTTCTCTGTATTGAGAACTTCACCTGTTGGTTTTGTATCCAGTCCTCCAAAAGTCATTGTGGCAAATATCGCGCCGTTACCCGGAGTGAGATCGAAAGCGGCATAGGGGGGCGAGTCCAATGGGAAAAGGTATTTGGGGTTTTTATGGTGCTCGGGGTCGACGCCTGCAGATGCATGTCCGTTGTAGGTTTGGAGTGTTTGCGCGAGTGCTTCCGGTGGAAGGTGCAGCTCTTTCGCCAGTTCTTCTATAGAGTCGCCCGTGCCCGCTACCGGATACCCACCCATTGGCGCACGATCCAGTACGTCAAAATGACGGCTGTCTATGACGAGGTAGTAGCGACCGTCTTGTCGCTCCAGAATAGCACTGCCGAGTCGGCCATGGTACACATCTTCATTGATAAACCGTGCACCGTGTTCGTTAACGATAATAGATTCCAGGAATTGCTGCGGCGGGTAGAACGGGGTGCAGATAAATCCCTCATGCATGCACACAATTGACCCGCCAGCTGCCATGCCTATGCGAATTCCTCCACCGGTATCATTCGGGTTCCCGTTAGGCCAGTTGCCGCGTGACAACGTCGGGGCATAGGTGGCCACCATATCCTCGTTCATGATAAAGCCACCAGCAGCGAGGATCACGCCCCGACGTGCGCTGATGCACATTTCTCGCATGTCGATCCTTGCTGTCACGCCCACAACGGTTGATCCATTGGTAACCGGGGCAAGCGCCCGTGCATTGCAGATCACATCCACACCCTTCAAGCGCGCGCTGTTCAGCAGGCTGTGCATTAATGGAATACCACCATGATCGCCCTTTATTCTGGGCTTGTGCCCACGTGGTGCCGGCTTGGCATGATCGACATACGGCCAGGCTTCTTCATTGCCGGTGATCATAAGTGCCGCCTCGTTGGGCGTATTGGTATGTTTGCCCGGGTAGTATTCAGACTTGAATTCAACCCCCTGTCTTACCAGCCAGTCGTAGTGCTCCAATGAGCGGTCGCAATAAAGACGTACTTTCGCCCTGTCTGCATACGGGCCTGCCGCAAGTAGCAGAAACTTATACATCTCTTCGGTATCATCCTCGAAGCCGCAAGCTTTCTGAACCGGCGTGCCGCCGCCCATGTAAATGAGACCTCCTGCCATCGCGGTTGAGCCGCCAGCCTCGTCGCCAGCCTCCAGCACAATCACGTCTGCTCCACGTTCTGCGGCTTCGATAGCAGCGGATATGCCGGCGCCACCTCCGCCCACTATGATGACATCCGCTTCGGTGTGCCAGGTTCTGACGGTGGATTGATCAACCGGTTTTTCGTTCATTTCAGATTTCTCCACAGATCTTGATCCCGTTATTAATGCCCGCCGCGGCGCCAAGACACTCTGCGCTCGATGTAGCACAGGCCCTTGGCATGATAACGCTTGTGTCCAATGTCTCGCATTGTTGATTGTGCTAGATACGGTCGGTAAAACGGGCTCCCGGTGCGCCTATCAATCTATCGTGAAAAGCCGCTACACTAAGAGCGCCGCATGCATGGTCATCGCATGCCCGATACCACAATAACGAGGTGCGTCCTATGAAGCTTACAGGTGGCTGCTATTGCGGAAAAGTTCGCTACGAAGCTGAGGGCGAACCTGTTCTGCGCGGGCTGTGTCATTGCCGGGAGTGTCAGTACATATCTGGCGGCGCTGCTAATGTTGCGCTCGGGATGCCTGTAAGCGGCTTTCACTATACAAAGGGACAGCCCAGGGTTTTTGAGCGTACCGACCTGGAACAACCTGTGAAACGTCAGTTCTGTCCGGATTGTGGCACCTCTCTTGCCAGTTTACCCCCCGCGCTTGCCGACATTATTGTACTTAAGGTGGGCACACTGGACGACCCTGCCAGTTACGGGACACCGGATATTGCCATGTACTGCATTGAGAAGCAGGATTTTCACTACCTTCCCGAAAATATGCCCCAGTTTGATCGTTTTCCTGGCTGAGCGAGGTACGTCGACGTGAGTTTTTCTATCGATACAAGCTGGAGTGGAAAGGTAGCCGTGCTGACTTTCCGCGACGCTGGCCGCAACAATCGCATTTGCTGGGCTGCAGTAGATGCTCTTGGCGCGACTTTGAAAGAGTGTCGTGAAGCGGGAGCAAGGGCAGTGATACTTGCATCAGGTTTAGAAGGACACTGGCTGGAGCACGCTTGGTTGGTCGATTTGATGAGCGGCGCTCAGGGTGGTGAACAAACCGGGAGTGGTGCTGGATGGTTCACCGTGCAAAAAGAGCTGACGCACGAGGATGTCGTCAGTATTGCAGCGATTGCGGGCAGTGCGTCTGGTGGCGGGGCGGAGATTGCCTGGGCTTGTGATATCCGCATCGCAGAACCACAAGCCTGTTTCGCGCAGCCGGAGGTCAATATGGGCCTGACCACGGGCATAGGGGGCTGCTCACGCCTTGCGCGGTTGGCAGGTCGCGCAGCGGCTCTCGACATGGTGTTGACCGGTTCTGTGGTCAGTGCCGAACGTTTGTATGATCTCGGTGCAATTACCCGACTGGTACCTCAGGGTGAGGCCCTGGATCAGGCGCTCACATTGGCTCTGCAGATGGCCGAGAAATCCGCCGACGCACTGTCAGGGCTGAAGAAAATTTTGGTTCCCGGTTGTGACCTGCCACTGGACGAAGCCCTTCGTCACGAGCAATCGGTATTTCAGTCAGTGGTGGTGACCGAGCGGGCCCTGTCCGACATGCGCAGCGTACAATCGGGATATGACGAAACGTAGGGTATCAATTCACGCCTGTACTCGTTTCTCGAACGTGATGTGCAGTCCCTTCAGGCCGCGCAGGACAATGTTCGGCCAATGGGCTAGATCAGATTGGCTAGGGTCAATTTTTATATTGTCCAGACGTGACAGCAACGCGTTGAACGCGATCAGCATTTCCTTGCGCGCCAGCATCGCACCGGGACAAAAGTGTATGCCCTGCCCGAAGGCAATGTGATCACTCGCGTTTTTGCGCGCGATTTCGAGGTCGTTGGGATGCTCAAAAAGGGCGCGGTCTCTGTTTGCCGCGTGATAGCGTAGCATTAGGAGTGAACCTTTGGGGATTTGCACATCGTGAATCTCGTTGTTTTTTTTTGCCACACGCCACACGCCACACGCCACATGCCCGCACTGGGAGATTCCATTCGCAGAATCTCCTCTATTGCATTGGCTATTTGCTTAGGCCGGTCTTGCAGCTCTTTGAGTTGCTCCGGATTTTTTAAAAGGCTCAGCATTTCCCCTGTAATTGCCGAAGTGGTGGTTTCATTGCCCGCTACCATTAGCTGTTGTAGCAGGCTCTGGAGCTCCTCCATATCGAGTGGTCGGCGGACGCCTGTATCGGGATCAGCAATCTTTGTTGTGACAAGGTCTGTGATCATATCGTCCCGAGGATTCTCACGCCGCGTTTCGCACATGTTTGCGAAATAGTGGTGAAAGGGGACGATATTTTCTGCGTCTTCAATTTGTTCTGCAGGTGTTGCCATCTGGCTCAGTCGACGCGCGAAGGCGTCTGACCAGCGTTTGAAGTCGCGTAAATCTGTCCTTGGCACTCCCAGTTGATCAGCGATCACTTAGACTGGCAGTGGCGTACTGAATTCGCGAATAAAATCGCATTCTCCGCGTTCGATAAAGCTGTCTATCAACTCGTGCGCCATTTCTTGCATATAATTTTCCATGGCATTGACGCGCGCGGCGTTAAATACTTTATTGACCAGGTTGCGATAGGTTTTATGCCGCGGCGGATCGGCGGTAATCAGGGTGTCGACTGGTTGCCACGCTTTCTCGTAGATCGCAGTGACCTCTGGCGCGGGCTCTGGCCCTTTGAGCAGGTGGGTAAAGTTACTGGAGAAGGTTTTGGTGTCCTTCAATAGCTGTTTGATATCTGAATGATGGCTGACCATAAAAATATTGGTGCCGGGCAGGTTGTAGACCGGAGCCTGCGTCTGTAAGTGCTCGTAGAACTCGTAGGAGCAATTTAATATCTCTTCGTCAAAAAAATCGAAATCCGCGGGGCATTTGCTTTCTGGCATGGCTCCGCTGGCTTTTTTGGTTAGGCTCATAGCGCACCTCTCACTGTTTCGCATACGCGGGGTTGCCGTTATTCAGCCCCCCTCGTGCATGGCCGGGTGGAAAAGGCCCATTGACGCTCTTAACCGGTTTCTCATACAGCAGGGGTCAAAATAGGGTGCTTCATAATAAAAAAACAGGTTTGACTGTTTTAAATGCGGCAATAGTGATCCAGATCAAGCGTTGTCCCATGCCTGACCTGCTATTTAAGAGTGGCAATGCTGCTGCCGAAACAGCATCGAACTACTGGGAAACGTTCTTGTGCGCGGCTTCCCGCACCCGGTTGATGCGGGCTCTGCCGGTACTGCTGGAATCAACCGAGACCGAAGGGAGCCTGAAGCCGGTATACAGGACCCGGCGCTCCCTGGCGGTGGGCGCCTGTGACATGTGGTGCGTGCAGCTCAGATGCACAGTGATGTCCCCTGTCGCGGTCGGGAGGTCGATAATGGGTAGCCCCAAGTTTTCTGGTCTGGTGATGAGCGCGGGCCACATCAACGCCCGGTGAGAGCCGGCGATGACGCGCAACTGGCCCGAGTCGGGGCCTGCCCCGGTAACAGAGATGCCTACAGTCAGGCTGCAGCACTCGTAACTGTGCCGACCAAGGCTACAGTCCTTGTGCCAGGGCAGGTCGGAAATGCCCTCGACAACGTCCAGTGGTTTGATCAGTGCCTCGATGGCGTTTCCCTCCAGCCCACAATGAGTGTGACCGGCGCCACTGACTTCACCGATGCGGAGAAATCTTGGGTCTTGCAGCAACGCCCGTGTGGCAGAGGAGTGTTTATCAAAGCTCTGCAGGCGCACCAGTCGGCGAGCGCCGTCTGCCGTGGTGGCCCACCAGCTGCTCTGATCACCCTCCGTATATCGGTCATGATATCGGTCGATATCTGCGGATATCTGCGCCATCTCGCTTTCGCTGAATACCCCGGCCAAGTGCAGGAAGCCTGCAGTTTCCAGAAAGTGACGCATGTCTTGTGTATCGTCGAGCGGCGTAAACGATTGCTGCAAGTTCAGCGGTTCTCCCGAGGCGTCCAGGAATTCCAATGCGCCGGCAACGTGGATCGGCCTGCCGTCGACCAGAGCGCGAATAATCATCCACCAGTCCAGAAAATTGGACATGTCGCCCCGTTGAATACTCAGGCCACCACTGACGAAGAAGGTCATTGGGGTGTAAAGGTCGTTCACCAGGCCGGAGAATTCCTCGGCACTGAGCTTCACCCTGAGGCCTGTCTCACGGCCACCCCGGCAGGACTCAATCCCTGCTGCGCAGACCGCCAGTGACCACAGTGTACCCTCGCAGTCGATGGTCAGTTCGCCGGGGTTGTTCTGCGATAACCAGGGCTCGACACAGGAGGAATACCGCGACAGCAGGTCGGGGAAAAGGCCGCAAAAGAACTCCTCAGGCCCGATAGAGCGAATATCGGTGTCGTCACGAGTGCGATAGTCCACACTCATGTTAGTTGAGCGCGCCGGCTTTCTCTTGAAAGCGGCACCTATGCTGGCGTATTTTTGTTGTATAGAACGACAACGGCAGCGTTCCCTAGAAGAGCTATTGCTTACACTATGCAGGGACGATACCCTTCGAGCAACACAATACAAGGTTGGCGACCGCAGTGACAGAGGTACGCGAGGTGAGCGGAGTAATGAAGCATCTGGCAATGGCGATTTTTTTGTTCTCGCTGAGTCTTCAGGCCCTTGCGCAGGTCGCTACTCAGGCTTACACCTCGGACGGGCGCAGGGTTCTGCTGGACAGTGACGGTACCTGGGAATACTTTGACGTGGGAGCGAGTGATCCCGACAACAGCGCCGTACTGAGAGTCACCGAAGTGTATGAAATGGACGATGCGTGCAGGGTGCAGTTTCGGCTAACTAATAATCTGGGCTACAGAATTAGCTCTCTAGTGCCGCGGCTTGCGGTGCATAACATGGATGACATTGTCTACACCGAACGGTCGCTGTCTTACTCTGCAGTCAAGCCAACCGATTCCAAATGGAAGTCTGTCCAGTTCACCGGTTTGGGCTGCAGGGATATTTCACGGGTGGTGGTCTTCGATGCGAGTCGTTGCAAGATGGGAGAGATAGACCAGTTCAACGAAGAGAAAGGTGAATGTCTCTCTCGGATCTATGTGGAGCCCAGCGACCTCATCAACATAATCAAGTAATATCGCGCACCTCTCGCGCGGGAGTATACCTTTTCATGAAGTTTGTTATGTCCACCTCTTTCAGCAGCGTGGCCCATCTCACCAAGTTGGCGCCAGTTGCGGATACCCATGGCTGGCACGCCATGTCATTCTCCGATCATGTGGCAAACCCGCAGGAGATTTCAACACCTTACCCCTATACAGAAGATGGCAGTCGCCGTTGGCCGCCCTTTACCGACTGGCCTGATCCCTGGGTGATGATTGGCGCGCTGGCCACAATTACGGAGCGTTTGCGGTTTACCAACAATATATTTGTGCTGCCCATGCGCAACCCATTCTTGGTGGCGAAGGCAATCAGCACTGCGGCCATTGTTTCCAATAACCGGATTACCCCAGCTATCGGTGTGGGCTGGTCGGCGGATGAATTCGCGCTGATGGATGCAGATTTCCGAACACGCGGGAAGCGCACGGATGAAATTCTTGAGATTCTTCGGCTTCTTTGGACCGGCGAGTTGGTTGAGTATCAGGGTAAGTACTATCAGTTCGACGCGCTGGAAATGAATCCAGCACCTGAGGAGTATATCCCTATCTGGATTGGTGGCATCTCAGAACCGGCCATGCGCCGAGCAGCCCGTCTGGGTGATGGATGGGTCACCGATCTTCAACCCTCTGATGAGATTATTGAATCGATTGACTCAATCAATCAGTGGCGACGTGAATACGGCCGAGAGAATGAGCCCTACGAAGTAATGGCGACGCCGTCAGATGCATGGGATGTTGACGGATATCGCCGCCTCGAAGACGCCGGTGTGACTCATATCCTGACGATGCCATGGCCTTTTTACCACGGCGAGACAGATGACCTCGACCAAAAAATCGATGCTGTAAAGCGCTACTCAGACGACATTATCAGCAAGTTTGAGTAGTGCGGCCAAGCCGATCTCAGGCCGTCAAAAGTTGCTGATCGTTTTCTTTCCATGATGCCAGTAATGGCCGGGTGTCTCTGTCCCAGGGATGGAATCCGTCTTTGTAGTATTCCTTGTACGCGGGCCATACACTGCGCAATATTCCCCCGTTCCGTCCGAACAGGAATTTCCAGCCCTGTCCCCAGAGGCGCAGATTCCAGAGTTGTCCATCCCGGCGTAGCATGTGTACCACACCGGCCATGACGTCTATCATCAGGAACAGCGTTGATTGACGCATAGCGCGCTTGCGCATTTTTTCGGTGCCACCCATGGCGCGGTAGACATCGAAAGCAACGGATTTGTGCTCCATCTCCTCAGCTGCATGCCATTGCCACAGGGCCAGCATCAGCGGGTCGGCTTCATTGCGCATGGGGTTACTTTCATCAAGAGCCGATTCCGCGAGGATAGCGGTAATGTGCTCAAGCGATGCGGTGATGGCAAGCTGCTGCATCGGCGAAAAAAACTTCTTGCTTCGCTTGATATTGGCCTCGAGTCGGCCTTCCATCAGAGCGAGATCATAGCCTCGCTGTTGGCAAAGGGTTTCGTTGTAGTGCTGGTGCTCTCGACGATGGAACCCTTCCTGGCCGCAGAAACCGCGTATGTCATCCGTCAGTTTTGGGTCGTCGATCCGGTCAGCAAAATGTCTGACACTGTCGATAAAAAACTTTTCTCCCAGGGGAAAAGTGATCGACATGGCGTTAAACCATGCGGTCTTGAAGGGGTGGTTATCGAACCAGTCGCCGGCCAGAGCCGGCCCGAGACTGTGTTCGCGGTTGCGCGGTTCAACCGGTACATCAGCTGGAGTATTCGATTGTCTGACCATGGTATCTCTCCTCTGCGCTAATACAGTGAGACTACTCTTCTGCCCTGAAAAATAATCAGTCTTATATGGCCAGATTGCGGTCAGTCTGCTCGTTAGCCCATGCCGCCCCAAGCTCGGGGCATCTGCATGTTCAAGCGCTCAAGGCCGCCGTTGACCGCCAATATTTCGCCGGTGACGTAGCTGGCAGCGGGCGTGCATAGATAGAGTGCCCCCAGGGCGATATCCTCCACCTCGCCCAATCGCGCCATGGGCGTCAGCTCCACCATGGTTTGTTCAATTTCCGGTGACAAAACAGTGTTCAGGGCATCGGTTTTTGTTGAACCTACTGCAATAGCGTTGACCCGCAGGTAGGGGGCGAACTCCTGTGCCAGTTCCTGTGTGAGTAGGGACAGGGCGCCCTTGGCGGTGCCGTATGCGGCGAAACAAGGCGTAGGCTTGTGGCCGGCGACAGAAGATATATTGAGAATATTGCCGTCACTGCCAGAGTCCTTCATCAGTGGTGCACAGATACGCGACATTTCGAACGCGGTACTGACGTTAAAGCGGAACGCGCCCTCGAATTCTCTGGCGCTGGTTTCCAGAACAGGCTTGGGCGGAAAGCCCCCCGCGTTGTTGACCAGAATGTCGATACGGCCGAACTCTGCCATGGCGCGATCCGCGAGATTTTGCAGCTGCGCATAATCGAGCACATCAGTAGGGACAACCAGTGCGCGCCTGCCCAAGGCTTCAATATCCCCGGCCACCCGGTTCAAATCCTCCTCTGTGCGGGCGCCGATGATGAGGTCAGCACCCGCCTCGGCAAAAGCGATCGCGATGCCTGCACCGATGCCTTTGCCTGCGCCGGTGACGATGGCGGTTTTACCATCCAGTCGAAACTTATCCATCAATGACATGTGAAATCTCTCCATTGCGTTGCGGTCGCCTGATGCCCGGATTGAGGCGCGAGGGGAATTGAAGCGAAAGACAGTGTGATATCAGTGCGTTGCTGTGGCAAGGGGGTGCGATGAAGGAAAGGCCGTGTGGGTTTAAATGCTTGGTACTCAACTGAACCTGTTTTGTAGCGTCTGCGGCTGAACCCGCCCGGGCTTTCGCAGCGGCTCTCTCGCGAATAAAGACAGTGCTACACAGTGCGCCCTGATAGGTTAAACTATGCGGCTAGAATAAAAATAGATGTCACGCTGGAGCGGAACGCCATGAAACGCAGAGATTTTCTTGGATATACGGGTATGGCGGCGATGGGTGCTGCGGCTTCAACCGCACTCTCCGGCTGCTCCGAAGATGCGCCGGTGGTCAAGTTTTGGCAGGAGGGCAACTTCAGGCCCGTAACGGAGGAGGTCACCGAGACCAGCCTGAAGGTAGAGGGCTCCATTCCACCGGAGCTCTCGGGTCTCTATGTCCGTAACGGTACCAATGCGTCCTCTGGAGTGGCGGAGCATTTCTTCGGGGGAGACGGCATGATGCATGGTGTCCGGCTCGAGGCTGGCGAGGCAAAGTGGTATCGCAATCGATACGTAGATACACCGGTATATAGACAGGAAGCCGGTGGTATGGGCTCACCCAAGCCAGAAAATACAACCAGCGCGGTTTCTCTGATTTACCATGGTGGCGAGCTGATGTCCCTTGGTGAGTTTGGTTACCCCTACCTCATTAATGCGGAAGACCTTTCCACGAAAGGGTCGTTCAATTATGAGGGAAAATTGACGGGCAATATGACTGCCCACCCGAGGATTGATCCAATAACCGGAGAGCTGCTTTTTTTCGGTTATAACGTGATGGAGCCGTACCTCACGTACATGCGTGCCGATACAAATGGCAACATGTTGCAGGTGGAGCCGATCAAATTGACCGGGCCAAGCATGGTTCACGACTTTGCAGTCACGGAAAACTATGTCGTTTTCATGGAGATGCAGGTACGATTTTCCTGGTTCTCGGCGATTGCTGGCAGTGGTCTCCCATTTAAGTGGGATGACAACGCGCCCTGCCGTTTTGGTGTTATGCCGCGCACGGGCACCAACGCAGATATAAAATGGTTTGATATCCCAAGCTGCTTTGTTTTCCACGTAATGAATTCTTTCGAGCAAGGCGACGAGGTGGTTGTCGATGCGGCGCGCTATGATCACCTGTGGGTAAAGAACTCGCACGATTTTTTCCACCCGGCGCATCTCTCGCGTTTCTCTATGAATATGAAAACCGGTAAGGCTTCGGTGGATCGTGTTTATGGTCACCCGATGGAGTTTCCGCAGGTGAACCGCGAGTACTGGACCCGGGACTACCGCTATGGCTATAGCCTTGCCGTCGATGAAGAAAACGACGGCCCGGAAAAAGCACAGCAGGCGGAAGGTGGTATCCGCAAGTATGACCTGAAGTCAGGCGAAGTCGATGACTGGCTTCCCGGCGTGGCGCTGGAACCGGGGGAGCCTATATTTATTCCGGCGGCGGATTCCAGTACAGAGGATGGTGGTTATATCGCTAGCTATGTATATGACAAGAACACTCAGGCCACTGCTTTTTGCCTGTTTGATGCGACCGCTATATCATCCGGTCCCATCGCAAAAGTGCATTTACCGGTGCGTGTCCCCGTAGGGTTCCACGGCGTCTGGGTGCCCGACTCAGCCCTGGGCTGAGCTCCTGCTTGTAATCCGGAGCAGTTTAGGCAGATGGTTACGCTCGAATTCGCATGTGCCCGATGAAAACGGCGCGCCATGATCGTATTGCCTCACGTTAAAGTGCCTTAGGCGTTGTTCGAAGCTTTTGCCAGTGTGCTCTGATTCCCCGGCTGCCTTGGATGTGCAATGCGTGTGGTGAGGCTCCGCTCTACTATGAGGAGTGACAATGCCATTCACTGCCCAACGCGTTGGATTGGAAAAAAATTATGGAATCAGATAACAACAGTAAAATAGCGCTTGTAACAGGCGGCGCTAGACGTATTGGTAAAGAGATTGCGCTGCATTTGCATCGCAGGGGGTTCGATATAGTGCTTCACTATCGGAGTTCCAGTGAGGACGCAGAAGCCTTGGCGCAGTTGATGTGTGATGAGCGACCTGATTCCTGCGTGACTCTTCAGGCGGATATACAACACACTGAAGAGATAGAGAGACTGGGCAACACCCTGGCAGAGCGCTACGGCACCTTGAGCGTGCTGGTTAACAATGCGTCAGGGTACGCGCCGACGCCGATTGATCATTGTACGCCGTCTCAGTTCAACGACATGCTGAACGCAAATTTGCGAGGCCCCTACTTTCTTGTGCAGGCCTTGCTGCCCTTATTGAAAAACGCGCGAGGAAGCATTGTTAATATTCTCGATGTCCACGCCGAGCGTCCTTTGCCTGGGTATAACGCGTATTGTGCAGCAAAGTCCGGACTCACTTCACTGACCCGCAGTCTGGCTGTAGAGTTGGCACCGCAGGTGCGCGTCAACGGCGTCTCTCCAGGTGCCATACTGTGGCCGGAGGGGGGCGAGTCTTACGACACGTCAATGCGTGAGGAAACGTTGGCTCGCACCCCACTCCAACGTCAGGGTGATCCTGCCGATATTGCCGGGGCAGTTGGCTTTTTGGCCTGTGACGCGCCGTTTATTACGGGCCAGGTTCTGATTGTCGACGGAGGGCGCTCTCTGGTGGGCTGAAGTCCGATGGCCTAAGTATTTTTTCCTTCGAGGTGCCGTGTCGCCTTTTCCATAAGGCCGGTCACCGCCTCT